>JBMNTT010000004.1:0-126298 GCA_050945875.1 Christensenellales bacterium
AGCTAAAGCAGGCCAAGAATCAGCTCCCGCAGGGTGAGCGTTTCGACCGCGCCTACAGCGCCTACGAGGGCGGCATTCGCCTGATCTCCAAGAAGGCTGACGGTACCGAGACACGCTATAAGGTAATGCTGACGCGATGTTGAAGCGAGTCAAAGCTGCGGGCTTCACCGACGCATTCATCACCCAGACAACGAAATAAAGTGCAACGAATAATGCCTACCGAGGGATGGACTTACCATCGCTTGGTAGGCATTATTTTTTTGCATTTCAACAGGCTCAAATTGTATAAGTTTCCCCATAGTGCTGACCACTGCCGATCCCGTCTCCATTACCGCCTATTCCGTTTCTACCGGCCAGTATTTTCATGCGGTCTTAAATCGCCGCATCGGCATTTTGTAAACATAGTCAGCAGTTTTCTCCCGATTGAGCACCTGCCATTCCAGAAAAGGAAGATATGGGATGGAAACAGTGCCTTAGCTCAAAGCTTTTCTGCATTCTCGTAAATAGCCTGTTGTTCTTCTTTCTTCAGGCTCTTTTCAAGCAGCACGGCGATAAGAATGATACCGACGATGTTGCAGGCAAGGCGCAGGAGCGTATAGTGTACTCCAAGATTGGACGCCTCAAACAGCAGCATTGGTATTTTGGCCGTTGACCATGCGCCGATGAAGATGAATACATTCATCAGTTTCGCGCCTTTTTTCAACAGAACGGCGGCGACGGGGAATGCGGCGTACAGCGGACCGGCGGCAGCCGCACCCAGAATAAAGGCAAACACGCCGCCCTTTACGCCGGAGCCGCTGCCCATATATTTTATCATGGTTTCCCGCTCAACCCACACATCCAATAAGCCCAGCAGCACAAAGATAGGCGGAAGGATGGAGAGCATCTCTAAAAGATTATCCCCGGTGATCTCGAAGGAGCGCCAACCAGTATCCGGCAGAATAAAGAGCAACGCGATGTTTACGGAGAAGAATGCAAGGAAAAACTTGTAACGTTTCACAACTTCCCACAGCTTTTTCATTCCAATACACCACCTATCACAAAGGAAATGCAGACCGCATAGATGAGCGCGAACAGATTGCGCCGCAGCGTTGCTTTGCGCCCGAAGTATTTGCTCTCCACGGGCAGCGTGACTACGCCCACCATCATCAGCGTAGTGACGAACATGGTGATCTGTCCGTAGCCCGCTCCGGCTTTGAGCAGTGACGCCGCCAACGGGAACGCGACGAATCCCGGTATGAGCGTGACGGAGCCGATGACGGCGGCAATTCCCATGCCCAGCACACCCGATTCCGTACCCAGCAGCTTGGAGATCGTGCCCTCATCCAAAACCGCCAGCATCATACCGATGATGAGCAGCACCGTGAGAAACTGCGGCAGGATGTTCTCAAAGGACTTCCACGCCTTTTTCAGCGCCTTTTTCGTTTTCTCGCGGCTTTTGAAGAAGGACAGGACAAGCAGCCCGCCCGCCGCGCAGTATAAAATGATCGTAAACATCGATTCTCACTCCAACATGACCAATCAGCCAGCAAGCCCCGAGTTAAAAAATCGGGGCTTGCTGGCTGATTTTATGCTTGACTCTTACGCTTTCCAGAGGCTGTGCAGGTTGCAGTAGGCGTAAACGGCTTCCACCTCGTCGCCCTCGCAGATGGAGAAGCAGACCTCCGGCTTATCGCCGGGGTTCAGCACCTTGCGCTGGTTTCCGAGCTTGGTCTGTAGGGAGACCCACTCGATGTAGTGCTCCTGCAGCATGGGGTGTGCAACGGAGCCGACCGTTACAAATACCTTGCCGTCCTCAACGCGGTAAACGGGGATATGCTTTTCCACCGCCGCATCGGTGGTTCCGGGGATGAGTTCTTTCATCTTCTCGCCGCAGCAGACCACGGGAACGCCGCTGTTCTTAACAAAGGCTACGATATTGCCGCAGTGCTCACAAATAAAGAATTTCTGCTCCATGATATGTACCTCCCGTATCGTTAATAGTTCTCTTTTCTGACTTCAAAATAGCTCTGGGCATATTTGCAGACTGGGCATACCTCCGGTGCCTTTTTACCCATGACAAGGTGTCCGCAGATGCGGCATTCCCACATGGTCTCCTCGCCCTTCTCGAACACCTTCTGCATCTCGACGTTCTTCAGCAGGGCGCGGTAGCGCTCCTCATGCGCTTTCTCAATAGCGCCGACTCTGCGGAAACGGGCTGCCAGCTCCGGGAAGCCATCCTCGTCGGCGTCCTTTGCCATGCGGTCGTACATATCCGTCCACTCATAGTTCTCGCCCTCGGCGGCGGCAAGCAGGTTTTCGGCGGTCTTGCCCAGATGCCCCAGCTCCTCGAACCAAATGCGGGCATGCTCCTGCTCGTTGCGGGCGGTCTTTAAGAACAGCTCGGAGAGCTGGTCGTAGCCCTCGCGCTGTGCGATGTTTGCAAAATAGGTATACTTATTTCGCGCCTGACTCTCGCCGGCAAAGGCTTCGGCAAGGTTCTTCTCCGTCTTGGTCCCGGCATAGGGATTCGCGCTCTTTGCGGTAGCTTCTTCAGTTTTTTCAAAGACGCTGGCGGGCTGCTTGCAGCGGAGGCAGACAAAGTCGGCAGGCAGGGGTCCTTCATGAATATAGCCGCAGACAGAGCACTTCCATTTTTCCATTTTTGTTTCCTCCGTATTTTCATTAAAGTTCAGGGAAGAGAGAAGTTTCTCGACCGCCTCGCGGGGGAAGCCCTCGCCGGTCTGCTCCTTCAGGAGTTTTTCGAGAAACGCCCTTGCGTTGCCGCTCTGAGGCAGCATATAGCCCGCCTCGCGGATGATGTCCTCCGCCATGATGCGGTTGGACTTTTCGATGGCCGCCGCCAGCTTTCCGGGTAGCGCGGACGCAATTGCCTCCTGCTCCGACTTGGAGCGCAGTAGCGCCTTCATCGCGCCTTCCACCGTTTCCGTGTGCTTTTGCTGCACCGGCAGCTCTTTCGGCACCATGGAGATCGCGCCGGAGGGGCAAGCAGCCGCGCACTTTCCGCAGCCGATGCATTTATCAACGTCAATGATGCTGTTCTCTGTATCCGTCGCGCCAGTGGGGCAGACGTACAGACACAGGCAGTCCTTTGTGCAGAGGCGGATATTTCTCACGGCATAGGTATCGCTCATGCTGTCGCCCTCCCTTCAATTCTCTCAAACTTCCAGCTGGGTACCTTGCACACCGGGCACAGCTCGGGGGGATTGTCACCCACATAGATAAAGCCGCAGATCGTGCAGACATACACACCGGTGTTTTGAAGCATCGCTCCGCCCTCTTTTTCATAGCGGGTCAAAAGCGATTTGAGGATACGGGTGACTTTTTCACTCCACACCAGCGCCCGCAGCGCGCCGCGATCCTTGGTGTCAGCCGCCACGGAATTTGCTGTCGGGAAATTCTCTGCCAAATTCTTCTCCACAAGGGAGAGCAACTGCCCCATGCTACCGGTGTTCACCGGCGCGGAGGCCGCTTTAAAGTAGTCAGCGAGCTGCGTGAACAGAGCTGCTTCCTCCGCCTTGTACTGCTTTTCACAGCCGCGGGCCAGGTTGGAGCACACAGCGGAAAGCTCCAGCGCCGTCAGCTCCTTTTCGCCCACAGGCAGTTCCATTTTCACCACCGGCTTCGGTGCTGCCGTATTTGCGCCGTCCTCTTTGAACTCAGCTTTGGACGCACCGCAAAGGGGACAGACCCAGTCCTCCGGCAACTGTTCCCATGTGGTTCCCGGCGCGATGCCCGCTTCGGGAATGCCACGGGCTTCGTCGTATACATAGCCGCAGACCGTGCAGATATATTTCTTCATTGCATCGACCTCCTTTTTCTTTCTGGTTTGTTATGGGTGAATTATACTGCGTTCAGGGCAGCTACACCGTGACATTATCACATTAACAGGAATTGTTATTATTTTTGCTCGCCGCACTCGTCCGCGTGCTCGTGCTCATGGCAGATGGAGCCTGTGGATTTCAATTCGCCGCGCAGATAAGCCTCCACTGCAGCTTTGGCGTCGCCCTCGGCACCGACAACAACCTCAATATTACGCTCGTTGAAAATCTCCACGGCTCCGCCGCCCATGCCACCGGCGATGATGACATTCACGCCCATATCCGCGAGGAAGTTGGGCAGGAAGCCTGGCTTGTGTCCGGGATTGGGTACGCACTGCGTAGAAATGACTTTTCCGTCAGCTGTCTCAAAAATGTTGAAGTTTTCACAGTGACCAAAGTGTCCCCAGATGTTTGTTCCGTTTGATGCAACAGCAATTTTCATAATAAATGCTCTCCTTATAATTCAAGTATTTGTCCGGACGCAAGGTAATGCAGCCTTTCGCCCATTTTTTCTTTCAGGTACTCGTATTGCTCCTGTCCGGTGCAATGACAGGTATAGTATTCGGTGTCAAAGCCGGATAAAACCTCCGCCGCGTGGTCAAGCACCGGGTTCCCAGCTTGCGTCAATGGTTGTTTCATGAAATGAAAGCCGCCGACAAGTATGTCGGGATGAATCCAATCCATGATGTTCAAAATGCCCTTGTGCGAGCAACCGCTTATGACAACGCGCCTTTTGCCGTCATGAATGACAAGGTACTGCTCGTGAAGAAAGTTTTCGGGTACAGGGACGTCGTTTCTCTGAACGGTGAGTCCGGCGCTGTCGGTTGGATATTTCCGCGTGAGGCGGTTGCAGGTGCATAGCTCCAGCTCGTCGTCGATGCGCAGGAAATCGTCGGTATATACGAGCCGACCGCTTCCCGCAATATCCGGGTCAAGCCCGATATACTTGCCGCTGGCGTTATAGTGCTGCCCAAAAGCGTTTCGGCTCAGATAAACGGGCGCATGGTCGTTTATGGCAAGGAATCGTTTTATCCCACCGCCGTGGTCGTAGTGACCATGAGACAGAACGGCAATATCGACCTCTCTCAGGTCTACCCCAAGCAATGCCGCATTGTCGGCAAAGGCTTCTGTCTGGCCGGTGTCAAACAGAATATTATGACGGCTCGTTTCGATATGCAAACTCAAGCCGTGTTCCACGGCAAATTCAGGCTTGCACGCCGTGTTCTCCATCAATACAGTTATTTTCATGGCGTCACCCCGAATGGCTTTTATTCTGTTTCCGTAATGCGGGACAGTACATTGTCGAGCCAATTTCCGTCAAACAGCTCAATCATACCCGCGTCACAGGCAGCGGCCAGCTTCGGGTCAATAGGAATCTGCGCAACGGTATCAACATGGTGCTTTTTTGCGATCTCATCAATATGGCTTTCGCCGAACAGATAGAGCTTCTCGCCGCATTTGGGGCAAAGTGCATAGCTCATATTTTCGACCAGTGCCAAGACCGGAATGTTCATCATGCCTGCCATGTTGACCGCTTTCTCCACGATCATGCCCACCAGCTCCTGCGGTGATGCTACGATGACGAGCCCGTCCACGGGAATGGACTGAAAAACCGTCAGCGGCACATCGCCGGTTCCAGGCGGCATGTCGATGAACATGTAATCTACGTCGCCCCAGATCACATCCGTCCAGAACTGCTTGACGGTTCCCGCGATCAGCGGACCGCGCCAGACAACCGGGTCTGTTTCATTCTCCGTCAGTAGGTTCAGCGACATGACGGAAATATCTGTTTTCGTCTTTACAGGATAAAGTCCCAGTTCGCTGCCCTCCGCTTTCCCGTGCAGGCCAAAGGCTTTGGGAATCGAAGGGCCGGTGATGTCGGCGTCCAGAACGGCGGTACGGTATCCCTCGCGCTGTGCCATGACCGCCAGCAGCGATGTGACGAGGCTTTTGCCCACGCCGCCCTTACCGCTGACCACGCCAATAACTTTTTTGATCCGGCTCAGCTCGTGGGGTTTCTCTAAAAGGCTTTCTTTTGTTCTTTCACTGCAATTCTCGTTACAGCTTTCACAGTTGTGTGAGCAATTTTCGTTCATCTTGATTTGCCTCCTATGCTTTCAACAATTTCATTGTGTTCCGGTATATTGCATGGATCGCATCCCTCGCCGGACAGTCCACTGCAGCCAGACTGTGACCGCTGTTGATGGCTTCCGCCGCAGCCTTGTCGTAGGGAATGCTTCCCGCAAAGGGGATGGCGTTTTCCGCGCAAAACCGCTCAACCATTGCTGTCTTTTCCGGGCATACATCGGCCTTGTTGACACAGACGGATGTTTTGGTCTGAAATATCCGCGCGGTTTTGATGATACGCTCCATGTCGCTGACGCCGGAAAGCGAGGGCTCCGCGACGATCAACACCATGTCCACACCGCTTATGGATGCGATAACCGGGCAGCCTATACCCGGCGAGCCATCAATAATAGCTACATCCGCCTCAGCATTTTGAATGAGTGCCGACTTGACCGCCGAGACCAGCTTGCCGGAGTTGCCGCGACCCATCTTTAGCTTCGCTGTGGAGAAAGTGCGCGCGCCGCAATAGAGCATCTGTTCTCCGGCTATATCATTCTGCATGGTCACCGCATTCTGCGGACAAACATATTGGCAGACACCGCAGCCCTCGCAGGCGTATTCGTTTATCTCGCATATGCCGTCCTTCTGCGCAACGGCATCGAAACGGCAGTTTTCAAGGCAGAGGCCGCAGCCCACACACTTTGCCGGGTTGATAACAGCCTTTTGTGAACCGTAGTAGTCCGATTGCTCCGGCTCGCCGTCCATGCCCGCTACAAGGTGTAAATTGGGTGCGTCCACGTCGCAGTCCGCAAAAGCGCGGGCGGAGAGAAGGTCGATAAACGCGGCGGCGACGGTGGTTTTTCCCGTACCTCCCTTGCCGCTGAGTATCAGCAGTTTTTTCATCCCGCCGCCTCCTTCCGTATATCAGCCAGAAGAGTGTAAAACAGCGCCGCCATGTCCGCGTCACATTTCGCAGCGATCTCGGCGTCCGCTCCAAGCTGTGCTAAGCGCTCGCTGTATGGGATGCGGCAGAGAACAGGTATCTTATGGTCGGCAAGGAACTTGTCCAGCGGCGGATACTCTCCGTCCGCCTTGTTGATAATGACCCCGCAGGGTTTACCCAGCAGCGCGACCAGCTCATGAACCATCTCAAAATTGTGCAAACCAAAGGCTGTAGGCTCCGCCACCAATAAGCAGTAATCCGCGCTCTGTACACTCTCCATGACAGGACACGCACTTCCGGGCGGACAGTCTATGACCGTCAGTTCCTCCGCGATGCCGGACTTTTTGAGCGCCGACTTGATGATGGGAATACCTGAAGCCTCGCCCAAGTTCATCACGCCGGTGACGATGCGTACATTGCCGCTGACGCCGCTCTCCACAGAGCCAACTACTTTTTCGACCTCCGTCACTGCTCCCGACGGGCAGACCAGCGCGCAGCCTCCGCAGGAATGACAGACCTCGGGGAATACCATGGGTTTATCCTTCACATAGACCAGAGCGTTGAAACGGCAAAAGTCCACACACTTGCGGCAGCCGGTGCATTTGCTCGCGTCGAAGGTCGGGATGCGGGTGGATATACTTTGTGCTTCCACGCCCTCCGGCCTGAAAAACAATTTGCCGTTGGGTTCCTCCACATCGCAGTCGATGTAGGTCGCCCTGTCAGCGGTAGCCGCCAGATTGACCGAGACGAAGGTTTTCCCTGTGCCGCCCTTACCGCTGAGAACCGCTATCTTCACTGGTGTCCGTGAAAGCCCGCGTGAAATTTCGTCATCACGGATAGCTTTCCCTCCGCAAAGTCCCGAAGGTTTTCCGCGACGGTGGGCGCAGCCGTTTTATACACCTTGACCCTTGCGGCCACAAGCACATCGGCGGCGTTCTGCCCGCAGCGGACGGTCAAAAGCGCGTTAGCTCCCATATCTACGACGAGCTGCGCGGCCTTCAGTCCCGCGCCGCCCTGGGCATCGGCAGCAGTGTTCGGGACGAAGTTTTCCGTCTTGCTCTCCGTATCATAAAGCAGGAAAAATGGCGCCCTGCCAAAGGATACGCATACTGCGCTCTCCATGCTTTTTCCGTCTGTCGGTATTGCTATTTTCACGTTTCATCTTCTCCTTTCAAATGTTCAACGCACCCATGGCGATGCCTGCGGCAGCCACCGCAGCCACAATAGGCTTCCTTTCCGTCGCAGAGCTGAAAATCACCACCGCTGATAACAAGCGGTTTACCCTCCACCAGCACGACGGACAGCTTCTTTCTGGCATCGTTGTAGATCTGCTGGACGGTGGTGCGGGCAATCTTCATGTACCCAGCGCATTCCTCCTGCGTGAAGCCCTGATGGTCAATGAGCCGGATGCTCTCGTATTCATCCACAGTCATCACAACAGCGTCAGCGGGTATGAAGTCAGCTCCAACCGGCGCAAATTCCGTATTGTCCGGCATCGAGCAGACTCGCCTGCATTTTCTCGGACGCGGCATATTGATCCCTCCTTGGTTTAGGTATCCGGGGCGTCCCCCGAATACAGTGTTCTTCTTACAGCTCTTGCAGACGCTTATCGACGGCTGCAAGGCGTTCCTGCAACAAAGTTTTAACAGCGTTCAGAGATTCTCTGCTTTCTGTCGCCGCATAGCGGCAGATACCTGATCCGCGTCCAAAGCCACAGCCATACTGGTTATTGCGGTTTGCCGCACTGCGACAGGCGCGACGGCCAAGACCCGCCCGCATTCCCATACCACGCGGCCCGGTTCCATCCATTCCCGGCATTCTATTCTCCTCCTTCATGTGAGTTTGCGGCATATGTCGATTACAACTTTAGTATACAACGGTTTACGGCATATGTCAATAACTAATTTGACATATGCCGTAAACTTAATTTATAAAATGATGGTTGAGTTTATCTACCTGTTCGCAGGGCCGCTATGACAGCGATTAGCGATCTTAGGCGTTTCATCCAACCTTCTGAGCCTTGCCGCGCAGCTTGCTCCGCCGGCCACGCCGCCGATTATCAACGCTTTAGCCATTTGTATCTTCCTTCTTATCCGTTTCACGCTTCATAGGCGTGATGGTCGAGCCGAGAAGCGCGCCGATAACGCCTCCGTATATGGTTGAAATATATGGATTCGATGTAATCGCGCATGTCCCGCTTGCGCAGCCGACAAACCGATAGAATAAATACCCTCCCACCGCGCCAAGCAGTACCAGTGCAGCAAGCGGCAGATACCTTACCCGTTTCTTGTTTTTCCTTGTGTCGTTCATCTCCTGACCTCCTTTTTATCATTGTATCCGAAGCAAAAAAAGTGTTCCGTAATGTTGTCACCGTGTGTGATTCAAATTGACATATGTCATAAATTGCGGTATAATAACTAAAAAGGATGTGTACTATGGAACTAAATCAGGTTTTTCCTATCTGGGATAAATTGACCGCACAGGAGAGAGCGCTACTCGAAGGCTCGGCAGTACGCCGCACAGCGCCCAAGGGGACGCTGCTGCATAATGGCTCGACGGACTGCGTAGGGCTGATACTTATCTGCTCCGGGCAGCTTCGGGCGTATATTCTCTCCGATGAGGGAAGAGAGATCACGATATACAGGCTGTTTGAACGGGATATGTGCCTATTTTCCGCCTCCTGCATGATGCGGAGTATTCAGTTTGATGTGACGCTGGAGGTGGAGAAGGATGCGGAGTTATGGATTATTCCGGCAGACGTCTACAAGGAGATCATGGCGCAATCTGCGGTGCTTGCCAACTACACCAACGAGCTAATGGCGGCCCGCTTTTCCGAGGTCATGTGGCTCATCGAACAAATCATGTGGAAGAGCTTTGACAAGCGGCTGGCCGCATTTCTTCTGGAAGAGAGTGTGCTGGATGGCAGTGATACGCTGAAGATCACTCACGACAAAATAGCCGCCCACATGGGCACGGCGCGGGAGGTCGTCACCCGTATGCTGCGCTATTTTCAGTCGGAGGGCATGGTGAGCCTAAGCCGGGGGATTGTAGAGTTAAAGGATAGGAAACATCTGGAAGAATTGGCCGGGTGAACGGCTGGAATATGTTGAAACGCCGCGCTTATCCTTTGATAAACGCGGCGTTTTCTATGTCACAATTGCGGATGGGTTATATCTGCGTACTCGGGATGATTCAAAAACCACTTAACCGCATAAGAACAGGTCGGTATTGCCTTTAGCCCGTCCGCCCTCAGCTTCTCTGCCAGTGCCGTCAGCAGCTTGTCGGCTACGCCTTGTCCCCGCAGTGAGCTGTTTACCTGTGTAGATGTGATTTCCACGATGTTTTCACTTCGAGGTGTGAAGAATACGCCGGCGATCACCGCGCCTGACGCATCCTCCAGACAAATGCTATCTTCTTTTATCACAAAGTCCATCCCAAGCCATCCTTACTGCTCCATCGGCGTCAGTTACCGCCCGCCAGATATTCCTCCGCGTAATGGGACGCTACCGCGCCGTCCGCCGCAGCCGTCACCACCTGACGCATGACCTTCGTGCGCACATCTCCCACGGCAAACACGCCGGGAATATTTGTGCGGGTGGACTCGTCCGCCACAATGTATCCGCCCTCATCCAGCTCAAGCTGCCCGCGAAACAGCTCCGTGGCGGGCGATCTGCCCACGCTGACGAACAGCCCGTCGCAGGCGACAGCGCTTTCTTCGCCGGTATGAACGTCTCTCAGCTTTACGCCGGTAAGCCTGTCCCTGTGCAGAAGCTCGGTGACGGCGCTGTTCCACCGAAACTCTACATTCTCCGCCTTCATCAACGGCTCATGGTATATTTTTGTCGCTCGCAGCGTGTCCCTGCGGTGTACCAGAATGACCTTTTCGCAGATTCGGGAGAGAAGAAGCGCATCCGCCGCCGCTGAGTTCCCGCCGCCCACGACGACGACAGTCTTGCCCTTGTATGGCATACCGTCGCAGGCGGCGCAGTAGCACACGCCGCGCCCTACAAGGCTTTCCTCCTGATCCACGCCCAAATGCCTGTGTACCGCGCCAGTGGCAATAATTACGGCTCTGCCGGAAAAAGTCCCCTCGCTGGTTTCCACCTGCTTCGTTTTCCCCACGAGGTCAACGGAACGCACCTCCGCGAGCTCGGTCTTCGCGCCGAACCGCTCCGCGCCCGTCTGCATTTTTTCGCCCAGAAGAAACCCGTCAATCCCCTCGTCGAAGCCGGGGTAGTTGTCTATCTGCGTGGTCTGCGCCATCTGGCCTCCAGCCGACAGCTTTTCCAAAACCAGCGTGTCCAGCCCCGCTCTTGTGCAGTACAGCGCCGCGCTGTAACCAGCGGGGCCGCCGCCTATGACGATCACATCATATACATGGTTCATTCTGTCCCATCCTTAAACATACTGTCGAATCAGGTCTTCAATCTTTGCCTTGGATTCCGGAGCCACGGCGTCGCCCACAGGTTCGCCGTTTTTGAAGACCACCAGTGTGGGAACGACTTCAACCTGATACGCCTCTGCCAGCTCAGGAGCGTCGTCAATGTTGACCTGTCCCACCGTTAGCTTATCGGCGTATTGCTCCGCAACCTTTGCGAACGCCGGCGCTATGCGGCGGCAATAGGTACACCACGGAGCGTAAAACTCGATCAGCGCGGGCTTTTGCCCTCCGACTATATCATTGAAGTTATTTTTAGTAATACTCAAAACAGACATTTCTGCGTTCCTCCTTTTTGTTGTCTATCAAGCCTTAGTATTGCCCACAGCGGCTGCATAAATCGCGTTGATAATGGTATGATGGCTTACAACATGGCCGCTATCTGCGCCTTGGGTCTTGCGCCGACCATTTGATTTGCGACCTTACCGTTTTTGATGACAACCAGTGTCGGAATGCTCATCACGTTAAAGCGCGCGGCCAGCTCCCGCTGCTCGTCCACATTGACCTTTCCGACCTTGACGTTTGCGTTTTCCTCGGCAATCTCATCGACCACGGGGGATACCATACGGCAGGGGCCGCACCAGCTTGCCCAGAAGTCCAGCAGCACCGGGCGGTCACTTTCTATAACCTCTCTGTCGAAGTTTTCTTTTGTAATTGTGTGTACGGACATTTTCTGTTCCTCCTATATTTTTTATTCCAGCGTGAGCGCCCGCATGGGGCAGAACTTCACGCACTTTCCGCAGCGGATACACTTCTCATGATCCACAGTTGGAGCTTCAAATTCTTTTTGTGAGAGCGCACCCACAGGGCAGACCTTTACCGAGGGACAGGGATGATTTTGCGGGCATCTGCTTTTGTTCACCATTAGATTTTTTCCACTGTTATCTTCCACCGCAGCCTTGCGGCCAAATCCGAAAGCCATTTTGCTCACGCCCTTTCTTGTTCTTCTGTCTGCATTATATCGTCAGATTCCGCCGCGCTCCGTGACCTTATCACGCTCTTTGGGCATTTGGCCTTGCAGATGAGCTGGGTCATAGTCCCCATGGGGCAGTACACGCACCAAGAGCGTGGCTTATAGAGCAGCATGGTAATGAAGCCCAACACCGTTGAGGTCAGCATGACGCTGTAAAAGCCGAAAGCAAACTGTGCCGTCCACGCGGGCAGAGCGGTTCCGTGATAGGCCCAATGCCAGGGCAGTTTGAATGTCCAGAGGAGCTTCACCGCCTGCCGAAGCTCCTGCGCACCGGCGAATACTAACCATGTGTTCCATAGCATCACAAAAAACATTGTGAAGAAGAAAACTAAGAAGCCGTAGCGGAACCATTTGCTTTTCAGGAATTTCGGCGGATTCTTTCTGCGCGAAAGTCCGAAGCGTCCGCCGACCAGCGCAAAAAGCTGCCCTCTGCCGCAGTAACGGTTGCAGTACGCTTTGTTTCCGCCGATAATCGCTACAATGAGCGGGATGAAAAAGCACAGCAGCCCCAGCCACGCAAACATGATGTTGAAAAACCCGAGGATAAGATAGGTCAGCGAAACGATCCACAGATAATCGTACCAGTGTTTCTTCATGCGGGCACCTCCGTGATCGTGATGACCGATGCCGGGCATTCCTTGACACACTTTCCACAGCCCACACAGCTTGCGGTATCCACTTCAGCGAATATGCCCTTGAAAATCCTGATGGCCGACTTTGGACACACCTTCACGCAGCACCCGCAGGCGACGCATTCCTCCCGCGACACAGCGGCTTTTCTCTGCTTCTTTTGAACTTCCAATCTGCTTCCTCCCATCGCTTGATGAAAAGAGCATACAGGAATGGCATGAAGGCAACCGTGACAAAATCACTCAAAGAGATAGAATTCTAATGAGGTAGTTTAAGCAGCCAAAGGACTTCGAAAATCCTTTGGCTGTTTTTCGTCAAAAGCCCTATCTGATGTCCAGCGAGTTTTGAGGACTGGTTCCTCAGAACGGAGGATACAGGATGGACAATGGCTTTTATAGCCGGGTACAAGGCTACAAATCCGCGATGGCGCAGGCGAGAGTTATGCTCTCCGGCGGGTTAATTACTGCATCTGAGTACGCCATAATTGATACAATGATGGCCGAGAAATACGGCTTATCTTCGTACAGTGTATTTCGGGAGAATGACTTGCTATATAGTAGTATCAGAGGTAATATGTCACACTACGAGGGGGTGACAGAATGCCAAAAACAATAAACAGAGTGCCGTTCGCACCGAAGCTGGAGCAGAAAAAGCGCGTCGCTGCTTACGCCCGCGTTTCCACAGGTAAGGACGCCATGCTGCATTCGCTCTCATCGCAGGTCGGGTACTACAGCGAGGTTATCCAGAAGCGCAGCGATTGGGAGTACGCTGGAGTCTATGCCGACGAAGCCCTGACTGGCACAAAGGAAAGCCGGGATGAGTTTCAACGGCTACTCTCCGACTGCCGCGCCGGGCGCATCGATCTGGTGCTCACCAAGTCCATCTCCCGCTTTGCTCGAAACACGGTCACGCTGCTGGAAGCCGTCCGTGAGTTGAAAGCACTGGAGGTGGACATTTTCTTCGAGGAACAGAACATTCACACGATGAGTGCCGAGGGCGAGCTGATGCTTACCATACTTGCATCCTACGCACAGGAGGAAAGCCTGTCAGCCAGCGAGAATCAGAAATGGCGCATTCGCACGGGCTTTGAGAACGGCGAGCTGCTCAACTGGCGGTTTCTGCTCGGATATCGTATTTCAAAGGATGACATAACGGTGGATGAAGAAACCGCGCCAATCGTCCGCGAGGTGTTCGACCGCGTCATTGCCGGAGAGAGCTTCAGCGCCATCAGTCGGGACTTAAACGCCAGAGGCTTCGCCTGTGCGCTCGGCGGCAAATGGTGCGCCCAGCGTATTCGGGAAACGGTTGCCAACGAAAAGTACACGGGTAATGCGATGCTGCAAAAACGCTACCGCAACAACCATCTGGAGAAAAAGCTGTTACGCAACACCGGCGAGTTGCCGATGTTCTACGCTGAAGGTACACATCCCGCCATCATTGATATGGACACCTTCGAGGCGGCGCAGGAGGTCTTACGGCAGACGAGAGAAACCACAAAGGACAGACCGCGTCCGCAGAAAAGCGAGTTTACGGGTAAGATTTTCTGCCCGTTCTGCGGCAAAGCCTATAAGCGGAATACCAGCAACGGCTCAGTCGGCTGGAACTGCTCGACTTACCTTTCACAGGGAAAAGCCTACTGCCACGGGAAAAAGATACCGGAATCCACGCTGAAAGCCGTCTGTTCCGAGGTGCTTGGGACGGAAGAATACAGTGCGGCAGTATTCGCTGCTACGATTGAGCGCATTGAGGTTCCGGAGGACAACCACCTGCGCTTCATTTTTAAGGACGACAATACAGCCGAGCGCACATGGGCAGACCGCTCACGACGGGAAAGCTGGACACCGGAAATGAGGCAAGCCGCTGCTGAACGAACACGCCAAAGGAGGAAAACACAATGCCAAGAATAACAACCATTCCGGCTACCAAAAACCTGTTTACGGCATTGCCGACAGCTTCAGTGGCAAGGAGAAAAGTAGCCGGATACGCCCGCGTTTCCACGGACAGTGACGAACAGTTCACCAGCTACGAGGCGCAGATCGACTACTACACCAAGTACATCATGGAGCGTGAGGACTGGCAGTTCATTAAGGTCTATACCGATTCCGGTATTTCGGCGACTAACACCAAACACCGCGACGGCTTTAAAGAGATGGTACGGGACGCGCTTGCCGGGAAAATAGACCTCATCGTCACCAAGTCGGTCAGCCGCTTCGCCCGTAATACCGTGGACAGTCTCACGACCGTCCGCAAGCTGAAGGAAGCTGGCGTCGAGGTCTACTTTCAGAAAGAAAACATCTACACCTTTGACGGCAAGGGTGAACTGCTCATCACGATAATGTCCTCGCTGGCGCAGGAGGAAAGCCGGAGCATTTCTGAGAACGTCACGTGGGGTCAGAGAAAGCGCTTCGCAGACGGGAAGGTCAGTATGCCATACAAGCATTTTCTGGGTTACGAGAAAGGAGCCGACGGCACTCCGACGGTCAATGAAGAAGAAGCCGCCGTTGTCAGGCTCATCTACCAGCTTTTCCTTGAGGGAAAGACACCTGCGGGCATTTGCCGGTATCTGGAGCAGCGGGGTATCCTGACACCGTCTGGCAAACAGAAGTGGAGGCAGACCACTGTGGACAGTATCCTCACCAACGAAAAGTACAAGGGCGACGCGCTCTTGCAGAAGAAGTTCACGGTCGATTTTCTGCAAAAGAAGATGAAAACCAACGAGGGCGAAGTTCCGCAATACTACGTTGAGAGCAGCCACGAGGCTATTATCGAGCCAATCGAATGGGAGATGGTGCAAGCTGAGATTGCTCGACGCAAGGCGCTGGGCAGAGCCTACAGCGGCAGCAGCGTATTTGCGTCACGGCTGGTATGCGGCGACTGCGGTGGCTTCTACGGTCAGAAGGTCTGGCACTCCACCGACGCTTACCGCAAAGTGATATGGCGCTGCAACAGCAAGTTTAAAGGCGAACAGCGATGCGCCACGCCGCACCTCGATGCGGAAGTCATCCAGCAGAAGTTTTTGATTGCCTATGACCGGCTTATGGCAAGCCGTGAGTCAGTTATCAGCGACTGTGAGCAGATACACTCCATGCTTTCGGATTGTTCGGCAATCGACGCAGAGCTTGAATCCTTGACAGCGGAAATCAATGTGGTCGCCGAGCTGGTCAAAGCCTGCGTTAAGGAGAACGCTTCCACGGCGCAGTCACAGGAGGAATACGCGAAAAAGTACAACGGCCTGCTTGCCCGCTACGAGAAAGCGACAGCACGGGTCAAGGAGCTTACTTCCGAGAAAGAGCACAAGCAGAGCCGGGAACGTGACCTGCGACTGTTCATCGAGTCACTAAAGAAACAGCCCCTCGTCCTGAAAGAATGGGACGAAAGGCTGTGGGTGGCACTGATTGACAAAGCGACGGTCTACCGGGACGGCAGGATCGTGTTCCGGTTCAAAGGTGGGAGTGAAATTGAGGTGGAACCTTGATGCAGCATAAAATGAACTGCCGGGATTGATTTCTCGGCAGTTTTTTCGTCAAAACAGTCCCCTGATGTCCAGCGAGTTTTGAGAACACAGTTTCTCAGAACGGAGGACAGAACGATGACAACTGACGAGAAAAGCCGGATAAGCGAATTGAGAAAGCAAGGATGCACCTATGCGAAAATCGCTGAGATGCTTTCAATTCCGGAAAGCACAATAAAGACAGTCTGCCGCAGAACGCGGCTTGCAGGTGACGCTGATGAAGTCAAACCGAAATGCAAGCAGTGCGGTCAGCCGATAACCGTCAAGGCAAAATGCAAACCGCGCCGATTTTGTTCGGACAAGTGTCGCACAGCGTGGTGGTTCGCAAATCACAGCGCCAAGCCAAAGACGGAGTATCATCTAACCTGCGCCTGTTGCAGAAAGGCATTTGTGAGCATCGGGAACAAGGCTCGGAAGTATTGCTCTCATGAGTGCTACATCGCCGCTCGTTTCGGTGGCAGCGGCAACAAGTGAGACAATGAAATATGGAGGCGGAGCGATGAAGCTCCGCTTCTTTTGCTTTTGCGTCCAATCACCAATTGTGTATACAAAACCATCTTTGTAAATGTAAACTTTTTGCTTGCCATTGACTTTTACTCACTTCTGAGTATAATAAGATTTGCGACAAAATCGCAAATCTGTCGGAGGTGGTCTTGTGAGAGAGTATCAGACCGCTCAGCGACAATTGTTGCTTGCGTTCTTTCAGCAGCATCGGACACGCAAGCTCACGATTGACGACCTCACGCGCGAGCTGGCCGCCGAAGCGGTCATCAGCCGCAGCGCCATCTATCGCAACCTGGATAAAATGACGCGGGACGGCTTGTTGACAAGGACGTTGGAACCAACGGGTCGAAAGGCGCTGTACCAGCTTTCGGTATGCGAACAATGCTGCGAACGGGTACATCTGCGCTGTGAGAAGTGCGGAAAAGTCATGCACATGGAAAACCCGGCAGACGAATTGCGTCTGGCGACGCTGCTGGAGCAAAACGGCTTTGAACTGGATGAACACGCCACAGTGCTTGTAGGCGTCTGTAAGGACTGTAAATAAGGAAGGACGAAATCGTTATGACACACAGCAGAAAAGCAAGAATTGCCGCGCTTTTGATTTGCGTGGTCTTTTGCTGTGCCATGGCTTTCTCAGCCTTTTTTATCATTGCAGAAGCAGACCACGACTGCGCCGGCGAGCATTGCCCGATCTGCGCGGAAATTGCAGCCTGTGTCGTGCTTCTTGAAACGGCTGCGGTGGCCGTGATTTTTTCTGCTTCCCGGCAATTTCATCATATGGTCGCCGCCTGCATCTGCGGTATCCGTTTTGCGGATTCCACTTCCACAACGCTTGTATCACTTAAAATATTGCTTCTGAATTAACTTGTGCTTTGAACAAGGGATAACCATGCCCATACGGACATGGATTCCTTGTATTTTTGCGCTCATTTTCAAAACACAACTTAGTTTGGAGGCTTTTTATTATGAAGAAAACCCTTGCACTTTTCCTGTCTCTTATGCTGCTCATCAGTGTTCTTTCCGGCTGCGGGAGTCAAACAACGCCCACAACAGATACCGACCAACTCAGTATCGTCTGCACCATCTTTCCTGAGTATGACTGGGTAAAAAACCTGCTCGGTGACGAGGCCAAGAACGCCGAGCTGACCCTGCTTCTTGACAGCGGCGTCGATCTGCACAGCTATCAACCCACCGCAGACGACATCATCAAAATCTCAACCTGCGATATGTTCATCTATGTTGGCGGCGAATCGGACGCGTGGGTCGAGGATGCGCTGAAAGAGGCCACAAACAAAGATATGGTGGTTATAAATCTTCTGGAGGTTCTTGGCGATTCCGTTAAGGAAGAGGAAGTTGTCGAAGGCATGGAGGCTGAGGAGGAACCCGATGCCGAAGAGCAGGAGGAAGAGCCTGAATATGACGAACACGTCTGGCTGTCGCTGAAAAACGCAAAGTTGCTTTGTTCTTACATCGCACAGCAGCTTGCGCTAATCGACGAGGCCAATGCGCAAAGATATACCAACAATGCGGACGCCTATATCGCAAAGCTTGACGCCTTGGACGCCGAATATCAAACAGCGGTTGACAGTGCGAGAGTAAAGACCGTACTGTTTGGCGACCGCTTCCCCTTCCGCTATCTCGTGGATGATTACGGCCTTGCGTATTACGCGGCCTTTATCGGCTGCTCGGCGGAGACAGAGGCCAGCTTTGAAACGGTGGCGTTTCTCGCCGAAAAGGTGGACGAACTGGAGCTTCACAGCGTGCTGACCATTGAGGGGGCAGGCCACAGGATCGCGGAAACCATTATCGGGAATACGGCGGAGAAAGACCAGGCAATCCTTACCATGGACTCCATGCAGTCTACAACCTCTGCGGATGCGGCAAACGGCGCGACCTATCTATCCATTATGCAGAGCAATCTGGATGTGCTGAAAACCGCATTGAACTGACGGAGGATTAAGAGATGGCCTTACTCACTTGTCAGAATCTGACGCTTGGATATGATGGCACAAGGGTCGTGGAGAACCTCAGCTTCACGGTGGAATCCGGAGACTATCTGTGTATCGTAGGTGAAAACGGTTCCGGGAAAAGCACGCTCATGAAAACAATACTTCGCCTGCAAACGCCAATCAACGGGCAGATTCTGACGGGTGACGGCCTTAAGCAGACGGAGATCGGCTATCTGCCTCAGCAGACAGTGGTGCAGAGGGATTTCCCGGCGTCCGTGCGGGAGATCGTACTGTCGGGCTGCCTGAACCGCTGCGGCATGAGGCCGTACTTCACCCGAGAGGAAAAGAAGCTGGCGGAGGGCAACATGGAAAAGATGGGAATTCTGCCGCTTCAAAAACGCTGTTACCGCGAGCTGTCTGGCGGGCAGCAGCAAAGAGTACTGCTGGCGCGGGCACTTTGCGCCACAAGGAAGCTGCTGCTTTTAGATGAGCCTGTTGCCGGACTTGACCCCAAAGTGACAGCGGAGATGTATGCCCTGATTTACCGACTCAACCGGGAGGAAGGTATCACCGTCATTATGATCTCTCATGATATTGCGGCGGCGACCCGATATGCAAGCCACATCCTTCACCTGAGCCATAAGCCTCTTTTCTGCGGAACGACCGCCGACTATCTGAAAAGCCGCATTGGAAAAGCATATGGGTTGGAAGGAGGAAATGCCAATGCTTGAAAAACTGGCTCTGTATTTTGAATACCCCTTTGTTCGTTATGCGCTGATCGTTGGTGTTCTTATCGCCTTTTGCTCGTCGCTATTAGGAGTAACACTGGTACTCAAGCGGTTTTCCTTCATCGGAGACGGCTTGTCACATGTGGCGTTCGGCGCAATGGCCATCGCAACAGTATTGAATCTGGCAGATAATATGCTGCTGGTGCTGCCAATCACCGTCGTCTGCGCCGTGCTGTTGCTTAGAACCGGCCAGAACGCAAAAATCAAGGGTGACGCCGCCGTGGCCATGATCTCCGTAGGGGCGCTTGCGCTTGGCTACCTGCTCATGAACCTGTTTTCCACCTCCGCCAATCTCACCGGAGATGTCTGCTCCACTTTGTTCGGCTCGACCTCGATATTGACCCTGACGCCTACGGAGGTCTGGCTGTGCGTTGCCATGTCCGTTATCGTCATCGTCGTATTTCTGCTGTTCTATCACAAGATATTTGCCGTGACCTTCGACGAGAGCTTTGCGCAGGCCACAGGAACAAGGGCAAATCTGTATAACCTCATCATCGCGGTGACGATCGCCTTTGTGATCGTGCTTGCCATGAATCTGGTGGGGTCACTCTTGATCTCAGCGCTGGTGATATTTCCGGCGCTGTCCGCCATGCGGTTATTTAAGAGCTTCCGCAGCGTTATCGTATGCTCCGCCGTTTTTTCGGTGGTCTGCGCAGCAATGGGAATTCTGGTTTCCATCCTTGCCGGAACGCCGGTGGGCTCAACCATCGTGGCAATCGACATAGCCGGATTTTTGTTGTTCTGGATTGCCGGAACCGTCGCGAAGGGAGCGTCAAAATGAAAAAGTCTATTCTTATACTGCTTTCGGTATCGTTTCTGTGCCTTGCCTTGGTTGGCTGTGGAAAACAGGAGCAGCAGTCCGCCGCGTCAAGCAATCAGCCGGTTGAGACTCCGACGGCGACTGAGACGCCATCCCAGCCGCCCGCATCGGACAGTTCGGCGAACAGCGTCAGCGGAGACCCCGTTGACCTAACCGTGCTCAGCAGCACCATGATATATGCGGAGGTGTATAACATGATGGTCTCGCCGCAGGATTATGTGGGCAGAACGGTGACGATGCGCGGTCAATTTGCCGTCTATGCCCAAACAGAATCCGGCCCGTTCTATTTTGCCTGTGTTATTGCCGATGCGACTGCCTGCTGTCAGCAAGGCTTGGAGTTCGTGCTGGCAGGCGACGCCGTTTATCCCGATGACTATCCTGAGATCGGCTCGGAAATTACCGTCACAGGCGAGTTCCAGACGTATGAGGAAGACGGCTATCAATACTGCCATCTGATTGAGGCGCGCATGGATTAATTGTTAGCGTGAGTGATGATTTTATGGGGATTTTTATATATCGCAAGCGCGAGTATGAAACTGTTTCCGTGTAAAATGAAACCACCACGAGAAATGAAACTATAGACTTCTGAAAATGAAACCCTCGAAAAAAGTGAAACTATTTTGGGTAATCGAAAGCGCAGGTATGGAGGGCTGCGCCTTGTCGATGAAAAACGGTGGTATCCAGTGGTCATGCGACGAAGCAAAGAGCCTATAAAAATGAGAGAAATACCGTGTTTACAGGCTTTTCTGGAATAAAATAAGAACGCTAATGTTGACACTCACCGTATCAATATTAGCGTTCTTATATGGCGGAGAAGGAGAGATTCGAACTCTCGCACCAGTTTCCCGGTCTACGCCCTTAGCAGGGGCGCCTCTTCAGCCATACTTGAGTACTTCTCCATGCTGAAAACGGGTGTGTATGAATTTGTTACGGGAGTTAGTTTAGCACAGGCGTGCGGATTTGTAAAGGGCGAGTTTTGGGAAAACCTGCCGCCGTGCGGGTCGGCCCACCCGGATCAGCATGCCCGGACTGGGTAAAATCATACGCGCGGGGCAGCATGAAACAGACCGGGGGGACCGGTTTCCGGCTCGAAAGCTGTCCCCCCGATTGGGTGGGAGGTTGATCCGCCCAGACGCCGCCGCATCGGGGCGGGGGTTGACCGGCGGCTATTGATCGGGGCGCAGGACCTTCCGCTCAATGGGCAGCCACTCGTAGAGCGCTTTGCGCAGCGCTAAATCCCAAAAATCCCACTCATGCCGATATCCGGGGATCTCGGTATACACCGTTTCATAGCCCAGCCGCGCAAAGTAATCCCTGGACGCTTTGACATTGGTGACGGCCGGGATATCGTCGCCCCCGCAGGTAAAGTATAATTTCGGGCAGGCTTTCCCGCTTTTGATATTTTCCGCCGCCTGTTGATAGATATAGGATTCGGTCTGCAGCCGGTTGGGGTTCTGCTGCGCGCAGTCCGCGCTGGGCGGATCAAAATAGTTGCGCTCCAGGATCGGGGTTCGGTCGGTATCGTCCAGGGAGGTCCCCGACATGATCAGCGCGCCGGCAAATCGCTCGCCGTTCATCACCGCCATTTTCATCGCGCCATGGCTGCCCATGGAGAGTCCTCCGACGTAGTTGTCCTCGCGTTTGGGCGAGATGGGGAACATCGCCTGGCAGAGCGCGGGCAGTTCCTCGGAGACATATTGCCAATACTTGCTGACAAAAAATCCCTCCACGCCATCCGTGTAGAACGAATTGTAGCCGCACGGCATCACCACCGCGATCTTGTTATCGTCGGCATAGCGGACGATGTTGGTGAAGTTGACATAATCCGAGTCGTCGCCGAAGCCCCCGTGCAGCAGGTACATCACCTGGAATTTCACGCCGGGGGTCAAGCCGTCCCTCTTTGCGCTCAACTGATCCGAGAACGAGAAGGACGGAAGGCACATCGTGACATTTGTCTGTAGCTGCAAGCTCTGTGAGAGAAAATTGAACTTGACGAGCATCGAACACCGCTCCTCTTGTGGGGCCGTTCGGAGACGGAACCCTATCATTTTCGGCCTAATGAAAATATCAAAATTCAGATATATATGCTATATATCGTGTTTTCTGATCTTTGTCAAGGGTTGGCTTTGGCGGGCGACCGCGCGGGCTGACGCGGCGGGGCCTCGGGGGCCTGGAAAGCCCCAAACGCCGGGCTTTGCGGGCCGGGGGATTGTTCAAACTTTGTTCACAAAATGCGACCCTATTCTTGCTATAATGAAGGGCATGAGGATTAAGGAGGGAACGAGATGATCGAGGTCAAGGGCGTAACCAAACGGTACGGGGAGAAGTACGCCGCCAAGGACGTCACCTTCTCCATTGACCGCGGCGAGGTCGTCGGCTTCCTGGGCCGCAACGGCGCGGGCAAGAGCACGACCATGAACATCATCGCCGGGTATATTTCCTCCACCAGCGGCACCGTCGAGGTGGACGGATTCGATATCCTTCAGGACCCCGAGGAGGTCAAGCGCAGGATCGGTTACCTGCCCGAGCAGCCTCCGGTGTACATGGATATGACGGTGGATGAGTATCTTCGGTTTGTGTGCGACATCAAGAAGGTCAAAAAGAGCCAGCAGAAGGGCCATCTGGACGAAATCTGCGAGCTGGTGCGCATCACGGACGTGCGCAAGCGCCTGATCAAGAACCTGTCCAAGGGCTATCGCCAGCGCGTGGGCATGAGCCAGGCCCTGGTGGGCAACCCCGAGCTGCTGATCTTCGACGAGCCGACCGTCGGCCTGGACCCCCGGCAGATCATCGAGATTCGCAAGCTGATCAAGCAGCTGGGCAAACAGCACACCGTCGTGCTCTCCAGCCACATCCTCAGCGAGGTCTCGGACGTGTGCGAGCGGGTCATCATCATCAATCAGGGGCAGATCGTCGCCCAGGACACCCTGGAGAACCTCTCCCAGGGCATCAGCGAAACCCGCCGCCTGTCGGTGCGCATCGCGGGCAGCCCGAGTAACGCGCAGAAGCTTATCCGCGCCATCGAGGGCGTGCAGTACGTCGAGTCCCTGGGCACCAAGGAGCCCGACACGGTGGATTTCCTCGTGGAGAGCGCCAAGAACCAGGACGTGCGCCGGGCGATCTTCAACACCATGAGCAAGGTCGGGTATCCCATCCTGGTGATGCGCCCGATGGATATGACGCTGGAGGATATCTTCCTGCAGCTGACCACAGAGAGCGAGGGGGTTGTCTAACATGCGCGCCGTTTTCAAGCGGGAGCTGCAGGCGTTTTTCTATTCGCCCATCGGCTATGTTTTCCTGTCGGCCTTCATGTTCGTCATGGGCCTGTACTTCATCAGCGACAATATGAACGTCGAGTCGCCCCACGCCAACTTCGTCTCGGTGCTCTCGAGCATGACGATGATCTTCATCATCCTGGTGCCGATCCTGACGATGCGGCTGCTGAGCGAAGAGCGCAAGAACAAGTCCGACCAGCTGTGGATGACCGCGCCGGTGTCGATCACCTCCGTGGTGGTGGGCAAATTCCTGGCGGCGGTGGCGGTGCTGGCGATCACCCTGGTGTTCTCCACGGTCTTCCCGATCATCCTGTCGCTCTACGGCGATCCCTCGGGGGCGGAGATTCTCTCGGGCTATTTCGGCTTTTTCCTGCTCGGGTCGATGTTCATCTCCGTGGGCGTGTGGATGAGCGCGCTGACCGAGAACCAGATTTCCTCGGCCATCGCCACCTTTGTGGTGCTGTTGATGATGATGCTGGTGGATATCGTGTCCACCTCGATCAGCAACACGTTGGTGGCGGGCATCGTGGGTTGGCTGAGCGCCTTCAGCCGATTCACGGATTTCAACATGGGCGTGCTGAGCCTGTCGACCTGTATCTACTATGTGTCCTTGACGATATTCTTCATCGTCATGGCGGTGCGAACCGTCGAGAAGAGAAGATGGAGCGAGGGGTGAGAGCATGAAGAAGAACGAGGGGAACCCGGCTGCCCCCCAGCCGGAGAAGAAGATGCGCAGCAAGCGCCTGCGCTACGGCGGGTACTCGGCCGTCATCGTGGTGGTGGCGCTGGTGCTGCTGATGGTGCTCAACGTCGGGGTCAGCACCCTGGAGGAGCGCTTCGGCCTGAAGATCGACCTGACCAAGAACAGCCTCTACTCCCTGAGCGCCCAGACCAACGATCTGCTCAAGGGCTTGGATGAGGACATTTACATCTATACCACCTACACGGCCTCCCAGGCCGACGCCACCGTGGATATCCTGCTGGAGCAGTACCTGGGCGGCAGCCTGAAGGTGCACGTGGAGAACATCGACCCCGTGCAGAACCCCACGGCCATCAGCCAGTTCACCAAGGACTCCCTGGAGAACGGCTCGCTGATCATCACCAACGCCGACAAGAGCAAGAGCCGGATCATCAAGTCCTCCTCCCTGGTGGGCACCGACGACTCGGGCAGCTACACCCTGCAGGCCGAGCAGCGCATCTCCGGCGCCATCCTCTACGTCGTCAGCGACAACGCCCAGCGCGTGCTCTTCCTGGACGGCCACGGCGAGACCACCCTGTCCACCCTGGACTATCTGAAGACCTACCTGGAGAACGAGAACTGCGAGGTTTCCACGGTCAACCTGACCGGCGGGGAGACCGCCCTTGAGAAGGGCGATATCCTGGTGATCATGGCCCCCAAGCAGGATATCACCCTGGAGGAGCGCGAGCAGCTGCGCGATTTCATGATCAACGGCGGGCGCACCCTCTACATCGCCGACCCCATGGCCACCCAGCTGACCAACTTCGACTCGCTGCTGAGCAACTTTGACATCGAGCTGAAGAACGCCGTGGTGCTCGACCCCAACCAGGCCAACTACTATCAGGCGCCCCTGATGCTCGTGCCCAACCTGGGCGAGCACGCCATCACCCAGTCCATCCGCTCCAGCCGCATGAGCGTGCTGCTGCCCAGCTGCCGCTACATCCAGCTGCCCCAGGCCCAGAAGGACGACGTGAAGATCACCCCCCTGCTGACCACCTCGGACCAGGCCTTCGCCAAGGAGGACCTGACCAGCGAGACCCTCGACCCCAACCCGGCTGAGGGCGACGTCACCGGCCAGCTGACCCTGGCCGCCGCGGTGGAGCTGACGGATTTCGACGTCACCGACAACGACTCCCAGCTCGTGGTCATCGGCACGAGCGGCTTCGTCGGCACCGAGAACCTGGCCTCCTACGGCGCCAACCTCGACCTGTTCATGAACGCCATCAACTGGATGAGCGAGGATACCGACACCTTCACCGTGCGCGCCAAGAGCCTGAGCGGCTACGGCCTGCAGATTCCCAATGACGCCACGTGGATGACCCTGGCCATCATCCTGGTCGCCGTCATCCCCCTGGCCATCGGCATCATCGGCTTTGTGGTCTACCGCAGGAGGAAGCATCTATGACGAACACCCCCAACGATCCCAAGGATTTGAGGCCCGGCGCGCCCGCGGCCCCGGCGGAGACCGGCGCACCCGCGGCTCCGGCCGACGAGCCCACCGACGAGGAACTGCTGCACCCCGCCTCCCAGCAGCCGCCCGAGCGGGATCCCTTCTCCTCCCTGCTGGAGGAGCCCGAGGACCCCGAGATGAAGGCCAAGCTGGTCCAGCGCAGCCGTCGGCGGCGCAAGCGCAACCTGATCCTGCTGCTGGTCGCCCTGGTGGTCATCACGGGCGTCACCCTGGCCATCGGCCTGCTGATGCCCGGGACCAACAGCGCCGCCACCCCCACGCCCACCGCCAGCCAGACCGTGGTGCTCAAGCATGAGAAGGCGGACATCCAGCGCATCCAGATGACCAACCCCGAGGGAACCTACGTCGTCGTGCCCCGGGAGGATGGGGAGAATTTCGCCGTCCAGGGCCTTGAGGACGCGGCCATGATGGACGCCAACATCAACCTGATCGCCGCCTACGGCGTGCAGATGTTGGCCGAGTCCATGGTCTCCGAGACCCGCCCCTCCGACGCGGACCTGGCCAACTATGGCGTCGGCCCGGACTCCTGCAAGATGGAGATCACCTACGTTGACGGGGAGAAGGCCACCTTCATCCTCGGGGGGCTGACCCCCATGGGCAGCCAGTACTATATGCTCTACGACCAGACCGGCCAGCTCTTCACCGTGCAGTACGCCGTGGGGCAGACCTTTATCCTCACCGAGGACGACCTGCGCAACATCTCCGTCGAGCAGGTGGACGGCGCCTATGTCGAGTCCATCCGCATCGAGAAGAACGGCCAGGTCATCCTCGCCGCCGAGCATAACGTCGGCAACAACGCCAACATGCTGGGCGTGTCGGGCTACATCCTCACCGAGCCGTACATCCGCGGCGTGGACCGCGACAAGATGCAGTCCGAGATCATCACGCCCCTGAGCGAGGTGGAGCTGGAGCAGTACGAGGGCGACGATCCCACCGATCCCAAGTACGGCCTGAACGAGCCCACCCTGCGCATCCAGATGATCGACCTGACCGGCAAGCGCTTCGATCTGTACGTCGGCGCGGACAAGGACGAGCAGTACGCCTACTGCCGCCTGGAGGGCGACGAGAGCAACTACGTCTACTCGGTGAAGAAGGCGTCCCTGGAGTTTGTGGATATCGATCCCTTCTACCTGGTGGAGAAGTTCTCGGCCATCCCCTTCCTGGCCAACCTCGACCGCATCGAGGCCAAGACCAGCCAGAGCGCCGCCTACGCCACCATCGAGCGGGTCTACTCGCCCACCGAGGTGGACTCCCAGGGCCAGCCCGTGGTCGAGAGCGAGACCTACTTGAAAAACGGCGCCGAGGAAGTGGACAAGAGCCAGATCAACGCCTACTACCTGGGCCTGGTCTCGCCCATCCTCGACGGGGTCATCCCCGAGGACAAGATGGATCAGGTGGGCGACGAGGTGCTGCTGAGCATCCAGTACACCCTCAACAAGGGCGACGAGCGCGTCGCCACCGTCGAGTACCTGCCCTATGACCTGGATCACTATGCCGCCCGCATCAACGGCAACGTGGACTTCTACATCCGCAAGGAGAAGGTCCAGCGCGCCATCGACGCGGCCAACGACTTCGCCGCCGGCGTCGCGCCCGAGGTGGACAGCGGCCTGGACGACGCGACCGTCATCGGCCCGAGCGTCAGCACCGCCCCGGAATCCTGAGCGGGGGAACGGGCGGGGGGCCTTTTCGAAAAAAGGCCCCCACACCCCCCAAAACCTGAACAAAGGAACTCCTTCAAGGAGTTCCTTTGTTGTCCGTGACCGCCTCGCCCAGGGCCCTGACCAGGGCCAGCGCCTGGAAGAACCCCAGCCGGTGCAGCTGGGTGGACTGGCGCGCGGGCGGTCGCCTCATGGCTCCCGCCGGGTCAGCAGTCTAGGCGCGGCCAGGTCGATGCCCGCCGCGCCCAGGGGCGCGGTAATCAGGATTCCCAGCACCGACACGGCCAGCACCACCTGACCGCAGGGCAGACCCAGCGACAGGGGTACCGCGCCGATGGCCGCCTGGACGGTGGCCTTGGGCAGATAGGCGATCACGCAGAAGAGCCGTTCCTTGGCGCAAAGCGGCGAGCCCAACAGGCAGAGCCACACCCCCGCGGCCCGGAACACGAGCGCCGCCAGGATCATGGCCAGGGCGGCCAACCCGGCGCTCAGGGTGTAGCGGACGTCCACGGCCGCGCCCACCAGCACGAACAGGACCACCTCCGCCGCCAGCCACAGCTTGCCGAACTTCTCAGACAGGCGCGCGCTGACCGGGGGATCACTGGTCATCCTCAGGGCGCAGGCCATGCTGATCACGGCCAGCAGCCCGGAGAGGGGAACGCGCCCCTGCAGCCAGGACTCGATGGCGACCAGCAGGAAGGATATCCCCAGCAGGATGATGACCTTGACGCTGCCGCGCACGCCCCGGCCCCGGGCCCGGGCCCGCCCAAACCAACGGCCCAACCCCCAGCCGGTCAGCGCGCCCAGGGCGACGCCCAGCGCGATGGAGACCGGAACGCCCGCCAGACCCGCCAGGTTGGCGCCCTGACCCTGGGCCATGCCCACAAAGGTGGAGAACAGCACGATCACATACACATCGTCGCAGGAGGCCCCGGCCATGATCAGCTGGGGGATGCTCTTGTCCACGCCGTACCCGGTCTCCATCAGGCGCACCATGCGCGGCACCACCACCGCCGGGGAGACCGCCCCCAGCACCGCGCCCATCACCAGCGCCTCGATCCGGGTGACGCCCAGCAGCGCTGGCGCCAGCAGGAAGAAGGCCAGGATTTCGCAGCTGGCGGGCAGGAAGGCCATCAGCACCGCGCTGCGGCCCACCTTTTTCAGGTCCGCCAGGTCCAGGGATAGACCGGCTTTGAGCAGGATGATGATCAGCGCCATCTGCCGCAGGTCGGCCGAGACGCCTAGGATGGACGGGTCCAACAGGTTCAGGGCCCGGGGGCCCAACGCCACGCCGATGAGCAGCATGCCGATGATGGTGGGCAGGCCCAGCCGCCGGCTCAGCGCCGCTGCGGCCAACCCCGCCAGGAAGATGAATGCCAGGGATGTCAGCACGGGAACTCCTCCTTCGCACGCAAAAAAGCTGACGCTTTCTGCGAGGTTTTATCGCAGAAGTCATCAGCTTTGACAAGCGGTTTCGGTTGCCCGAGGGAGAACTTCATTCCCTAGCTCCTTTATACCAGCTATGCGCGGGGATTGTCAAGTTTTTTCGCGCCCTTGCCTCCGGGCTCGGGTCGTGCTATACTGAATGCGACAACTTCATACAAGTTTGCGGGGGAACCGATTGCGGTTGAGAAGGTTAAAACCTGACCCTTTGAACCTGTTCGTTAACACGGGCGTAGGGAAGCAACAGATGATTTCAAGATGCGCTTTTCCGTCGGGAAGGCGCGTCTTTGTCTCTCCGGGCTTGTCCGCGCCCCGGGGAGATTTTTTTGTGAGAGGACGGATGCACATGTATACCACCCAGATGGACGCCGCCCGCCAGGGCGTCATCACCGAACAACTCGCCGCGGTGGCCGCGCGCGAGGGCGTAGACCCGGAGAAGCTGCGCGCCCTGGTGGCCGCGGGCAGCGCGGTCATCCCGGCCAACAAGGCCCACGCCTGCCTCAGGCCCGCGGGCATCTCCCGCCACCTGACCACCAAGATCAACGTCAACCTCGGGGCCAGCCGCGACTGCCTGGACCTGGATGTGGAGATGCAGAAGGTGCAGGCCGCGGTGGACATGGGGGCCGAGGCGATCATGGACCTGTCCAACTTTGGCGACACCCGGGCCTTCCGGCGCAAACTCGCGGCCCAGTGCCCGGCGGTGCTGGGCACCGTGCCCATCTACGACGCCATCGTGCGCTACAACAAGGCCCTGAAGGACATCACCGCCGACGAGTGGATCGACGTGGTGCGCATGCACGCCGAGGACGGGGTGGACTTCGTCACGCTGCACTGCGGGCTCAACCGCCGCGCCGCCGCCTTTATCAAGGCCCATCCCCGCCGCACCCAGATCGTCTCCCGGGGCGGCTCGCTGATCTTCGCCTGGATGGAGATGACCGGCCAGGAGAACCCCTTCTACGAGCGGTACGACGAGGTGCTGGACATCTGCGAAAAGCACGACGTCACCCTCTCCCTGGGCGACGCCTGCCGCCCGGGCTCCCTGGCCGACGCCAGCGACCCCGCCCAGATTCAGGAGCTGATCGGCCTGGGCGAGCTGACCGAGCGGGCCTGGGCCCACAACGTGCAGGTGCTGGTGGAGGGCCCGGGCCACATGCCCATGGACCAGATCGCCGCCAACATGGCTTTGCAGCGGTCCCTCTGCCACGACGCGCCCTTCTACGTGCTCGGCCCCCTGGTCACCGACGTGGCCCCGGGGTACGACCATATCACCGCCGCCATCGGCGGGGCCATCGCCGCCATGCACGGGGCGGCCTTCCTGTGCTATGTCACCCCGGCGGAGCACCTGCGCCTGCCCACCGTGGCCGACGTGCGCGAGGGCATCGTCGCCGCGCGCATCGCCGCCCACGCCGCCGACGTGGCCAAGGGCGTCCCCGGCGCCCGGGACTGGGACGACGCGATGAGCCGCAAGCGCGCCGAGCTGGACTGGGAGGGCATGTTCGCCCTGGCGATGGATCCGGACAAGGCCCGGGCCTACCGCCGGGACTCCCAGCCCGAGCGGGAGGACACCTGCACCATGTGCGGCAAGATGTGCGCCCTGCGCAACATGCGCGCCATCTTGCGCGGCGAGGACGTTGACGCCAACTGAAAGGAGCATCCGCATGTTTGACTCGATTTTTGCCGCCCTGCGGGCGAAAAAGCCCCTGGTCCACTGCATCACCAACTATGTCACCGTAAACGACGTGGCCAACGTCGCCCTGGCCTGCGGGGCCTCGCCCATCATGGCCGACGACATCGCCGAGGCCGCGGACATCACCGCCATCTGCGACGCCCTGGCCCTCAACATCGGCACCCTCAACGGGCGCACCGTCCAAAGCATGCTCGCCGCGGGCGAGCGGGCCAACCAGCTGGGCCGCCCGGTGGTGCTCGACCCGGTGGGCGCGGGGGCCTCGCCGCTGCGCACCCGCACCGCCGCCGAGCTGATCGAGCGGCTGGACCTTGCGGTCATCCGGGGCAACCTGTCGGAGATCAAGGCCGTCGCCCAGGGCGTGGGCGCGGCCGGGGGCGGGTCGGGAGCCAGCCGGGGGGTGGACGCCGCCGCCGGCGACGCGGTCACCCCCGACAACCAGGCCGAGACGGCCGCCTTTGTCAAGGACCTGGCCCGGCGCACCGGCGCGGTCATCGCCGCCACCGGGGCCGTCGACCTGGTGGCCGACGGGGAAACCTGCTACGCCATTGAGAACGGCTGCGCCGACATGAGCCGCGTCACCGGCACGGGCTGCATGCTCACCGCGGTCATCGCCGCCTGCGTGGCCGCCCATCCCGGGCGGACGCTCGAGGCCGCGGCCGCGGCGGTGGCGGCCATGGGCCTGTGCGGCGAGCTGGCACGGGACAAGGTCGCCAGCCGGGGCGAGGGCGCCGGCAGCCTGCGGGTCTACCTGATCGACGCGATGAGCAACCTGACCGACGAGCGGCTGGCCCGGGGGGTGAAGTGCCATGCGCTGTGATCGCGCGCGTCTGCGCGAGGCCCTGCGCCTCTACGCGGTGACCGACCGGCGGTACCTGGCGGGTCTTGCGCTGCCCGAGGCGGTGGCGCGGGCGATTGCGGGCGGGACCACCCTGGTGCAGCTGCGGGAGAAGGGCCTGCCCAGCGGGGAGCTGGCCGCCCGGGCCCGGGCCTTGCGCCGGGTCTGCGCGCCCCAGGGCGTGCCCCTGATCGTCAACGACGACGTGGAAGCCGCCGTGGCCGCCGACGCCGACGGCGTGCACGTCGGCCAGGGCGACCTGGAGGCTTCCCAGGCCCGCGCGCGCATCGGGGACCGCATCCTGGGCGTGTCGGTGCAGACCGTGGAGCAGGCCCTGCGGGCCCAGGCCGCCGGGGCGGACTATCTGGGGGTGGGCGCGGTGTTCCCCACGGGCACCAAGGCCGACGCGCAGGCGGTGTCGATCGCGGCGCTGGGGGATATCTGCCGGGCGGTGGAGATCCCGGTGGTGGCCATCGGGGGGATCACCGCGGAGAACCTGCCCTCGCTTGCGGGCAGCGGGATCGCCGGGGCGGCGGTGGTGTCGGCCATCTTCGGGGCGGCGGATATCGCCTTGGCCGCCCGGGCGCTGCGCGCCGCGGCCGACCGGGTGGCGACGTGATCGGCGCGGTCGTCAGCGACCTGGACGGTACGCTGCTCGACTCCCTGCCCGCCTGGAACGCCCTGCCCGCCCGGCTGCTGGCCCATTTCGGCGTGCCCGCGCCGGCGGGGCTGGCCGCCGACCTGGCGGAGCTGTCCATGACCGAGGCCGTGGCGCATCTCAAAGCGCGCTTTGGGCTGCCCGGCCCGGTCGAGGCGCTCAGCGCGCTGTGCGCGCGACTGATGGACCGGGCCTACCGGCGGGAGATTCCCCTGCTGCCCGGGGCGGCGGCGGGGATCGCCTACCTGCGGGGCCTGGGCCTGCCCGTCGCCATCGCCACCGCCGGGGACGCGGCCCTGGCCCGGGCGGCGCTGGAGCGCCTGGGCCTGTGGGGGGAGGTGGCCTTTGTGATCACCGAGGCGCAGGTGGGCCGTAGCAAGCGCCACCCGGAGATCTACCTGCGCGCGGCAAAGCGCCTGGGGGTCGCGCCCGGCGACTGCCTGGTGCTCGAGGACGCGCCCCACGCCATCGCCACCGCCCGGGCGGCGGGCTTTGTGGTCTGCGCCGTGGGGGCGGGCGCGGCGGACCTCAGCGCCCCGCCCGACGCGGGCGCGTCAACCGGCGCGACCGACCCGCCCGGCGCGGCCAACCTGCCCGGCGCGACCGACTCGCCGCCCGCCCTGCCCGGCGCGAGGCTCAGCGCTCCGCCCGGCGCGAGGCTCAGCGCTCCGCCCGGCGCGAGGCTCAGCGTTCCGCCCGGCGCGGCGCGGCCCGCCCCCCTGCTGCGGGTGGATAACCTATCGGAATTGGAGGCGATTTTTTCCCATGGTGAGTGTGCTGTCCATCGCCGGCACTGACCCCTCCGGGGGCGCGGGCGCTTCGGCGGACCTGAAAACCTTCGCGGCCCACGGGGTGTACGGCATGAGCGTCGTCACCGCCCTGGTGGCCCAGAATACCTGCGGCGTGCGGGCGGTGCAGCCCGTGCCGCCGGATTTTGTCACCGCCCAGCTCGACGCGGTCTGCCAGGATATCCCGCCCCAGGCCGTCAAGATCGGCATGCTCCACAGCGCTCCGGTCATCGCCCGGGTGGCCGAGGCCCTGGCGCGCTACGAGCTGCCCCAGGTGGTGCTCGACCCGGTGATGGTGGCCACCAGCGGCGACCGGCTGCTCGACCGCGCGGCCCAGGCCGCCCTGGAGCGGCTGCTGCCCCGCTGCCGGGTGATGACCCCCAACCTGCCCGAGGGCGAGGCCCTGTGGGGGGCCCGGGTGGCCGACCGGGAGGACATGCTGCGCTGCGCCGCGGCGCTCTACGCCCGCTACGGCTGCGCGGTGCTGCTCAAGGGCGGGCACGGGGCGGGGGACTGCGCGGACCTGCTCTTTGACGGGTCGGCCCGCTGGTTCGCCGCCCCCCGGGTGGACACCCAAAACACCCACGGCACGGGCTGCACCCTGTCGGCGGCCCTGGCCTGCAACCTGGCCCGGGGCCAGGGGCTGGGGGAGGCCGTCGCCCACGCCAAGGCCTATGTCACCGCCGCGCTGTCCACCGGGTTGGACCTGGGCCGCGGCCACGGACCCTTGAACCACGCCTTCGCCGTCGGCCCCCTGCCCTGGGAGGGGTGAACGACCAGGACCGACGCGTTTTGCGCCGGTCCTGTTTTTAGGGCTTGCCGGGGGAGGTCCCGCCCGCGCCGAGCGCCCCGTCCGCGCCGTTCATCCCGTCCGCGCCGAGCATCCCGTCCGCGCCGAGCACCCCGTCCGCGCCGTTCATCCCGCCCGCGCCGAGCGCCCCGTCCGCGCCGAGCATCCCGTCCGCGCCGAGCGCCCCGCCCGCGCGCTCGCGGTAGGCGGTGGGCGACAGGCCGTGGTAGGCCTTGAAGGCGCGGTTGAAGGCCGCCGTGTCCTCAAAGCCCGCCAGCGCGCCGATGGTGGCGATCTTCTCCCCGCCCGAGAGCAGCAGCTGGCGGGCCTTGCGCATCCGGCAGGCCGTGACGTACCGCTTGGGCGACAGGCCCACCGCCCGGCTGAACACCCGGCGAAAGCCCGCCGGGCTCATGGCGCACAGCGGCGGCAGGGCTTGCACCTCGGTGGCCTCGCCGCGGGTCAGGTCCTCCTGGATGCGGTCGAGGGCGGGCAGCACCCGCATCAGCGGCGGGTCCGAGCGGATGGCCAGCTTGGGCAGCGGCCCGGAGGCCTCGCACAGCAGCAGGATCAGCCGCATCAGCGCCGCGCCGAAGCGCTGGCGGGGGTGGGGCGGGGCGTACAGCCCGTGCCGCAGGCGGATCAGCTCGCCCACCAGGGCCGCCAGCTCGGGGTGGGCCGTCGGCGACAGGATGCCGCACAGGCCCATCTCCCGCCGCAGGTAGCCGTTGACCGCCGCCAGGTCGGTGTAGCCGCAGGCGAACAGCTCGGCCGCGGGGTCGAGGTTGAGCCAGTACCACTGGCTGGGCTCGCCCACGCTCTTGGACAGGTGGGCCTGGAAGGGAAAGATGATCTGGGCGTCCCCGGCGGCGAAGGGCTGGGCCTGGCCGTCCACATAGCACACCCCCTCCCCCCGCACGCACAGGCCCAGCTCCATGTCGGCGTGAAAGTGCAGGTAGGTCACCTCGAAGATGTCCAGCGCGTGCGGGCTGCGGGCCGCGCCGGGCGCGTCCCAGCCCGGCCGGGTATCCACATACACGGCGGGCAGGCCGGTATCTGAGCGATATTGCAGGCTCTTCGCCCCCTTTTGCGTAGACTTGCCGATCATGACCAATTATACTGGAGGCAACGAATCCGCACAAGCGGGGAGGGATCGCAATGCGCTATTTTAACCGGGCCGAGCTGCGGGACAGGATTCACGCCTGCTGGATCGGCAAGAACATCGGCGGTACCATGGGCGCGCCCTACGAGGGCCGCCGCGAGCTGCTGGACGTGCAGGGGTACGCCTCGCCCCCGGGCAAGGCCCTGCCCAACGACGACCTGGACCTGCAGCTGATCTGGCTCAAGGCCGTCGACGAGCTCGGGCCCCAGGGGGTTGACGCCCAGGCCCTGGGGGAGTACTGGCTCAGCTACATCGGGCCCAACTGGAACGAGTACGGCGTGGGCAAGAGCAACCTGCGCGAGGGGCTGGCGCCCCCGCTCTCGGGCGAGATGAACAACGACCAGTGGAAGCACTCCAACGGCGCCTGGATCCGCACGGAGATCTGGGCCTGCCTGCACCCGGGGCTGCCCGAGCGGGCGATCCGCTTCGCCTATGAGGACGCCTGCGTGGACCATGGCTACGGCGAGGGCACCTGGGCGGCGATCTTCGTGGCGGCCCTTGAGAGCGCGGCCTTCGTCCTCCAGCAGGTGGACGCCCTGCTGGACGTCGCCCTGTCCAAGATCCCCGAGGGCTGCCGGGTGGCGCGCAGCGTCAAGCTGGTGCGGTCGGCCTGGGCCGAGGGGGTGGACTGGAAGACCTGCCGGGAGCGGCTGGTGGAGGACAGCGCGGACCTGGGCTGGTTCCAGGCCCCGGCCAACGTGGCCTTCGTGGTGCTGGGCCTGCTCTACGGCCAGGGGGATTTCAAGCGCTCGATGCTGCTGGCGCTCAACTGCGGGGACGACACCGACTGCACCGGGGCCACCCTGGGCGCGCTGATGGGCATCCTCCAGGGCAGCGCGGGCATCCCCGAGGATTGGCGCGCCTACATCGGCGACGAGATCGTCACCATGTGCATCCTCAAGGGCCATGGACACTACCCGGCCTCCTGCCAGGAGCTGACCGACTGCGTCATGGACCTGCTGCCGGTCACCTGCCGCACGCCCCTGGCCCAGCGCCTGCTCGGGGGCGAGGCCGAGCTGACCGTGGGCGACGGGCCGACGGACCTGGGCGTCGCCGCCCGGGACCTGATGGGCGACGATTTTGCCCGGGAGCTGGCCAGCCGCCCGCCTTACAGCCTCGCCGCCCACAACGCGCTGCTGCGCGCCGTGGTCAGCTTCGACGGGCCGCCGGTCATCGCGCCGGGGGGCAGCCTGTCCGGCCGGGTCTGCGTGTCCCTGGGGCGCATGCCCGAGCAGCAGCACCTGCGGCTGACATGGCACCTGCCCGAGGGCTGGAGCGCCGCCGGCCGCGCCAACCTGCACGCCAGCGCCCTGGGCTCGCCCTACACCGAGCACGCCAGCGCCCCCTTCACCCTGACCGCCGGGGACCGGGTCGCCCCCAACAACGCCCTGGTGCTGTCCGTCAGCTGTGTCGGGCGCAGCCTGCCGCTGCTGATCCCCATCACCATCCTGGGCTAAGCGCAAAAGCCCGCCCCCACTGGGGGCGGGTTTTTTTGCGCGCCCCCGAGGGGGCGGGTTCACGCGTCCAGCCAGATGCGGCCGGGTTTGCAGATCAGCCGGGCGTTGTTGTAGGCCATGTCCAGGGTCAGGCAGGTGACGCCCAGGTAGCACTGCTCGGAGTTGATCACCGACAGGGCCACGTCCGCCTGGGCGGGCTTGCCCAGGCAGATGGGCAGCAGGAAGGAGATCTTCCCGTCGTAGAACTGGGGCACCGCCACGTGGTAGTTGGCCTCGACCATCTTCTGGGCCAGGGCGACCGCCCCGGTGAACAGGGTGATCAGGTTGTCCGTGTCGCGGAAGCGCTCGGGGATGCGGGCGCGGTTGCGGGGGTCCTGCAGGATGTGGTAGGTGTTGACCCGCAGCGGCAGCGTCGTGTCGAAGATCAGGTCCGAGATCGTGGCGAAGTAGGCCGCCCGCTGGGGCAGGGGCTGCACGTCGAAGAGGATGGGCGCGCTCTCGTCGAAGAAGCCGTTGAAGTAGTAGGGCTCGGGGGCCTCCTGCCAGCGGTTGCGGGTGTAGACCGCGTAGATGCGCGCGTAGTTGACGGTGAACAGCCCGGTGTCAAAGACCGCCTTGTCCGGCTCGATGTAGAAATAGCGCCCCCGCTCGGCCGGGTCCGCCGCCAGATACTGGCTCATCAGGCGCTTGAAGGTGTGCTTGATGTAGTTGTCCAAAATGGGATTTTTGTTGTTGCGCGCATCCTCCTTGATGTCGCTGTAGGCCCAGCGCTCCGGCGCGGCCAGCTGCTCCAGCGCGTCCAGCGAGCCGGTCCAGTCCCGGTAGTAGGCGAAGTCGAAAAGGGAATCGGTAAAGTTTTCGCTCATCGGAGCCTCCTTTTTTGGGTGATCTTGTGGTGATTTGTCGTTTTTGTAGAGACCAATTTTTAGGTCTTTTACTGATTCTTGCCCGGATTCAAAAATTCCTCCCGGCCGCAAAGTTTTACCCATCCTTTACACGCAGCTGCTGGCGGCTTTACATCAGCCCGCTATACTGGCCCCGCACGAAAGGAAAGGTGAAGAACATGAAAAAGATGATCTCGGCCCTGATGCTGCTGGGCCTGACGGCCGCCTCCCTGGTGGGCTGCGCCCCCAGCGCCGCCTCCCCGAGCGCCGCGACCTCCCCGAGCGCCGCGGCCTCCCCGAGCGCGGCCGCCTCGACCAGCCCGGACGCCTCGACCAGCCCGGACGCCGCCGGCAACCCCATCGTGGTGATCACCCGCGAGGCGGGCAGCGGCACCCGGGGGGCCTTCATCGAGCTGTTTGGCGTCGAGGAGAAGGGGGAGGACGGCTCCAAGACCGACAAGACCGTCGCCTCGGCCATCACCGCCAACAAGACCGACGTGGTGCTCACCCAGGTGCAGGGCAATCCCGACGCCATCGGCTACATCTCCCTGGGCTCGCTCAACGACTCGGTCAAGGCCCTGAAGATCGACGGCGTGGAGGCCACCAGTGAGAACGTCAAAAGCGGCGCGTACAAGGCCGCCCGCCCCTTCTATATCGCCACCAACGGCGAGGGCAACGAGCTGACGGCTGACTTCATCGCCTTCATCATGAGCCAGCAGGGCCAGGCCGTGATCTCCGAGAGCTACATCGCCGTGGACGACGCTGCGGCCGCCTACGCCGGCTCCAAGCCCGCCGGCAAGATCGTCGTGGCTGGCTCCTCCTCGGTCACCCCGGTGATGGAGAAGCTGATCGAGGCCTACAAGCAGATCAACACCGGCGCCGAGATTGAGCTGCAGCAGAGCGACTCCAGCGCGGGCATGCAGGCCGCCATGGACGGGGTGTGCGACATCGGCATGGCCTCCCGCGAGCTCAAGGACACCGAGAAGGCCGCGCTGACCCCCACCCAGATCGCCATCGATGGCATCGCCGTGATCGTCAACAAGGACAACGCCCAGGACGACATGAGCAGCCAGGACGTCAAGGCCATCTACACCGGCGAGAAGACCACCTGGTAAAGCGCCGCGGTCCAATGCGGGCAGCAGGGTTTCGCGCCGCGGTCCAATGCGGGCAGCAGGGTTTCGGCCCCGCTGCCCTTTCTGATGAGGATGAGGGAATGGGATGAAGAAAAGAAAAATCGTAGAAGCGCTGATGAAGGTCCTCTTTGGGATCACCGCGTGCGCCTCGATCCTGGCGGTGTTCCTGATCTGCCTGTTCATGTTCATGAACGGCCTGCCGGCCATCGGCAAGATCGGCCCGGCGGAGTTCTTGGGCAGCACCACTTGGGCGCCCCAGGATGTGCCGCCCAAGTTCGGCATCCTGACCATGATCGTGGGCAGCCTGTATGTCACCGCCGGGGCGATCATCGTCGGCCTGCCCGTCGGGCTGCTGACCGCGGTGTTCCTGGCGCGGTTCTGCCCCAAGGGGCTCTACAAGGTCTTGAAGCCCCTGGTGGAGCTGCTGGCGGGCATCCCCTCGATCGTGTACGGCTTTTTCGGGATGGTGGTGCTGGTGCCCCTGGTGCGGGAGCTCTTCGGCGGCACGGGCAACAGCATCCTGACCGCCTCGCTCCTGCTGGGCGTCATGATCCTGCCCACCATCATTGGCCTGAGCGAGGCCGCCCTGCGGGCGGTGGACAACAGCTACTATGAGGGGGCGCTGGCCCTGGGGGCCACCCATGAGCGGGCGGTGTTCTTCACGGTGCTGCCCGCGGCCAAGTCCGGCGTGCTCTCCAGCGTCATTTTGGGCATCGGCCGGGCCATCGGCGAGACCATGGCCATCGTCATGATCGTGGGCAACCAGACCGTCCTGCCCACCAGCGTGCTCGACGGCGTGCGCACCCTGACGGTCAACATCGTGCTGGAGATGAGCTACGCCGCCGAGCTGCACCGGGAAGCCCTGATCGCCACGGGCGTGGTGCTGTTCGTGTTCATCCTGATCCTGAACCTGTGCTTCTCGCTGATGAACGAAAAAAGGAGGGCCTGAGCATGAAGGATCGCTATACCCGGCCCAACCTGCTCAAGCACCCCCTGAGCCTGATCCTGCGGGTTGCGGTTTTCGCCGCCACGGCCGTCACGGTGGGGACGCTGATCTTCCTGGTGGCCTACATCCTGGTCAAGGGCATTCCCCACCTGACGGGCGACCTGTTCGCCTGGGAGTACACCAGCGACAACGTCTCGGTGGTGCCCTCGATCATCACCACGGTGTACATGATCGGCCTGTCGCTGATGATCGCCGCGCCCCTGGGCATCGGCTGCGCCATCTACCTGGTGGAGTACGCCAAGCGGGGCAACCGGCTGGTCAAGGTCATCCGCCTGACCACCGAGACCCTCTCGGGCATCCCCTCGATCGTCTACGGCCTGTTCGGCATGCTGTTCTTCGTCACCACCCTGAAGTGGCGATACAGCCTGCTCTCGGGCGCGTTCACCCTGGCGATCATGATCCTGCCGCTGATCATCCGCTCCACCGAGGAGGCCCTCAAGTCGGTGCCCGACGCCTTCCGCGAGGCCAGCTTCGGCCTGGGCGCGGGGCGCCTGCGCACCATCTTCCGGGTGGTGCTGCCCAGCGCGGTGCCCGGCATCCTGGCCGGGGTGATCCTGGCCATCGGCCGGATCATCGGCGAGACCGCGGCGCTGATCTACACCGCCGGCTCGGCCACCAAGCTGCCCGCCTCGCCCATGGACTCGGGCCGCACCCTGGCCATCCACATGTACGTGCTCTCGGGCGAGGGCCTGCACATTGACCAAGCCTACGCCGCGGCGGTGGTGCTGCTGGTGACCATCTTCCTGCTCAACGCCGCCGCCAACCTGATCGCCAAGAAAATCACCCTGAAAACCTGAGGAGGGGCCCATGAGTAAGTTTGACATCAAAAACCTGGACCTGTTCTACGGGTCCTTCCAAGCCCTCAAGCATATCGACCTGTCCATCGCCGCCAACGAGGTCACGGCCTTCATCGGCCCCTCGGGCTGCGGCAAGAGCACCCTGCTCAAGAGCCTCAACCGCATGAACGACCTGGTGGAGGGCTGCCGCATCACCGGCCAGGTGCTGCTGGACGGGCAGGACGTCTACCGCCAGATGGACGAGGGCGACCTGCGCCGGCGGGTGGGCATGGTTTTCCAAAAGCCCAACCCCTTCCCCATGAGCATCTATGACAACATCGCCTACGGCCCGCGCACCCACGGCGTGCGCGGCAAGGCCCAGCTCGATGCGATCGTCGAGCGCTCCCTCAAGGGCGCGGCCCTGTGGGACGAGGTCAAGGACCGCCTCAAGAAGAGCGCCCTGGGCCTGAGCGGCGGCCAGCAGCAGCGCCTGTGCATCGCCCGGGCCCTGGCCGTGGAGCCCGAGGTGCTGCTCATGGACGAACCCACCAGCGCCCTGGACCCCATCGCCACCCTGAAAATAGAGGATTTGGTTCAGGAGCTGAAGAAAGAATACACCATCGTCATCGTCACCCACAATATGCAGCAGGCCACCCGCATCTCCGATAAGACGGCCTTCTTCCTGCTGGGGGACATGGTTGAGTTCGCGCCCACCGAGCAGCTCTTCTCGCTGCCCCAGGACAAGCGCACCGAGGACTACATCACCGGACGGTTCGGATAAGGAGGCAGATCCATGCGCAACCGATTTGTTCAACAGCTCGACGAGCTCAACCGGGAGCTCATCGCCATGGCCGCCCGGGTGGAGGGGGCCATCCTCCTGGCGGTGGAGGGCCTGATGGACTCCGACGCCGACAAGGCCCGCCGGGCCATCGACGCCGACGGCGAGATCGACGAGCTCGAGCGGGATATCGAGCGGCGGTGCCTGAAGCTGCTGCTGAGCCAGCAGCCCGTGGCCTCGGACCTGCGCCGCATCTCCACGGCCCTGAAGATGATCACCGACATGGAGCGCATCGGCGACCACGCCGAGGATATCTCCGAGATCACCCTGCGCCTGCTCGGGCCCGGGGCCCTGCCCAAGCCCGAGCCCATCCGCGCCATGGCCCGGGAGACCACCGCCATGCTCAGCGGCAGCATCGACGCCTTCGTGCGCCAGGATCAGGCCCTGGCCGAGGCGATCATCGCCCGGGACGACGCGGTGGACGGGCTGTTCGGCCAGGTGCAGGCCGACCTGCTGGCGGTCATCGCCCAGCAGCCCGCGCGCGGGGCCGAGGCCATGGACCTGATGATGGTGGCCAAGTACTTTGAGCGCATCGGCGACCACGCGGTCAACCTGGCCGAGTGGGCGATCTTCTCCCTGACCGGGCTGCACAAAGCGCAGCGCATCCTGTAAGCGAAAAAAGGCGGTGGCAGTCGTGAGCAAAATCTACTGCGTCGAGGACGACGAGAGCATCCGCGAGCTGATCCTCTACGCGCTGAAGACCGGGGGGTACGAGGCCCAGGGCTTCGCCGAGGGGGAGGCCTTCTTCAGGGCCCTGGCGGCCGACCCGCCGGCGCTGGCGCTGCTGGACATCATGCTGCCCGGGCAGGACGGCCTGGCCATCCTGGCGCGCATCAAGTCCAACCCGGCCTGGGCGGGCGTGGCGGTGATGATGCTCACGGCCAAGACCACCGAGCTGGACAAGGTGCGCGGGCTGGACGCCGGGGCGGACGATTACATCGCCAAGCCCTTCGGCGTGATGGAGCTGCTCTCGCGGGTCCGGGCGGTGCTGCGCCGGGTGCGGCCCGGGCGGGAGGGGCGCGAGCGGCTGTCCTGCGGGCCGATTGCGATCGACTACGCCGCCCGCACCGTCCGCTGCGGCGACGTCCCGGTGAACCTGACCTTCAAGGAGTTCGAGCTGCTCTACTACCTGGTCGCCAACAAGGGCCTGGCCCTGCCCCGGGAGCGCATCATGGAGCGGGTCTGGGGCTACGAGTTCGAGGGCGAGAGCCGCACCGTGGATATGCACATCAAGACCCTGCGGCAGAAGCTGGAGCATGCCGGCGTGTCCGGCCTGATCCAGACGGTGCGCAACGTGGGGTATAAAATAACGGAGTGACGCGCCATGAAAGCACGGATTTTTCGCGTTCTGGCCCTGGTCAGCTGCCTGGCGACCCTGGCGACCGGCCTGGCCGCCTGCCTGCTCTACTATCCCTTCTACACCCGCGCCGTGCGCCAGCAGGCCGGGCAGACCCTCGCCGCCCTGGCCGTGGCCCTGGACGCCGCCCCCGATGACCGCGCCCTGCTGGCCCGGGCCGCCGACCGGCTGCCCGGCAGCCGCCTGACCCTGGTGGACCCCTCCGGCGCGGTGCTCTACGACACCCAGGCCGACATGGCCGACATGGACAACCACGCCGACCGCCAGGAGATCGCCCAGGCCCTGGCCCAGGGCGTCGGCGAGGCCACCCGCCGCTCCGACACCCTGGGGGTGGACACCTACTACCTGGCCCAGCGCCTGCAGGGCGGGGGCGCGCTGCGCCTGGCCCGGCCGGTGACCGCCCTGCGCGCGGTCTTTCTCAACACCCTGCCGCTGCTGGCGGCGGCCCTGCTGGCCGTGGCGCTGGTCAGCCTGTGGGTGAGCCGGGCGCTGACCCGGAGCATCCTGCGGCCCATCGGCCAGGCCCAGCGGCTGATCGCCGAGCGCACGGCCCGCCCGCCTCGGCCGCTCGCCCCCCCGGCGGGCTATGAGGAGCTGACCCCCTTCCTCAACCAGATTTTCGAGCTCGACGCCCAGCGCGAGGCCACCATCGCCCGGCTGCGCGCCGAGCGTGACGCCATCGACAACCTCACCGGCAACATGCAGGAGGGGCTGGTGCTGCTGGACGGGCGGCAGGGGATTCTCTCCATCAACCCCAGCGCCCAGCGGATGCTGGGCCTGCCCGAGGCCCGCGCCTACCAGGGGGAGAGCTTCGTCGGCCTGGACCGCGACCCGGAGCTGACCTGCGCCCTCGAGGGAGCCCTGGCCGGTCGGGAGGACCTGGGCAGCGTGGATATCGCCCGGGCCGGGCGGGTGTACCGCTGCTGGGTGCACCCGGCGCTCGACCCCGAGGGCGGGGCCGACGGGGCGATGCTGCTGATGATGGACGTGACCGAGCAGGTGGACAGCGAGGCCATCCGCCAGAACTTCGCCGCCAACGTCTCCCACGAGCTCAAGACCCCCCTGACCGCCATCCACGGCTTTGCCGAGCTGATGCAGCAGGGCCTGGTCACCGACCCGCAGGACGTCAAGCGCTCGGCCGCGGTGATCTACCGGGAGGCCTCCCGGCTGATCCGCCTGGTGGGCGACCTGATGCGCCTATCCCAAATCGAGTCCGGCGCGCCCCAACCCTTCGAGCGCTTCTGCCTGGCCGCCCTGGCCCGGGAGGTGGGCGACTGCCTGCAGGTCGCCGCCGACCGCGAGGGGGTGGACCTGCAGATCGACTGCCCGGAGATTTTCCTGGAGGCCAACCGCTCGATGATCGACGAGCTGCTCTACAACCTCGTCGACAACGCCGTCAAGTACAACCGCCCCGGCGGGCGCGTGTCCGTCGCCGCCCGGGCCGAGGGGGATCAGGTCGTCCTCTCCGTCGCCGACACCGGCATCGGCATCGCCCCGGAGCATCAGGGGCGCGTCTTCGAGCGCTTCTACCGCGTGGACAAGAGCCGTTCCAAACAGACCGGCGGCACCGGCCTGGGCCTGTCCATCGTCAAGCACATCGTCCAGTACCACCACGGCCAGCTCGCCCTTTCCAGCCAGGAAGGCCGGGGCACCACCGTGACCGTCACCCTGCCCGCGCAGCAGGGGTGAGGGGGACAGAATAAGGAAGGGACCGCCCGTTGGCGGTCCCTTTTTCATGCTCGTATTATCGTAACAAAGCTATGCGTGTTTAGCGAAAATAAGAACAATGTTGTATAATATAAATGTATTAGAAAAGAATTTTGGGGGTAGCAAATCATGGAGTACATATTATATTGTGATGAATCATCAGATGAGGGTCCCAAGTGCGGTGACTTTTTTGGTGGATGCTTAATCAACTCAGAAGATTATGATCAAATTGTAAATGCCTTGGAAACAAAAAAACGTGAGTTGAATCTCTTTGGTGAGATCAAATGGACGAAAGTGACGGAGCGCTATCTAGATAAATATATTGAAATGATGGAGCTTTTCTTTTCATATATAAAAGAGGGTAAAATTCGGGTAAGAATCATGTTTCGGAATATTGGGGATGTTCCTAGCATGAGATATCAGCATCGCGATGAAGAAAAGTACTTCAAGTTATACTATCAATTTATTAAGCATGCCTTTGGCTTTCGTTATATGCCCGCAAGTGAGGAGCCGATTTATGTGCGCGTTTATCTAGACCAGTTGCCAGACAAAGCAACAAAATGTTCAGCGTTCAAACAATATATCCAGGGGATTCCAAATATCAAAGAGTTTCAGGACAATGTGCCCATGTTTCGTATTAGAGAAGGTGATGTCGCAGAAGTGTCTTCGCATGAGCATGTGCTTCTTCAATGTACCGATATTGTTTTGGGTTCAATGTATTTTCGGTTGAATGACCTACATAAAGCAGTACCGAATGGTGCACATAGAAGAGGAAAACGAACCATTGCGAAGGAAGCCCTTTACAAGTTTATCCATCGACAGATATGCCTTATTCTACCAAATTTCAATATTGGAATATCGACAGGGTTTAGAGAATACGAGAATGCTGCATGGGAGATGCCCTATCGGCATTGGAAATTCATCCCGAAATAAAAATAATAAACGCCCCACATCTCCTACTAAGGACCCCACGTAGGAACGCAAGGCTTCGAAGACTGCAGAGCGCTTATCACAATAGTATATTCAAAACTTACATTTTGATTCCTCTTCCTGTTCATCTTTACTATACATCGTTTATGCGCTAATGTCAATGATAGAATTTAGCCAAAATCAGACGAAATACCAAACTTAATTTGTCTTATGGCTTACTTTCTTAGGATTTTCCGCATTAACAACGAATACTAGTTCCAACGCCTGTGAATATTCATGCAATTTTCCCTTGCATTTATTGCCAGTATTCTTTCCAGATACTTAAGGAATGTACCGGAATTCTCCACTTTCCCGACACCCCATCGGGCGTAAATCCACCCGTCCCCGCCGCGCGGTGCTACACTGTCCCCGGGAGGTGCTTTCATGGACGTCCTGGAGGATTTGTTCTACGGCAACATCCGCCCCTGCGAGGAGCCGACGGTCGGCGAGGCCTACCGGCGGGCGAGCAGGCGGGTGGACGAGCTGGAGGCGGCGCTGCGCGGACAGCTGGACATGGCGCAGGGCGCGCAGCTGACGGTGCTGATCGACGCGGTCAGCGCGCTGTCGGGCCAGCAGGAGGCGCGCTGCTTCGCCCAGGGATTCCGGCTGGGTGCGCGGCTGGCCCGGGCGATGGAGTTAGGCTGAGGGCGTAAATCATGGAAGCTATTATTGATTTACAATAAAAATTTATTGAAATTAGGCCGATTTGTGGTATAATGAGGGTAGCAATTTCCAGGAGGAGATGCCTTATGATGCGTCGGCTTTATGTGCTGCGTGCGCTGGTCCTGGTGGGGATCGTTCTGATGCTCGGAGCCCTGGCGGCCACGCCCCTGGTGCTGACCGCCTTTTTCAAGGCCTCTGCCTTCAACCCTCAGCATCCCCATGCCGTGGCCATTTCTACCGTTTGTGTGTATGCCATCGCGGCTCCCTGTGTGGCGGCGCTGTTTGCGTTGCTGGGCGTCTGTCGACATCTATCCGCTGGCTCGGCGGGCTATAGCGCGGCTGCCCGGAGACTGAAGATCATCGCCGGATGCGCCCTGGCCGAGACCGGGATTTTCTGGGCGGTGCAGGCGGTCCTGTCCGCGTTCTTTCAGGCTTTCCTCTATGCGCTCACGGTAATTCCGGCGGTGGCGGTGCCATGGGCCTGCGCGGTCACGGCCCTGACGGCCTGGGTGCTGGCGGACGTTCTCGGGCGGGTTGCACCCGCTCCATAAATCGGCTGTGGATCAAAACGAATGCGCATCCAAACGTTTGCTTGAAGGCGCATTCTGAAAAGGACTATCAATACCTAATCCCTTTTTCATTGGAATCCCTCCCTCAATTATAAATGTTGTTTTCGGCATATATTTCTTTGTTTCAACGCAATGTTATGCCCTCCTGCCAAAACAAAAAGCCGAGCAAATTTTGCTCGGCTTGCTGCATCTGTTTATTCCTTGTTGCTGATGACGGCCTTGATGCGGCGCACGCCCGCGGAGCTGGACTCCTCCTTCTGGATCTTGAAGCCGCCCAGCTCGCCGGTGCGGCTGGCGTGGGGGCCGCCGCAGATTTCCTTGGAGAAGGCGCCCATGGTGTAGACCTTGACCTTCTCGCCGTACTTGCTCTCGAACAGGCCGATGGCGCCCTGGGCCTTGGCCTCGTCCACGGTCATCTCCTCCAGGGTGATGGGCGCGTCGGCGGCGATGGCGGCGTTGACCCAATCCTGCACCTGGGCGATCTCCTCCTTGGTCATTTTGCGGGGGAAGGAGAAGTCGAAGCGCAGGCGCTCGGCGGTGATGTTGCTGCCGCGCTGGGCGACGTCCTCGCCCAGATAGTGGCGCAGCGCCGCGTGCAGCAGGTGGGTGGCGGTGTGCAGCCGGGCGGTGGCGACGCTCTGGTCGGCCAGGCCGCCCTTGAAGCGCTGCTCGGCCCCGGCGTGGCTGGTGGCCTGGTGCTGCTTAAAGCGCTCGGCGAAGCCCGCCTCGTCCACCTTCAGGCCGCGCTCGGCGGCCATCTCCACGGTCATCTCCAGCGGGAAGCCCAGGGTGTCGTAGAGGCGGAAGGCGGTGGGCCCGTCGATGGTATCCCCGGGGTGCATGCGGCCGGCGATCTTCTCAAACTCGCGCAGGCCCTGGGCCAGGGTGCGCTGGAAGCGGCCCTCCTCCAGCCTGAGCTGCTCGAGGATGAAGGCGCGGTGGGCGGCCAGCTCGGGGTAGACCTCGCCGAACTGGTCCACCACCACCGAGGCGATCTCGCCGGTGGGGGAGACCGCGGCCGAGGCGTCAAAGGGCACGCCCAGCATCCGGGCGAAGCGCACCGCCCGGCGGATCAGCCGGCGCAGCACGTAGCCCTGGTCCACGTTGGAGGGGGTGACGGCGCGGTTGTCGCCCAGGATGAAGGTGGCGGTGCGCAGGTGGTCGGCCACCACGCGGAAGGCCCGGTCGTCCTCGGGGTTCTGGCCGTAGCGCTTGCCCGAGAGGGCCTCGATCTTGGCCAGAATGTCGGAGAAGATCTCGGTGTCGTAGACGCTCTTGACGCCGTTTAGCACGCAGATGGTGCGCTCCAGACCCATGCCGGTATCGACGTTCTTCTGCTCCAGGGGCTCGAAGGCGCCGTCCGCAGTCTTGTTGTACTGCATGAACACGTCGTTCCAGATCTCCAGATACCGTCCGCAGTCGCAGGCGGGGGAGCAGTCCGGCCCGCAGGGGGGCTTGTCGGTGATGATGAACATCTCGGTGTCCGGACCGCAGGGGCCGGTCTGGCCCGCGGGGCCCCACCAGTTGTTCTCCTTGGGCAGGAAGAAGATGTGGTCCTCGGGCACGCCCATGCTGCGCCAGAGCTGGTAGCTCTCCTCGTCCCGGGGGGCGTTCTCATCCCCGGCGAAGACCGAGAAGGCCAGGCGCGTGGGGTCCAGACCCAGGTACTTCGGGCTGGTCAGAAACTCCCAGCTCCAGGCGATGGCCTCCTTCTTGAAATAGTCCCCCAGGGACCAGTTGCCCAGCATCTCAAAGCAGGTCAGGTGGCTGGCGTCGCCCACCTCGTCGATGTCGCCGGTGCGGATACAGCGCTGCACGTCGGTCAGGCGGGTGCCCTCGGGGTGCTTCTCGCCCATCAGGTAGGGCACCAGCGGGTGCATGCCCGCGGTGGTGAACAGCACGGTGGGGTCGTTCTCGGGGATGACCGAGGCCCCGGGGATGACGGCGTGGCCCTTGTCCTTGAAGAAGGCCAGGAATTTGCTGCGCAAAACGGCGCTGGTGATCTTCGGCAGTCCGATCATGGCAAAGCTCCTCTCTTGTGGCAAATAAAAAAACGCCTCCTCCTCATGGGACGAAAGGCGTTGTTTCGCGGTACCACCCAAGTTGGCAGCGACCGCTGCCCCCTCTATGCCCGGTAACGTCGGGCGCACGGGGCGGTATTTCCACCGCCCGGCTCCGGGATGGCAGGGTCCGCGCGCTCCCCCGCCGGCCTTCCACCGCCGCCGGCTCGCTGTGGGTTCTGCGCGGGACGCGGGTCCCTTCTCAGCCTGTGTATCGCTTAGTATAGCCCTGGCGGCGGGCTTTGTCAAGCCTGCACCTTGCGCGGGCGGGTGCGGCGTGTTACAATGAGGCGCTAGGCAAACGGGGAGGTGGGGCCGGTGCTTTCGATGTTCCGCATGGACGGCGAGGCGCTCTTGGACGCCGATCAATTCGAGGACGGGGTGTGGGTCAACCTGACCGCGCCCACCGAGCGGGAGCTCGAGCGGGTGGGCGAGGGCCTGCACCTGGAGATGGACTTTTTGAAGGCCGCCCTGGACGACGAGGAGATGGCCCGCATCGAGTGGGACGCCGGCCAGACCCTGGTGCTGGTCGATCTGCCCATGGTCGAGGCCGACGGGGACGCCTTCATCTATACCACCCTGCCGCTGGGCATCGTCATGACCGACGAGGCCATCGTCACCGTCTGCCTGAAGGACTCCCCGGTGGTGCAGGATTTCGTCTGCGGCCGGGTCAAGGAGTTTTACACCTACAAGAAGACCCGCTTCATCCTCCAGCTGCTCTACCGCATCGCGGGCAAGTATTTGCAGTACCTGCGGCAGATCGACCGCGCCTCGGTGCGGGTGCAGAAGGAGCTGGAAAACTCCATGCGCAACCGCGAGCTGCTGCAGCTGCTGGCCCTGGAGAAGAGCCTGGTGTATTTTTCCACCTCGCTCAAGGCCAACGAGATCGTCATGGAGAAGCTCATGCGCATGGCCGCCATCAAGAAATACCCCGATGACGCCGACCTGCTGGAGGACGTCATCATCGAGAACAAGCAGGCCATCGAGATGTGCGCCATCTACCGCGACATCCTCAGCGGCACCATGGAGGCCTTTTCCTCGGTCATCTCCAACCACCTGAACGTGGTGATGAAGTTCTTGACCTCGGTGACCATCGTCATCTCGGTGCCCACCATCATCGCCTCCCTGTGGGGCATGAACGTGCCCGGCCTGCCCTTCGCCCAGAACCCCTGGGGCTTTGCCATCGTCTGCGTGCTCTCGGTGGTCATCAGCTGCGTCGTCGCGCTGATCATGGCCAAGCGCAAGCTGCTCTGAGAGCAGCCCGCTCGCGCGCCATCGGGGACAAAGCCGGAAAAATGGGATGAAAACCGGGAGATTATCTGCTATACTGAAACTAGATTTATAGGCCCATCGCGGGCCTGACCATAGATTGGATTTGTTAGGGAGGTGAATCCCGGCCGCCGAGGGAGGCGGTTGGGAGCCCGATGGAAAAGATGCGCATCGTGGGCGGAAAGCGCCTGGAAGGCACGGTCAAGGTGGCGGGCAGCAAGAACGCCGCCGTGGCCATCATCCCCGCGGCCCTGCTCTCCGACGGGGTCTGTACGATTGAGAACCTGCCGCTGATCGACGACGTGTTTGTCATGCGGGATATCCTGCGGGCCCTGGGGGCCAAGGTCGCCCTGACCGACGACGGGGTGATGACCGTCGATCCGTCGGGCTTTGCGGCCCACGTCGCCCCCTACGACATGGTGCGGCGCATGCGGGCGAGCTACTACCTGGTGGGCGTGATGCTCGGGCGCTTCGGCAAGGCCGAGGTGGCCTTCCCGGGCGGGTGTGACATCGGCAGCCGTCCCATCGATCAGCACATCAAGGGCTTCGCGGCGCTGGGGGCCGAGGTGGAGGTCGAGCGGGGCATCATCTTCGCCAAGACCGGCCCGACCGGGCTGCGGGGCTCGGTGGCCTATCTGGATGTGCCCAGCGTGGGCGCGACCATCAACCTGATGCTCGCGGCGGTGCGCACCCCCGGGGTGACCACCCTGGTCAACCCTGCCAAGGAGCCCCACGTCGTGGACCTGGCCAACTTCCTCAACCTAATGGGCGCCAACATCAAGGGCGCGGGCACCGACACCATCCGCATCACCGGCGTGGACCGCCTGAAGGGCTGCTCCTACGCCATCGTGCCGGACATGATCGAGGCGGGCACGCTGATGATCGCCGCGGCGGGCACCCGGGGGGACGTGATGGTCGAGGGGGTCATCCCCACCCATATGGAGGCCCTGTCGGCCAAGCTGATCGAGACCGGCGCGTCCATCACCGAGTACGACGAGGGCATCCGCGTGCGCATGGAGCACCGGCCCCGCCCGGCCAACATCAAGACCCAGGCCTACCCGGGCTTCCCCACCGACCTGCAGCAGCCCATGTGCGTGCTCTTGAGCGTCGCCTCGGGCATGAGCATGGTCACCGAGACCATCTATGAGGCGCGCTTCCGCTATATCGACGAGCTCAACCGCATGGGCGCGGACATCACTGCCCGGGACCGGGTGGCCGTGGTGGGCGGCGTGGAGAAGCTCTACGGCGGCCCGGTCACCGCGACGGACCTGCGGGCCGGGGCGGCGCTGGTGGTGGCCGGGCTGATCGCCGACGGCACCACCGAGATCACCGGCGTGAAGTACATCGACCGGGGCTACGCCCACCTGGAGCGCAAGCTGGTCAGCCTGGGGGCGGACATCGTGCGCGTGCGGGACGAGGCCGAGGAGGAGTGAGTCCCGACCGAAGCGGTCCGGGAGGGCCCGGTCGAGGGGCGGCGCATCGAGCTGTGGGGCCCGGCTGAGGGGCGGCGCATCGGGCCGAGGGGCCCGGCCGGCGCTCCCCTCACCGGGGGGCGGCGCGCAGGCGGCGGGCCAGGGCCTCGCCCCCCTGGCAGAGCAGCACGATGCCCACGCCCCCGGCCAGGCAGAGCAGCCGGTTGGCCACCGCCGCCGGCACGCTCATCAGCGCCATGGAGGCGTTCAGGGCGTTGACCGCGTTGACGGCCTGCTTGTGGGGGTAGGCGGGCAGGAAGAAGCTGACGTAGCCGATGGCCAAGATCCCGATCAGGTTGTACGCCGGCGGGATCACCCACCGAAACAGCGGCACGAACAGCGCGATCCCCGCCAGCGTGCCCGCCGCGCGCTGGCCGATGCGCGCCCGGGTGGCCCGCCAGTCGATCTGGGTCAGGCTCATGGCCACGATGCTGATCCACAGGGGCTTTTTCAGCCCCAGCAGGGCGGCCAGCAGCATCGCCCCGGCGACGCCCAGGCTCATGCGCGCCAGGTAGCCCCGCTGCCGGGCGCAGCGGCGCACCTGCTCCGCCCAGCCCAGCCCCTCGCGCCCGAACCCGTTGCGCCGCCAGAAAAACAGCGTCAGCGCCGCGGTCGCCGCCCCGCCCAGGGCCATGCCCGCCAGCCGCCTCGGGAAGGCCGCCATGGGCACCGGCGTGGCCTGGCAGAACACGAAGGCCAGCAGGAAGCACACCGCCGGCTTGCGCGCGTCGGGCTCGCAGGTCATCAGCTCGATGATCAGCACCATCCCCAGGTTCAGCGGGAAGGCCGCCCAGGCCGGCAGCAGCGCCGTCTGCCCCGCCAGCGCGCCGAGGGGCAGCAGCAGCGCCGCCGAGAAGGCCATGACCCCCGGCCGCACCCCGTAGTCCGTGAAGGGGATCAGCGTCGCCGCCAGCGCGGCCACCACCCCGGGCAGGGTGTTCTCCGCCCCGAAGACCTGGCCGAACACCCACACCAGCCCCAGGTTCAGCCCGAAGCGCACGGCGTTGCTCCCGGCCTGCCGCGCCACATGCGCCCACCGGTTTCGTCCCTGATGCAAGACAATCCGCTCCTTCCGGCGCGGGCCGGCCTTGCGCGCCGGCCGCGCATTGTGTAAACTAAAGATGATAGTAAACTCTAATTTACTATTATGGGCGCGGGGGCGGATTTTGTCAATCGGAGGAGACGGATGCAAGCGGAGCGATTTGTCGAGGACCTGCTGCGGCTGCTGCCCTACTGGCACTACAAGGTGGACCGGCCCTTCAAGCAGTCCATCAAGCAGCGCATGACCCTGGAGACCTATTACAGCCTGCAGATGCTGCGCCATGGGGGGCCGGTGACCATGGGGCAGCTGTCGGCCAAGCTGGGCATGAGCAAGCAGCAGGCCACCAAGCTGGTGGACCGGCTCAGCCAGAGCGGCTTTGTCGAGCGGGTGGCCGACCCGGCGGACCGGCGGGCCGTGCGCATCCGGGCGACCGAGCGGGCCGAGGCCTACCTGGAGGCCACCTACCACCAGGACCGGGCCTTCTACGACGCGCTGCGGGAGCGGGTGGGCGAGGCGGACCTTGAGCGCATGCACGGGGCGATCCAGACGCTGCTGGAGATCCTGCAGCGCATGCCCTGACCGATTCCATCATCAGATTGAAAGGAGGGCGCGCCATGGCCATGACGGTCTGTTCCCTGGCCAGCGGCTCCTCGGGCAACGCCACCCTGGTGGGCGCGGGGGGCACCCGGGTGCTGGTGGACGCGGGCGTCAGCTGCAAGCGCATCTGCCAGCAGCTCGAGGCCCTGGGGGTGCACCCGGCCGAGCTGTCGGGCATTTTGGTCACCCATGAGCACGTGGACCACATCCGGGGCATCCGGGTGCTCAGCCGCAAATTCGGCCTGCCGGTGTACGCCAACGCGGGCACCTGGGCGGCCATGGCCGACCAGCTCGAGCTGCCCGCGTCCTCGGTGCGGGTGTTCGACACCGCCCACGATTTTTACATCGACAATCTGGCGGTGGAGAGCTTCGCCATCCCCCACGACGCGGCCGAGCCGGTGGGCTACTGCCTCTACAGCGGGGCGCACAAGGTCGCTCTGGCCACGGACATCGGGCACATGACCGAACAGATCGCCGGGCGGCTGCTGGGCAGCTCGCTGGTGCTGCTGGAGAGCAACCACGACGTGCAGATGGTGCTCGATGGGCCGTACCCTGAGCGGCTCAAGCGCCGCATCCTGGGCCAGAAGGGGCACCTGTCCAACGACGAGGCCGGCCGCACCCTGCTGAACCTGGCCAGAAGCGGGGTGCGCCACGCCCTGCTGGGCCACCTGAGCCAGCACAACAACATCCCCGAGCTGGCCTACCAGACCGTCGCCCGGGAGCTGATTTCAGGCGGCGCGGTGCTGGGCCAGGATATGACCGTGGACATGACCTGGCGCGACCGGGCCGGCGCGCTCTACACCCTGAGGTGAGCCATGCAGCAGATCATCCTGGCGGCGGTCGGCCGCCTGAAGGAGCGCTACTGGCGCGAGGCGCTCGAGGAGTATGCCAAGCGCCTGTCCCGATTTTGCCGATTTTCCCTCGTGGAGGTGGCTGACGAGCCCGCTCCCGAGCGGCTCAGCCCCGCCCAGCGCGATCAGGTCAAGCGCGCCGAGGGGGCGCGGCTGATCGCCGCCCTGCCCGAGCGGGCCTATGTCGTCGCCCTGGACCTGGCCGGCCGGGAGATGGACTCCCCCGGCCTGGCGGGCAAGCTCGAGACCCTGGCCCTCTCGGGCCGGGACCGGGTGGCCTTTGTCATCGGCGGGTCCTGGGGGCTGGATCGGGCCGTGCTGGACCGGGCGGACGCGCGCTGGCGGCTGTCGGCGCTGACCTTCCCCCACCAGCTGTGCCGGGTGATGGTGGCCGAGCAGGTCTACCGCGCCTACACCATCCTGAAAGGAGCGCCCTACCACAAATGAGCGACGCCGATCTGTCCGCCGCGGCCGAGCTGGCCATGGCCGCCGCCCTGGACCAGGCCCGCCTGGCCCTCTTGGCCGGGGAGGTGCCCGTGGGCGCGGCGGTGGCGCGCGCCGGGCGGGTCATCGCCGCCGCCCACAACCGCCGCCAGGGGGGGGACCCCCTGGCCCATGCCGAGCTGATCGCCCTGGGCCAGGCCGCCCGCGCCGTGGGGGATTGGCGGCTTTCGGACTGCCTGCTGGCCGTCACGCTGGAGCCCTGCCCCATGTGCGCCGGGGCGATGGTCATGGCCCGGCTGGGGACGCTGGTTTTCGGCGCGTACGACCCGGCCTACGGCTGCGGGGGCAGCGCCCTGAACCTGACCGAGCGGGCGGGCTTCCCCTGGCGGGTGCGCACCGTCGGCGGCTGGCGGGAGGCGGCGTGCGCCGCGATGCTGCGGGATTTCTTTGCCGAGAGGAGAGCTGACCCATGATTCGAAGCGCGCGCCCGGCCGACGCCTCGCGCCTGGCGGAGACGCTGATCTTCGCCAAGCGCGTCGCCTACAGGCCGATCTTTCAGGACGACGCGGTCTCCTTCAACCAGATGCAGGTGCTGGCGCTGGCCCTGCGCTTGCGGGACGACCCCGACGCCCTGCGGGACGTGTATGTGTATGACGATGGCATCGTCAAGGGCATGATGCGCTGGGGCCGGGAGTCCGGAGCGCGCCAGCTGAGCGAGCTCTACGTCGATCCCTTCTTCCAGGGCCAGGGCGTGGGCCGCGCGCTGATGGACCATTTCCTCGCCTGCGCCCGGGCCGACGGCGCGCCCCGGGTCTACCTGTGGGTGCTCGAGGACAACCGGGCCGCCCGCGCCTTCTACGAGCGGGCGGACCTATCCCCCGACGGGGAGCGGCGGCTTGAGCCGGGCACGGACAAGTACCTGTTGCGCTACGCCGCCGCGCTGTGACCTGATCGCGCCTGGCGCCCGCTGGCCTGCCGCGAGCCCTCGCGCCGCGCGGCGCCCGCTCCCCCGCGCTGCGCCTGTGCCCGGCCGCGCTCACTGGCCCCGAGCCCTCGTGCCCGCTCCCCCGCGCTGCCTGCCCTCGCCCCGTCATGTCCCGCCCTCGCCCCGAATACACTCTTCGGGGCGAGTTTTTTTGTGCAGAGGGGGCGGGGCCGGTGCTCGAGCGGGTGATCGACGCGGTGGACGGCTTTGTGTGGGGGCCGGTGATGTGCGCGCTCTTGGTGGGCTGCGGGGTTTATCTCTCCATCCGCCTGGGCTTTTTGCAGGTCGTCCGCCTGCCCACGGTGCTGCGGGAGACCTTCGGCACGCTGTTCTCCCGCAAGCGCCGCCGGGCGCGGGCGGGCAGCATCACGCCCTTCCAGGCGCTGTCCACGGCGCTGGCGGGCACCATGGGCACCGGCAACATCGTCGGCGTGGCCACGGCCATCGTCGCGGGCGGGCCGGGGGCGGTGTTCTGGATGTGGGTGTCGGCGCTGTTCGGCATGGTGACCAAGTACGCCGAGGTGGTGCTGTCGCTGCGCTTTCGCCGACGCAACGGCCGGGGCCAGTGGGTGGGCGGGCCGATGTACGTGCTGCGCGATGGGCTGGGCCTGCCCCGACTGGGCGGCCTGTACGCGCTCTTGGGGCTGGTGGCCTCCTTCGGCATCGGCAACATGACCCAGGTCAACGCCATCTCCGGGGCGCTCTCGGCCACCTTCGGCGCGCCGGAGCTGATCGTGGGCCTACTGTGCGCCGGGCTGCTGGCGCTGGTCATTCTGGGCGGGGTCAAGCGCATCGCCAAGGTCGCCGAGGCGCTGGTGCCCGCCATGAGCCTGTTCTACCTGGCGTGCGTGGCGGGCGCGCTGGTTTTCTACCGCCAAGCCCTGCCCGGGGCGATCGGCATGATCTTCTCCAGCGCCTTCACGCCCACCGCCGCCATCGGGGGCGTGGCGGGCTATACGGTGCGCCAGGCCCTGGCCGTGGGCGTGGCCCGGGGGGTGTTCACCAACGAGGCCGGCCTGGGCAGCGCGGCCATCGCCCACGCCGCGGCCGACACCGACAGCCCGGTGCGCCAGGGGTTTTGGGGGATCACCGAGGTGGGGGTGGATACCCTGGTCAGCTGCACGCTCACGGCGCTGGTCATCCTGTCCTCGGGCCTGTGGCAGGGGGGCAGCGACGGGGCGGCGCTGTCCACGGCGGCGTTCTCGGCGGTGTACGGCAGCCTGGGCGGGGTGATGGTCAGCGTGGCGCTGGTGTTTTTCGCCTTCTCCTCGATGCTGGGGTGGAGCTACTACGGCGAGCGCTGCCTGGAGTACCTGACGGGCGGGCGGGGGCTGCTGCTCTACCGGCTGCTGTTTTTGGCGGCGGTGGTGGTCGGGGCGGTGATGCAGGTGGGCCTGGTGTGGAAGCTCTCCGACGCGTTCAACGGCCTGATGGCCCTGCCCAACCTGGTGGCGGTGCTCGGGCTGAGCCCCCTGGTGATCAAGCTCACCCGGGAGGCCTTCGCCCGGGGCGGGTCGCGTCCCCAGTAGCGCGGCGCAGGCGACTGTGCTATAATGGGGGGAATCAGACAAGGAGGTGAGCTCGATGCATATCCAGGTTTTCGACAGCGTGGAGAGGGCCGACCGCGCCGCGCTGGCGGGCCGGACCGCCGTGGTCATCGATGTGCTCAGGGCCACCAGCGTCATGGTCACCGCCCTGTGCCACGGGGCGCGGCGCATCCTGCCCGTGGTGGACGTGGACCAGGCCGAGGCCCTGGCCCGGGGTCGAATGCCCCGGCCCCTGCTCGGGGGCGAGCGGGGCGGGGTCAAGCTGCCGGGGTTCGACCTGTCCAATTCCCCGGCGGAGTACACCGCCGACCGGGTGGCCGGGCGGGAGATCGTCATCTCCACGACCAACGGCACCCGGGCGATCGACCTGGCCGCGGGGGCGGACAAGCTGTTTCTGGCCTGCTATGGCAACGTCTCGGCGGTGGCCGAGGCGCTCTTGGCCCGGGGGCAGGATGTGGTGATCCTGTGCGCGGGCACGGCGGGCCGGTTTTCCCTGGACGATATCCTGTGCGCCGGCGCGCTGATCGACGCGCTGGCCGCCCGGGGGGCCATATCCCTGGAGGACGTGGGCCAGGCGTGCCTGATGTGCTACCGGGGCTGCGCCGGGCGGGAGCTGGAGGCGCTGGATAGCTGCGCGCACGCGGCCAAGCTGCGCCGGATCGGCTACGGGGCGGATATCGCCCTGTGTTTCACCAAGGACGTGTTCAGGGGGGTGCCCGTGTTTGAGGACGGGGTCATCCGCCTGATGGAAAATTGAGAGGTGCGAAGATGCAGAAATCCTTTGACGAGATCAACGAAAAAATCCAGTCCGGCAAGGTGGTGGTGGTCACCGCCGAGGAGGTGGTCGCCATGGCCGCCGAGCAGGGCGTGGAGAAGACCGCCCAGCAGGTCGACGTGGTCACCTGCGCCACCTTCGGGGCGATGTGCTCCTCGGGCGCGTTCATCAACTTCGGCCACAGCGACGAGCCCATTCGCATGGCCAAGGTCAGCCTGAACGACGTGCCCCTGTGCGCCGGGCTGGCGGCGGTGGACGCCTTCATCGGCGCGACCGAGCTGAGCGACACCCAGGGCATGAACTACGGCGGGGCCCACGTCATCTCCGACCTGATCGCGGGCAAGCGCATGCACCTGAAGGCCTGGAGCTACGGCACTGACTGCTACCCCAAGACCGATATCGACACCTACATCGATATCCACAGCGTCAACCAGGCCTACATGTTCAACCCCCGCAACTGCTACCAGAACTACAACGCCGCCACCAACAGCACCGAGCGCATGCTGCACACCTACATGGGCGCCCTGCTGCCCAACCTGGGCAACGTCACCTACTCCACCTCCGGGGAGCTCTCCCCCCTGCTCAAGGACCCCGAGCTGCGCACCATCGGCGTGGGCACCCGCATCTTCATGGGCGGGGCCCAGGGCTATGTGGCCTGGCAGGGCACCCAGCATGTCTCAAACGTCCAGCCCGTGTCGGGCGGGGTCAACCAGTACTCCGGCGGCACCCTGGCGCTGATCGGCGACATGAAACAGATGAACCCCCGCTACGTGCGCGGGGCGACCATGGAGGGCTACGGGGTGACCATGTTCATGGGCGTGGGCATCCCGGTGCCGGTGCTGGACGCGGACCTGCTGGCCCAGCTGGCCGTGCCCAACCGCCTGCTGTTCACCGACGTGTACGATTATTCGGTTCCCAGCCGGTCCCGGCCCACTTTCTGCAAGGTGTCCTATGAGCAGCTGCGCAGCGGCAGCATTGAGCTCAACGGCAAAAAGACGCCCACCTCGCCCCTGTCGAGCCTGAAAATGGCCCGGGAGATCGCCCAGCTGCTCAAGGACCAGATCGCCCGGGGCGAGTTCCTGCTGCAGGCCCCCATCCAGGCCCTGCCCAAGGACAATGTCAACCAGTCGCTCAAGGAGGTAGAGGCATGAAGAAAACCATCAAGGTCCGTCTGTATTTCCCGCCCGACGGGGTGGAGCAGCCCGTCACCTACCGCCTGAGCAAGGATTACGACCTGGTCTTCAGCATCCTGCAGGCCGAGATCTCCTCGGGCCGCACCGGCAAGCTCACCCTGGAGCTGACCGGCGAGGCCGACAACGTCGCCGCCGCCCTGGACTACCTGGCCGGCTTGAACATCCGCACCCGCATCTTCACCAAGAGCATCCTGTGGAACCAGGACCGCTGCGTGCACTGCGGCGCGTGCACCGCGGTGTGTCCCAGCCAGGCGCTGCACATGGACCCGGAGAGCTGGGAGCTCAAGTTCGACCAGGACAAGTGCCTGATCTGTGAGAAGTGCATCACCGCCTGCCCCTTCAAGGCGATGGATGTGGATATCTTCGCCTGATGGCCGGCGACGGCGTGGCGCGGGACTACCGCGCTTGGCACCGGGGCGCGGGGCTGACCTATTTCCGCGTGGCGGTGGGGGAGAGCGATCTGCACATCGGCGCGAGGCGCGCCCTGGCCGGGCCCGCCCAAAAGGCCCTGACCGCCCTTCGGGACCAGCTGACCGGCTACATCGCCCAGCACCCGGATTTTCTCACCAGCCTTGCGCCCCTGGCGGTTGAGGCGGACGCGCCCCCGCTGGTGTGCGCCATGGCCGCGGCGGGCCGGGCGGCCGGGGTGGGGCCCATGGCCGCGGTGGCCGGGGCCATCGCCCAGCGGGTGGCCGAGGCGCTGCTGCCCGAGAGCGACGAGGTGGTGGTGGAGAACGGGGGGGACCTGTACCTGTGGGGCCGGACGCCCCGGGTCGCCGCCCTGTACGCCGGGGCGGACCATCCCCTCACCGGGCGGGTCGGCCTGCGGCTGACGGCGGAGCATCTGCCCATGGGGGTGTGCACCTCCTCGGGCACCCTGGGCCCCTCGCGCAGCTTCGGCCGGGCCGACGCGGCCATGGCCCTGTCGCCCGACGGCGCCCTGGCCGACGCGGTCGCCACCGCCCTGGGCAACCGGGTGCGGACCGCGCAGGACCTGGAGGGCGCGGTGGCCTGGGCGGCGGGCCTGCCCGGCATGACCGGGGCCCTGGCGCTGTGCCAGGGGCGGCTGGCGGCTGCCGGGCGGCTGGAGCTGGTGCGGCTGCGGGCGTGAGCGGTAGCCGGGCGGTCGTCGGGCGCGCTTGCCGTCGGGCGCTGGCTGGCCGGGCGGTCGTCGGGCGCGCTTGCCGTCGGGCGCTGGCTGGCCGGGCGGTGGTGAACCGAGCTTTGCGGGAGAGCGGCGGGGCCGTTCTCCCACTTTTTTGTCCCCGCCCCAGGTGACGGTTTCTTTCGTTGAGCCGGGCGGGCGGGGCATGCTATAACGGAAGGGATGGAGAGGAGGTACGCGCATGCAGCGCATTTTGTTGGTGGAGGACGACCAGGCCCTGTCCACCGGATTGATCTTCACCCTCAAGGCCGAGGGGTTCGAGTGCCTGCACGCCGCCACGGCGGCCCAGGCCCGGGCGTATTTCCAGGACGCGTCCTTCGACCTGGTGCTCATGGACGTGATGCTGCCCGACGGGGACGGCTACAGCCTCTGCCGGCTGCTGCGCACCATGAGCCAGGCGCCGGTGATCTTCCTGACCTCCTGCGACGACGAGGTGCAGGTGGTCATGGGCCTGGACACCGGGGGGGACGACTATGTCACCAAGCCCTTTCGGCTCAAGGAGCTGATGAGCCGGGTGCGGGCCCAGCTGCGCCGCAGCCAGCGCGCCGAGGCCCGGGACACCGTCGGGGATATCACCCTGGACAAGGACCAGGCCAAGGCCTACGTCGCAGGGGCGGAGATGCCCCTGACCGTGACCGAGCTGCGCCTGCTCTCGGTGCTCTGCCGCCACGCCGGGCAGACCCTGACGCGCACCGCCCTGCTCGACGCCCTGTGGGACCAGCGCGGCGAGTTCGTGGACGACAACACCCTGTCGGTGCACATCCGCCACCTGCGCGAGAAGCTGGGGCAGGCGGGCAGCCGGGTGCGCATCACCACCGCCCGGGGCATCGGCTATCGCCTGGAGGAGTGAGATGACGCAGTTTTTGGGCAACAAGGAGGTGCGCCGGCTGATCGGGCTGATGGCGGCGCTGTGCATCGTGATGGGCGTGATCGGCCTGTTGGCGGTGCACCTGCTCTCGGTATCGCAGACCGAGCGGCTGGCCCAGCGGGACCTGGCCATCGTCGGCAGCCTGAGCCGGGGCGCGCCCATGAAGGACAACCCGATCCTGACCGGGACGATCGACCCGGAGGACGTGGCGGCCGGCCAGGCCGCCCTGGCCCCCTACAGCTACACCGACGTGGCCGCCGACACCTACGGCTTCTACGGGCTGCTGCGCGGCGGGCAGAGCCGGCTGTTTCTGATCTGGGGCGGGGCGCTGGCCCTGGGCTGCCTGGCGCTGTGCGCGGGGTTTCTCGTCAAGGTCTACGCCGACCTGCGCCGCATCGCCCGCACCGCCGCGGACATGGGCGAGGGGCGGCAGGTCACCCTGCCCAAGATGGCCGACGGCGATTTGGGGGCGCTGGCCATGAGCCTGGAGCGCATCCTGGCCCGGCTCAACCACGCCAAGGAGGCCCTGGCCAAGGACAAGGCCGACATGCAGGACCTGCTGGGCGACATCTCCCACCAGCTCAAGACCCCCCTGGCGGCGGTGGGCATGTATGTGGAGATTCTGCTGACCCGGCCGGAGCTGCCCCGGGAGCAGCAGGCGCAGTTCCTCGCCCTGGCCCAGCAGCAGATCGACCGGTCGGATTTCCTGGTGCAGGGGCTGCTGAAGATGGCGCGCATGGATGCCGGGGCGATCCGCATGCGCCTGGAGCCCACCCCCCTGGCCGAGACCGCCGAGGCCGCCGCCGCGCCCTTCATCCTCCTGGCGCGGGAGCGGGGGGTGGACCTGCAGCTGGCCGTGCCCGAGGAGCTCACCCTGGCGCACGACGGGCAGTGGATGGCCGAGGCGGTGGGCAACCTGGTCAAGAACGCCCTGGAGCACACCCGGGCCGGGGACCGGGTGACCGTCGCCGCCCACGCCACGCCCCTGACCGTCACCCTGTCGGTCACCGACACGGGCAGCGGCATCGCCCCATCGGAGCTGCCCCACATCTTCGAGCGGTTCTACCGCTCCGGCAGCCAGGTCGATCCCAAGAGCGTGGGCATCGGCCTGGCCCTGGCCAAGCAGATCGTCGAGAAGAACGGCGGGCAGATCTCCGTCAAGAGCCAGCCCGGCCGGGGCACCACGTTTTTGATGACCTTTCTTGCGGAACCTTAAGGGCGGCTTCACCCGGGCTTAAGCCAGGGCGGCTATACTGGGCTCATCACAACAGGGGGAGGCACAACCCATGAGTATCGTTGAGACCATGGACCTTTGCAAGCAGTATGGCCGGGGGGACACCGCGGTCCACGCCCTGCGAAACGTCAACCTGCGGGTGGAGAAGGGGGAGTTCGTGGCGCTGCTGGGCGCGTCCGGCAGCGGCAAGAGCACCCTCTTGCACATGCTCGGCGCGGTGGACCATCCCACCAGCGGCCGCGTCCTGGTGGACGGCATGGAGATCACCGGCCGGGCCGAGCGGGACCTGGCGGTGTTCCGGCGGCGCAAGATCGGCTTCGTCTTCCAGTTCTACAACCTGATCCCGGTGCTCTCGGCCGAGGAGAACATCCTCCTGCCGGTCAACCTGGACGGGCAGAGCGTGGATAAGGCCTACTTTGAGGACCTGCTGGCCACCTTCCGCATCGCCGACAAGCGCAAGGCCCTGCCCAACCAGCTCTCCGGCGGGCAGCAGCAGCGCGTGGCCGTGGCCCGGGCCCTGGTGCACCGCCCGGCGGTCATCCTGGCCGACGAGCCCACCGGCAATTTGGACACCCGCAACTCCCGGGAGATGATCGCGCTGATGAAGTCCTCGGTGCGCCGCTACGGGCAGACCCTGCTCTTGATCACCCACGATCCCCAGGTGGCCGACCAGGCCGACCGCGTGCTGCGCATGGTGGACGGCTGCTTGGCGGAGGGGGCGGAAGGATGAACGTACTGCTGCGCATCACCACCGAGTACCTGAAGAAACAGCGAAAGCGCACCATCCTGACCATCGTGGGCGTGCTCTTGGCCTGCGCCCTGGTCTCGGCCATCGGCATCTTCCTCACCAGCGTGCAGAACATGATGCTGCAGGACACCCTGCACTCCGTGGGCAGCCACGAGTTCACCATCGGCGACCGGCAGGCCGGCTACCTGACCGGCGAGCAGGCCGACCGCCTGGCCGCCAACCACCTGGTCACCGCCTCGGGCCGCATCGTGGCCAACGAGTACGCCGCCGTCACCGTCGGGCAGGACGAGAAGGGCCAGGCCGCCACGGTGCAGCTTCCCCTGGCCCAGCGCGACAGCGTCGCCATGGGCATGAAGCAGTACACCCTGCTCCAGGGCCGCCTGCCCGCCTCGCCCGAGGAGATCGCCGTGGGCAAGAGCGTCATGGCCTACCTGCCCGAGGACCTCGCCCTGGGCAGCGCCCTGACCCTCTCGGTCGAGCGCGACGCGCCCGACCCCCGCCCGGCCCAGCGCGCCTTCACCGTCGTGGGCGTGTACGAGGGGGACAGCCTGCTCAGCCAGCCCCTGCCCGGGGACGAGCAGGACTACTGCCTGCTGGTGCAGGTGGCCGGGGCGGACAAATACGCCTCGGTGCGCCGGATCATGGCCGACAACGCCGACATTGTCACCGACTGGTCGCCCAACGGCTCCTACCTGCGGGCGACCAGCGGCGGGGGCGGGGCCACCCAGACCGCCCTCACCGCCACCTTCATCCTGCTGGCGATCATCATCCTGACGGCCATGGTCATGGTCATCCGCAACGCCTTCGCCATGTCCGCCAGCGAGAAGATGGCCCAGTTCGGCATCCTGCGCTGCGTGGGGGCCTCGCCCCGGCAGATCCGCAGCATGGTGCGCATGGAGGCCATGGTCATCTACCTGATCGCCATGCCCCTGGGCCTGGCCCTGGGGGTGGGGGCGATGGCCGTGGTGTTCGCCATCGTGCAGAAGATCGACCTGATGATGCTGCGGTACCTGGAGCTGGTGGTCTCGCCGCTGCCCTTCCTGCTGGCGGCCGGCCTGAGCCTGGCGGCGGTGCTGCTCTCGGCCCGCAGCCCGGCCAAGAAGGCCGCGGCCATCGCGCCCATCGCCGCGGTCAAGGGCAACACCATCTTCCAGGACGTGGAGAAGCCCAGCCGCCGGCGGGGCCGGCTGATGCGCCTGTTCTTCGGCTACCCGGGCGTGCTGGCCGGGCGCAACATCCACCGCAACCGCAAGCGCTACCTGGCCACGGTGATGAGCATCACCATCTCGGTCACCCTGTTCGTGTCCCTGGTGGGCTTCGCCATGTCCATGACCACCGCCTTCGCCTCCTACGGCAGCCTGCAGGACGCCGACCTGGTGGCGCGGGCGATGGGGGAGGGGGACGGCTCGGCCGAGCTGGACAGCCTCTACGGCGAGCTGAGCGCCGAGCCCGGCGTGGCCCAGCTGGCCCGGGTGATGATGATCGGCGCGAATCTCAACGTCCCCGAGGAGCACCTGGCCGACGACTGGCAGACCCAGAGCAAAAAGCTCGACTGGATGCTCAACGGCCGGGACACCGATTCCGCCCGGCTGACCGACTACGAGGGCGACAGCCCGATCCTTTCCGGCCGCCAAGTGTGGCAGGACCCGAACGCCCTGGTGCTGCGCATGGACCGCGCCCTCTATGAGCAGCTCGACCTGGGGCCCGACGCGCCCGACTATGACCAGCTCGCCGGCGCGGTGCTCTGCCAGCGGGTGGAGGTCGCCACCGACCGCGGGCTGATGAGCGGGCAGGTGCTCGACTACGCCGTGGGCGACACGGTGGTCTTCGACAGCTGGCTCTATCAGATCGACCCGGAGCTGATCCAGACCCAGCCCCAGATGCGCGATTACAGCTTCCAGGTGCCCGTGGCCGCCCTGGCGGAGATCCGCCCCTGGTTTCTCAGCAAGGGGGTCAACACCCTGCTGCTGGTGCCCGAGCGGCTGGAGGGACAGCTGCTGGCCCTGCCGGAGAACACCTGCACCGGCGCCAACCTGGAGCGGGTCATCCAGCGGCAGCAGGCCCGGCAGGACCCCATGCCCCCGGACAGCACCCTGTTCACCGGCGAGAACCCGGTGGTCTACGTCAAGGCCTTGGACGGGCTGCAGGAGAGCCTCGGCGAGCGGGCCGCCGCCCTGGTGGACCGCATGAACGTCAAGCTGGCCGCCCAGAGCGCCGACAGCTCGCAGGGCCCTTCCTCCATCTACCTGTACGACAAGTACGCCGACTATAAGGAGAGCCGCAACGCCGTGGTGGTGGTCAACATCTTTGTCTACGGGTTCATGGCGGTGGTGGTGCTGATCTGCTCGGTCAACGTCGTCAACACCGTCACCACCAACCTGCAGCTGCGCCGCCGGGAGATCGCCATGCTCCGGGCCACGGGCATGAGCCGGGGGCAGATTTGGCGGATGTTCTCCGCCGAGTGCCTGCTCTACGCCGTCACCGGCGCGGTGGTGGGCGGCCTGCTGGGCCTGGGGCTCGAGGCGCTGCTGCTGCGGCTGATCCAGGGGGCCTTCTCCGCCTCGATGGCCCTGTCCCCCTGGCTGCTGATCGGCCTGGGCGCCCTGGCCAGCTTCCTGCTGGCGTACCTGGCCGGCCTGTCCCCCCTGCGCAGCCTGCTCAAGCGCCCCATCGTCGAGCAGATCGTGGCGCAAGAATAACGCTTTGCCGCGCCCCTGTCGCAGGGGGCGCGGTTCCGCGCTGCGGAGGCTGCGCCTGTCCTCGCGCTCCAGGGCTTCGCCCCACGCGGCGGCGCTGTCCTCGGGCTCCAGGGCTTCGCCCCACGCGACTTTGGCCCCGCCCCTCCCGTGGGGGCAGGGCTTTCGCCCTGCGGCTGGCTTTGGCCCTGCCCCTCCCGTGGGGGCAGGGCTTTCGCCCTGCGGAGCGCCTGCGGCGCTGTCCTCGGGCTCCAGGGCTTCGCCCCACGCGGCTGCGCTGTCCGCCCCCCGCACCCGCGCGGCTGCGCTGTCCGACCCCCACACCCCCTGCGGCTGCGCTGTCCGACCCCCGCACCTCGCGTGCCCCTTGACCCCATCGCCGCGGCGCTGATATAATACGCTCGTGCGTCAATGCACCGGGTGAGCACCTACCGTATGCAAGGCTGTCCTTGCATACGGTTTTTTATCAGGAGGGAAGTCGCGTGGAGAATTCGCAAAACAGCTGGGGGCGCACGGCCTTGGCGCTGGCTAAGTTCAGCCTGCCGCTAATTCTCAGCGGCGTGCTCCAGCAGGTCTATAGCTGGGTGGACGCCTTCATCGTCGGCAACGTCGAGGGCGAGCTGGCCCTGGCCGCCATCGGGGCCACCGGCACGCTGCTGGGCTTTGTCCTGACCGCGGTGACGGGCTTCACCGTCGGCCTGTCCATCCTCTTCGCCCAGACCTACGGCCGGGGCGAGCACGAGCTGATCCCCAAGATCTTGGCCACCTTCTCGGCGCTTATGGGGGTTTTGTGCGCGGCGCTGGCCGCGGGCGGGGCCGCTCTGTGCGAGCCGCTGCTGCGCCTGCTGGACACCCCGCCGGACATCCTGGCCATGGCGGCGGACTATCTGCGGGTGAGCTTCATCGGCCTGCCCTTTCTGGCGGTCTACAACCTCTACGCCGCGGCGCTGCGGGGCATCGGCGACAGCCGCGCGCCCTTTCTGGCCATCCTGGTCTCCTCGGCGGTCAACATTGTGCTGGACCTGGCCTTCGTGGCCGGGCTGGGCTGGGGGGTGACCGGGGCCGCGGCGGCCACGGTGCTCTCTCAAGGGGCGATGACGGTGTTCCTGGTGGCCTACGGCGCGGCCAAGCATCCCCTGGTGCGCTTTCGGCCCGGCCGGGGGAGTATTGACCGCTCGGCCCTGATCCAGGGCTGCCGCCTGGGCCTGCCGCCGATGATCCAGTCCAGCGTGGGCGCCTTTGGCGGGCTGCTGCTGCAGAACTTCATGAACAGCTTCGGCGCGCACACCGTGGCGGCCATCAGCACCGCCTACCGGGTGGACTCGGTCATCCTGCTGCCGGTCAACAACCTGGCCGCGGGCATCTCCACCCTGGTGGGCCAGGCCCACGGCGCGGGGGACGGCCGCCGCGCCCGAAGGGTGCTCTCCGCCGGGGCGGCGCTCATGGCCGGGGTCAGCCTGCTGCTGACCGGGCTGATCATCCCCACCGGGGGCCAGCTGATCGCCCTGTTCGGCGTGGGGCCCGAGGCGGTGGCCATCGGGCGGCTGTTTTTCCGGTCCATCGCCGGGTTCTACCTGGTCTACGGGCTGGCCGCGGCGCTGCGCGGCTACCTGGAGGGCCGGGGGGACGTGATGTTCTCCTCGGCGGCGGGCATCGCCTCGCTGGCCTGCCGCATTGGCTGCTCCTACGCGCTGCGGCCGCTGTGGGGCAACATGACCATCGCCTACGCCGAGGCGATCTCCTGGGGGCTGCTGCTGACGCTGTTTGCGGCGCGGGCGGCCCTGCGGCGAAAAAAGGCTATGACAGCGGCGTGAATTCGGCTATAATCAGGGTAAGGACGCGCGCACGCGCGAAAAGGAGGAACCTGTCATGGCACAGCAAACCTTTGCGCTCTATTTCGGCAACCGCGGCTTCTTCCCCGAGAGCCTGATCGCCTCGGGCCGGGAGGAGATGAGCCGGGCGGTGAAGCAGGCGGGCTACGGCTACCTGATCCCCGAGGCGGACATGACCCGCTACGGCGCGGTGGAGACCCGGCAGGAGGGCTGGACCTACGCCCAATGGCTCAAGGCCCACCGGGGCCAGTACGACGGGGTGATCGTCTGCCTGCCCAATTTCGGCGATGAGAACGGCGCCATCGCCGCCCTTCAGGACTGCGGCGCGCCGATCCTGATCCAGGCCTACCCCGACGAGATCGGCAAGATGGACTTTGAGCACCGGCGGGACGCCTTCTGCGGCAAGTTCTCGGTGATGGACGTGTTCCACCAGTACCGGCTGCCCTTCACGGCGCTTGAGCCCCACGTGGTTCACCCGCTCACGGAGGCCTTCGCAAAGAACCTGCACGATTTCGCGGCCATCTGCCGGGTGGTCAAGGGCATGCGGCGCTTCAGCATCGGGGCCATCGGCGCGCGCACCACCAAGTTCAAGACCGTGCGCTACGACGAGATCACCCTGCAGAAGCAGGGCATCGCCGTGGAAACCTTCGACCTGTCCGAGCTGTTCCAGAAGGTGCGCGCCCTCTCAAGCTCCGACGGCGCGGTGCGCGCCCGGCGGGAGCGCCTGGTGGACTACACCGATTTCTCCAAGACCCCGGCCGAGAAGCTCGACGCCCTGGCCAAGGTCTCCGTCGCCCTGGACCAGTACATCCAGGACTACCGGCTGGACTGCATCACCCTGCGCTGCTGGGAGGAGATGCAGAGCGAGCTGGGCATCGCCCCCTGCGTGCTCTTGAGCGAGCTCAACGACCGGGGCATCGTCGCTTCCTGCGAGATCGACCTGTGCTCGGCGATCAACATGCGGGCCATGTCCCTGGCCTCGGGCAAGCCCACCGCCTGCCTGGACTGGAACAACAACTACGGCGACGACCCCGACAAGGTCATCCTGTTCCACTGCGGGCCGGTGGCCCAGTCCCTGATGGCGGGCAAGGGCCATGTCACCGACCACAAGATGTTCGCCAAGGGCAACCCCGGCTGCGGCTGGGGCAGCAACGAGGGCCGCATCGCCGCCTTCCCCATGACCTACTCCAACTGCAAGACCGAGGACGGCAAGCTGACCTTTTACATCGGCCAGGGACGGTTCACCGGCGAGCCCATCGAGGAGGCCTACTTCGGCTGCGGCGGCGTGGCCGAGATCCCCGACCTGCAGAAAAAGCTGGTCAAGCTCGGGCAGAACGGCTTTCGCCACCACACGGTGGTGGGCGTGGGCCACATGCAGCAGGTGCTTCAGGAGGCCTTCACCTACTATCTGGGCTATGACGTCATGCCCCTGTGAGAAAGAAGGGACGCGCCATGATCATCGGCGGACTGGACATCGGCACCACCGGCTGCAAGCTGACCCTCTACACGGGGGAGGGCGACCGCGTGGGCCAGTACTATCAGGAGTATCCCGCCCGGCGGCAGGCCGGGGAGCATGAGCTCGACGCGGCGGCCCTGTGGCGGGCGGTGCGGGGCGTGCTCTCCCGGGGCGGGGCGGAGCATCCCGGCGTGGCGGCCATCGGGGTGTCCTCCTTCGGGGAGTCCTTTGTGCTGCTGGACGAGGCGGATCAGCCCCTGGCCCCGGCCCTGCTCTACACCGACCCCCGGGGCCGGGAGGAGCTGGCCGAATTGGCGGCCGCCGTGGGGGAGGAGCGGATCATCGCCACCTGCGGCATGAAACCCCATAGCATGTACTCCCTCTCCAAGATGATGTGGATCGCCCGCCACCGGCCCGAGCTCTACCGCCGGGCCCGGCGCGTGATGCTCTTTGAGGACTATGTGGTCTACATGCTCACCGGCGCGGCGCAGATCGACTACTCCTTGGCCGCGCGCACCATGGCCTTCGACATTCGCAAAAAGGCCTGGGATCATGCGCTGCTCGCCGCCGCCGGGGTGGACCCGGCGCTCTTGAGCCGACCGGTGCCCTCGGGCACGGCGGCCGGGCCGGTCAGGGAGCCCCTGGCCGGGGAGCTGGGCCTTGCCGGCACACAGATCGTGTCGGGCTGCCATGACCAGGTCTCCGCCGCGGTGGGCGCGGGGGTGCTTAAACCCGGCATGGCCATCGACGGGGCGGGCACGGTCTCGTGCATCACCCCGGTGTTCGAGCGGCCGCCCGAGGATGCGGCCTTCTATCAGGACAACTACGCCGTGGTGCCCCACGCCCTGCCCGGGCTGTATGTGTGCTACGCCTTCTCCTTCACGGGCGGGGCGCTGCTCAAGTGGTTCCGCGACCAGCTGGCCCAGGACGTGGCCCAGTACGCCGCCATGCGCGAGACGGATTTCTACGCCGAGCTGGACCGCCGGGTGGGGGAGGAGCCAACCGGCCTGATGGTCCTGCCCCACTTCGCCGGGGCGGCCACCCCCTACATGGACGAGGGGGCCAAGGGGGCGATCGTCGGGCTGAGCCTGGAGACCACCCAGGCTGACCTCTACCGGGCGCTGATGGAGGGCGTAGTCTACGAGATGGCCCTGAACCTGGAGCGCCTGTCCCGGGCCGGGCTGGCCATCGACCGGCTGCGGGCCACCGGGGGCGGCGCGCGCTCGCCGGTGTGGCTGCAGATGAAGGCCGACTGCCTGAACCTGCCCATCGACGCCCTGGGCGACAGCGAGGCCGGAACCGTCGGCTCGGTGATGCTCGCCGGCGTGGCCGTCGGGGCCTTCGACAGCCTCGAGACCGCCGAGCGCCGGCTGATCAAGGCCGGGCGCACCTACCTGCCCCGCCCCGAGATGCATGAGAAGTACCGCGCGATCTACGCGCGCTACCGCCCCCTCTACGAGCTGCTCAAGCCCCTGCGCGCCTGAGAGAAACGCAAAAAGCCTGCCCATGGGGCGGGCTTTTTTGCTGCCATCGCCGGATGGGCGGCCCAAACGCCGTGACCTCCTGCCCCGGCGCGGGGCTCAGCCCCCGCCAGAGCGGCCGTCAACGCCCCGCGTCCACCAGGCGCGCCAGCCGCGCCCCGGCCACAAAGCCCTGGATGAAGGCCGCCTCCTGCCGCTCGCCGTCGGCGCAGATTTGCGCCTGCATCAGCGCCTCCAGGGCGCGCCGGTCCTCCGGCCCCAGCCGCTCGCGCAAATGCCGCTCCAGCGCCGCCGCCCGCGCGTCCGCCTCGCGGAAGACCTCGCCGCCGGGCTGGCCCGCGCCGCACTCAAGCATGCGCGCGTACAGCTCGCTCAAGATTTCGGACATGGGAACGCCTCCATTCTTTGGCTTGGGATATACCGCAATTATAGCACAAATCCCGTGTTTGGGATATACCCCATACGATATATCGCAAATTTCTCTACAATTGAGGAAAACCCGTAGAATGGAGAAATTGCGATGAACGCGAAAGAGGCCGTCGCCCGGCGCATTGAGCAGCTTTGTCGCCAACGGCGTATGACGATCCATGAGGTGGCCATGCGGGCGGGCATGTCGGCTTCGACGGTGTACAGCACGCTCAACCGCAAAAGCCTCAATCCCGGCGTGATCACCATTCAGATGATCTGCGAGGGGTTGGGTGTCACCGTGCGCGAATTTTTCGACGACCCGCTCTTTGATAACCTGGAGTTGCCTGAGGACAAGTGAATTTTGAGTTAAGATAATAGGAAAACGATTATTGGCCTGAACGTTTTTTGCGTAGAGAGTCCATCGCAATCTGATTAAATTTCTCTTTAATCTCAGGACTGTCAGCAATTCCACCACAAATCTGTTCCAGTACACTCCCCATTGCGCCGGACATAGCGGTATTCATTGCTGCCTTTTCCTGGCGTGCAATCGCATTTTCATGCTCTAAGCGGATAATCTCCATCTTATGTTCATGATTCTTTTGCATGGTTTCCAATTCAAGCCTATACTTCTTCTCAAGTTCATCAATGTCGATTTCATGCTTTCGCATTAGTTTCTCCAGATCATATTTATTACTTTCTTGTAACTGCAACAACTCTTTCTTTGATTGCTTTCTTGCGATCCAAACCGAGCTTACTATTGAAGCAACACCTGTAACGATTGCTGTAAGGATATTTTCCCAGTACATATGCTCAACCTCCAGTAGATTTGTTTATAGTGTACTCCAAATGGCACCTTATGCGCAATTTGTAGGGTCTACTATTTAAAGGGTAGAAAACCTTCCTCAATAGCTCTTTACTCCACATACCTCACTCTTTGACCAGCTCCACGGCCTGTTTGCCGGTCATGTGCTCCACGGTCACGGCGACCATGGCGGTCTTTTCCCAGAAGCGGTCGATCTCCCGCTGGTGGCCCTCGGCCTGCTCGGGGCAGTAGCGCTGCGCCAGCAGGTGCAGGGCGCGCCGCTTTTCCGCCGGATCGGCGACCACCCGGGCCCGGCCGAAGCAGATGACGCTGGCGAAGTGGGTGGTGTACGCCTCGGGGATCACCTCGTCCCGGTCGATGACGCAGAAGGACACCTTGTCGCTGCGGGCGATGGCGTCGAGCTTGTGCCCGGCCTGGGCGCAGTGGAAGTAGATGATTCCCTCGCGGTAGACATAGCTCAGCGGCACGGCGTAGGGGTAGCCGTCGTCCCCGCTGGCGGCCAGCACCCCGGCGGTGCCCCGGGCCAGGATAGCGGCGCACGCCTCGGGGGTCAGGGCCTGCCGGGCCCGGCGCATGGGTCTGAACATGGGCAGCACCTCGCTTTTGAAGAATGATGCATCTTTCCACGCCGAGCCGGGGGAATCCTGCCGGCGCATACCCCACCCCACGGGCGGGCATGCTAGCCCTTGACAGATGGGAAAAGGGATGGTACGCTATAGATACCCCCCCAGGGAGGGGGTGTTAGGAGGTGCGTGCGCGATGCGCAAAACCATGTTTGACGTAACCGGTATGACCTGCTCGGCCTGCTCCGCCCATGTGGAGAAGGCGGTGCGGGGCACGGCGGGGGTGGCCGAGGTGTCGGTCAACCTGCTGCGCAACCAGATGCTGGTGCAATACGACGAGGCGGCGGTGGACGAGGGCGGCATCATCGCCGCGGTGGAGCGGTCGGGCTACGGGGCCAGCGTGCGGGGCGGGGGTCCGTCGGCCGCGCCGGCCGCCCCGGCCAAGGCGGATCGCCCCGAGCGGGCGATGCGCCTGCGGCTGATCTGGTCGATCGTTTTCACGGTGCCGCTGTTCTACATCTCCATGGGGCACATGGCGGGTTGGCCCCTGCCGCACATCTTCCACGGCGGGGAGAACGCCCTGATCTTCGCCTTTACCCAGCTGCTGCTGGCCCTGCCGGTGGTGGCGATCAACCGCAGCTACTTCACCGGCGGGTTCAAGGCGCTCTTGCGGGGCTCGGCCAACATGGACTCGCTCATCGCCATCGGATCGACGGCGGCGGTGCTCTACGGGGTGGTGGCCATCTACCAGATCGGCTACGGCCTGGGCCACGGCGACCTGGCCCGGGTGGATCAGTACGCCATGGACCTGTACTTTGAGTCCGCGGCCATGATCCTGACCCTTGTGACCGTGGGCAAATACCTGGAGACCCGGGCCAAGGGCAAGACCAGCGCGGCGATCACCAAGCTGATGGACCTGGCGCCCCAGCAGGCCACGGTGGTCGTGGACGGGGCCGAGCGGGTGGTGCCGGTGGAGCAGGTGCAGGTGGGCGACCTATTGGCCGTGCGGCCGGGCGAGCGCGTGCCGGTGGACGGGGTGATCGTCTCGGGCGCGGCCTCGGTGGACGAGTCGGCCCTGACCGGCGAGAGCCTGCCGGTGGATAAAACCGTGGGCGACGCGGTGACCGGCGCGGCCATCAACCGGGCGGGGTATTTCCGCTTCGAGGCCACCCGGGTGGGCGGGGATACCGCCCTGTCGCAGATCATCCGCCTGGTGGACGAGGCCACGGCCTCCAAGGCGCCCATTGCCAAGCTGGCCGACCGGATCAGCCGGGTGTTCGTGCCGGCGGTCATCGCCATCGCGGTGGTGGCCATGGTCGCCTGGCTGATCGCGGGCTACCCGGTGGATTTCGCCCTGTCCATCGGCATCTCGGTGCTGGTCATCTCCTGCCCCTGCGCCCTGGGCCTGGCCACGCCCACGGCCATCATGGTGGGCATGGGCCGGGGGGCCCAGCAGGGCATCCTCATCAAGTCCGCCGAGGCCCTTGAGACCGCCCACGCCCTGGACACCGTGGTGCTGGACAAGACCGGCACCATCACCCAGGGCCAGCCCGAGGTGACCGACGCGCTGCCCGCCCCGGGCGTGACCGAGCGGGAGCTGATCACCCTGGCCGCGGCGGTGGAGCACGCCTCGGAGCATCCCCTGGCCCAGGCCATCGTGCGCCACGCCCAGCGGCTGGGCCTGACCCTGCCCGAGACGGAGAACTTCGCCGCCCAGGCCGGGCGGGGGGTGTCGGCTCAGGTCTCGGGCTGGACGGTCAAGGCGGGCAACCGCCGCATGATGGACGAGGCCGGGGTGGACCTGTCGGGCCTGTCGGACGGGGAGGAGGCCCTGGCCCGCCAGGGCAAGACCCCCCTGTACTTCGCCGCGGACGACCGCCTGCTGGGCATGATCGCCGCGGCGGACGTGGTCAAGCCCACCAGCCGCGAGGCCATCGCCCGGATGCGGGGCATGGGCCTTGAGGTGGTCATGCTCACCGGCGACAACCGGCTGACCGCCCAGGCCATCGCCCAGGACGTGGGCGTCAGCCAGGTGATCAGCGAGGTGCTGCCCCAGGACAAGGAGGCCCAGGTGCGCCATCTGCAGGGGCAGGGCCGCAAGGTCGCCATGGTGGGCGACGGCATCAACGACGCGCCCGCCCTGGCCCGGGCCGACGTGGGCGTGGCCATCGGCGCGGGCACCGACGTGGCCATCGAGTCGGCGGACGTGGTGCTCATGCACAGCGACCTGAACGACGTGCCCGGGGCGGTGTCCCTGTCCCGCGCGGTGATGCGCAACATCAAGGAGAACCTCTTCTGGGCGCTGATCTACAACACCATCGGCATCCCCCTGGCGGCGGGGGTGCTCTACCTGGGCTTCCAGCTCAAGCTCAATCCCATGTTCGCCGCCGGGGCCATGAGCCTGAGCAGCGTGTGCGTCGTGCTCAACGCGCTGCGCCTGCGCTGGTTCAAGCCCCGCTACGCCAAGACCGCCGCGGCCGGGCCGGCGGCGGTCGTGCAGGCCGCGCCGACTCAGCGCGCGCCCGCCTGCCCCGTGGGGGTCGGCCCGACCCGCCCCATCCCAACCGTCGCCCCGCCGGAGCGCGCTCCGGCTTCAACCCAAACACAAGGAGGAAACGACATGAAGAAGATTTTGCACATCGCGGGCATGAGCTGCGGCCATTGCTCCGCCCGGGTCGAGAAGGCCCTGAACGGCGTGCCCGGCGTGTCCGCCCAGGTCGACCTGGAGAAAGCCCAGGCCGTCGTCACCGTCCAGGGGGACGTGCCCGACCAGGACCTGGTCACCGCCGTCACCGACGCCGGGTACGAGGTCACCGACATCCAGTAAGGGGGAGTGCCCATGCAAGCCGATCGGGAGCAGGTCACCCGGCTGATCAAAACCGCCCGGGGGCAGCTCGACGGCATCCTGCGCATGATCGAGCAGGACCGATACTGCGTGGACGTCGCCACCCAGCTGATGGCCACCCAGTCCATCCTCAAGCGGGCGAACCGCGAGGTGCTCCACGCCCACATGACCCACTGCGTCCGCGACGCGGTCAACGGCCAGGACGCCGAGCAGAAGCTCCAGGAGATCACCAAGATTTTGGATCAGCTGCTCTGAGGCAGCGAAAAGCCGCCCGGTTTTCGCCGGGCGGCTTTTCTGCGGGCGCGCCCCGCGCGCCAGTTCCGCGCCCCGCGCGCCAGTTCCGCGCCCCGCGCGCCAGTTCCGCGCCCCGCGCGCCAGTTCCGCGCCCCGCGCGCCAGTTCCGCGCCCCGCGCGCCAGTTCCGCGCCCCGCGCGCCAGTTCCGCCCGCCGCGCCCCGCGTCGAGCTAGCGTTTTCTTAAGAAAAGCGGGAAATCTTGCCAGCTCGTCTACAAAAGGCCCGGGGTCTATGGTATGATGGGGATGCCGCGGGGATGGGAACAAAATGTTTGCCCCCGCGTCCATCCTAAAAGAGCCGCCCGGCCGGGGCGGGAGCCCATCAAACCGAGGGAGGCAGGCAAACCGATATGGAATGGCTGACCGTGCTGCGCATACTGGTGAGGGTGCTGTCCACCTTCACGCTGGTGATCCTGTTCTACCAGGTGGTGGTGGCGCTCTGCTCGTTTCTCAAGCGGCCCAGCAAGCGGGTTGTGGACGAGCGGGAGCATACCTTTGCCATTGTCATCTCCGCGCGCAATGAGCAGACCGTGATCGGGTACCTGGTGGACAGCCTGTTGGCCCAGGAGTACCCCAAGGACAAGTTCGACGTGTACGTCGTGGCCGACAACTCCACCGATAACACCGCCGCCGTCGCCCGGGCCCACGGGGCCATCACCTACGAGCGGGACCAACTGGACAAGTGCGGCAAGGGCTTCGCCTTGCAGTTCATCTTCGATATCATCACCCGCCAGGGCAAGAGCTACGACGCCTACTGCATCTTCGACGCGGACAACCTGGTGGACAAGGGATATTTGGCCGCCATGAACCGGCAGCTCTGCCGTGGGGTGGAGGTGGCCCAGGGCTACCGCGACATCAAGAACCCCTCGGACAGCTGGGTGTCGGGCTGCTACGCGATCTACTTCTGGTGCCTGTCGCGCTTCTTCCTGCGCGCGCGGGACAATATCGGCCTGAGCTGCATCGCCAGCGGCACGGGCTTCATGTTCCGCTCGGACCTGCTGGGCCGGGAGGGCTGGATCACCAACACCATCACCGAGGACAGCGAGTTCTCCTTCCGCCAGATCTTGGCGGGCAAGAAGGTGCACTTCGCCGAGGACGCGGTCTTCTACGACGAGCAGCCCACCGCCTTTAAGCAGTCGGTGCGCCAGCGCTACCGCTGGGCCGTGGGCAACCTGCAGTGCCTGAAGCTCTTCACGCCCAAGCTGCTGACCCGGACCGACCGCAAGCTGGGCATGGCCCGGCTGGACCTCTTGGTCTACCTGCTGGGCATCCCCTGCTCGGGCCTGGCGCTGATCAGCTCGGTGCTGACGCTGATCGTCGGCTGGGCGGGGCAGGCCCATTGGTACATCATCGTGCTCTCCGGGGTGATCTCCGGGCTGGTGAGCATCCTGGCCATGCTGGCCCACGGCCTGCTGACGGTGCTGCTGGAGCGCAAGGACCCCCGCAAGGTGTGGAAGGGCATCCTGGGCTGGCCGCTGTTCCTGTTCACCTGGATGTGGATCAACCTGGCGGCCATCTTCTACCGCAACCCGATCTGGAAGCCGGTGCACCACACCCGCTCGATCGGCATCGAGTCCATGGAGCAGGAGTGCGCCTCCTCCCTGGGCAAGGAGAACACCGGCTCCTGAGCCGCCGCGCCCCCTCGGGGGCGCTTTTTTGCGCCGCTGCGCCGTCCCATGCGCCCCGTCCAGGGCGCTTTTTTGCACCGCTGCGCCGTCTCACGCGCGCCCGCCCGGGGGGTTATCGGTGGTCGGTCACCCGGTCCAGGGGGCCGATGGGGCCGGAGAGGGTCTCCCAGGCCGGGTCGCTGGGGCGAAAGCGCCGCCCCGGCCGCTTGGCGTAGCAGTAGACGCAGCCGTGGGGGCAGGCCTCGTAGGCCCCCAGGTCCACGCTGCGGGCGCAGCCGCATTTTGGCCGCTGGCCCGGGTCCTTGCCCGCGCGCAGCGCCCGGCCGCACAGCGCCTCGATCTGCGCCCGGTCGATGCAGGGCGCGGCGCTCACCCCGGCGGCGGTCAGGTCCACCGCTTCGCAGCAGGCCGATATCGCCATCCCCGCCCGCCGGGCGATGGGCGAGAGCGCCGAGGCCAGGGCCATCTGCTCGGCCGGGTCCGGGGCGTACAGGCCCCGCGCGGCCAGCGCCCCGCGCACCGCGGCGTAATCGTCCAAAAAGCTGATGACGCACCTGCCCGCGCGCCCGGCGAGCTGTCCGGCCAGCGCGGCGAAGGCCGCGACGTGCTCCGCACGGCCCAGTCCCGGCCCGTAGCAGATCGGGTCGTACCGCCAGATCAGGCGCTCCGGCCCCAGGGCCGCGGCCAGGGCCTGAAAGACCGCGATCCGCTCGGCCGCCGGGGGCAGGCCGGGCTCGATGGAGGGGGGATAGGCCGTCAGGGTGTACTGGATCAGCGGGGTGTACCCGGCCAGCATATCCAGGTGGGGCAGCAGCGGCGCGGGGTTCTTGCTCCAGAGCACCAGCGCGTCCACCGCCTCGGGCGCGGTGGGCCACAGGCTGACCTGGCGGGGATTCATGGGGTTTCGCACCCCGGCGAAGCCCGCTTGGAGCCGGGCCAGCAGCCAGGGAGTGTGGAAGGCTGGAACGTCGCAGCGTCGGCTGGCGCTGAGGATCATGGGGCTCACCTCCTGACAATAGGATACCACAAATGGCCTTGACGGGCGCGCCCCGGCCGACTATGCTGGAGGGAGCACATGGCTCAATGCGAAAGGAGCGCGCCCATGATTCTGGAGATGACCGACTATGGCTTGACCCCGGGCTGCGGCCGGGGAGCCGGCCCCCTGGTGGCCCGCGCCCTGGCCGACGCCAAGGCCGCGGGGGAGCCGGTGACCTTGCGCTTCGCCCCGGGGGTATACGATTTTCTGCCGGCGCAGGCGACGCGCCGCCCGCTGTATATCTCCAACACCATCGGAGAGCGGGACCTGCCCGGCGCCTGGCGCAACATCGGCGTGGACCTGCGGGGCGTGGACAACCTGACCATCGACGGGCAGGGGGCCGTCTGGCGCTTTCTGGGGCCGATGACCTATGTGGCGGCCCAGGGCTGCCGCAACCTGACCCTGCGGGGGCTGACGGTGGACATGCCCCGGCCCACCATGTCGGAGATGACCGTCGAGGCGGTGGACGACGGGGGCATGACCTGCCGCGTCCATCCCGATTCCGCCTATGAGATCGATGGGGACAGGCTTTTCTTCGTCGGCGAGGGCTGGCGCTTTGACGGGGTGGGTCCCTGGGCCCAGGTGCAGCAGTACGACCCGGAGACCCGGCGCACCTGGCGCACCCCCTACAAGCCCCTGGAGCACGCGCGCCTGGCCCGGGAGCTGGCCCCCGGCCGGGTGCGCCTTCAGATGGACCGGCGGCCCGAGGTCGCGGCGGGCCAGGTGTTCCAGATGCGGCGGGGCCATCGCACCGAGGTGGGCTTTTTCTTCGAGCAGTGCCGCGGGGTGCGCCTGGAGAACCTGTCGGTGCGCTACATGCACGGGCTGGGCGTCGTCGGCCAGTTCACCGACGATATCACCCTGGAGCATGTCTGCTGCGCGCCGGACCCGGCCTCGGGCCGCACCTGCGCGGCCTTTGCGGATTTCGTGCACCTGTCGGGCTGCGGGGGGCGGGTGCTGCTGAGGGAGTGCACCTTCTGCGGCGCGCATGACGACGTGCTCAACGTCCACGGCACCCACCTGAAGGTGGTGGACCAGCCCGCGCCGGACGCCCTGGTGGTGCGCTTCATGCACCCGGAGACCTACGGGTTCGAGGCCTTCTTCCAGGGCGACGAGATCGCCCTGGTGGCCTCGGACACCCTGCTGGCCGAGCGCCGGGCGGTGGTGGCCCGGGCGGAGATGCTCGACCCGCGCGCCATCCGACTGACCCTGAAGGCGCCGGTGGAGCTACCCGACGGGGGCGACTTTGTGGTGGACAACCTGAGCCACTATCCCGAGGTGGAGGTGTGCGGGTGCGACCTGTCGGTGGTGCCCACCCGGGGCGTGCTGGTCACCACCCGCCGCCGCGTCAACATCCACCACAACCATTTCTTCCGCTTGGGCATGAGCGCCCTGTCCATCGCCGACGACGCGGCCAGCTGGTACGAGTCCGGCCCGATCTCGCAGGTGGACTTCCATCACAACCTGGTGATCGGCTGCGGCAGCCCGGCGGTGCTGGTCTGTCCGGAGAGCGCCCGGCATGTCCAGGACCAGTGGGTCCACGGCCAGCTGGAGGTGCGCCGCAACGTCGTGGTGCTCGAAAACCCGGCAGACCTGCTGCTTCAGGCCAAGAGCGTCCGGCGCCTCGTCGTGCGGGACAACGTGATCTGCGCGCCCGACGCCTGGCAATTGCGCCTGGCCCTGGAGCACTGCCCCGAGCCGGAGGCCGCCGACAACCGGGTGGTTCACGACCCGCGCTGAGCCCTCAGCCCAGGTATGCGATCAGCATCAGCGCCGGCTGGCTGGGGTCCCACAGCTCGGGGAATCGCTCCAGGGGCGTGAAGCCCATCGCCGCGTAGAAGGCCCGGGTGCGGGCGTAGCCGGGATCGGGGTGGCTGGCGTCGAGGGTTTTGACGGTCAGAAAGCGCACCCCCTGCGCCCGGCAGCGGGCGATGGCCGCCTCCACCAGCGCCCGGCCCACGCCCCGCCGGTGCCAGGCCGGGTCCACGCCCATCACCGCGATCTCGCAGCTGGCGGGGTAGTGGCGCTGCAGGGCCAGGAAACCCACCGCGCCGTCCGGGCTGTGCGCGCCGCCCGGCGCGGTCGGGTGTTCGTCCGGCGCGGTCGCGTCGTCCGGGCGGGTCGCGGTCGTGTCGCCCGGTGCGGTCGGGTGTTCATCCGGCGCGGTCGCGTCGCCCGGATCGGGCCAGGCGGCCAGCACCTCCTGCCCGGCGCTTTCGGCGATGTAGGCGGCGGTGGCGGGCGGGTTGCCGAACCACTGGGGCAGGCGCAGCAGGATGCGCTCGGCCACGCGCACGCGCTCGCCGGGCTGCGCGACGATGTCAATTTTCATGGACAACTCCTTTCCGGGCGATGCCCGGGAATCATTCAAGGGGGGAACGCGGTGATCCGAAGAGCGACCTTGGCGGATCTGTCCGCCATCGAAGCCCTGGCCCGGGGCGCGGTGGCGCAGATGCGGGCGGCGGGCAATCCCCAATGGGACGAGACCTACCCCGCCCGGGAGGACTTCGCCCGGGATATCGCCCGGGGCGAGCTCTACGTCGTGGACGACGGGGGCGTGGGGGCCTGCGCCTGCATCAACCGGGATCAGGCGCCCGAGTACGCGTCGGTGCCCTGGTCCCTGAACGCCCCGGCCACGGTGGTGCACCGCATGGCCGTGGACCGCTCGCGCCAGGGACAGGGCCTGGCCAAGGCCCTGCTGGCCCACGCCGAGACCCTAGCCCGGCGCGATAGCGGCTATCTCAGGAGCGACACCTACCAGGCCAACGCCGCCATGAACGCCCTGTTCGCCCGCATGGGCTACGGCCTGCGGGGTTTTGTGCGCTTTCGGGGCAAGCCCGGGCGGTTCAACTGCTATGACAAGTCCCTGCGCCGCCCCCTGTCGGCCGACGAGCGGGCCGCCCTGGAGGGCGTCCGCGCCGGGATCGAGGCCCTCTACGGCTGGGAGGGGGATATTCCCCGGATCAACTACGGGCCCTGCGGGGTGTTCGCGGACCTGTTCTTCCGGGCCTGGAACGCCCGCTTCGCCGACAAGGTTCACATCTGCTTTGTCATGACCGGCGACGGCGGGGAGTGCGACCATGTCTGCGTCCGCCTGCCCGACGGCTCCCTCTACGACGGGGGCGCGGGCGTGCACACCGAGGCGGCCTACCCGGCGGATTTCACCGTGGTGGACATGTGGACCTACGACCGGGCGGAGCTGGAGAAGTGGAGCTACGGGCTGGAGCGAAGCTACCCCCGCTACTGCCCGGATTTCGACCGGGAGGCGGTGCGGGCGGTCATCCGCCGGCAGCTGGACGCGCTGGCGTAGGGGGGATCACAGGGGATACGCCCGTGCATTGGTACGGGCGTTTTCGGGTTTAGTGGACAAAATCGGCGAATCATGTATGATTTCCCCGAACCATATTGACATATCAAAATGCGCAATATATACTGTATTTGGACATAAACAATGGAACCGTGAAAAGAGGCGAGCATAAGGGTTCTTTCTTTGGGTAATGCTCAGCGATTCGTGACAACCTACAATTCATAGCTTGAGGAGGTTATCGGACATGAAATCGCGCCGCAAGATGATCGCCCTGTTGACCACCCTGTCTTTGCTTGTGACCAATCTATTGCTTACAACGGTTTCCGCGGCGCCGGCGGGCGAAAACGTCGATCGCAATCAGACTGCGTCCAACATCGCCTATAATGAGATGCTCAACGCTTTCTCAGAAACGCGGCTCGGAAGATCCCTGATGAGGCTGGAGGACCTCAATAACGCCGATGTGTTTCCCGATTATTACGCGGGGGCCTATCTCAACGGGAGCGGCAATCTCGTCGTTTTGTTGACGCAGGACACAGACCAAACGCGGGCGTCCATCCGCTCCGCGGCCAAAAAATCGGATGTTCTCTTTCAATCGGCTCCGTATGCATACCGTGATCTGACGGAGACGATGAACACCATCAATGCCAAGGTTCAGAATTGCGCCAATGAACACGCCATCGCCAGCGACATTACGAGCGCGGGTCTGTCAGATCAGGAGAACTCCGTCACCGTCTGGATCAAGGACATCGACGAGACGAAGATTGCCCAGTTCCAACAATATCTGCGATGAACCTTGGATCGTTTTTGCAAACTCCGTAGGTCCGGCGACCCCCGACGCGGGTACGCTCTACGCCGGGCAGGGTATAGAGGTGGTTGGCATCGGCTCCTACTCGTTTGGCTACCGCTGCAAGCGCAATGGCGTCAATGGCTTTCTGACCGCGGCCCATGGCGTTTCTGTGGGCAGGACGGTCAAAAGTGGCGCAACCGAGATCGGCAAGGTGACGGCCAGGAAGCTAAGCGGTTCGGTGGACGTCTCGTTCGTGGAGATCACGAACAGTTCCTACTCGCTCTCGAACGTCGTCTGCTACACCAACGGCGCCAAAACCCTCAGGAGCGGTTCGCTGATGATCGCCGCGGTGGGGAGCCGCGTGAATATGAGCGGAGCGATCACGCAGACCACCTCCGGCATCGTCAAGCAGGTGAATTACTCTGATACCGTTTCTGGCGTGTATTTGACCAACATGAGCACCGCGGATTATGGCCGGGAAAAAGGCGACAGCGGCGCCGTCGTGTACAGCAACGACGCCTCCCCCTATATCTGCGGCACTCATTCGGGTGTGAATACCAATACCGGCTATTCGTTTTTTATCAAGGCCACGGCGATCCGGGACCAGTTTGGCGTGACGGCGTACTAAGGGGGTGCCAGTGTGGTGAAAAATGCACGGCGATGGCGAGCGCTGGTCCTGGCGACGACCCTGTTGCTGGCGGGGTGCGCGTCGCAGACCGCCCGGCCCGAGCCGTCGGATCGGCCGATGGTCCAGGACGATATCTTTACCATGAGCTTTGACCGAATCGCCTACGTCGACGGCGTGCTGCAGGTGACCGTCAGCGCCCGGGTGGCTGATCTGGTCGCCCCGGTACCCATTGCCCACGGCGAGCCTCCCATCTGTGTGCTCCTGCGGGGTGAGGACGGGAAGCTCCCGCCGGGCAGCCAGCGCACCAGCGTGGATGTGTGCGTGCATACTTCCCTGGAACCGGGCGCGCTGCTGAATCAAGAGGCCGCTTTCCCGGATTACAGCGAACCCCCGCCGCCGCCCGGGACGTACACCCTCGAGGCTACCCTCGAGTATGCGCTGTTGGTCGGCAATCTAACCGAAAACCACCCACATGGCCCCATGGGCAAGCTGACCCTGACCGTCCCGGTGACCATCCCGTAGCGCCGTGAATTCCAAAAAGAGGACCCCGTTCGGGGTCCTCTTTCGCGCCCTTAGATCTCCTCGATGGGCTCGGCGTGGCCGGTCTGGTAGGCGAAACCCTCGCCCGCCGGGGCCGCCCAGTGGATGGCGTTCTTGAGCACCTGCTGCACCTGGGGATGGTGGTAGACCGGGCAGGTCTCATGGCCGGGCTGGAAGTAGAAGATGTGGCCCGCCCCGCGCACGAAGCAGCAGCCGCCCCGGAAGACCTCGCCCCCGGGATACCAGGTGATGAACACCAGGTGGTCGGGCTCGGGGATGTGGAACAGCTCGCCGTAGGTCTCGTCGTGGGGGATGTCGATGTAGTCGCCGACGCCCTGCACGATGCGGTGGCCGGGGGAGACCACCCACAGGCGCTCCTTGGTGTCCTTCTCATACCAGCGCAGCATGCCGGTGGGCGTGCCCAGCAGCTTGGAGAAGATCTTCGACGCGTGGCCCGAGTGCAGCACGATCAGGCCCATGCCCGCGTACACGCGCTTGGCCACCCGCTCGACGATCGCATCCTGCACCTCGTCGTGGGCGATATGGCCCCACCACATCAGCACGTCGGTCTCGTCGAGCACCTGCTCGGTCAGCCCGTGCTCGGGTTCGTCCAGGGTGGCGGTGCGCACGGTGAAGTCGGCGTCCTGGCCCAGGAAGGACGCGATATAGGCGTGGATGCCCTCGGGATAGACGGCCTTGACGGCCTCGTCGGTCTTCTCATGGCGGAACTCGTTCCATACGGTGACGCGGATGGGTTGGCTCATGACATGACGCCCCTTTCTGCAAGTAACCTCACCTCAAATGATACCAGCTTTGCCGCTGAAAGCAAGGGGGTTTAGCGGCCTTTGCAAAATTTTGCCCAGGGGCGGATCAGGGCCAGGGCGGCCCCGGCGCCGGCCAGGCCGACCCCCGCCAGGACGGCCAGCAGCGCCGGCCAGCCCGCGGCCTCGGAGAGGCGGCCGATGCCGTAGCCCGCCAGGGCGGCCCCGGCGTGGCAGCAGGCGTTGACGATGCCGCACACGCTGGACACCCCGCCCAGGGGGGCGAAGCGCAGGGGCATCAGGGTCATCACCAGGGTGTTCAGGCCCATGGCCGCGCAGCTGAGCGCCCCCAGGCACGTCAGCGCCAGCGGCAGGCTGCGCGACCCCGCCGCGGTCAGCGCCGCCATGGCCAGGGCCCCGCCCAGGAAGAACAGCGCGCTGGCCCCGGCCTGATCCAGGCGGCGCTCGATCCGCCGGGCGGCCCAGATGCCCGCCAGGCTGACCAGGGGCAGCGCCGTGGCGGTCATCACCGAGAGCACGCTGCCCAGCCGGAAGCTCTCGTCGATCAGGGTGGGGATCCAGGTGGGCACCCCGTCCTTGAGCACCCCGGTGCACAGGCCCATGGCGCACAGCAGCGGCAGGCCCGCCCCCCAGGCCGCCCGCCACAGCCCGGGCGCGGGCCGGTTGGGCGTCCGGGGCAGGTCGCCGGGCGGGGGCGCGTCGTCCGGCGGGACGGGGCGCCGCTCCAGGCGCGTCACCGCCGCGTAGAACAGCGCCGCCATCGCCAGCAACCACGCCCCCGGGACCCAAAACACCCCCTGCCAGGGCCCGGCCGCCAGCAGCCCGCCGCTGAGCAGCAGCGCGCCCATGGGTCCGACGCCCACCGCCAGCGACAGCGCCGTGCAGGCCCGGGTGCAGGCGGCGAAGGGCAGCATCAGCCCCGCCAGGCGCAGCAGCGGGGTCCACAGCAGGCTCTGGCACAGGCCGTTGACCATCCACACCCCCAGCAGCGCGCCGAACCCGCCCGCCCCGGCCATGGCCAGGTTGCACAGGCCCGAGCCCGCCAGCCCCGCGGCGATCAGATACTTGGGCGGCAGCCGGTCGCCCCCAAAGCCCGCCAGCAGCTGCCCCGCCCCGTAGCACACCGAGAAGGCCGTGGCCACGGCCCCGGCCTCGGCCCGCCCCACCAGGCCCGAGCCCGTCAGGGAGGGGATGCAGGCGGCGAAGTTTTGCCGGCCCAGATAGGCCGAGAAGTACGCGGCGAAGCACACCGCCGTGAACAGCGCGGCGCGCCGCCCCTGGGCCGATCCCACGCGCATGGCCGGTTCCCCCTTTTTTCCGCGAGGATGGTTCCGCGGGTATTGTACCACAGCCCGGCGGCCCCGACCACCGCCCGGCGGGTGACATTTTCTGCGATATGACCATTGAGTTCAGCGCACTGCGCAGGTATAATGGAAGGCAGAGGGGGGAGAACCCCCGGCAGAGCGCGGCAGCGAAGGAGGAGACCCATATGGCTTTGAACCTATCGGATTTTCCCATGACCGATCCGGTCAATCGACTGGGCGGCGGCATCCCCAAGGTGGGCATCCGGCCCACCATCGACGGGCGCATGAACGGCGTGCGCGAGGGTCTGGAGGAGCAGACCATGGGCATGGCCCGGGCGGCGGCCCAGCTGATCGAGAGCAAACTGCGCCATCCCAACGGCCTGCCCGTTCAGTGCGTCATCGCCGATTCCACCATCGGCGGGGCGGCCGAGGCGGTGGCCTGCGCGGAGAAGTTCGCCCGTCAGGGCGTGGGCGTGACGCTGACGGTCACCCCCTGCTGGTGCTACGGCTCGGAGACCATGGACATGGACCCCGCCACCCCCAAGGCGATCTGGGGCTTCAACGGCACCGAGCGGCCCGGGGCGGTGTACCTGGCGGCGGTGCTGGCGGCCCACAGCCAGAAGGGCATCCCGGCCTTCGGCATCTACGGCCATGACGTGCAGGACGCCTCCGACGGCTCCATCCCCGCCGACGTGCAGGAGAAGATCCTCGCCTTTGTCAACGCCGGTCTGGCGGTGGCCTGGATGCGGGGCAGCAGCTATCTGAGCATGGGCGGCACGGCCATGGGCATCGCCGGCTCCATCCCCAACCCCACCCTGTTTGAGGACTACCTGGGCATGCGCTTTGAGTCCATCGACATGACCGAGTTCACCCGGCGCATCGACCTGGGCATCTACGACCCCGAGGCCTACGACAGGGCCTACGCCTGGGTCAAGCGCAACTGCCTGCCCGGCTGGGACAAGAACCCCGCCGACAAGCAGCATGACGATGCCCGCAAGGAGGAGGTCTGGCAGCGGGTGGTCAAGATGGCCCTGATCGCCAAGGACCTGATGGTGGGCAACCCCCGCCTGCGCGCGCTGGGCTTTGGCGAGGAGGCCAACGGGCACAACGCCATCGCCGCGGGCTTCCAGGGCCAGCGCCAGTGGACCGACTACTTCCCCAACGGCGATTTCATGGAGGCGATGCTCAACGCTTCCTTCGACTGGGACGGCATCCGCGAGCCCTACATCGTCGCCACCGAGAACGACGCCCTAAACGGCGTGTGCATGCTCTTTGGGCACCTGCTCACCGGCGGGGCCTCGGTCTTTGCGGACGTGCGCACCTACTGGAGCCCCGAGGCGGTCAAGCGGGTCACGGGCTATGCGCTTGAGGGCCGGGCCAAGGACGGCTTCATCCACCTGATCAACTCCGGCGCGGCGGCGGTGGACGGCTGCGGCCGCCAGCAGGGCGAGGACGGCCAGCCCACCATGAAGCCCTTCTGGCAGATCACCCCCCAGGAGGCGGCCGACTGCATGGAGGCCACCTGCTGGCCCTACGCGGACCTGGGCTATTTCCGGGGCGGCGGCTACTCCAGCAAGTTCGTCACCAAGGCGGGCATGCCCGTGACCCTGACCCGGCTCAACTGGATCAAGGGCGTCGGCCCGGTGATGCAGATCGCCGAGGGCTACACGGTCGAGCTGCCCGAGGAGGTCTTCAACACCCTGGATATGCGCACCGATCCCACCTGGCCCACCACCCTGTTCGCCCCCATCCTGACCGGCAAGGACGCCTTCACCGACGTCTATTCGGTCATGAACAACTGGGGCGCCAACCACGGGGCCTTCAACGCCGGGCATGTGGGCGACCGGATCATCACCCTGTGCGCGATGCTGCGCATCCCGGTGTGCATGCACAACGTGGACGAGAGCCGCCTGTTCCGCCCCAGCAGCTGGAACGCCTTTGGCACCAAGGATCGCGAGGGCGCGGATTTCCGGGCCTGCGCCAACTTCGGCCCCCTGTACGGCCGCAAATAAGGAGGGCTTCCCATGAAAATCGGCGTGTGCACATCCATTGACAACGCGCCCCTGCTGGCTCAGCACGGGTACGACTATATCGAGCTGGGCATGGCGGGCGTCTGCGCGCTGGACCAGGCCGCCTTCGCCGAGCTGTGCGCCAAGGCCGACGCCTCGCCGGTGCCGGTGGAGGCCTGCAATTCCTTTGTGCCGGCCTCGGTGCCCCTGACCGGCCCGGCGGTGGACGACGCGAAGACCTGCGCCTACCTGCGCCTGGCCGCCGAGCGCGCCGCCCGCCTGGGGGTGAAGGTCATCGTGTTCGGCTCGGGCGGGGCCCGGCAGATCCCCGAGGGCTTTCACCGCCACGCCGCCCAGGATCAATTGGCGCGCTTTTTGACCCTGGCCAGCGACATCCTCGGCGAGGTGGGCGTGGAGGTGGCCATCGAGCCGCTGCGCCCGGCCGAGTGCAACGTCATCAACCGCGTGGGCGACGGCCTGCGCCTGGCCCAGCGGGTGTGTCGGCCCAACATCGGCTGCCTGGCCGACCTGTACCACATGGCCGAGCAGGATGAGGACATGAGCGGCATCCTGGCCGCCGGACCGATGATGAAGCACTGTCACATCGCCAACCCCGTCGGCCGGGTCTATCCCAAGGCCGGCGACGGCAGCCAGGGCGACTACAGCGCCTTCTTCGGGGCGCTGGAGGCCGTGGGCTACGACGCGCGCATCTCCATCGAGGGCGGCGCGGGGGACCTGGCGGCCGACCTGGCCGACGCCCGGGCGGTCTTCGCCCGCTACGGCAAGTAAACCCAAAAGCCGGAGGGCTGCCCAGTGGGCAGCCCTCCGTTGCTTTTGGGGAAAAACGGGGTTACTCGGCCGAGCCGTAGAAGGGGATGCGGCGCACGATCCGCCCCGAGGAGCAGCGGCAGGGATGGGCCCCGCAGGTGCCGCAGATGGCCTGGCTGGTGGTGGACCGGGGCTGGATGCCGCCGTGGTTGTGCCCGCAGCCGCAGGAGCTGTTGCCGCAGCCGCAGGAGCTGTTGTTGCCGCAGCCGCAGGAGCTGTTGTTGTTGCAGCCGCAGGAGCTGTTGTTGTTGCAGCCGCAGGAGCTGTTGTTGCCGCAGCCGCAGGAGCTGTTGTTGTTGCAGCCGCAGGAGCTGTTGTTGTTGCCGCCGTTGGCGCAGGCGCTGCCGCTGGCCACGCTGCCGGTGGGGAACAGCGGCATGGAGAAGAAGTCGTCGCACACCGAGTCGGCGTAGGTCTCGCAGGCGTTGACCTGGCAGGTCGAGGCGCCGGGCAGGGAGACCATGGTGTCGGCCAGGACCTGCACGACGATCGACGCGCACAGGGTGACCTCAAAGCAGGTGCCGCACATCCAGGTGGCGTTGGAGACCACGCCCGCCGCCCAAGCCTCGATCATGTAGGGCAGCATGGTGTTGCAGGGCACCTGGAGGATCAGGTCGACGGGCAGGGACACCGTGGCCACGCCGCAGACCGGGCAGTTGTCGGCGCACAGCTCCGCCTCCAGGTTGAAGGTGACGTTGCCGCGCACGCGGGCGAAGCCCGGCCGGTCGCACAGGGGGCAGACGGACAGATCCGAGATCTCCGCGGGGGCGGCCGCGGTGTGCACGCAGGAAAGGCACAGGGGGCAGTTGGGGTTGACCGAGCGGTCCAGGGTGAACTCCAGGGCGAAGTTCTCCTTCTTGATATCCCGGCGGCAGGCGGCGATGACCTGGCGGGCCTGGATGCAGATGGATCCCTTGCCGGCGGAGGTGGAAAGGCAGTTGCAGGACATGGTTAGACTCCTCCTTGAGCGGGCGCCTTACCGGGGCTGGATGGTCGGCGGGCAGGCGCAGTTATTGTTGCAGGGGGCGGGGTTGCAGGTGTTCTGGCCGGGTTGGGGCGGGAACAGCGGCAGGGAGAAGAACTCATCGCACACGTTCTCGGCGAACTCCTCGCACGGGGGCACCTGGCAGAAGCCGTAGCTGGGGATCAGCAGCTCCACCTCGGCCAGGATCTTCAGGATGACCGTCACGCACAGGGAGATGTTGAACACACACTCGCTGCACTGGGTGCCGCTCACGCAGATCGCGCTGACCAGGGACTCCACGCAGTAGGGAATGATGGACTCGTCAGGAACGTAGAGGATGACATCCTTAGGAACCTGGATGACCGCCTTGCCCACGGCGCACTGGCCGCACGCGTCCTCGAAGGTGCCCTCGATGGGGATGGCCACCGTCACCCGCACCCGGGCGAAGTTGCACCGGTCGGGCAGGGGCTCCACGCACAGGTTGCACAGCTCGCCGCGGATGCTGGTGCTGCGGCAGCTCACCAGGGTCAGGGGCATGGTCAGGTTTCCGGGGGATGTACAGGTGTTGGTCACGACGGGGTGTATGTCGGTGAAATGGACGCCCTTGATGTCCAGCTGCTCCTGCTGCATACAGGAGTCGTAGACCTTCTTAACCTGTACACAGACCTTCTCTTTCAGATCCCCCAGGCTGCCGTTCAACGGACCGGGGCACATGGACAGCTGCGAGTTCTTGTAGGCGTAAAAAGACATGCTGCTCTCCTCCTTGTAGATGGTAGGCTGGCTCAGCCTCAATGCCATACTATGCCGCCGACCCGATGGGGTGCCTGTCCCATGGACGGGGCGGGGCAAAATGTGGTAGAATATCCGCGGGCGCGCCGCGCGCCCGATGGACGCAACGATGTTGGAGGGGGAACCGTCATATGAAACTCAGCCCCAGCGGCGTGGCCGCCGCGCCGGAGATTCTGCTGCCCCGGGAGGGGATCGACCTGGCCAAGTGGGCGGTCGTCGCCTGCGATCAGTACACCTCTCAGCCCGACTATTGGCAGCGGGTGGAGCGCGCCGTGGGGGAGGCCCCCTCCACGCTGCGGCTGGTATATCCCGAGGTTTACCTGGAGGCGGCCGACCGCGACGCGCGCATCCGGGCCATCGGCGAGCGCATGCGCGCGTATCTCGGCGGCGGCGTGTTCGACGCGCCCTTTGAGGGCATGGTCTACGTGCGCCGCCAAACCTCCACGGGCATCCGCCAGGGCCTGGTGCTGGCGGTGGACCTGGAGGCCTACGACTATCATCCCGGCAGCGCCTCGCCCATCCGCGCCACCGAGGCCACCATCGAGGAGCGCCTGCCTCCCCGGGTGCGCATCCGCCAGGGCGCGCCCTTGGAGAGCCCCCACATCCTGCTGTTGATGGACGACCCGGGCGACACGGTCCTGGGCAACCTCTTCCCCGGCCCGCTGCGCTACGACGTGGCGCTGATGGAGGGCGGCGGGCGCATCCAGGGCTACCGGGTCGATGGGGAGCAAGCGGCCGGGGCGCTGGCGCGCATCGACGCGCTGCCCGCCCCGGGGGGCATGCGCCTGGCCGTGGGCGACGGCAACCACTCCCTGGCCACGGCCAAGGCCTGCTATGAGCGGATCAAGGCCGAGCTGCCGCCCGAGCGGGCGGCGGCCCACCCGGCGCGCTACGCCCTGTGCGAGCTGGTCAACCTGCACGAGCCCAGCCTGGTCTTCGAGCCGATCCACCGGGTGCTCTTCGGGGTGGAGCCCGAGGCGGTGCTGGAGCAGTTCGCGGCCTGGCGCGCGCAGCGCGGCGTGGGCGAGGGGGAGCAGGTCGTCACGGCGGTCTACGCCGGGGGGGAGCGCCGCCTGCGCCTGGACGGGGCGGTCCACCCCCTGGCGGTGGGCACGGTGCAGCGGTTTTTGGACGATTACCTGGCCGTCCACCCCGAGGTGGGCGTGGACTACATCCACGGGGCCGAGGTGGTCGGCCAGCTCGCCGACGGGGCGGGCAACCTGGGCTTCATCCTGCCGGCGATGGACAAGGGCGCCCTGTTCCCGGCGGTGGCCGCGGGGGGCAGCCTGCCGCGCAAGACCTTCTCCATGGGCCACGCCCAGGAGAAGCGATACTATATGGAGTGCCGCTCGATCGCGGCTAGTTGATGGGGGTAGAGGAAGATGAATGTGAAGGTAACCAAGTTTGGCGGCAGCTCCCTGGCCGACGCCGGGCAGTTCCGCAAGGTCCGGGATATCATCCTGGCCGACCCGGCCCGCTGCTATGTGGTGCCCTCGGCCCCGGGCAAGCGCTTTCGGGACGATGAGAAGGTCACCGACATGCTCTACGCCTGCCACGCCCTGGCCCAGCAGGGGCGGGACGTCGAGCCGGTCTTCGGCAAGGTGCGCGAGCGGTATCTGGGCATCGCGGCGGACCTGGGGGTCAACATCGACCTGGAGCGCGAGCTGGGCGAGATCGCCCGCAACCTGGCCGACGGGGCCTCGGCGGACTACGCCGCCAGCCGAGGGGAGTACCTCAACGGCCGCATCCTGGCGGCCTATCTGGAATATGATTTCGTGGACCCCGCGGGGCTGATCCTCTTCGACGAGGAGGGCTACCTGGACGGCGAGCGCACCCAGCAGGAGCTCGCCTACGAGCTCAAGCGGCATCAGCGGGCGGTGGTGCCGGGCTTCTACGGCAGCTACGCCGACGGCCGGGTCAAGACCTTCTCCCGGGGCGGGTCGGATATCTCCGGGGCGATCGTCGCCCGGGCGGTGGACGCCTTCCTCTACGAGAACTGGACCGACGTGTCGGGCTTCATGATGGCCGACCCGCGCATCGTCGACAACCCGCACATCATCCGCCAGCTGACCTACCACGAGCTGCGCGAGCTGTCCTACATGGGCGCGGGCGTGCTGCACGACGAGTCGATCTTCCCGGTGCGCAAGGCCGGCATCCCCATCAACATCCGCAACACCAACGACCCCGCCGCCCCGGGCACCATGATCGTCAGCCAGTACGCCGCCGAGGACGAGGACCCCTCGCACATCACCGGCGTGGCCGGGCGCAAGGGCTTCGTGTCCATCACGGTGGAGAAGAACCTGATGAACTCCGAGCGCGGGTTCGGCCGGCGCATCCTGCAGGTGCTCGAGGAGAACGGCGTCAACTTCGAGCATCTGCCCAGCGGCATCGACACCATCTCGATGGTGGTCAGCCAGAAGGAGCTGGGCGGCCACCTGGACACCATCCTGGAGCGCATCCGCCAGCGGGTGCAGCCCGACACCATCCTCGTCGAGCAGGACCTGGCCCTGATCGCCACCGTCGGTAGGCGCATGATCCGCAAGCCCGGCATGGCCTACCGCCTCTTCGGCGCCCTGGCCAAGGCCAAGGTCAACGTGCGCATGATCGACCAGGGCTCCTCGGAGCTCAACATCATCGTCGGCGTGGACGACCGGGACTTTGAGCGGGCCATCCGCGCCATCTACGAGGCCTTCGAGGGCGAGGACAGCGCGCTGTTCAGCCTGTAAATCAACGCGGCGGGGAGGGGGAGGACCATGGCGGGCGTGCTGGGGGGCGTTCAGGCGGTGCTGGCGATCCTGATCCTGGTGGCGGCGGGGTTCTTCCTCTCGCGCAGGGGCTGGTTCGACGAGGGCGGCGGCCAGCTGGTGCGCCGCCTGGTGGTGCAGTTCTCAACGCCGGTGCTCCTGTGCTACAACATGGTGGACTATTTCACCCGGCAGGACCTGCTGGAAGCGGGCTACGCCCTGCTCAGCCCCATCGTGTCGATCCTGGCGCTGGTGGGCGTGGCCAAGCTGCTCTGCCCGCTGCTGCGGATCGAACAGCGGCGTCGGGGCGTATTCTGTTGTATGTTCGCCTTCTCCAACACGATCTTTATCGGCGTGCCGGTCAACGTCGCCCTGTTCGGGGAGCAGAGCGTGCCCTTCGTGCTGGTCTACTTCATCGGCAACACCCTGCTGTTCTGGACCCTGGGCATCCGCATGATGCAGCGCGACGGGGCGACCGGCCCGAGCGCGGGCGGCTGGCGCGAGGGGCTCAAGAGCCTGCTCTCCCCGCCGATCCTCGGGGCGCTGGCGGGCGTGGCCCTGGTGATGCTCCAGGTCAAGCTGCCGGATTTCGCCCTGTCGAGCATGAAGTATATCGGTAACCTCACCACGCCCCTGGCGCTGCTCTACTCGGGCATGCTCCTAGAGCGCATGGGCGTCAAGCATATCCGCTATCAGAAGGGCATGGGCGCGGTGCTGGTGGGCCGGTTCGTCCTTTCCCCACTGCTGACCCTGGCGATGACCTTCGCCCTGGGCCTGCCCGCCCTGATCCAGAAGGTCTTCCTGATCCAGGCGTCGCTGCCCATCATGAGCCAGACCACCATCCTGGCCGCGGCCTGCGGGGCCGATGAGGACTACGCGGCCGTGGGTTTCGCGCTGACCAACCTGGTGTGCATGCTGATGCTGCCGGTCATGGCGGCGGCGACCAGCCTGCTGCCGGGATAAAACCATCGCGCCGGGGGTTCCGCCCGGGCGCGGAAAGGGGGCGCGCCCGTGCGCAAATGGTTTCTCCGCTGGGCCTTTCTGGATATCGAGGGGACCGACGACCGCCGGCAGACCTATTTCGGTCGCTGCGCCCGGGAGATCGGCATCAAGAACCTGCGGACCATCCGTAGCCTGTCGGCCTGCTTCGTGGTGGTCAGCGCGTCGGTCATCCTCAGCTGCCTGACCTTCTTTCCCTGGCGGCGTCTGCTGGCGCTCTACACGGGCGCGCTGGCGCTGGAGGGGACGCTGTTCCTGCTCTCCAGCGCGCTGCTGCGCACCGGCCGGGGCGCGCGGGGGTACAACGCCTTCGCCGCGGCGTACCTGCTGCATGTGCTGGCCTTCGGGGCGTATGTGGGCACGATAATGAGCGTCGATGAGTCGGCCCCGGTGTTCCTGGTGGTGCTGGTCGTCTCCCAGATGCTCTTCATCCTGCCGCCGGTGCTGACCACGTCGCTGGCCGCCCTGGCCACCGCCGCAACGCTGATCATCAGCTTCCATATCAAATCGTCCCGCTTCTTTCTGGCCGATGCCATCAACTGCGTCGGGGTGTTCATCCTGTCGATCCTGCTGGGCTGGATGGTCAACAAGACCCGGGCGGAGGAGGCCTTCGCGCGCGAGCGGGTGCTGCAGCTCAACGACGAGCTGCAGCAGCGCAGCGTCACCGACCAGCTCACCGGCCTGCCCAACCACCGCAGCTTCCAGGACACCTACTACGCCCTGTACGAGGCCTGCGAGAAGACCGGCGCGGCCATCGGCGTGATCATGATGGACATTGACAAATTCAAGCTCTACAACGACCACTACGGCCACCTCATGGGGGACGACTGCCTGGCCAAGGTCGGCGCGGCCCTGCGCCGCCTGCAGCGGGAGAACGTGACGGTCTACCGCTTCGGCGGGGAGGAGTTTCTGGCGCTGCTGAAGGCCTCGGCCTGCGGCCGGGCCGGGGAGATCGCCGAGCAGATGCGCCGGGCGGTGGAGCAGCTGGCCATTCCCCACGCCCTGGGCGTGTCCGGCGGCGTCGTCACCCTGAGCGTGGGCTGGCATGTGGGCGCGCCATCCGACCAGGAGCCGCCCACCCATTTCCTCGACCAGGCCGACCGCGCCATGTACCAGAGCAAGGCCGACGGCGGCAACCGGGTCAGCCGGTTCTGAGCGGGAGGGGATCGATATGAGAAGGCGGATGTGCTGGGCGCTGTTGGCCTGGGCGCTGCTGCTGTCGGGCTGCGGGGGCCGGGCGGGCGCGCCGGTCTGGGCGGGGATGATCGCCGACGCTCAGGCGCGCTATGCGCAGTTCGTCCCCGTCGCCGAGGACCCGGCGGACGAAATGGGCGTGTCCGATCACGCCCATTGCCCGTGGCAGCCCTACCTGGTCGCCGCGCCGGCCTTTCAGCGCGGCGGGCGGGTCTCCGGCGCGCAGGCCGCCCAGGACGTGTCGGCGCTGTTCGACCTGCTGGCCACCTACTATGGGCCCTACGGGCATTTCGGCGGGGACGCGGTCTTTGACCCGGCGCGCGACCGGCTGATCGCCGATTGGGCCGGGCGGGATTCGGTCACGGGCGCGCAGTTTGAGGACGGCGTGCGCGGCGCGCTGGCCGAGATCATCACCGACAGCCATTTTACCGTCAACGGCAAGGCCCTCAACCCGCGCCAGGCGCCCTACTTCGCCGAGGAATCGCTGGTTTTCGGCCGGGACGAGGAGGGCTATTTTCGCCTGGAAGACGGGCTGCGCCTGCGGGGGGTCGATGGGTACGCCCTGGAGGAGATCCTGCGCCCCAGCCTGACCGCCTCGGGGGAGGCGGCCTACCGCCTGTGCCTGCTGGCCCCGGACGATTCGCCCGACCGGCGCGTCACCCTGCGCTATGCCGACGGCAGCGCCCAGTCCCTGGAGCTGACCACGCCCTACCGATATCCCGGCGGCGGCGGGCGCTACGCCTGCGCCCTGGCCGAGGGGCCGCGGCCGGGGGTGGCGGTGCTGACGCTCACGGCGATGGCCGCCGCCCCGGTGGAGGAGCCCGACAGCGCGCCCGCACGGGACTTTGTGGCCCAGGTCCGCGCCGCCCGCGAAGCGGACACCCTGGTGCTGGATCTGCGCGACAACGCCGGCGGCCACCGCCTGCTGGTGGACCTGTTCATGTGCGCCTACACCGGGCGGGACGCGTGGGCGAGCAAATGCCGCCGGGCCGAGTACCCCACGGCCGAGGACGCGACCTTGGGCGACTATTGGCCCGTCGAGCGCACCGACACGGGCATCCTGCTGGGCGGGCAGCTCGTCGACCGGCTGGGGCATCGGCCCACGGTCATTGTGCTGGTCAACAAGAACACCGCCTCGTCGGCCGAGACCCTCTGCGACGCGCTGATCAGCTGCCCGGATGTGGACACGCTGCTGGTGGGCGTCAACACCCGGGGGGCGGTGATTGGGGGCATGGGCATGGAGCCGGTCCTGCCCAACACCCACCTGCGCGCGGCCTTCGGGCTGAGCCTGTGCCTGTCGCCGGAGGGGTACTGCCCCGAGACGGCGGGCCTGACGCCGGACCTGTGGGTTCAGGGCGACGCGCTGGAGGCCGTGCTGGCGCTGCTGGACGAGAACTAAAAAATAGTGGAATGAATAGCGGCAGGCGATGAAAGGTGAAGCCGTGCAAAGCCGCATAGGTACTACGTTTTTAGCGGTCTTTCACCTGTGAAACAACCGAAAGTTTTGCCGCAATGGTGCTAAAATGGTGCCTAATCTGTCCCGCAATAGAACGTCATTTTTAGAGGCGGCAATGATAAACCCTTACTGGTATTGTCTACTCCTTGAAACCCACCTAAATCAAAGTGATGTTGACGCCTACTGCGTGACTTTTGTTCTCACATATTGATTTACCAGTAAGTGGAGTATTAACAAATACACGGGGAGATTAGCTATGAGTATAACAACAAATGAAAAAATTATTGATTGGATTGTAAAAAGGGCAGAGAAGGAGTATGCAGAGGATATTTCAATACTTTTGGCATACGGCTCTTTTATTAATGGGACGGCGAATGCTAAATCTGATGTGGATTGCTATTTCATTCCAAAGACAGAACGTGGATACCAATTTGCAGTTGATTTTATCTTAAATGGTATCGGTTACGATATTTTTCCGATGAATTGGGAACGGGTAGAAAATATTGCAAACCTTAAAGAAGTCCTTTTGCCTTGCATTGGCGATGTTGAAATCTTATTTTATGCGGAAAAAGAAGATTTAGAGAAGTTTAAAAGACTACAGAACAGATTACGATCAAATTTGCGAGATGTGGAGTATACGAAAAATATTGCTAAAGAAAGGTTCGTTTTTGCCTGTGATCTATATGCTAAAATGAGAATTTGTAATCAGCTTTCGGCTGTTCGCACATACGCAGCTTACATGATTATGACTCTTGCAGATGTTATTGCTCTCTACAATCAAGATTACTTTCATTTTGGCTTGAAAAAGCAGTACGAAGATTTGACAAAATTCAATAATATGCCCCAAGACTTTCTGAAATATTATCTTGATGTGATACAGGCGCAAGATGAAATATCAGCAGAAAATAATTGTTTTAAAATATTAAAATCTGTAAGTGAACATATGAAGTGGGAACTGATAATAGGCGACATAGAAGAAACGAAAAGTACAGAAAAAAATAACAAACAACCCGACTACTCGGAGCTGGCAAGTCTATACGAAGAAATAAGCTCAACCTTTAATAAAATATATATATGCTGCGAAAACGGAAATCGTGTTTTAGCGTTTCTTTCAGCAGCATGTCTTCAAAACACACTCATTGAGGCATCACAAGAGAATAATATTCCTTATTATGATATTATAAGTGCTTACCGCTATGATGACTTGACTGCGTTGGCAATTTCAACAAAGAAAGCAGAAGATGATTTGGTTCAAATGATTATAAATGGTGGCGGAAACATTAAGAGGTTCGCTAACTATGAAGAGTTCACAAGGGCAAATCTGTGATTACAATTTTAATTTGATAAGCGAAGTCAAGCGTATGTTTAATAGAAGGTGATTATCGAGGCCGAGGAATTTCTAAGGGATTACTTCTTACAGTTGAAAACGATGCAAAACGGCAAAGGTGTCATCCCTTGTTTTTAGACAGAAAGCCGCAAGTGCTATCACCCACGGCTAATTATTAGAGGTGTGTCCCCCTATGCAGTGTTATAAGCGCAGTATCCATGGAGGACTTTTAGAGCGCCCCGCCGTAGCCGCCCATGGGGTGACCCTTGAAGTGGGAGAGCGCCAGCATCGACGGGTAGGCCGCCAGGTTGGCGCCCACATAGTTCTCCTGGATGCGCTTGCCCCCGCAAACCGGCAGGGTCATCTCCCCGGTCTCGTCGAGGATGTCCACCGCCGCCGCGCCGGTCCAGCCGTGCTCGCGCATGGTCTGCCAGTGGGCCTGGGTGGTGTTGCGCCGGCCCTCGTAGGCGGTGTTGCACTCCACGATCGTGTCGGTTCCTCGTCTCCTCTGTGTGAATTGGGCTCAAACGCTGCTAGCATACCACCTGGAGCGCGCTACAAGTCAAGGGGAAAACTGTCGAGCGGTTGGCCGGACCGGCGCGGCCGATCAGGCCGACACGGCGCAGCCGATGACGACGTCCACGATCGTCTCGACGATCTCCAGGCGGTCCGAGTCCAGGCAGCAGTAGGTTAGAAAGCGCGAGAGCACCGTCGTGGAGCACAGGCTCTTGCCCTGCTCGAGGTCCGAATAAGCCCGGGGCGTGATGCCCAGCAGCTCGCTCATGGCGGCCTGAGAGAGGTCCAGCTTGGTGCGGATACGGCGAAATTGCTTGGAAAAGGCGCGCTTTAAGGCTAAGGCGTCGCTGTCCATATCATCGACTCCCTGCAAGTAAAGTGTAATCCCATTGTAGGCAGGGAGGAGGGGTTCTACGATGAAGCGCGCCTCCCCCGTTTTTTGAGGAAAAATAGGGTCGGACCAATCCCCTCCGATCTGGACAACAACAAATAAGCCCGCGTCGGGCGCGGACTTGGCGGGCTGCGTCTGTCAGGCGCAGGGCGGATTTTGGGCGTCGGCTTCGCGGATGGCCTGGCTGCAGGTGTGCATCAGGTCGAGGAGCTGCTCGTCGCTCATGCAGTAGCTGTAGCAGCGCAAGAATAGGATGAAAGAGCAGAGATTCTCCTGGCGCTCCAGGTCGGTATAGGCCCGGGCGGAGACATGCAGCCGCTCGGCGATGCCCTCCTGGGTCCAACCGTGGGTCTCGCGCAGGCATTTGAAAAAGTCGGAAATGATGGGTTTGAGAATGATGGAGTCGTTCTTCATAAAAATGCCCCTTGCAGAAAATAATGCCCATTGTATCCTCGCAAGGGGACTTTGACCACGAAGCGCGGTTCCAGTTCGGGAAAAAGCCTGGGGGAAAAAGGAAACCGAGGCGCTTGCCAGCAAGCGCCTCGGTCAGCAATCCTCGGATTCTGGACTGTCAAGGTCGTCCAGCGCCTTGCGGACCGCGGCCACGACAAAGGCCGAAAAGGTGCAGTCCGTATTGACCAGATGGGCCTCCACGCGGTCAATCACCTCGTTGGGAAAGCGAATCGACTTGTTGGTTGAGCGGGGCGGCACGGGAATCTTGAACTTGCGCATGAGATCACTTCCTGCAATACATAATTCCTTGCATTCAGTATTGCACGACTGTTGCAAGACATATGCATTACAGTATGTATTGAATTATGTTGCATAAGATGGTATTCTAGAATTGCGCAAAAAGCGCCCCGCAAGCGGAGCGCTCTGCCAAAAAAACCTTATTTCTCCTCGCTGAAAAACTCGATGCTCTCCCCGGCCACGCCCCGCACAAAGGCGATGCGCGCCTTGACCGGCGGCTGGCTGGGCAGGGCGATGTCCTTAGGCTCCACGGTCAGCTCGGCCCCGGCGGCCAGGGCGGTCGCCACCGCCGCGTCCACGTCGGGCACCGCCAGGGCGATGTGGTAGAAGCCGTCCTCGCGGTACGCGCCGCTGCCGCCCGGGAAAATCTCTATGCAGGCCCCGTCGCCCGTGTCGATCATGCAGCCGCCCTCCCAGCGGGCCTTGATGGGCATGCCCAGCCCCTCGTGGTAGAAGGCGACGGCCTGGTCCAGGTCGGGCGCTTTCAGGGCGACGTGGTGGAATCCGGCGGCGTTGATGGCGTTTTTGCTCATGGGTTTATCCTCCTCTATGCGCACCGCTCTCGGGCGGTGTTTGATCGCTGTGGATTCGAGCCGATTTTCGACAAAATTTGTCGAAAAGAAGTGGAGTCTGTGTCGAATTAATGGTATAATAGGGTGAAATCAGGGGTTTTCTCTGCCGGATCGTCGAAACTTGTCGAGTCGGCTCTTCGCCCGCTCGCGGGCCCGCGCCGTGTCCCGGGCGTCGATCTCCCAACCGCCCTCCGCTCGGCGCAGACGGTCTCCCTCGCGCACCCCCGCAGGCATTTGCTCGCGGGGCCGTATGCATATACGCCCGTCGGGACATTCTACAACCACCTGATCGCCCTCGATCCGATCCACGGTATAGCGGCACATGGCTAAGCGCCTCCTTTGCCTGTTATCTTACCATGGCCCGCCGGGGGTGTAAATGCCCAGAGGTTTCTCTCTAGAGAGGAGGCGGATGCGCGGTGTCCAACCCTCGAAGACCCGCCGAGCCGACGCCCTTGCCCGAGCACCCTACCCGCGAGCAGATTCAGCGGCGCATCGACGAGCTGCGCCAACAGATGCAGCGGCAGGCCCATATCGACGAGCAGGGCCGCATTGTTTTCTCCCCCCGCGCCCAGCAGATCAACGACGAGTTGGATCAGCTGGTGCTGGCTTGGTATCGGGCGGACGCCTATGTCCTGGACGCGCCCGACCTCGCCGAGGCCGCGGAATCCCCGGCAGCCTACAGCGCTGAGCCCGGGACGGACCGCCCAGAAGCAAAAAATGATGTCGAAAAATTGGAATAATCCAATTTTTTTGTATTTAGGGAATCTTTTGCCCGTTGTGGCATATAATGGACACTGGAGTTTTTTTGAATCATGCCGGGGGCATGTTCTCTGCCCTGCCCTGCGCAGAGGCTTCGAAAGGATGTGAGCTCCTTGAAGGAGCAAGATTACGCGCGCCTGACGGTGCCCCAGCTGCGTCAGCTGGCCCAGGAAAAACAGTTGGAGATCCCCGCCAGAATTTTGAAGGCCGACCTGATCGCCCGCCTGAGCGCCCTCTCGCGCAGCCTGCCCGAGGACCGGCCTTCCGCCGCGCCGGTGGGAGCCGCGCCGAGCCGGGCGGAGGATGCCGCCGCGTCGGAGGGAGCCGCGCCGAGCCGGGCGGGGGATGCCGCCGCGTCGGAGGGGGCTGCCGCGCGCCGCGCCGAGCCGCCCGCCGCGCCGGAGGGGGTTGCCGCGCGCCGCGCCGAGCCGTCCGCCGCCCAGGCCAAGCGACCCGGTCCGCGCCGGGTGCTCAGCCGCCCAGTGGTGCGCCAGCATGTGGCCGAGTCCGCCGAGGAGGCGCGGCTTCGCCCGCCGCATCGGCCCGCGCCCGTCATATCCGCGCAGCGACCCACCGCGCCGACGGCCCAGTCGGCCCGCCCCGCGCCCAGTCCGACCCAGCCCGCGCCGTTTGCGGCCGCCCACGCCGCGCCTGTCCGCCCCGCGCCCAGTCCGACCCAGCCCGCGCCGACCCAGCCCGCGCCGTTTGCGGCCGCCCACGCCGCGCCGACGGCCCAGCCCCCCTGGGAGAGCCTGCCCTCCGGCGGCGGCGTGCTGGAGGTGCTGCCCGACGGCTATGGCTTTTTGCGCGAGCCCAGCCTGGCGCCCGGGCCGGGGGATGTATACATCTCCGCCTCGCAGATTCGCCGCTTCGGCCTGCGCATGGGCGACGCGGTCTATGGCCGGGTGCGCGCCCCCCGGGAGGGGGAGAAGCCGGCCATCCAGTTTCTCGAGCGCATCAACGGCCTGCCCGCCGATCAGGCCCTGACCCGCAAACGCTTTGAGGAGCTGGTGCCCCTGTACCCCGATCAGCGCATCCGCCTGGAGCCCCCCGAGGGGGGCGGCCCGGTGGCCCTGCGGCTGATGGACCTGGTCGCGCCCATCGGCTTTGGCCAGCGCGGGCTGATCGTCTCCCCGCCCAAGGCCGGCAAGACCACCCTGCTCAAGCTGCTGGCCCAGGCCATTGTCCGGGCCCAGCCCCAGGCCCACCTGATGATGCTCTTAATCGACGAGCGGCCCGAGGAGGTCACGGACATCACCCGGTCGGTTGCCGGGGAGGTCATCGATTCCACCTTTGACGAGCAGCCCGAGCACCACACCCGCGTGGCCGAGCTCTGCCTGCAACGGGCCATGCGCATGGTCGAGAGCGGGCGGGACGTGGTCATCCTGCTCGACTCGATCACCCGTCTGGCCCGGGCCTATAACCTCTCCTGCGTGCCCACCGGGCGCACGCTCTCGGGCGGGCTGGACGCGGGCGCCCTGTATAAACCCAAGAAGTTCTTCGGCGCGGCCCGCAACATCGAGGACGGCGGCAGCCTGACCATTATCGCCACCGCCCTGGTGGACACCGGCAGCCGCCTGGACGACATCATCTATGAGGAGTTCAAGGGCACCGGCAACATGGAGCTGCACCTGGACCGCGCCCTGTCGGAGAAGCGCGTCTTCCCGGCCATCGACCTGTACAAGTCCGGCACCCGGCGCGAGGAGCTGCTGCTCGCCCCGGAGGAGCTGGAGGGCATGTACGCCGTGCGCCGCATGCTCGCCGGCGAGAACGCCGCCGCCACCGAGCAGCTGCTGAGCATGCTGGTCAAGAGCGAGAACAACGCGCGCTTTCTCGAGCGCCTCAAGACCCTGGGGCGGATGTGGGAGAAGGGGGGATACACCCCCACCGGCGGGCGATAGGGTTTGGCGGGCGGTAAGGCTCGGCGGGCGGTAAGGTCCGCAGCTCGGTGGGCTCGGCGGGCGGTAGGCCTGGCGGCGCGGGAGACGGCGGCGCGGCTGGAGCCCGGCCCGCCCGCCCATGCCCGGCCAGCTCGCGCAGATCGCCCGCGCCCGTCGCCCCGGCTCGCGCGGGTCGCCCGTGCCCGTCACCCCGGCTCGCGCAGATCGCCCGCGCCCGTCGCCCCGGCTCGCGCGGGTCGCCCGCGCTCGTCGCCCCAGCTCGCGCCCAGGAACCAAAAAATAGTTGCATTTTCGCCCAACTGATGCTATAATAACAGCCGTATCGTTTGAAATAGGCCCATTTGGGCTTTGACCGAAGGCGGCTGCCCCGCCCTGGAAAGAGGTGAAATCACGAATGAAGCCGAACATTCATCCCGAGTTCAAGGAGTGCGTGGTCAAGTGCGCCTGCGGTGAGACCTTTGTCACCGGTTCGACCAAGAGCGAGCTGAAGGTTGAAATTTGTTCCAAGTGCCATCCTTTCTACACCGGCAAGCAGAAGCTGGTGGACACGGGCGGCCGTGTGGACCGTTTCAAGAAGCGCTACGGACTGTAAGAGCGACGCATCGATATGCAGATCGGCCGGACTGGGCCGGTCTGCATTTTCATATGGCGCAAGAAGAGGAGGCTCGCCCATGAAACCCTGCGATATCGGCGGCCAGGCGGTGATGGAGGGCGTGATGATGCGGGGCCAGCGCTGCATGGCCATGGCCGTGCGCCTGCCCGACGACAACATCTCCGTCTCGGTCACGCCCCTTACCACCACCCCCTTCCGAAAAAAAATCAACAAAGTCCCCGTGGTGCGCGGGGTGTTCAGCTTCATCGATTCGATGATCCAGGGCTACCGCCAGCTGATGGACTCGGCCAAGCTGCTGGGCCTGGAGGAGGAGGAACCCTCGGCCCTGGAGCGCAAGCTCGCCAAGTCCCTGGGGGTCAGCGCCGAGAAGCTGATTTTCGGCGCGGCGCTGGCGCTGGCCCTGGCCATCGGCGTCGGGCTGTTCTTCGTGCTGCCCAGCCTGGCGGCCTTCGGCGTGCGCCGCTTCACCAGCTCGGGCCTGCTGCTGACGCTGGTGGAGGCCCTGGTGCGGGTGGTGATCTTCCTGGGCTACCTGTTTCTGATCTCCCGGATGAAGGAGATTCACCGGGTGTTCTGCTACCACGGCGCGGAGCACAAGACCATCGCCTGCTATGAGCACGAGCTGCCCATGACCAACGAGAACGCCCGGGCCATGACCCGGCTGCACCCTCGCTGCGGCACGAGCTTCCTATTTTTAGTGATGATCGTCAGCATCCTGTGCTACTCGCTGATCAGCTGGCAGGGCTCGGTGATCGGCCGGGTGCTGATCCGCCTGGCGCTGCTGCCGGTGGTGGCGGGCGTCAGCTACGAGGTGCTCAAGTTCGCCGCGCGGCACGAGAACTGGCTGACCCGAGCGGTGCGCTTCCCCGGGCTGATGCTGCAGAAGCTGACCACCCAGGAGCCCGACGACGGCATGCTGACCGTGGCGCGGGTGGCCTTTGAGACCGCCCTGAGCCACGCCGGCGGGGCGGAGAGCTTCACCCTGGACCCCGACGGCCAGCCCCTGCCCGAGCCGGCGGAATCCCCGGCGGCCGAGTCGGAGCCGGCGGAATCCCCGGCCGAGCCCGAGCTTCAGGACGCGGACCAGGCCGATCTGGCGGACCTGGCCGCCCTGGACGGGCTGACCGAGGCCGAGGCCCTGGCCCTGGGCGGCGCCGCGCCGGAGGGGGCCGCAGCGCCCAACCCCGCCGCGCCGGAGGGGGACGCGCCCGCTGACCCCGCGCCCAACCCCGCCGCGCCGGAGGCCCGGGCATGACCCTGGGCCGGCAGGTCGCCCGCCTGCGCGCGGCGCTTCAGGCGGGGGGCGTGGGCGGGCATGAGGCCCGGCTGATCGCCCAGCATGTGCTGGGCCTGGACGCGACGGCCTTCGCCCTGGCCCTGTCCGAGCCGGTGGCCGACGCGGCGGCCGCCCGCATGGAGGCCATCGCCCAGGCCCGCCTGACCCACCGGCCCCTGCAGCTGCTGCTGGGGCAGTGCGCGTTTTACGGCCTGCCCATGGCCGTGGCCGAGGGGGTGCTGATCCCCCGGCCGGACACCGAGATTTTGGTGGAGGCCTGCTTAGAGCGCATGGGCCCGGCGGGCCGCGCCCTGGACCTGTGCTGCGGCAGCGGGTGCGTGGGCGTCGCCCTGGCCCATGAGCGGCCGCACTGGCGCGTGGACGGGGCGGACCTGGACGGGGCGGCCCTGGCCCTGTCCGCGCGCAACGCCCAGCGAAACGGCGTGGCCGGGCGGATGCGCTTTTTTCAGGGCGACCTGTTCGCCGCCCTGCCCGAGGGTCGCTACGACCTGATCGCCTGCAACCCGCCCTACATCCCCACCGGGGACATCCCGGGCCTGATGCCCGAGGTGCGCGATTACGACCCCCGCCTGGCCCTGGACGGCGGGGCCGACGGGCTGGCCTGCTACCGGGCCGTCATTGCCGGCGCGCCGGGGCGGCTTGAGGCGGGGGGCTGGATCGCCCTGGAGGTGGGGCGGGGCCAGGCCGGGGCGGTGGCCGCGCTGCTGGAGGCGGCGGGCTTCGGCCCCCCGCAGATCGCCCGGGATCTGGCGGGCGTGGATCGGGTGGTCGCCGCGAAATACCATTGAGGAGGGATGCGCATGTGGACCGACCAACTGCGGGCGGCTCAGGCCCGCTATGAGGAGGTGAGCCAGCTGATCTCGCGCAGCGAGGTCATCGCCGACCAGAGCCGCTGGCAGGCCCTGGTGCGCGAGCATGCCGCCCTGGAGGAGATCGCCCGCGCCTGGGCCGACTATGAGCGCAACGAGCGGGAGCTGGCCGAGGCCGAGCAGATGGCCCAGGCCGAGGAGGGCGAGCTTAAGCAGCTGGCCCTGGAGGAGGCCCGGACCCTGCGCGACCGGCAGGAGGAGCTGACCGGCCGCATCCAGCTGCTGCTGCTGCCCAAGGACCCCGACGCCGACCGCAGCGTGATGCTGGAGATCCGCGCGGGCGTGGGGGGCGAGGAGGCCGCGCTGTTCGCCATGGACCTGATGCGCATGTATACCCGCTACGCCCAGGGCCGGGGCTGGAAGGTGGAGAGCCTGTCCACCAGCCTGACCGAGCTGGGCGGGGTCAAGGAGGCGATTTTGGCCATCCGAGGGCCGGAGGCCTACCGCGACCTGCAGTTTGAGAGCGGGGTGCACCGGGTGCAGCGGGTGCCGGCCACCGAGGCGGGCGGGCGCATCCACACCTCCTCGGCCACGGTGGCGGTGCTGCCCGAGGCCGAGGAGGTCGAGGTGGATATTGACCCGAACGACGTGCGGGTGGACGTCTACCGCTCCAGCGGCCACGGCGGCCAGTCGGTCAACACCACCGACTCGGCCGTGCGCGTCACCCACCTGCCCACGGGCATGGTGGTCACCTGCCAGGACGAGAAGAGCCAGCTGAAAAACCGGGACAAGGCCCTGCGCGTGCTCCGCAGCCGCCTGCTGGAGCGCATGCGCACCGAGCAGGACGCGGCCTACGCCCAGCGCCGCCGGGACCAGCTGGGCAGCGGCGACCGATCCGAGCGCATCCGCACCTACAATTTCCCCCAAAACCGGGTCACCGACCACCGCATCGGCCTGACCCTCTACCGGCTGGACGCCTTCATCCAGGGGGACATGGGCGAGATGATCCAGGCGCTGGTGCTCCAGGACCAGGCCCGGCGGCTGGAACAATCGGGATTGGGGGCGCACGCATGAACACCGCTTGCATCCCAGCCTCGGCCCCCGGGGCCGTCGCGCGGGCGGCGGCGCTGATCCGGGCGGGGGAGCTGGTGGGCTTCCCCACCGAGACGGTCTACGGCCTGGGGGCCAACGCCCTGGACGGCGAGGCGGTGCGGTCCATCTTCGCGGCCAAGGGCCGCCCGGCGGACAATCCCCTGATCGCCCACATCGCCCACCTGGGCCAGCTGCCCCTGGTGGCCCAGATGGTGCCGCCCCTTGCCTGGCGGCTGATGGCGGCCTTCTGGCCCGGGCCGCTGACCCTGCTGCTGCCCCGGGCCGAGGGGGTGCCCGATGTGACCACCGCCGGCCTATCCACCGTGGGGGTGCGCATGCCCGCCCACCCGGTGGCCCGGGCGCTGATCGCGAAGAGCGGCCTGCCCATCGCCGCGCCCTCGGGCAACCGCTCGGGCGCGCCCAGCCCCACCCGGGCGGCCCACATGCTCGCCGACATGGACGGGCGCATCCCCCTGATCCTGGACGGGGGGCCCTGCTCGGTGGGGGTGGAGAGCACCGTGGTGGACGCCACCGGGGAGCGCCCGGTGGTGCTGCGACCGGGCGGGGTGACGGTGGAGATGCTCCAGCGGGTGGCCGGGCGGGTGGACCTGGCCGGCAGCATCCTGCGCCCCCTGGCCGAGGGGGAGACCGCCGCCTCCCCGGGCATGAAGTACAAGCACTACGCGCCCCGGGCCCAGGTGACGATCTACCAGGGCGCGCCCGAGCGGGTGCGCGCGGCCATGCTGGCCCGCCTGGCGGCCCAGCCCGGGGGCGGCGCGCTGTACTTTCAGGAGGACGCGGCGGCCTTCGCCCCCTATTCGGGGCTGAGCCTGGGCAGCCGCGCCCATGTCGAGCAGATGGCCGCCCGGCTCTTCGACGCCCTGCGCCGGGCCGACGAGCTGGGCTGGGCGTATGTGCTGGCCCCGGCGGTGGGCACCGACGGCATGGGCCTGGCGGTGATGAACCGCATGGGCCGGGCCGCGGCCTTTGACATCCAGCGCGTATAATATAAGGAGGGGATCGCGTGAAAACCGTACTGTTCGTCTGCACCGGCAACACCTGCCGCAGCCCCATGGCCATGGCCCTGTTCAACCAGATGGCCCGGCTGCGCGGGCGGGATTGGCGCGCCCTCTCCGCCGGGCGGGCCGCCATGGCCGGGCAGGGAGCCAGCGCCGGGGCCCGGGCCGCCATGGCCGACTGGGGGCTGGACCTGTCCGCGCACCGCGCCGCGCCCCTGTCGGCGGAGCTGCTGGCCCAGGCCGATTTGGTGGTGGGCATGAGCCCGGCCCATGTGGCGGGCGTGCCCGGGGGGGTCAGCCTGGGGGAGCTGGCGGGCACCGGCGAGGCCGTGGCCGATCCCTTCGGCGGGGATGTGGACGTGTACCGCCTGTGCGCCGACCAGATCGCCCGGCTGCTCAAGGCCGCCGACGAGCGCGGGGCCTTCGGGCCGTGAGCCGCTTTGTGCGCCAGGTGGGCTTCACCGGCGGCGACCGGGAGCAGTGGCCCTTCTGCCTGGGGCTGTTCGCGGGGCTGGAGCGGCTGACCTTCACCGCCCCGGTGACGGTGCTGGTGGGGGAGAACGGCAGCGGCAAGAGCACCCTGCTGGAGGCCATGGCCATCGCCCTGCGCATGCCGGCCATCGGCCGGGCCGACGCGCACCGAGACCCCTCCCTGGCGGAGCTGGTTCCCCTGGCCCGCTCCCTGCGCCTGGTGCGCGGGGCTCAGTCGCCCCAGGCCCGCTTCTTCCTGCGCAGCGAGGATTTCTTCGGCTTTGTGCAGACCCTGGGGGAGCGCTCCCGGGAGCTGCGCGAGGAGCTCGACCGCGCCCGCCGGGAGAACGCCCATCGCTCGCGCTTTGCCCAGCAGCAGGCCGAGGCCGCCTACTCGGGATCCCTGGCGGCGCTCCAGGGCCGCTATGGGGCGGACCTGCTGGGCGCGGCCAGCCACGGGGAGAGCTTCCTGCGGCTGTTCCAGGCGCGCATGGCGCCCCGGGGTCTCTACCTGATGGACGAGCCCGAGGCCCCGCTCTCGCCGGTGCGCCAGCTGGCGCTGATGCAGATGATCCGCGAGCTGGCCGAGCAGGGGCAGTGCCAGTTCATCCTGGCCACCCACTCGCCCATCCTGATGGCCCTGCCCGGGGCCCAGCTGATCGACTGCGACCAGAGCCCCCTGGCCCAGACCGTCTACGGCGATCTGGCCTCGGTGGCGCTGCTGCGGGAGTTTTTGAACGACCCGTCGCGCATGATCGACCTGATGGCCCGGGAGGACCCGTAGGGCCCGCGCCCGAGCCGCGGCGCAGCCCATCGCACGGCGTGGGACGTTTTTCCGCCGGCGTCTGTTGGACGCCGGCTTTTTTGCGCCCGTCATCGGGCCGCGGGTGTCGGATTTTTGGGCATCGGGGCCGATCTGTCGGTTTGCGCGGGGGCGGGGCTGTGCTATCCTGGCGGCAGGCGGGCAGGGGACGCCGCCGTTCGGCGGGCCGCCGCGCCGCCGGGACGCGCTGGACTGCCCGGCCATCGGGCCGCGGTAAGTCGCTGGGGGTAGCCGCGCCGCTGCGAACCAGCGGCGGCTGGGGGCCGCCGCGCCGCTGCGAACCACCGGCCGCTGGGGGCCGCCGCGCCGCTGCGAACCACCGGCCGCTGGGGTCCGCCCCCGTGCGGTTCGATCCACCGGCCGCTCGGCGGGGACCAACGGGTGCATTTGGTCATGTGCAACATTTCATATTGGTGGGGCTTTTTTGCAGGATTTGATGCGCCAGCCGGTTGCGCCGCCGGGGGAATATCTGTATAATGGACAGGGTAAGGTCTTTTTGACATTCAATATAGAGAGGAGGCCGATCAATGATCGCCATTGGAAGTGACCATGCGGGCTTCGCGCTGAAGCAGCAGGTGGCCGAGCACCTCAAGCAGCAGGGCGTGGCCTTTGATGATTTTGGCTGCCACAGCCCCGAGGCGGTGGACTATCCCGACGTGGCCGAGAAGGTCGCCCGGGCGGTGGCCGATGGGACCTACGAGAAGGGCATCCTGATCTGCGGCACCGGCATCGGCATCGGCATGGCCGCCAACAAGGTGCGCGGCGTGCGCGCCGCCCTGTGCCACGATGTGTTCTCCGCCCGGGCCACCCGCGCCCACAACGACGCCAACATCCTGACCATGGGCGAGCGGGTGATCGGGCCGGGCCACGCCATGCTGGTGGTGGATGCCTTTTTGAGCACGCCCTTTGAGGGCGGGCGGCATCAGCGCCGGGTGGATAAGATCATGGCCCTGGAAGAGAAAGATACTGGATGGATGGAGGATGCGCAATGAGTCAGGTCAAGGTCATGGATCACCCCCTGATCCAACACAAGCTGTCCCTGATGCGGGACAAGGGCACCGGTTCGAAGGATTTCCGCGAGCTGCTCAACGAGATCGGCATGCTCATGGCCTATGAGGTGACGCGGGATCTGCCGCTCAAGGCCGTGGAGATCACCACCCCCATCGGCCCGATGAAGACCAACGTCATCTCCGGGCGCAAGCTGGCGGTGGTGCCCATCCTGCGGGCGGGCCTGGGCATGGTTGACGGCATCCTGTCGCTGGTGCCCGCGGCCAAGGTCGGCCACATCGGCCTGTACCGCGACCCGGAGACCCTCGAGCCCGTGGAGTACTACTGCAAGCTGCCGCCCGACATCGCCCAGCGCGAGCTGATCGTGGTCGATCCCATGCTGGCCACCGGCGGCTCGGCGGCGGCGGCCATCGGCTTCATCAAGAAGCGCGGCGGCCAGAATATCAAACTCATGAACCTGATCGCCGCCCCCGAGGGCATCGAGCGGGTCCAGCGGGAGCACCCCGATGTGGATATCTTCGTGGCGGCGGTGGACGAGCGGCTCAACGAGCACGGGTACATCGTGCCCGGCCTGGGCGACGCGGGCGACCGCCTCTTCGGAACCAAGTAAGCCCGGAAAAGGAGGTTTCCCCATGGAAAATTCCTTGCTCAACGACATCCGCCGGGCGGAGGAGCAGGCCCAGGCCCTGCGCGAGCAGACCCTCAAGGACAGCCGCGAGGCCCTGCGCCAGGCCGAGGCCGACGCCACCGCCCAGGTGGTCAACCTCACCCGCCAGGCCCGCCAGGCCGCCCGGGAGGCGGTGCGCTTCGCCCAGCACGAGGCCGAGGAGAAGCTCGCCGCCGAGCGCAGCCAGAACGACGCGCGCCTGGCCATGCTGCAGGAGAAGATGCAGCTCAACCTGCCCCAGGCCGAACAATTCATCGTGGAAGGGATCATGCAAAATGGGCATCGTTAACGTGCGCAAGATGACCCTGGTGGGCCTTCAGCGGGATCGCAAGGCCCTGCTCAAGCTCATGCAGCGCCTGGGCCTGGTGCATGTGACCGCCTACGCCCCCGAGGCGGAGGAGCCGGCCGCCCCGCCCGAGGACCTGGCCGCCGAGCGGGACGCGGCCGCCCGCCGCCTGGCGCGCTACGAGGCCGCCCTGGAGTTCTATCTCACCCAGGGCGCCAAGAAGCACAATTTCCTCACCCAGCGGCCCACCCTGTCGGCGGCGCAGCTGGAGGCCCGGCCCGAGGACCCCGAGGTGCTCGAGCTGATCCGGGCCGCCGAGGAGGACGGGGCCGCCCTGGCCGAGCTGCGCGCCGCCCAGGCCCGGCTCAAGGCCGCCCTGGGCTCGCTGGCCCCCTGGCGGGGGCTGAGCGTGCCGGTGGAGCGGCTGGGGGGCGACAAGTACGTCTCGGTGCGGGCGGGCACGCTGCCCTTTCTGGAGCTGGAGGCCCTGCGGGCCGACTGCGCGGACCTGGCCTGCGATATCGACCTGGTGCTCCAGGCGGGGGACCTGGCCTATCTGCTGGTGATCGCCCACCGGGCGGACGACGAGGCGGTCTTTGACGCGCTCAAGGCCCGCGGCTACTCCGCCGCCGCCTTCCAGGGCGTGGCGGGCTATCCCCGGGATCAGTACGATCGCTGGCAGGCCCAGTTCGACGAGCTGGAGCGCAAGCGCCAGGCCACCCTGGACGACGCGGCCGAGCGGGTCGAGGCCGCCGGGGCGCTCTACCCGGCCATCGACGCGCTGCGCCAGGAGCTCGAGCGGGCCGAGGTGGCCTGCCAGACCGGCCATACCCAGGCCACCTTCCTGCTGACCGGGTACGTCGCCCACGACCAGACCGATCAGGTCGAGGCCCGTATTTTAGAAGCCTTCCCCGCCTGCTACATTGCCTTTGAGCAGCCCAGCGACGAGGAGATCCCCCCGACCCTGATCCGCAACCCCAAGCTCATCCGCCCCTTCGAGGCGGTCACCGGGCTCTACGCCACGCCCGCCCCCCGGTCGCTGGACCCCAACCCGCTGATGGCGCCGTTCTTCTTCGCCTTCTTCGGGATGATGCTCTCCGACGCGGGCTACGGGCTGATCATGGCCATTGTCTGCGCCTTTGTCAGCTACAAGATCAAGCCCAAGGGCTCCACCGGCCAGCTGGTCAGCCTGCTGGCCCTGGGCGGGGTGTCCACCCTGATCTGGGGCGCGCTCTTTGGCGGCTGGTTCGGGGTGACGCTCGCGCCGCTGTGGTTCGTGCCCATGGAGGAGCCGCTGAAGATGCTGATCCTGTGCTTCGCCCTGGGCGGGGTGCAGGTGGTGGCGGGCCTGCTGGTGATGGCCTACCTGAACATCAGCCGGGGCGACGTGTGGGCCGCCGTTTTCGACCAGTTCAGCTGGATCGTGCTGATGGCCGGGCTGCTGCTGCTGGTGTTCGAGCCGGTGCGCGTCGTCGGCGCGGCGATGGCCATCGGCGGGGTGCTGGTGCTGCTGTGCACCCAGGGTCGGCATGAGAAAAAGCTGCTCAAGAAGATCACCAAGGGCCTGAGCAGCCTGTACGACATCACCAGCTACCTGAGCGATATCCTCAGCTACTCCCGCCTGTTCGCCCTGGGTCTGGCCACCGGCGTGATCGGCATGGTGGTCAACACCATCGCCGGGATGCTGGCGGGCAACGTGGTGGGCTACATCTTCATGGCGGTGATCCTGGTGTTCGGGCACACCCTGAACCTGGTCATCAACGCCCTGGGCGCGTATGTGCACGCCTCGCGCCTGCAGTTTATCGAGTTCTTCGGCAAGTTCTTCGAGGAGGGCGGCTACCCCTTCAGCCCCTTCGCGATCAAGACCACCTATGTGGACATCGACCAGTAGCGCGGGGCGCTGACCGACGCATCTCAGGCCCGGGGAGCCGGGCCAAACATACACGCATTTTTAGTGAATCGGAGGATGACAACATGGACGTGCAATGGGGTTTGGTTTGGGCGCTGGTAGGCGCGGCGGTTGCGGTGATCCTGGCGGGCTGCGGCTCGGCCATCGGCGTGTCCCTGGCGGGCCAGGCCGGCGCGGGCGTGGTCAGCGAGGACCCGGAGAAGTTCTCCAAGGTCCTGGTGCTCGAGGCGCTGCCCGGCACCCAGGGTATCTACGGCCTTCTGATCGGCTTTCTGATGATCATGCGCCTGGGCGTGCTCTCCGGCCAGCTGGTGGACGTCACCTTGTACCAGGGCCTGATGATGGCCGCCGGCGCGCTGCCCATCGCCATCGTCGGTTTGGTCTCGGGCATCGGCCAGGGCCGCGCCGCGGCCGCGGGCATCCACCTGGTGGGCAAGCGGCCCGACCAGTCCGGTAAGGCGATCACGTTCGCGGTCATGGTGGAGACCTACGCCGTGCTGGCTCTGCTGATGAGCTTCCTGATCGTCTTCTTCGTGCCCCTGGGTTAATGCGGTAAGTAAGGAGAATTGGGCGATGACCGGAGCTGAAAAGATCATAGAGAAAATCCTTGACGAGGCGCGCGCCGAGGCCGAGGCCCAGCGCTCGCGCACCAAGGACCGGGTGGATCAGATCGCCCGGCAGGCCCTGGAGGACGGCGCGGCCGAGCGCCAGCGGATCATGGAACAGGCCCAGATCGAGGCCGTGGAGGCCCGCCGCCGGATCGCCACCGTGGGCGAGATGGAGATGCGCAAGGACCGCCTGGCCATGGAGCGCCAGGTGGTGGAGATGGCCTTCGCCGGGGCGGTGCGCCGCCTGAAGGCCCTGCCCGCCGATCAGTACCGCGCCTGGATGATGCACCTGGCCCTGAAGGCCGCCCAGGGCGGGGAGACCGCCGTGGTCGGCCTTCAGGACGCGGTGCTGGACGCGGATTTCTGGGCCCAGGTCAACCAGGAGCTGGTGCGCCAGGGCCGGCCCGGAGGGATCGCCCTGTCGCCCGAGCGGCAGCAGAGCGCCGGCGGTTTCGTGCTGGTGGACGCCCGGGGCGTGGAGATTGACTGCACCTTCGAGGCCATGCTCCGAAACGCCCGGCCGCAGCTGGAGACCCAGGTGGTGGGCATCCTGACCGAGTCCGTCGGGCAGTAAAGGAGGGCGTGGATTTGGCACAGACCAGCTATGCCTACGCGGCGGCGCGGGTGGCGGTGATGCAGACCCGTATGCTCACCGGCGAGCGCCTGAACAGCATGCTCCAGGCCCCGAACGCCCAGGAGGCTTTCCGCCTGCTCGCCGAGGCGCTGCCCGGCGCGGCGCAGATGACCGACCCGGGCGGCTATGAGCGCCTGCTGGGCGACCAGCTGCGCGCCGCCTATGAGGAGGCGCGCGCCATGGCCCCGGGCGAGGTCGCCGTGGAGGTGCTCTCGGCCAAGTACGACTTTTACAACCTCAAGGCCCTGCTCAAGGCCCGTTACGCGGGCAAGGACGGGGCGGAGCTGCTCATCCGGGCGGGCATGACGCCCGTGGAGGCGCTCCAGGAGGCGGTTTCCACCGGGGACGGGCGCATGCTGCCCGCCGCCCTGGCCTCGGCCATGGCCGAGGCGGAGGCCCTCTTCGCCCTGTCGCCCAACCCCCAGGCGCTGGACATCCTGTTCGACCGGGCCTGGGTGGCCGACGGGTTCGCCCGCATCGGCAAGCGGGGCAACGACACCATCCGCCAGTACCTGACCGATTTGGTGGACATGAAGAACATCGCCACGGTCCTGCGCATCCGCAGGAGCGGGGCGGCGAGCGAGCAGCTGGGCCGCATCCTGCTGCCCGGCGGGGCGGTCGACCTCCAGACCCTGTCCGAGGGGCTCGGGGCGGTGCTGTCCGAGTGGACCGGCCGCTTTGCCGCCTATGGCTGGAGCGAGCCGGTGCGCGAGGGCGTGGCCGCCTTCGAGCGCACCGGGTCCATCGCGGCGCTGGAGCGGCTGTGCGAGAACTATCTGCTGGACGTCTTTCGCCGCAAGCGCTATGAGCTGACAACGGTGGAGCCCATCATCGGCTACCTGCTGGGCCAGGAGAGCCAGATCGCCGCGATCCGCGCGGTGATGGTGGCCCAGCTCAACGGCTTGGACCGGGAGACCTTGGGCGAAAGGCTGCGTGAGTTGTATGTATAAGATTGCTGTGATGGGGGAGAAGGACGTGGTCATGGGCTTCATGGCCCTGGGGCTGGAGGTCTTCCCCCAGACCGACCCCGAGGAGGCCGCCCGGGTGCTGCACCGGCTCAGCCGGCAGCAGTACGCGGTGGTCTTCATCACCGAGGAGCTGATGGGACGGATGCCCGAGGCGGTGGAGCGCTACCGCGCCGAGCCCTTCCCGGCGGTGATCCCCATTCCCGGAAACGCCGGGAGCAACGGCCTGGGGCTGGCCCAGGTGCGCGCCAACGTGGAGAAGGCCATCGGCGCGGATATTCTGTTCAATGAGGAGGAATGATGCGCCATGCAGGGCAGCATTGTCAAGGTATCCGGCCCGCTGATCATCGCCGAGGGGATGGCCGACGCCAAGATGTACGATGTGGTGCGGGTGAGCGAGAAGCATCTGGTCGGCGAGATCATCGAGCTGCGCGGCGACCGCGCCAGCATCCAGGTCTATGAGGAGACCGCCGGGCTGGGCCCGGGCGAGCCCGTGGAGTCCACCGGCATGCCCATGAGCGTCGAGCTGGCCCCCGGCCTGATCGAGTCCATCTTCGACGGCATCCAGCGGCCGCTCAAGCGCATCCGCGAGATCGCCGGCGACCGCATCACCCGCGGCGTGCAGGTGGACCCCCTGGACAAGGAGAAAAAGTGGCACTTTGTGCCCACGGTCAAAAAGGGCGACAAGGTCGCCGAGGGCGACGTTATCGGCACGGTCCAGGAGACCGCCGCCGTGGAGCACCGCATCCTGGTGCCCCGGGGCGTGCAGGGCGCGGTGGAGCAGATCGCCGAGGGCGATTTCACCATCACCGAGACGGTGTGCGTGCTGCGCACCAGCTCCGGCGCCAACCATCCCCTGACCATGACCCAGAAATGGCCGGTGCGCCGGGGCCGCCCCTATCGGCGCAAGCTGGCCCCCAACGAGCCCATGGTCACCGGCCAGCGGGTCATCGATACCTTCTTCCCGGTGGCCAAGGGCGGCGTGGCCGCGGTGCCCGGGCCCTTCGGCAGCGGCAAGACCGTCGTGCAGCACCAGCTGGCCAAGTGGGCCGACTCGGATATCATCGTCTACGTGGGCTGCGGCGAGCGCGGCAACGAGATGACCGACGTCTTGATGGAGTTTCCCGAGCTGAAGGACCCCAAGACCGGCGAGCCGCTGATGAAGCGCACGGTGCTGATCGCCAACACCTCGGATATGCCCGTGGCGGCGCGCGAGGCCTCGATCTACACCGGCATCACCATCGCCGAGTACTTCCGCGACATGGGCTACAAGGTGGCCATCATGGCCGACTCCACCAGCCGCTGGGCCGAGGCCCTGCGCGAGATGAGCGGCCGGCTGGAGGAGATGCCCGGCGAGGAGGGCTATCCCGCCTACCTGTCCAGCCGCCTGGCGGAGTTCTATGAGCGGGCGGGCGAGGTGGTCTGCCTGGGCGCCGAGGAGCGCACCGGCGCGATCACGGCCATCGGCGCGGTGTCCCCGGCCGGCGGCGATATCTCCGAGCCCGTCAGCCAGGCCACGCTGCGCATTGTCAAGGTGTTCTGGGGCCTGTCGGCCTCCCTGGCCTACGCGCGGCATTTCCCAGCCATCGACTGGCTGCAGAGCTACTCGCTCTACACCGACCGGATGGACCCCTGGTTCGTCAGCCATGTGGACAGCGACTGGCCTTCCCTGCGCCAGGGGGCCATGCGCATCCTGCAGGAGGAGGCCGAGCTGCAGGAGATCGTCCGCCTGGTGGGCCAGGACGCCCTGAGCTTCAAGGACCGGCTGACCCTGGAGGCTGCCCGCATCCTGCGGGAGGACTACCTGCACCAGAACGCCTTCCACGAGGTGGATACCTACGCCTCCCTGGCCAAGCAGCACCGCATGCTGCAGCTGATGATGACCTACTACGACTTGGGCCAGAAGGCCCTCGCCCAGGGCGCGACCCTCTCCCAGGTGCTGGCCCTGCCCATCCGCGAGCGCATCGGCCGGGCCAAGTACATCCCCGAGGAGCAGGTCAAGGCCGCCTTCGACGAGATGGACGCCCAGCTGGCCGCCGAGATGGCCGAGTTGATCCAGGAGGAGGGTTTGGAAGATGCTTAAGCAATACCGCACCATCCGCGAGGTCGTCGGCCCCCTGATGCTGGTGGACCAGGTGGAGAACGTCAAGTACGACGAGCTGGTGGAGATCGAGCAGGCCGACGGCGAGGTGCGCCGGGGCAAGGTGCTGGAGGTGGACGGGGACCGCGCCCTGGTACAGCTGTTCGAGTCCTCCCACGGGCTGAAGATCTCCGACGCCAAGGCCCGGTTCCTGGGCCACGGCATCGAGCTGGCCGTGTCGATGGACATGATGGGCCGCGTGTTCGACGGCATGGGCAACCCCATCGACGACGGCCCGGCCGTCATCCCCGAGGCGCGCATGGACATCAACGGCCAGCCCCTGAACCCCGCCGCCCGGGACTACCCCAGCGAGTTCATCCAGACCGGTATCTCCGCCATCGACGGGCTCAACACCCTGGTGCGCGGGCAGAAGCTGCCGGTGTTCTCGGGCTCGGGCCTGCCCCACGCCCAGCTGGCCGCCCAGATCGCCCGCCAGGCCAAGGTGCTCGGCGGGGAGTCCAACTTCGCCGTGGTGTTCGGCGCGGTGGGCATCACCTACGAGGAGGCCGACTTCTTTATCAGCGACTTCCGCCGCACCGGGGCTATCGAGCGCACGGTCATGTTCATGAACCTGGCCAACGACCCGGCCATCGAGCGCATCGCCACCCCGCGCATGGCGCTCACCGCCGCGGAGTACCTGGCCTACGAGAAGGGCATGCATGTGCTGGTCATCCTGACGGATATCACCAACTACGCCGAGGCCCTGCGCGAGGTCTCCGCCGCGCGCAAGGAGGTCCCGGGCCGCCGGGGCTACCCCGGATACCTGTATACCGACCTGGCCAGCATGTACGAGCGGGCCGGGCGCATCGCCGGCAAGCCCGGCTCGATCACCCAGATCCCCATCCTGACCATGCCCGAGGACGACAAGACCCACCCCATCCCGGACCTGACCGGGTACATCACCGAGGGGCAGATCATCCTCTCCCGGGAGCTCTACCGCAAGGGCGTGCAGCCTCCCATCGACGTGCTGCCCAGCCTGAGCCGCCTGAAGGACAAGGGCATCGGCGCGGGCAAGACCCGCGAGGACCACGCCGACACCATGAACCAGCTCTTCGCCGCCTACGCCCGGGGCAAGGAGGCCAAGGAGCTCTCCACCATCCTGGGCGAGGCCGCCCTGAGCGATGTGGATAAGCTCTACGCCCAGTTCTCCGACGCCTTCGAGCGCGCGTACGTCTCCCAGGGCTACGAGACCAACCGCTCCATCACCGAGACCCTGGAGCTGGGCTGGAAGCTGCTGTCCATCCTGCCCCGGGGCGAGCTCAAGCGCATCCGCGACGGCTTCTTGGATAAGTACCTTCCCCGGGAAGGAGATGCGTAACCATGGCGGCCATGCGCGTCAACCCCACCCGCATGGAGCTCACCCGGCTGAAAAAGCGCCTGGTGACCGCCCAGCGGGGCCACAAACTGCTCAAGGACAAGCGCGATGAGATGATGCGCCAGTTCATCGACGTGATTAAACGCAACAAGGCCCTCCGGGAGGAGGTCGAGGGGGAGCTGACCTTCGCGCTGAAGAACTTCGTGCTGGCCCGGGCGGTCATGCCCGGGGAGATGGTCGAGCAGGCCCTGATCTACCCGGCCAGCTCCATGGATATTCAGGTCAGCCTGAAGAACATCATGAGCGTGGACGTGCCGGTGATCGCCTTTGAGGAGCGCCAGAGCCAGGCCTACCCCTACGGGTATCTGAACACCACCGGCGAGCTGGACGACGCCATCGCCTCGCTGCGGGCGATCTTCCCCAAGCTGGTGGAGCTGGCCCAGGTGGAGAAGACCTGCAACCTGCTCGCCGACGAGATCGAGAAGACCCGCCGCCGGGTCAACGCCCTGGAGTACGTCATGATCCCCCAGCTGGAGGAGACCATCCGCGAGATCTCCATGAAGCTGGAGGAGAACGAGCGCGGCAACCTGACCCGCCTGATGAAGGTCAAGGACATGATTGCCCAGCGCCAGGCATAACATCAATCGCGCCCATCCCCCCGCTCGGAGGCTTTCCGGCGGGGGGATGGGCGCTTTGGGAAAAGGAGGAGCCCATGAACCAACGGCCCAACATCCTGGTCTTCATGACCGATCACCAGCGCGGGGAGACCCTGCTGCCCGGCCACCCCTGCCGCACCCCCAACATCGACCGCATCCGCGGCCGGGCGGTGACCTTCGCCAACGCCTTCTGCCCCGCGCCCCACTGCTGCCCGAGCCGGGCGACCTTTTTCACCGGCCTGTACCCCAGCCAGCACGGGGTGTGGAACAACGTCTCGGTGGGCAACGCCCTGTCCCGGGGGCTCTACGACGGGGTGCGCACCTTCAGCGAGGACCTGCGCGAGGCGGGCTACCGGCTCTACTTCTCGGGCAAGTGGCATGTCTCCCAGGTCGAGTCCCCGGCGCAGCGGGGGTTCACCGTGCTGCATGAGGACGGGCAGGATTACCATCCCTTCCCCAACGCGCCCGCGCCGCTTCTGGACTGGGCGGCCTACCGCCGGGGCGATTTGGACGGGATGGACACCCCCCGGGAACCCTCGGCCATCGTGCGGCCCGGGTATCCCCACTACACCCTCTACGGCATCGACGAGGACCCCTACGGTGACCGGGCGGTGATCCAGGCGGCCGCGGACCAGCTGGCGCGCATGCCCGAGGGCGCGCCCTTCATGCTCTTCGCCGGGCCGCTGGGTCCCCACGACCCCTACAAGGTGCCCCAGCGGTTTTTGGACCTCTACCCCGAGGGCAGCGTCGACGTGCCCGATAATTTTGCCGACGACATGGCCGACAAGCCCGCCCTCTACCGGCGCACGGCCGCGCGCTACGGCCAGCTGACCCGGGCCGAGCACGCCGAGTGCGTGCGGCGATACCTGGCCTTTTGCTCCTACGAGGACCATCTCTTCGGCCTGCTGCTCGACGCCCTCGAGGAAGGGGGCCACCTGGAGGACACGCTGATCGTCTACTGCTCGGACCACGGGGACTACGCCGGGGCCCACGGGCTGTGGGCCAAGGGCCTGCCCTGCTTCGAGGAGGCCTACCGCATCTGCGCCATGGTGGCCGGGCCGGGGATCGCCCGCCCCGGCCGGGTGGAGGAGCGCTTTGTCAGCCTGGCGGACTTCGCGCCCACCTTCCTGGAGCTGGCGGGGGCGCCGGGGCGGGAGATGACGGGCCGCTCGCTGGCGCCGCTGCTGCGGGACCAGCCGGTGGACGGCTGGCGGGATACCTGCTACACCCAGACCAACGGCAACGAGATCTACGGCATCCAGCGGGCGGTGTGGGACGCGGACTATCACTATGTGTTCAACAGCTTCGACTTTGACGAGCTCTACGACCGAAGGCGCGACCCCGGGCAGATGACCAACCTGCTCTCGGGCAGCGACCCGGTGCGCGGCCCCTACGGGCCGATCGTGCGCAGGATGTGCGCCAAGATGTGGCGCTTCGCGCAGGAAACCGGGGACCCGAGCGTGAATCCCTATATCATGACCGCCCTGGCGCCCTTCGGCCCGGGGATTCTCGAGGAGGAGGAACCCGATGCATAATCAACGACGCTTCTGCGGCCTGCTGGCGCTGATCCTGGCCCTGGCGATGGCGCTGACCGGCTGCAAGGGCGCGCCGGCCGCCTCGGCCGCGCCCCAGCCCAGCGCTGATCAGGCCAGCCAGGCCCCGGCCAGCGCCGAGCCCCTGCCCACCGACGACGTGCATGGGCAGGTGGCCTTCGCGGACATGGCCTACCGGCGGCCGGACATCGACGGCATCAACGCCAAGATCGACCAGGCCCTCGCCTGGGCCCAGGAGGGCGGCAAGCAGCAGGAGACCCTCCAGCTGTACCAGGAGATCATCGACGCGCTCTCGGACTATGACACCATGAACACCCTGGCCTCGATCCACTACGATTTGGACCTGACCGACGCCGACCTTGAGGCCGAGGTCACCCTGCTGGAGGACGCCTGGACCAAGCTGGACAACCGCATGAACCAGCTCACCGGCGCGATCATGGCCGGGGAGTACGCCGAGGCCTTCGAGCAGCAGTGGGGCAGGGCGTTCATCGACCGCTATGAGGTCAACAACCGGCTCAACTCCCCGCAGATCGAGCCGCTCACCGAGCAGGAGACCGAGCTGGTCAACGCCTACAAGAAGCTGCTGGTCAAGGCGTACACCGCCGAGGTGGACGGGCAGGCGCTCACCATCGATCAGCTGGACCTGGCCACCCCCGAGGGCGTGGCCGCCTACTATGAGATTTACCAGCAGCGCAACGCCGACATGGGCGAGATCTACCGCCAGCTGATCGCCGTGCGCGCGCAGATCGCCAAGACCCTGGGCTTTGACAGCTACACCCAGTACGCCTACGCCCTGCTGGGGCGGGACTACAGCCCCGAGGAGGCCGGCGAGTTCTCCGTCAAGGTGCGCGAGGTGCTCGTGCCCCTGTATGAGCAGCTCAGCGCCCAGTTCGCCGCCCGCATCGAGATGACCATGGCCGCCTCGAGCTACCGGCTCACCTTGGAGGAGGCCCTGCCGGTGCTCGAGCGGGCCCTCAAGGACGGCTACCCCGCCCAGATGAGCCAGGCCCTGGCCTACATGCAGCAGTACGGCCTGTACGACTTTGGCGGCGGGGAGAACAAGATGATGGCCGGCTACACCACCCTGATCAACGACTACGCCGCGCCCTACATGTTCATCAACGCCAACGCCTACGCCGACGGGACCACGGTGTTCCACGAGTTCGGCCACTACTACAACTTCTACCGGATGGGGCCGACCGTCTGGAACGACGCCAACAGCCTGGACACCGCCGAGATCCACTCCCAGGGCCTGGAGGTGCTCATGTACCAGGCGTACGACGCGCTCTACGGCGACAAGGCCGACCTGTACGCCCTGGGCGGGCTGCTGGGCATGGTCAACGCGGTGCTGCAGGGCTGCGCGGAGGATCAGTTTCAGCAGCTGGTGGCCGACAACCCGGAGATCACCCTGGAGGAGATGAACCAGCTGCACGGGGATATCTACCAGCAGTACATGGGCTACCCCCTGTACTACGAGTGGGTGGACATCCACCACCACTTTGAGACCCCCTTCTACTACATCTCCTACGCCACCAGCGCCATCTCGGCCCTGGAAATCTGGGAGCTGTCCACCCGGGACCGCGGGGCCGCCCTGGCCACCTATGACAAGATCACCCAGTACACCATCAACGTCGACTACCTCGACGCCCTGGCCGGCGCGGGGCTGAGCAACCCCTTTGCCACCGACTGCGTCAGCCGCATCGCCGAGGCGCTCTCGGCCTTCGCGGACCGCATCGAGCCCAACGCCGCCAAGGCGGCCCCCTGAGCAGCCCGATCCGGCGCGGCCGAGCGCTCCTGCGCCGTCGCCGCATTCCGCCCCGCGGCCCTGGCGCGGCCGAGCCCGATTCCGCCCCGCGAAAAAGAGCCCCCTCCACGTCGGGAAGGGGCTCTTTTTCGCGTCAGAGTTTGTGGGGAACGGGCTGCATGTTCTTGAAGGTGAACAGCTCGGTGAAGCCGATCTGGCGCAGGGCGGTCTGGGCCCGGCGGAAGCCCAACCCGGCGCGGTCGGGCTGGTGGGCGTCGCTGCCCAGGCAGATCAGCCGGCCGCCCAGCTGGCGGTAGCGCGCGGCCACGTCCCAGCCCGGGGAGGGCGCGCCGTACACCGCCAGGGAGGAGGTGTTGATCTCCAGGGCCTTATCCTGGCGGATGATCTGGGTGAGGATGTGGTCGAACAGCGCCGGGAACTCCCGGTAGGCGCAGGGCTGGGGTCGGAAGGGGGCGTACTTGGCCACATAGGTGATGTGCCCGACGCTGGTGAACCCGTCGAAGTCCGCGCCCAGCATCTCGTCCACCACGGCCAGATAGGCCCCGTAGGCCGTGCGCCGGTCCTTGCCCTGGAAGTACCCGCCGAAATAGGGGTCCACCCCGTCCACGGCGTGGGCCGAGAGGATAACGTGGTCGAACCGCTCGCCCGCGATGTGGGCCTGGGCGGCCTTGAAGGCCGCGGGGTAGTAGCCCAGCTCCAGCCCGTAGCCGATGGACACCCCGGGAAAGCGCCGGCAGGTCTGCTCGTACACCCGGCGGTAGCGGGTCAGGTCGCTGATGAAGTCGTCGGTGTCGGGGTTGCCGTAGTCCATGTGCTCGGTGAAGCACATCTCCCGCACCCCGGCGTCCAGGCAGGCCTGGACCATCCGGGCCATGGGCGCGTCCGAGTCGAAGGAGATATCCGAGTGCAGGTGGGTATCCATGATCGCGCTCCTTTGCAGCAGTGTTGCCTCCAGTATAGCACAACCGCGCGGGATTGCCAGCGCCCTCCGGGCCAACGCGAGCGCCCCCCGAGCCAACGCGAGCGCCTCCGGGCCAATGCGAGCGTCCCCCGGGCCAACGCGAGCGTCCCCCGGGCCAATGCGAGCGCCCCCGGGCCAATGCGAGCGCCCCCGGGCCATTGCCAGCGCCCCCCGGCGGTGGTAGAATGTGGGTGCCGATTTCATCGCTAGAAAGGAAGTAGACCATCGTGGAGCAAGCCTTTCACCGGGGCAACCGCGAGCGCCTGTACGCCGCCCTGCCGCCCGACTCGCTGACCGTGCTGTTTTCCGGGGAGCCCATCCGCAAGACCAACGACGAGGACTATCCCTTCTTCGCCGACCGGAACTTTGTCTACCTGACCGGCTTGGACAGCCAGGGGTTCATCCTGCTGGCGGTCAAGGAGGGCGAGCGGGTGCATGAGCGGCTGTACATCCTGCCGCCGGACCCCCACGCCGAGCGCTGGACCGGCCGGCGCGTGCCGCCCGCCGAGGCCGAGGCGCGCTCGGGCGTTGCGGACGTGCGCTTTGTGGCCGCCTTTGCCGGGGAGTTTCACGCCCTGGCGACCAGCGGGCGCTATGGCAGCGTGTGCCTGGACCTGTTCAAGGTCAGCCCCGGGGAGATCGACCGCCCGGCTCACCGCTTCGCCCGGACCCTGGCGCGGGACTACCCCTTCCTGGCCCTGCGCAGCGCCAACCCCCTGATCCGCGCCCTGCGCACCGTCAAGCAGCCCTGCGAGATCGCCGCGTTGCGCCGGGCCGAGGCCATCACCGGGGAGGGCATCCTGGCGATGATGGCCATCTCCCGCCCGGGCCTGTACGAGTATCAGTACAAGGCCGCCTTTGACCACGCCCTGGGCCAGCACGGGCCCGAGATGCACGGCTTCCCGCCCATCATCTCCGCCGGGGCCAACAATTTCTGCATCCACTACTACGCCTACTCCGGCCAGGCCCGGGATGGGGACATGATCCTAAACGACGTGGGCGCCCAGTATGACAACCTGATCTGCGACGTGTCCCGGGGCTGGCCCTGCTCCGGCCGGTTCACCGACCGGCAGCGCCTGCTCTACGAGTGCGCCCTGGCCACCTCGGACGAGCTGTTCGCCACCATCCGCCCGGGCATGCGCATGGCCGACGTGGACGCCACCATCCGCGCGGTCAACGCCCAGCGCCTGGTGCACGCCGGGGTGATGGACTCGGTGGACCAGGTGGGCGATTACATGTGGCACGGCGGGGCCCACCACATCGGCTACGACGTGCACGACGCGGTGGCCGCGCCCGAGGTGCTTGCCCCGGGCATGGCCTTCTGCGTGGACGTGGGCATCTACCACGAGAGCTGGGGCGTGGGCTTCCGCCTGGAGGACAACTGCCTGGTCACCGAGGACGGCTGCGAGAACCTCTCGGCGGGCATCCCCCGCACTGTCGCGGACATCGAGGCCTGCATCGGCGGGCGGGTCCGTTGAGGGGGGGCCGCGCCGTGCGGCGCGTGCCCCGCGTCGCGCTGCTGCATGATCTGACCGGGGTGGGCCGCTGCGCCATGACCGTGGCCGCCCCGGCGCTCACGCGGATGGGCGTTGAGGCCTGCCCGATGCCCACGGCGATCCTGAGCACCCACCCGGCGGGTTTCGGCCCCTTTCACTTCCGCCCGCTCACCGATGACCTGGCGGCCATGCTGGCCCACTACCAGCGGGAGGGGCTGCGCTTTGACGGCTGCTATCTGGGCTTTGTGGCCGAGTCGGGCCAGGTGGATGTGGTCGCGCCCTTCCTGGCCGGGCAGACCGGGGCAATGACCCTGCTGGACCCGGTGATGGGCGACGGGGGCAAGCTCTACCGCTTCTTCGGGGAGGACATCGTCCCGGCGCTGCGCCGGGCCATGGGCCTGGCGCGCGTGGCCACCCCCAACCTGACCGAGGCCTGCCTGCTGCTGGGCCTGCCCTACGCGCCCGGGCCCCTGCCCGAGGATCGGGCGGTGGAAATGGCCCGGGGCCTGCTGCGGCTGGGGCCTGAGATGGCGGTGATCACCAGCGTGCCGGTGGCCGGCCGCGGCCCGGTCAACGTCGCGGCCACCGCCTCGCGCGCCGAGCTGATCGGCTACGAGGCCCTCTCCCCCAGCCTCCACGGGGCGGGGGACCTGTTCGCCGCGCTGCTGCTGGCCCGGCTGATCCGGGGGGAGGGCTTCTTCCCGGCGGCCGCCGCGGCGACGGCCGCGGCCACCTGCGCCGTGGCCGCCACCCTGGAGGCCGGAACGCCGGCGCGCGAGGGCCTGCTGATCCAGGGCATGCCCGCGCCCTGGCCGGAGAGGGGGATGGACCTTGACCCTCAATAAGCGCGAGGCCGGCCGGTGGGCGGGGGCGCTCTTTGGCGCGCTGCTCTTCTCGGCCAGCATCAACCTGCTGCTGGTGCCGATGAACTTTTACAACGGCGGGGTGGTGGGCATCGGCCAGATCCTGCGCACGGTGCTGATCCGCTACGCCGGGCTCAGCCTGCCCTTCGACGTCGCGGGCATCCTGGTGTATGTCATCAACATCCCGCTGTTCATCCTGGCCTACCGGCAGGTGGGGCGGCGCTTTCTGATGCGCACCCTGGCCTGCCTGACCGCCCAGACGGTTTTCATGACCCTGATCCCCATCCCCGCAGAGCCCATCATCGCCGACCCTTTGACCGCCAGCCTGATCGGCGGCTTTGCCAGCGGCTACGGCGTCGGCCTGATGCTCAAAAACGGCGGCTCCAGCGGCGGGCTGGACATCATGGGCGTGTATATGGCCCTGAAGAGGCCCAACTACTCGGTGGGCAAGCTGGCCATCATCGTCAACTGCTTCGTCTACGGGGTGTGCCTGCTGCTGTTCGACATCCAGATCGTGGTGTACTCGCTGATCTTCACCATCGTGCAGAGCATCGCCATGGACCGCATGCACCTGCAGAACATCAACGTCGAGGTGCTGATCTTCACCAAGCGGGCCGACGACGCGCTGCCCCAGGCGGTCATGACCCAGCTGCAGCGGGGCGTGACCGAGTGGGAGGGCCGGGGCGCGTACACCGGCCAGACCAGCCGCATCCTCTATATCGTGATCTCCAAGTACGAGGTGCCCACCCTCAAGCACATCGTCCACGAGGTGGACGAGAAGGCCTTTGTGGCCATCAAGGAGGGCGTGGACGTGTCGCGCAACTTCATCAAGCGGCTGTGAGGCCCCATGCCCACCGCCGCGCTAAAAACCGGCCCGCCATCGGCGGACCGGCTTTTTTACTCCCCCAGGGCGTCCAGGTAGCGCGCCAGGGGTTCGGGGTCCAGCCGCCCCCACACGGCCTGCACCCGGCCGCCGAGCAGCAGCGCCACGCCGTCGGGGGGGGGCGCCGCCCGCCCGCGCACAGCAGCACCCGGTCCGGCGCGTCGAACAGCGGCGCGGGGACAGCCTGGGCGGTCGCGCTGGGGGGCCGCTGGCGCGCAGGCGCTCAGCGCCAGGGCAAAGAGCAGCAGGATGAGGGCTCGGCGCATGGATGGCCGCCTCCTTATGTCAGGTTGGGTT
>JBMNTT010000005.1:0-104349 GCA_050945875.1 Christensenellales bacterium
ATGAAGCCGTACATCCCCTCGCGCTTGGCCGGAGAGACCAGATGGGTCTTGATGGGCTCCCGGCCCGGGGGCAGCTCGTCGATGACCGACACGTCCATATCCCCATACAGCGCCAGGGCCAGGGTGCGGGGAATGGGCGTGGCCGACAGGGCCAGGGTGTGCACCGCAGCGCCCTTGTCCACCAGGGCCTCCCGCTGCAGGGTCCCGAAGCGATGCTGCTCGTCGATGACCGCCAGGCGCAGGTCCGCATAGTCCACAGCTTTGCTCATCAGAGCATGGGTACCCACCACCACCTGCCAGGAACCCACCAGGATATAGTCCAGCGCCCGGCGGCGCTCTTTGGCGCTCATCTGGCCGGTCAGCAGACCCACCCGGATACCCGCCGGGGCCAGCAGGCGCTGCAGGCTCTCGGCGTGCTGCCGGGCCAGCAGGTCCGTCGGCGCCAACAGCGCCCCTTGTCCGCCCGAGAGCGCGGCCGCGGCCAGAGCCAGGGCGGCCACCAGGGTCTTGCCCGAGCCCACGTCTCCCTGGATCAGCCGCAGCATCGGCGCGCCGCTCTTCATATCCTGACAAATCTGCTCATAGCAGCGCTGCTGCGCGCCGGTCATGCGGTAGGGCAGCGCCTGAAGAATCGCGTCCATGGGCGCTTGGGGCCACGATAGGGGCGGTACCTGGGTGTTCCGCCGCTGTGCCCGCAGCAGGTGCACCGCGCCCTGGTGCGCCAGCAGCGCCTCCATCTCCAGCCGCTCCCGACCGCGCTGCACATCCTCCGGGCAGCTAGGGGTGTGCAGCAGGCGGATGGCCTCGGCCCGACCCGCCAGACCCAGGCGGTCCCGCAGCCCCGCCGACAGCGTCTCGGGCAGCTGGTCCGCCACGGGCAGGGCCAACCCAACAAATCGGCGCAGCATCTTCTGCCCAATGCCCGCGCCCAGGGCGTACACCGCCAGCATGCCCGGCGCGCCCTGGGCGGGGTCAAAGGGTTGAATCTGCGGATGGATCATCTGCAGGCGGCCCTGCTGGGTGGAGACCTCTGCGTAGATGACATAGTCGGTGTCCAGGCGCATCAGGCCCTGGGCGTAGGGCTGATCGAACCACACCAGCCGCAGCGAGCCAGTGCCGTCGGCCACCGTAGCCTCGGTGACGGCGCGGTGACCCCGATAGACCCGGGGCAGGCCCTGCAGACGCGCCTTAACCGCCGCCACCCCGCCGGTCAGCTCCGCGATGGGCGTCAGCGCCCGCAGATCCAGATAGCGCCGGGGGAAATGCATCAACAGGTCCGCCAGGTTGGTCAGACCCATCTTCTCCAGCTGCGCTGCCCGCTGAGGACCCACCCCGGGCAGCACCTGCACCGAATCGCCCAATCGCATCGGCTCACCTCCGTGAAAAAAATCCTCCCGCGCAGCGCACGGGAGGAAGGCCTCTCATCAACTCACTCCACCGAAAACAGGTAGTAATACAACGGCTGGCCGCCCGCGTACAGCTCGATCTCGCAGTCGGGATAGGCGTCCTGAAGAGCCTCGACGAAAGCCTGCGCCTGGTCCTCAGTGACCTCCTCACCGTAGAACACGGTGACGATCTCGTCACCCGAGGTGGTCATCTTGCCCACCAGGTCCATGGCGGTCTGGGAGATGGCACTGCCGGTGCAGACGATCTTGCCGTCCATCAGGCCCATGATCTCGCCCTCGTGGATGTCTCCGCCGTCATAGGAGGAATCGCGCACGGCGTAGGTCACCTGGCCGGTCTTGACCTCGGCGTAGGCCTCGACCATGGCCTCCTGGTTCTCCAGCACGGTGCGCTCGGGGTGGAAGGCCAGCACCGCGGAGATACCCTGGGGGATGCTCTTGGTGGGCAGCACCACCACCTGCTTGCCCTCGCAGAGGGCCTCGGCCTGCTGGGCCGCCATGATGATGTTGCTGTTGTTGGGCAGCACAAAGACGCACTTGGCGTTGACTCCGTTGATCGCCTCGGCGATATCCTCGATGCTGGGGTTCATGGTCTGCCCGCCCAAGATAACGTGATCCACGCCCAGGTCCATGAAGACGTTCTCCAGGCCCTTGCCCGCGGCCACGGCGCAGATGCCGTAGTCCTTCTCGGGTGCTTTGGGCTGCTGGGCCGTCTCGGCCTCGGAGAGGATCGAGCGGTGCTGCTCGCGCATGTTGTCGATCTTGATGCTGGACAGCTCGCCCAGCTGGATGGCCAGCTGCAGGGCGCGTCCGGGCTCGTTGGAGTGCACGTGCACCTTAATTAGGTCGGTATCGCCCACCACCACCAGCGAGTCGCCAAATTCGGCCAACGCGTCGCGCAGCCGATCGGTCTGAGTGTCATCCGAAGGATTCTTCAGATGCCGGATGAAGAACTCTGTGCAGTAGCCGAACTCGATCTCACCCAGGTCCTGGCTAGAAGCGCCGGTACCGGGCTCGGGCTTCGCCTGCTCGGGCAGGGCGCTCATCGAGGCGTTCAAGGCGTCCACCCACTCGGAGGAGACTTCCTGGCCAGTGAGCACCATGCGGAAGGCCGCGTAAATGACCATCAAGCCCTTGCCGCCCGAGTCCACAACCCCGGCCTGCTTGAGGACCGGGAGCATATCAGGGGTCCTGCGCAGGGTCTCCTCGCCGCTTGCAATGGCGCTGTTGAACACCGAAACCGGATCGCCACCCTGGGCAGCCTCCTGCTGAGCCGCATCGGCGACGGCGCGGGCCACGGTTAGGATGGTGCCCTCCTTGGGCTTCATGACCGCCTTGTAGGCCATGGCCACGCCCTCGGTCAAGGCATTGGCCAAGATGACGCCGGTGACCTCGTCAGAGGCATCGCCCACGCCCTTGGCAAATCCACGAAACAGCTGGGATAGGATGACACCCGAATTGCCCCGCGCGCCCTTGAGCGCGCCCCGGGACAGGGCCGCCGCCACGCGCTTAGGGTCGTCGCTCGCCTCCCCCTGCACCTCGCGCCACGCGCTCATCAGCGTCAGGGACATATTGGTGCCCGTGTCCCCGTCCGGGACGGGAAAGACGTTCAGGGCATTGATGTCCTCCTTCAAGCTCTCCAAAAGGGCCGCCGCCGCTTTGATCATCTCCCGCAGCTGGCTGCCCGTGATGTACTGTTGCTCCACGAATTGCTCCTCCATTTCAGCTCTGTACGCGCACGCCTTCAATGGTGACGTTGACCTCGGTCACCGTCATCCCCGTCGTTTGCTCCAGGTTGTACTTGACCGTGTCGATGATATTCTGCGCCACGGCCGCCATGGAGGTACCATATTGAACGATGATAAACAGGTCCACGACCATCCGGTTGTCCTGTACGGCGATCTTTACGCCCCGGGACAGGTTATCCCTGCCCAGCAGCTCCACGATGCCGTCGGACGCCTTTTTGGAGGCCATGCCGACCACACCATAACACTCTACCGCAAAAGCGCCCGCCAAGGTCCCCAATACCTGATCGGAAATGGTAATGGCGCCCAAGTCGTTCACCAATTTACCCGGCATGAAGATCCCTCCTATCCTATTCGTTCAATTATTCTACTCCAATTTTTACAAATATGCAACCTATTCCCATCTCTATGGCAGATTCCCCGATCCAAAAGAAATTATGCGTAAGGCTTGCTCTTCTTTCCGATAAATGATACAATACTCATGCTTTATGTCGTGCAACTTGCCTGAAGGAGGTGTCATACATGGCGAAGTCCTGCCAGATTTGCGGTAAGGGTGTGGTTTCGGGCAACAACGTCAGCCACGCTCACAACAAGAGCCGCCGTACCTGGACGCCCAACGTGCAGCGTGTGCGCGTCTACGTGGGTTCCACGCCCAAGACCATGAACGTCTGCACCCGTTGCCTGCGTTCCCAGAAAGTCTCCCGCACCCCCGTGGCTAACGGCTGATCCCCGTATGCCCGGGCGGGAGCCCCACAAAGCCCAGTGGCTCGCCACCCGGGCTTTTTTGTTTTATAAACTTTGGGGTTTATATTAGAATGTAAAAGCCGCACCTACCCTTATCCTCAGGAGACCTGAGGATAAGGGTAGGTGCGGCTTTGAGGAAACACAAACTATTTTGAATCAGAAACTCATCATTAGCTCACTGCGCGGAGTGTACCGTAATTCGATGAACGTTTCTTTTGCGGGGCGCGACTGGGACGCTGAGGATGACACTGCCTCATAAACCAAAATTTCAATCCAAGCGCCCTGTGCGGGGCGCGACTTGGGGAGACGATCTCATCCCTCGAGTCCGCCAGTATTTCAATCCACGCGCCCCGTGCGGGGCGCGACTAAAAATCCAGGATGCGTTGGGTGTCCCGCTCGCCATTTCAATCCACGCGCCCCGCACGGGGCGCGACTGCGACATCTTGGGATTTCCCGGTTCCCAGACGCGTCATGTGGTATTCCCACGACCCCAATATAGCACAACTGCTATACCCTGCATAGACGAAATACGCTCTTTTCGGTGCGAACCTGCCCGGAAATTGATGTGAGCTACACGTTCGCACACAAAAACACCGAACAAACCGGCACGGCTGCACCTGCCCGCATCCCCAGTTGAGGGGATACAGGGAAATGCAGCCCTTCTTTTTTGGAAAATAGACCCTAAGGTTTAAAGGTCAAGCTCAGATATGGAAAACATTCCCTGTAGAATTTCTGCTATACGTGCATATAATCAAAAGAGAACATATATTCCCTTTGTGAGGTGACACCCGTGGAGCCGGTAATTCTGCACGCGGACCTGAACAACTTTTACGCATCGGTGGAGTGCTTCTACAATCCTGAGCTCCGCGGTAAGCCCGTGGCCGTCACTGGGGATGTGGAGGCCCGCCACGGCATCGTGCTAGCAAAAAACTACGAGGCAAAGCGCTTCGGCGTGCAGACCGGGAACCCTATCTGGATGGCGCGCAAGCTATGCCCGAACATCGTATGCGTGCCGCCCCACTACGACCTCTACCTGCGCTACAGCGAGCTGGCCCGGGCGATCTACGCCGACTTCACGGACCAGGTGGAACCCTTTGGACTGGATGAATGCTGGCTGGACGTAACCGGCAGCGTCGGACTGCTGGGTGGCGGAAAGCACATCGCCGACGAGCTGCGTCGGCGCATCCGTTTTGAGCTGGGGGTAACGGCCTCAGTAGGCGTTTCCTTCAACAAAGTCTTCGCCAAGCTGGGCAGCGACCTGAAAAAGCCTGACGCCACAACCGTGCTCGACCAGGCGCATTTTCGTCAGCGCGTTTGGCCGCTGCCCGTTGAGGAGCTGATCTACGTCGGTCCGGCTACCCAGGCCAAACTGAATTGGCGCGGCATCCACACCATCGGCGAGTTGGCTCAGGCCGACCCGGGTTATCTGAAAGGTTTTCTCGGGAAGAATGGCGTGATGCTCTGGGCTTTCGCCAACGGCCAGGATCACTCCCCCGTCAACAGCCTGAGCGATGGCAGGACCATCAAAACCATCGGCAACAGCACCACCGCTCCACGGGACCTGGTCACAGATCAAGACATCCGCATCACCCTACGAGTACTGGCTGAGAGCGTGGCTGAACGCATGCGGGCAGCGGACTTTGTGGCGCGCACTGTTCAGATTTCCATCCGCGACAATACGCTGATCCGGTATGAACGTCAGGGCCAGCTGCCCCATCCCACCTGCGTGTCGACCGACCTGCTGGAGGCCGCATGGCGGATCTACCGCGCCAACCGGCCCGACAAGCCGGTGCGCAGCCTGGGGCTGCGGGCCTGCAACCTTCTGGTGCGTCCGGCGCAGCAGCTATCCTTCCTGCCAGACGCGGCAACGCAGCAGCGCCAGGAGCAGGCCGAACATGTTGTTGACGATGTGCGCCGACGGTTCGGGCACTTTGCCCTTCAGCGGGCCGCTCAATTGGCCGACCGAGAGCTCTCCGCCCTGGATCCCGTGGCCGAGCATGTCATCCACCCCGAGGCCTTCTTGCGTAACAAATGAATGGTCAGACAGCTCGCGGGCAAACTTTTTTAGGGAGGATCGTAGGATGCGCAAGGTTTTTGTGGAAGTCATTACCCGAACCGATGCAGACGGAATGGTGACGCCCCTGGCGGTCGTCTGGGAGGACGGCACGCGCTATGTCATCGACCGCGTGCTGGACCGGCGGCAGGCTGCGTCCACACGAGTCGGAGGCCAAGGCATCCGATACACCGTGCGCATCGGCGGGCGAGAAACTTTTCTATTTTTAGAAAGCCCAAAATGGTTTGTGGAGGCAAAATAAAATGTGCGGACGATACACACTGTTCACCGGCGACGATTACCGTGAGATGCAGCGGATCGTAGCTGAAGCGGATGAGCGAGCGCACGCCCAGGGCGCGACGGTCAAAACCGGAGAAATCTATCCAACCAACCTAGCCCCCATCCTGTTGCCCGGAACGGACGGGCTACAGGCCGAACCAGCGGTATGGGGTTATCCGGGTTTCAAGGGCAAGGGCGTGATCATCAACGCCCGGGCCGAGACAGCCCTGGAAAAGCGCACCTTCCGCGAGGGCGTGCTCTCCCATCGATGTGTGATTCCCACCACCGGCTTCTATGAGTGGGACGCGTCCAAAGCCAAGTTCCTTTTCCGCCGTCCTGGCTCAGGGGTGTTGTACCTGGCTGGGCTGTACCAAGGCAGCGGCAAACAGCGGCGCTATGTCATCCTGACCACCGCCCCCAACGCCTCTGTTTCCGACGTGCACAACCGCATGCCGCTGATCCTACCCGACGACAAGCTATTCGATTGGGGCAGCGACGCGGCTTGGGCCATAGAACACTTACGCGCCAAAATGCCTTCTTTGGTGCGGTCTTTATCCGGGGGTTGATGGCGGAGGCGGCGCGGTCTTTAAGCCGCAAGCCCCCCTCAGCCAAAAACCAGGATGATCCCCACCAGGATCATGGCCAGACCCAGCACCATCAGCCACAGCCAGCAGGGGACCGAACAGATCAGCACGATCAGCCCCAGGGCCATCAGCACGCCCCCTAGGATCGTGGTGCCACAATTCTTTTTCAAGCGAAACATACCCTCATCCTCCCCACGCGCTCTATGCTATCATTCATACGCGTCGGGCCAGAATTGTGTACCTTGTCCGCGGAAAAATCAATCCTGAGGGGCGTCCGTAGCCAGGATGAGCAGCGCCCAGCCGCCCGCTAACTCGAGAGTGACCCGGCCGCCCCGGGCGACATTGCTGACGCCCAGGGGATTGTCCAGCGTCAGCGGAAATCCTTGCTCCAACGGATAGACCGCCCCGGAGATGCCCACCGTCACCCCCGCGCCCAGAGGCAGCAAGGAGAACAGCGTGCCCTCGGCCAGGTCAAGCGCGACCGTGCCGCGCACCGCTCGGACCCGATTGTGCGCGTCCACCAACAAGCCCCGCGCCCCTCGGGTCTCCAGCCGCACCAGCAGCAGTAGGTTGGCCAGAGTGTGGTCCAGCCGGGTGCCCGAGGCTCCCAGCAGAACCACCTCCCGAGCGCCCCGCTCGATGCACAGATCCACCGCCGCTTGGGTGTCCGTCATATCCTTCATCACGGGCAGGCACTGCACCTGCACCCCCTCCAGCTGTGGACGCTCCATGGAGTCGAAATCCCCCACCACCAGATCGGGGATTACCCGCGCCGCCTGGGCTGCCAGATAGCCCCGGTCCGCGCAAACGATCAGCCCCGCGCCATCCGCATAGCGGCGCACCAGCGCTGGGGAGGGCGCCTGTCCCCCAGCGATCACCAGCGCCCTCACGCGCCCCTCATGCGGCGCAGGGCGTCAGCAGGATCGGCCGCGCCGAAAAAGCTCGAGCCTGCCACCAGCACGTTGGCCCCGGCGGCGATGGCCAAGGGCGCGGTGTCCGGGTTGATGCCGCCGTCCACGGAAATGTCGATGTCCGCCCCCGCGCGCAGGGCCATCTGGCGCACCTGAGTCACCTTGCGCAGCGTCGCGGGCAGCATCTTCTGCCCGCCCCAGCCGGGGTTGACGGTCATGATCAGAACCTGGTCCAGCACGTCCCACAGCTGGTCGATGGCCTCCACCGGGGTACCGGGGTTGACCGCCACGCCCGCCTTGACGCCCTGGGCGCGGATCATCTGCAGCACGCGGTGGATGTGGGCGGTGGCCTCCAGGTGCACCGTCAGGATGGAAGCACCGGCCTGGGCGAAGGCCTCCACCTTGTCCTCAGGGCGCACCGTCATCAGGTGTACATCCAGGGGCAGGCCGCTGTCCTTCAAGTAGGTCAGCACATGATCGCCGAAGCTGATGACCGGCACAAAGCTGCCGTCCATCACGTCGAAATGCAGCCGGTCGCCGCCGGCCTGACGGGCAAGCTGGGCGGCTGCGCGGAAGTTGCCCGCGTCAGCGGCCAGCAGGGAAGGTGCGATGTGAATCATAGGCGGTCCTCCATTTCTCCTGTATTTCTTTGAGCAGCACCCGATAGCGCTCATAGCGCCCGGCGTCGAGGGAGCCGGCCTCCACGGCCGCGCGCACCGCGCACCCCGGCTCCCGGTCGTGCAGACAGACCTGGAACTTGCACTGCTCCGCCAGGTCGGCGTAGTCCGGATACCCATCGGCAAGGTCCTCGGGGGGCATCGCCCCGCAGGCCAGCAGCGAAAAGCCCGGGGTGTCCACCACATAGCCGCCCTGCCAGGTGGGCAGCATCTGGGCGTGGCGGGTGGTGTGCCGGCCGCGATCCATGCGGGAGACCGATCCGGTCTGCAGGGACAGTCCGGGCAGCAGGGCGTTAATCAGCGAGCTCTTGCCCACCGCCGACTGCCCCGCCAGGCAGCAGACCCGACCCGCCATGGCCGTGCGCACCTGGTCCAAGCCCTCGCCCGTGACCGTGGAGATGCCCAGCACCGGGAAACAGCCGCTGTAGGCCGCCTGCATGCGCGCGAGCAGGTCCTCATCATCCAGATCGGTTTTATTCAGCAGGATCAGCGGCTCGATGTCGCTGGTGACCGCGGTCAAGAGCAGCCGGTCCAGCAGCAGCAGGTCAACCTGGGGCACTGGCGCGGCCACCAGCAGCAGCCGGTCGATGTTGGCCACCGCCGGGCGCGCCAACTGGTTGCGCCGGGGCAGAATCTCCTCCATCCACCCGTCGCCCTGGTCCTCGGGGGCGATGCGCACCCGGTCCCCCACCAGGGGGGACACCCCCTGGCGACGGAACTTGCCCTTGGCGCGCACGCGGTACTGCGCGCCGTCGTCCCCGGCCACGTCGTACAGCCCGCCCACGCCCTTGATGATCCGTCCCTCGATCATGGAGCCGCCTCGCTTCCAAAGTCGATACTCTGCCGCTTGATCTCCTTACCGTTCATATAAATCACCAGCTCATGGGTCCCGGGATAGTCGCTCTCCAGGTCCAGATACTGGGTGTACTCCCCTTTCTCAAAGGTCTTGCGAAAGACCTCCTTGTACACGCCCTGCTGTTCGAGCGTCATGACAACCTCCACCTGGTCGCTCTCGATGCGCAGGGTCAGATCATGTTGCTTGGTGAAATGGGCCTCAGGGCCCATGCTGACCCACAGCACCACGCCGCTGCCCTGGCGGGCCAGCTCCTGGGCCCCGGGGTATTGGCGCACCACCGTGCCGGCGGGCTGGTCGCTGGAGACCTGGCGCACCGAGCCGACGGCAAAACCCTTGTCGCCGAGCTGCTTCTCAGCCTGCTCAAGCGCGCCGCCCATCACCTGGGGCACCACCGCGGTCTTGGCGTCGGCCTCGCGGCTGATCCACAGGTCCACCGTCACCCCGGTCTCCACCTGATCAGCGGGCTTGGGGTCCTGGCTGATGACATACTCGTTGGGCATGGAGCTGCTCTCCACGACGCACTTGCCGAAGATCAGGCCCTTCTTCTCGATGGCGTCGATGGCCTCGACCATGGACAGACCCGCCAGGTCCGGCACCTGCACCAGCTCGATGCCCTTGCTGACCTTCAGGCGCACCACGGCGTTCTTCAGGGTGCTGCTGTTGGCCACGGGGTCCTGGCCGATGACCTGATTCTTGGGCACCTCGCTGCTGTTCTCGTAGGTCACCGCGGTCTTGAGGCCTTCCTGGGTGAGCGCGTCGATGGCGTCCTGCTCGGACAGGCCGACGACGTTGGGCACCTTCAGGCTCATCTGCCCGCCGTTGTTGTTAATGACCGCCTGACCGATGATCATCGCGATGCACACCAGGGTGGCCACCAGCAGTAGGCCCAGCAGCACCTGGATCAGCCCGGTGACGGCCTTGCGGCGGCGGGCGATCTTATCCAGCTTAGGGTCCCGCCGGACCTTGGCGGGGGGCTTCTCCCGGGGGCGGACCCCATCGGTTTTGCGCGGGGCCTTGTCCGGCTCCATGCCGGGGATCTCCACCTTGGGCAGGTACTTGGTGGCGGCCTGATCGTCAAAGCGCTTGACAAAGCAGCCCTCGGGCTCCAGCAGCGCCCGGCGCAGGTCGATGCACATCTCCCGGGCGGTACTGTAGCGCGCTACGGGGTTCTTCTCCATCGCCCGCAGGATGATGTCCTCCACCGCCCGGGGCACCGCGGGGTTGAGCTGCCGCGGGGAGACCACCTGGGCCTGGACATGCTTGAGCGCCACGGTCACGGCGCTGTCGCCGGTGAAGGGCACATGGCCGGTAACCATCTCGTAGAGCACCACGCCGATGGAGTAAATGTCGCTGGCGGCGTTGGCGGACATGCCCCGGGCCTGCTCGGGCGAGATATAATGCACCGATCCAAAGACGTTTTTGCCGAACACCGTGGTCGAGCTGGCCGAGGAGGCCCGGGCGATGCCGAAATCAGCGATCTTGACCTGACCGGCCGAGCTGATGAGCACATTCTGGGGCTTGATGTCCCGATGGACGACGTGGTGATCGTGGGCGTGGCTGATGGCGTCGCAGATGCAGATGCACACCCGCACCGCCTCCTCGGCCTCCAGGCAGCCCTTGCGCTGGATGCGCTCCTTGAGGGTCTCCCCGTCAACGTACTCCATGATAATGTAGGGCTTGCCCTGTTGGTTGCCCACCCCCAGGATGTTGACGATGTTGGGGTGGGAAAAAGTGGCCAGCGCCTGGGCCTCGCGCTCAAACCGCTCCACCACCGCCTCGTCGGCCAGGTACTGTTCCCGCAGCACCTTCACGGCCACATAGCCCTTGCCCGCCATATCCTGAGCCAGGTAGACGAGGCTCATGCCGCCCTCGCCGATCTTGCTGATGACCCGGTAGCGCCCTTGGAGAATGCTGCCGATCATGGCGCCACCTCCTCGTCGTTTTGGACCGCGACCAGGGTGATGTTGTCCCGTCCGCCCTTCTCCAGGGCCTGCAGCAGCAGCCGGCCCACCCGGCTCTCCAGGTCCCCGGCGGGGGCGTCGGGACCGAAGGCGGCGTAGATCTCCTCGCTCGTCAGCTCGTCGCTGAGCCCGTCGCTGCACAAGAGCAGCACGTCCCCCATCTGCCAAGGCAGGACCGACACGTCCACAGCAACGCTGGGCTCGGTGCCCAGGGCGCGGGTGATCTCGTGGCGGCGGGGGTGCGCGTCGGCCTCCTGCCGGGTGATGATGCCCGCCTGGAACAGCGCCTCCACCAGGGTGTGATCTCGGGTGACCTGCTCGATGCCGCCAGCGGTAATCAGGTAACCTCGGCTGTCGCCCACATGCCCGGTGATCAACTGGCGCTTGCCCACCAGGGCCATGGTGATGGTGGTGCCCATGCCGCTGTACTGCGCGTGCTCTTGGGCCTGCTGGTAGATGGCGCGGTTGGCCTGCTCCACGCAGACGCGCACCAGCTGCTCCCCGTTCTCCTGGGGCACCGGCAGGGACTTGAGCACCGCTTCCACGACGGTCTTGACCGCCAGGGCGCTGGCCACCTCCCCGGCCTGGTGGCCGCCCATCCCGTCGGCCACCATCACCAGGGCGTCAGGCTTGCCGGCGCTGGGGATATAGTAAGCGTCCTCGTTGAGGGACCGGACGCGGCCCGCATTGGTCCTGGCTGCATAGCGCATGGCTTTCTCCCCCTCTTTATGCTTTCTCGGCCAGATGCCGCCGGCGCAGCTGGCCGCAGGCTCCGTCGATATCCGCGCCCAGCTTGCGCCGCACCGTCACCGACACCCGCCGCCCCTCCAGCCGCTGGCGGAAGGCCTCCACCCGGGCCGGCGGCGTGGGCCGCAAGTCCTTTCCGGGTACGGCGTTGATGGGGATCAGGTTGACATGGCAGATCATGCCCCGCACCAGGCCGGCCAGCTGGTCGGCGTGGGCCAGGGTGTCGTTGACCCCGTCGATGAGGATGTACTCGAAGATCATTCGCCGACCGGTGGTCTTGACATAATCCCGGCAGGCGGCTATGACCTCCTCCAGGGGAAAGGCCTTGGCCACGGGCATGAGCTGGCTGCGCAGGCCCTGGTTGGGCGCGTGCAGCGACAGGCACAGGGTGATGGGCAGGTTCTCCTCGGCCAAGCGCCGGATGCCCGGCACCAGCCCGCAGGTGGACAGCGACACGTGGCGCAGGCTCATGCCCACGCCCTTGGGGTCGCTGAGCATGCGCAGGAACTTGAGCACCTGGTCATAGTTGTCCAGGGGCTCGCCGCTGCCCATGAGCACCACGTGGGTCAGGTTGTGCCCTCGCTTCTTGGCGGCGAGCACCTGGCCGAGCATCTCCCCGGCGGAGAGGTTGCGCACCACCCCCTCCATCGTCGAGGCGCAGAAGGCGCAGCCCATGCGGCAGCCCACCTGGGTGGACAGGCACAGGGTATCGCCATAGCGGTAGCGCATCACCACGCCCTCGACCAGGTTGCCGTCGGGCAGGGCAAAGAGGTACTTGGCGGTCTCGTCGCTCTTGGAGAGCTGCGCCCGCTCCACCCGCGCGCCCACCGCCTGGTGCTGCGCCTGCAGGGCTTCCCGCAGGCTCTTGGGCAGGTTGGTCATCTCGTCGAAGTCCGCGCCCCGCTGCAGAAAGGAGAATAGCTGGTCCGCCCGGTACTTGGGCTGGTCCATCTCCCCGAGCAGCAACCGCAGCTCCTCCAGGGTGCAATCGGTCAGGAGCATGTGCTCGCCTCCTTGCGGTCAAAGGCCGCGATAAAGAATCCGTCGGTGCCGTCCTGGCAGGGGATCAGCTGCACCATGTTGGGCGGCAGACCCCAGCGGCCCAGCAACCGCGCCGGCAGCGCGCCGGTCAGGTCCGCCGGAGCGAAGTCCGCCCCATGGTCCCGGGCGAAGGCCTGGGCCACCCGCTCGTTCTCCCGCCGGGAGATGGTGCAGGTGCAGTAGACCAGCCGGCCCCCGGGGCGGACCGAGCGGGCCGCCGCCTGGAGGATGCGTCCCTGCAGGGCGCACAGCGCGTCGATGTCCCCGGGCTGGACCCGGGCCTTCAGGTCGGGCTTGTGGGCCAGAACCCCCAGGCCCGAGCAGGGCGCGTCCACCAGCACCGCGTCCATCTCCCCCTCATGCCAGGGCTCGGTGGCGTCGTGGCAAACCGGGTGGGCGATCTGCACCTGCAGTCGGGCAAAGAGCTGTTCCATCAGCTCCACCCGGTGGGGATGGACGTCGCAGCTGAGGATTTCGCCGCGGTTGTCCATCCGCTGGGCCATGTAGGCGCTCTTGCCGCCGGGGGCGGCGCAGGCGTCCAGCACCCGCATGCCCGGCCTGAGCGCCAGGGCCTCCACCGCCAGCATCGAGGCCTCGCCCTGGGCGGTGAACAGCCCCTGGGTAAACAGCGGATGCGCCGCCAGGTTGCCCAGGCCTTTGACCGAGAGGCAATCGGGGACCAAGCGGCCCGGACGCGCGATAACACCCTCACCCAGGCGGGCGATCAGCTCGTCCGTGGAGATTCCGTGGGCCCGCAGCTGCACGCCCTCGTGGGCCGGGGCCCAGGCGAGCATGCGCTCGGCCATGTCCCAGCCATAGTGCTTGACCCACATGCCGCACAGCCAGGCGGGCTGAGCGGTTTTGACCGACAGATGGGCGATGGGGTCCCGCTCCCGGTCGGGCAGCGCGGGCCGCCCCTGGGCCGCCCGGCGCAGCAGGCCGTTGACCAGCCCGGACAGAGCGCCCTTGCCAATCTGCCGAATCAGCTGAACCGACTGGTCCACCGCCGCGGCGTCGGGCACCTGCTGGCAGTCGTAGAGCTGGCACAGACCCAGGCGCAGCACCTGGCGCGTGGCCTGGTTGACCTTGCCCTTGGCCAGCTGGTCAATGACATAGTCGTAGTAGATCGCCCGGTCCAGGGTGGTGTAGACCAGGTGCGCGGTGAAAGCCCGGTCCGCGTCGGTCAGACGCTGGCCCTTGAGCGTCTGGCTCAGGGCCAGGTTGGCATAGGCCCCCTGGCTCTGGACCAGGCGCAGGGTTTCGTAGGCCGCGCGTCGGGCGCTCATGGGGTTAGGCATGCTCCGCCCCCAGCACCGCGCCCTCAGCCATGGGATGGCCGCGCAGGTAGTCGGCCGAGCGCATGCGCTTGCCGCCGGGACCCTGTATCTCCGTCAGGGCCAGGGCCCCCTCGCCCGCGGCCACCACCAGGCCGCCCTTGGGATCGGCCAGCAGCACCTGGCCGGGCGCGCCGGCTCGGGGCGGGTCCACCCGCTGGCTGCGCCACACCTTGAGCACCCCCTCCGGGCAGGTGGTAAAGCACCCCGGCGCGGGGTCGAAGGCGCGAATCTGGTCGTGCAGGGCGGCGGCGGGGCGGGTCCAGTCCAGCTCGCCGTCGGCCTTGTCGATCATGGGATAGTGACTGGACAGGGCCTCATCCTGAGGATGGCGCGCCGCCTCGCCCCGGGCGATCAGGCCCAAAGCCTCGGTCAGGGCCTGCGCCCCCAGCCGGCTGAGCCGACAGGTCAGCTCGCCGCCGGTCTCCTCCGGCCCGATGGCCAGCTCCCGGCGCAGGATGACGTCGCCCGTATCCACCCCCCGGGCGGTGTACATGATGCTCACCCCGGTCTTCTCCTCGCCGTGGTAGATCGCCCACTGGATGGGCGCGGAGCCCCGGTAGGCGGGCAGCAGCGAGGCGTGCACATTGATGACCCCCAGCGGCGGGATATCCAAAATCTTCTGGGAGAGGATCTGGCCGAAGGCCGCGGTCACCATCAGGTCGGGTTTCAGGGCGCGCAGCAGGTCCAGCCCCTCCTGCCTGCGCAGGCGCTCGAACTGGTGAACCGGCAGCCCCCGCTCCAGCGCCAGGCGCTTGACCGGCGGCATCTGCAGCTTATGACCCCGGCCCACCGGCCGGTCGGGCTGGGTGATCACCGCGGCGACCTCGCCCCCCGCAAAGGCCAGGCAGGCCTCAAGGGGGGCCAGGGCGAACTGAGGCGTGCCCAGAAAGACGATCCTCATGCGCCCGCCCCCTGCCTCTGATCCTCGGGTCGGGCATGGTCGATGTACAGCACGCCGTTGAGGTGGTCGATCTCATGGCAGAGGGCGCGGCTGAGCAGCGCCTCGCCGGTGAGCTCGAAGAACTCGCCCTTGCGGTTCATGGCGCGCACGGTGGTCGTCATGGGCCGACGAATCTGCATGAACTTGCCGGGCAGGCTCAGACAGCCCTCGTCGCCGATCTGCTCGCCGGAGGTGGCGATGATCTCGGGGTTGATCAGCTCGATAACCCCCTCGCCCACGTCGATGACCACCACCCGGCGCAGCACGCCCACCTGGGGCGCGGCCAGCCCCGCGCCGTCGGCCTGGTGCAGGGTCTGGGCCATGTCGTCGAGCAACTGGAGCAGGCGCTTGTCCACCTTCTCCACGGGCCGGCAGGTCTTGCGCAGGGTGGGATCCCCCTCGGTGAGAATCTTGCGAATCGCCATTGTCAAACACTCCTTCTATAACATGTTGTGCGGATTGATGTCCAAATAAACCGGCGCGCCCGCCCGGCGACAGAGCTGGGCCAGCGCGTCGATCTCGCCGTTGACGCGCGGGGTGCTGGCCAGCTTCAACAGCGCCTGAAAGCGGCTCTTCCCCTGGATGCGCCCGATGGGCGCGGTGGTGGCGGCGCACTGGAGCAGATCCTCCCCGGGCAGCATACCCCGGGCGGCCTGAAGCACGCCGGCGATAGCCTCCTGGGCCTTGTCCGGGTCCTCATGCACCGCCAGCAGCCGCACCATCGTCACAAAGGGGGGATACTCCCCCTTTCGCCGGGCCTCGATCTCCATGCGGTAGAAGCCCTCATAGTCCTGCTCGGCGGCGCAGCGGATGCTGTAGTGATCGGGCAGGTAGGTCTGCACCACCGCCCGGCCGGGTTTGTCCGCCCGGCCCGCCCGACCCACCACCTGGGTGACCAGCTGGAAGGTGCGCTCCGAGGCGCGGTAGTCGGGCAGGTTGAGCGACAGGTCCGCCGCCAGCACCCCCACCAGGGTGACGCCGGGAAAGTCCAGCCCCTTGGCGATCATCTGGGTGCCGACGAGCACCTGGGCCCCGCCGCTGCCAAAGCGCTCCAACAGGGTCCGGTGGGCGTCCTTGCCCCGGGTGGTGTCCATGTCCATGCGCACCACCCCCACCCCGGGAAAGCGCTCCTGCACCGCCTGCTCCACCTTCTGGGTGCCGGTGCCGAACAGCTTGATGAAGGCACTGGCGCAGTGGGGACAGACCTGGGGCAGGGGCTGCTGATAGCCGCAGTAGTGGCACTTGAGATATCCCTCCCGGTGATAGGTCAGCGACACGTCGCACTGGGGACACTTGACCGGCTCGCCGCAGCTGCGGCAGGAGAGAAAGGAACTATGCCCCCGGCGGTTGAGAAAGAGGATGACCTGCTCGCCCCGCGCCAGGGTCTGCTCCAGCGCGCCGGAGAGCGCCGCGCTGAAGATCGATCGGTTGCCGCCCTTGAGCTCGGCGCGCATGTCCACCACTTGCACCTGGGGCATCTGCGCCTGGCCGTAGCGACTGGTCAGCAGCAGCGGCGCGATGCGTCCCAGGCCTGCGCGGTAGCGCATCTCCACCGAGGGGGTGGCGCTGCCCAACACCAGCACCGCGCCCTCCAGGGCGCAGCGGGCCTGAGCGACCTGGCGCGCGTCATATCGGGGGGCGGACTCGCTGCGGTAGCTGCCCTCGTGCTCCTCGTCGATGACCACCAGGCCCAGGCGCTGCACCGGGGCGAACAGCGCCGAGCGCGCGCCCACCACCACCTGCACCTGGCCTTTCCGGGCGCGGTACCACTGATCGTGCCGCTCCCCGTCGGACAGGGCGCTGTGCAGCACCGCCACCCGGTCGCCGAAGCGGCGGCGGAACCGGCCCACCATCTGGGGGGTCAGGCTGATCTCGGGCACCAGCACGATGGCGCTGCGCCCCTGGGCCAGGCAGTGGTCGATGGCCTGCAGATAGACCTCGGTCTTACCGCTGCCCGTCACCCCCTGGAGCAGGAAACCCGCCTTGTCCCCGCTGTCCAGGGCGGCGCGCAGGGCGTCGATGGCGGCCTGCTGCTGCTCGTTGGGGGCAAAGGGCGGCTGCACCTGCGCCGGGCCGGCGAAGGGGTCGCGCTCAGCTCTCCGGTCCTGGAGGACGACCAGCTCCTTCTGCGCCAGCGCCTTGACCGCCTCCCGCGCCCCGGGAAGCTGCCGTTCCAGCTCCGCCAGGGGCATCGGCTCGGTCAACAGGGCCATGACCTGGCGCTGCTTGACCGCCCGGGCGGGCAGGACCTCCCGCCAGGGCGCGCCGGTGGGGGCGACCCATTTTTGCTGTTTGAAGCCCACCCGACCGCCCCGCAGGCCGTAGGGCAGCATCAACCGCAGGGCCTCCACCAGCAGGCAGTGGCAGTGGGTCTGCATCCAGCGGGCCAGGTTCACCAGCGCCTCGGGGATGATCGGCCGCTCGTCCAGCCTGCCCAACACCGCCTTGAGCCGGGCGTCGGGCAGGTCGCTGGCCTCGGCCAGGCCGACCACATAGCCCTCGATCCGCCTCGGACCGAAGGGCACCTGCACCCGATCCCCCACCGACAAGTCCAAATAGTTGGGGATGCGGTAATCGAACACCCGGTCCACCTGGGCATGCGCCACCTCGACGATCACCTGGGCGATCACCGGCCTCCCCTCCCTTCACAAAAAAAGGTCCCCCAACCCATTGGCAGGGGAACGCAGCAAGCCCGTTCGGGCTCGGTTGGGTCCCTTACGTCCCCATTTCGTCCGCACCGGGCGGACGGGCGGCCTTGTCACAGGCGGCCCTGGCAGCAGCGCGCCGGATCAGCCTTCCACGGGCTCATCCCGGTAAAAGGTTACTTTGCCGTCGGCGATCTCGTGCACCGCGACGGTGACGGGGTTTTTGGCCTCGATCTCCACCAGCGGCTCGGCGTGGTCCACCAGCTGGCGCGCGCGCTTGGCGGTCTCGACCACCAAGGTATAGCGGCAGTCAACCAGTTTCATCAGGTCCGTCAGAGGGGGTTCGATCATCATAATAAAAGCATCTCCTTATTCTGGGATCACACGGTCCAGGCGCATGGTGCGCATGCGCTCGGCCTGGATGATGGTGGCGATCCGGCTGGCGGCCTTGCCGACCGTGTCGTTCACCACCGCGTAGGTGTAGTTGCCCATCAGCTCCAGCTCCTGGCGCGCGGCGCCGAAACGGCGCTCGATGGCCTCGGGCGCCTCGGTGCCCCGGCCCACCAGCCGACGGCGCAGCTCCTCCAGCGACGGGGGCATCACGAAGATGGACACCGCCTCGGGCATCTTGGCCATGACGCTCATGGCGCCCTGGGGATCGATCTCCAGGATGACGTCGCGCCCCTGCTCGAGCTTCTCCTCCACCGGGCTCCGGGGGGTGCCGTACCGGCGGCCGTAGACCCCGGCGGACTCGAGAAAGGCGTCCTGCTCGAGCATCTGCATGAACTTCTCGTCGCTGATGAAGCGGTAGTGGATGCCCTCGATCTCCCCGGGCCGCGGAGCCCGCGTCGTCGCCGAGACCGACAGCCACAGATCGGGGATGTCCTCCAGCAGGTGGCGGCAGATGGTGCCCTTGCCCACCCCCGAGGGCCCCGAGATGACCAGCAGCATACCCTTGGTCATGCCTCCGATCCCTCCTGCTCCTCGTCCTCTTCCTCCTCCGGGTCCTTGACGTCCAGCCGGTGCGCCACGGTCTCGGGCTGCACCGCCGAGAGGATGATGTGGTCGCTGTCGGTCACGATGACCGCCCGGGTGCGCCGGCCGTAGGTCGCGTCGATGAGCATGCCCCGGTCCTTGGCATCCTGCACGATGCGCTTAATCGGGGCCGACTCCGGTGAGACGATCCCGATCATACGGTTGGCGGAGACATAGTTGCCAAAGCCAATGTTAACCAATTTGATACCCATTGGGCGCCTCCTCGTTTCTCTTGTTGGGGGCTTATTCGATATTCTGCACCTGCTCGCGGACCTTCTCCAGCTCGCTCTTCATCTCGACCACCAAGGTCTGCATGGCGGTGTCGGAGGCTTTGGAGCCGATGGTGTTGATCTCGCGGTTGATCTCCTGCACGATGAAATCCAGCTTGCGGCCCGAGGGTTGCGGTCCGGCCATGATGGCGCGGGTCTGCTTCAGGTGGCTGGCCAGGCGCACCAGCTCCTCATCGATGGCCAGTTTGTCCGCCATGAACGCAGCCTCGTTGATCAGCCGGGCCTCGTCCACCTGCACGTCGCCCAAGAGCTCCTGGATGCGCTGGCGCATCTTCTCCTGGTGGGCCTTAACCGCCTCGGGGGCCCGCTCGGCCACCTGGGCGCCCATGGCCTGGATGGTATCGCACTTTTGGCCGATGTCCGCGCCCAGGCGCGCGCCCTCCACCTCCCGCATGGCGGTCAGCTCGCGCAGGGCCTCTTCCATGCACTGGGTGAATAGCCCGCGCAGCGCGTCCTGATCCTCCTCGGCCTCAGTGACCTTGAGTACGTCGGGCATGCGGGCGATGTCCAGCGCGCTGGGCGCGGCGGGCATGCCCACGCACTGACCGACCGTGTCCAGCGCCCCGGCGTAGGCCTTGGCCAGGGCGGTATCCACCAGCACCTCGCGGGCGCTGTCGGAGAGATTTTGATACGAGGCGAAGACATCCACATGTCCCCGGGACAGGCCCTGCTTGAGCAGCCGGCGGGCGTCCTCCTCCAGGAAGGACAGCGCCCGGGGCATGCGCAGGGCAATATCCAGATAGCGATGGTTGACGGCCTTGAGCTCCACGGTCATCCTGCGGCCGTCCAGTTGGGCGTCGCCCCGCCCGTAACCCGTCATGCTGCGCATGGAATCATCCTTTCGCGTCCCCTGGTGGGTTTACTGTTCATTATAGCAGAAAACCCGCCCGCTGAAAAGGATCAGCGGGCGGAAAAGCGCCGGGAAAATTCTACTCCAGCGAAACGCCGTGCTCGGTCAGCAGGGCGATAAAGCCCTCCTCATCCAGCACCGGCACCCCCAGGGATTGGGCCTTATCCAGCTTGCTGCCGGCCTTCTCCCCGGCCACCACGCAGTGGGTCTTCTTGGAGACCGAACCGGCGCACTTGCCGCCGAGCTGCTCGATGTAGGCCTGGCCCTGCTGGCGGGTCATGCGGCTGAGGGTGCCGGTGAGCACCCAGGTCTGCCCGGTCAGGGGCAGGTTCTCCAGCTGGGCGGCCTCCTGCTGGGGCTCCACTCCGGCGGCCAGCAGCGCGTCCACCTCGTCGCGGTTGCGTATCTGGGCGAAGAAGGCCACGATCTGTCCGGCGATGATCTCGCCCACCTCGTCGATGGCCACCAGCTCCTCCACCGTCGCCGCCCGCAGCCGCTCCAGGGAGCCAAAGTGCCGAGCCAGGTCCTTGGCGGTCACCTTGCCCACCCCGGGGATGCCCAGGGCCAGGATGAAGCGCGACAAGGGCGGATGTTTGCTCTTCTCCAGCTCGTCGAGCAGGTTGCGGGCCCGCTTGGGTCCGTATCCCTCCAGGCCCACCAGGGTCTCCTCGGTCAGGGCATACAGGCCCGAGGGGCCGGAGATGTCCAGCTGCTCGACCATCTGCTCGGCGCTCTTGACGGCGAAGGCCTCGATGTCCATGGCGTCCCGGGAGGCGTAGTGCACCAGGCGCGCGGCGGTCTGGGGCGGGCAGCCGGTGTGGTTGGGGCAGAACCACAGCGCCCCCCGCTCCACCAGCGCCGCGCCGCAGGCGGGACATGCCTCGGGCAGGGTGATAGGCGTGGTGGCCGCGCCCGCCTCGGGCACGGTACCCATGATCTCGGGGATGACGTCGTTGCTGCGGCGGATCCACACCTTGGCGCCAACGGCCACGCCCTTTCGCTGGATGTCGCCCCAGTTGTTCAGGGTGGCCCGCTGCACCGTCACGCCGGCGATGTCCACCGGCTCGAGCAGCGCCACCGGGGTGATCTTGCCGGTGCGGCCCACCTCCCAGGTCACCTCCCGCACATGGGTGGTGGTCTCCTGGGCGGGGAACTTGTAGGCCAGGGCCCAGCGGGGGGCGCGGTCGGTGTAGCCCAGATGGCGGCGGGTGGCGAAATCCTCGATCTTGATGACGATGCCGTCGATCAGAAAATCCAGTCCCTCGCGCACATCCTGCATGGCCTCCAGCTCGGCGATGACCGCCTCGATGCTGTCCACCACCTTGCGGTAGGGATGCACGGGGATGCGCTGGACCCGCAGGAAGTCCATCATCTCCGTGGCCGAGGCGAACTGCTCGCCCACGATGTGCCCCACCTGGTAGCAGCAGATATCCAACCGGCGCGAGGCCGTCACCTTGGGGTCCAGGTTGCGCAGAGCCCCAGCCGCGCCGTTGCGGGCGTTCTTCAGGGGCTCGGCGGCGGTGCGGTTGTAGGCCTCCAGGGAGGACAGGCGCATCAACCCCTCGCCCTGCACCTCCATCTCCCCCTTGAAGGGGATCGACAGGGGGATGGATTTGATGGTCAACACCTGGGCGGTGATGTCCTCGCCGGTGACCCCGTCGCCCCGGGTGGCCGCCCCGGCGAACAGCCCGTCGCGGTAGGTCAGGTTGATGGTCAGCCCGTCGAACTTGTACTCCAGGGAGAACTTCAGCGGCGGCAGGGGCGGCTCGGCCCCCTCGGTCAGCCGCGCCACCCGGTCGTACCAGGCGCGCACCTCCTCCAGGGACTGGGCCTTGTCCAGGCTCCACAGCCGCTGAAGGTGGGGATGGGGCTTGAAGGCCGCGATCGGCGCGCCGCCCACCCGGCGGGTCGGCGAGGTAGGCAGCTGCCGCCCGGTCTCGCCCTCCAGTTTGACCAGCTCGTCGTAGAGCCGGTCGTACTCCCCGTCGGACACGATGGGGTCGTCCAGCACATAGTAGCGGTACGCCCAGTCGTTGAGGGTGTCCACCAGGGTCTGCATGCGCTCGTGCATGATCGATTACTCCTCCTCTGCCCGCTCAAGGGGCGCGACCGACGCCATCAGGGACTTGACGCCCTGGCCGTCAAAGGCCACGGCGTAGACCTTCCTGGCCCCCTCGCCCTGCACGGCGACCACCCGACCCCGGCCGAACTTGGGGTGGGTGACCGCGTCGCCCGCGGCGAAGCCCGCGCCGGTGGGCTGGGGCGCGCGCCGAACCGGCTGCGGCTGGGCCGTTGGGGCCGAAACGGGCCGAGCCGCCTCCTCGCTGGGTCGGTTGACGCCCGGGCGGACCGCACCGGCATACGCGCCCGCGCCGTCCGCCCTGCGGCGGTTTGGCATTAGGCTGCCCGAGAGCTGGCTGCGCAATGCATCCTCGCCCTGGGGCCGCTGGCGGCGAAAATGGATCAGCTCGCTGTCGATCTCCTTGAGAAAGCGCGAGGGCGGGTTGGCGGACACCGCGCCGAAGAGCATGCGCCGCCGCGCGTAGGTCAGGTATAATCGCTCCATGGCCCGGGTGATGCCTACATAGCACAGCCGCCGCTCCTCCTCGAGCTTCTCCGGCTCCAGAAAGGAGCGCCGCCCGGGGAAGATGCCATCCTCCATGCCGACGATGAACACGATCGGAAACTCCAGGCCCTTGGCGCTGTGCAGGGTCATCAGGCGCATCACGCCGTCGCCCTCCTCGAGGTTGTCCAGATCGCTCACCAGGGCGACGTTCTCCAAAAAGGCCTCGATGGTCTTCTCGGGCGCGTCCTCATCCTCATCCTCCTGCTGCATGAACTCGCGGATGGCGCCGACGAACTCCTGGATATTCTCCAGGCGCGCCTGGCCCTCGTCATTGGCCTGGTTGCTGTACTGCAGGGCGTAGCCGGTGTGCTCGACGACCTGATCCACCCACTGATCCGGCGGCAGGGCGTCCTTCATCTCCCGCAGCTCGGCCATGACCTTGACGAACTGCCCCAGCTTGACCGAGGCGCGAAAGCCCGGCTGGTCCACCGCGTAGGGGCAGGCCTCCATCAGGGACACGCCGTGGGCGATCGCCTGGGCTTGGATGGCGCTCAGCGCCGCCTCGCCGATGCCCCGCTTGGGCTCGTTGATGATGCGGCGAAAGCTGATGTCGTCGTGGGGATTGATCAGCACCCGCAGGTAGGCCACCACGTCCTTGACCTCCTTGCGGTCGTAGAAGCGCAGCCCCCCGTAGATGCTGTAGGGGATGCCCGCGCGCATGAGCGCCTCCTCGGGCACGCGGGACTGGGCGTTGGCCCGGTAGAGCACCGCCATCTGCGAGAAGCTCCTGCCCTGCTCGTGCAGCAGCTGCATCTGGCGCACGATGAAGTTGGCCTCCTGCTGCTCGTCGGCCAGCTCGGTCACCTCGAGCTTGTCCCCACCGGGCTTCTCGGTCCACAGCTTCTTGCGCTTGCGGCCGAAGTTGTTGGCGATGACCTGGTTGGCGGCTTGCAGGATGTTGCCCATGGAGCGGTAGTTCTGCTCCAGCTTGATGACCATCGCGTCGGGGAAGTCCCGCTCGAACTCCAGGATGTTGCGGATGTCCGCGCCGCGCCAGCCATAGATGCTCTGGTCGTCGTCACCCACCACGCACAGATTCTTGTGGTAGTCGCTCAGCAGCTTGACAAAGACATACTGGGCGTAGCTGGTGTCCTGGTACTCGTCCACATGGATGTAGCGGAAGCGCCCGCGATAGTAGTTGAGCACGTCGGGCCGCTGGACGAACAGTTCCAGGGTCTTGACCAGCAGGTCGTCAAAGTCCAGGCTCTGGCAGGCCTTGAGCTTCTCCTCGTAGAGGCGATAGACCTGGCAGATGGTCTTCATGCGAAAATCCTGCTGGTTCTCCTGCTCGTACTCGTCCGGGGTCATCAGGCGATCCTTGGCGTCGGAGATGCGGCTCTTGATCTCCCGGGGCGGGAAGGTCCGGTCGCTGACCTGCAGCTCTTTCATGCACAGGCCGATGAGCTTCATCTGGTCGTCGTCGTCGTAGATCGAAAAATCCCGCTGATAGCCCAATTTGTCGATGTCCCGGCGGAGCATGCGCACGCAGGCGGCGTGGAAGGTGGAGATCCACACCTTGCCGCCCATGGGGTTGAGGCTGATCACCCGCTCGCGCATCTCCTTGGCCGCCTTGTTGGTGAAGGTGATCGCCAGAATCTCCTGGGGCGACACGCGCTTCTCCTCCATCAGGTAGGCGATTCGATGGGTGATCACCCGGGTTTTGCCCGACCCCGCGCCCGCCAGGATCAACAGCGGCCCCTCGGTGGACACCACGGCCATGCGCTGGGCGTCGTTCAACATCGATAGATCCAATCTTCTTCCTCCTATGGTTTCTCCACGCACACAAACCCCGCCGTTGCCCACGGCAACGGCGGGGCCGCAATCCGCCTTACAGCTTGCCCAGCACCCGCTGATACCCGTCCGCCCCATAGAGCAGGCAGCGGTTGACCCGGCTGATGGTGGCGGTGCTGGCGCCGGTCTTTTCGGCGATCTCGTGGTAGGTGACCTTCTCCTTGAGCATCTTGGCTACCTGCAGCCGCTGCGCCATGCTCTTGATCTCGTTGACGGTGCACAGGTCCTCGAAGAATCGATAGCAGTCCTCCATCGACTCCAGCGAGAGGATGCCCGCAAACAGCTGCTCGATCTCCGCGTTCTTCAGCTTGGACGTATAGGCCATCTGGCAAGTGCCTCCTGCTCTGGCCGCGAAGGCGCGGTCAGGTTTTCCCTCATTTTAGCACAGTTTTGCCCTCGTGCATAGCGTCCAAAGCGTTCAGTTGGGCCACCGATCCCTCGTAGGCGACGTGGGTCTGGACCGTCCCGTCGGGCTGCTGTTTCTCGTAGGCGCGGCTCTGCATCCGCCCGGTCACGGCGATGCGCTGGCCCACCGCCAGCTCGGCGGCGTAGCAGGCGGTTTTTCCCCAGGCGATCAGAGGGATATAGTCGCTCTTGCCGAAGGAACGGCCCACGGCCAGCAGCAGGTCGGCGATCTGCCGGCCCATGGGGGTGGTGCGGTAGACCGGCTTTTTGCACAATACGCCGGTCAGGCGCAGGCGGTTGGGGTCCCCCCCGCTGCCCGCCCCCAGGGTCAGCTCGCTGACAAAGCCGGTCAGGATCAGGTGCCGTCCCCGCTCATCCTGCTGGTTGTAGCTGCGCAGCTGGCCGCTGACGGTGATGCGCTCGCCCACATCGATCCGCTGGCCGGGCAGCACCCGCTCGGGCAGGGTCAGGGGCAGCCGGTCGGCCTGGCCGCTCAGGCGCGGCACCACCAGATAGGTCTTGAAAAACCGCTCCCCGTAGATCTGGTAAGCCTGCTCCAGGGGCGCGTCCACCACCCCCGACAGATGCAGTTGGTTCTGCTGCATCGCCCGATCACCAACCTTCCGCCAGCACGCCCGCCGAGCGGTCCGCCGCGGCGCTGGCCGCGGGCGTGGCGGCCGGGCTGGCGGTGGGCGCGGTGGCGGCCGGGCTGGCCGCGGGCGCGGCGGAGGCCGCGCCGGAGGCGGGCTGCTGCTCGCCCTGGGTGTCCACGGTGGTGGGCGCGGGCAGGAGCAGCTCGCTCACGGGCACGATCTCATACCCGTCGGCGATCAGCTGGTCCAGGATGGTCGGCAGCGCCTCGCAGATATCCCGGGAGTTGTTGTGGAACAGCACGATGGAGCCCGGCTTGACCTTGCCGGTCACCCGCTTGATCATGTCCTGGGTGCCGATCTCTTTCCAGTCCAGGCTGTCCACATCCCACTGGATGACCTCATAGTTCATCTCCCGCAGGGTGTTGACCACCAGGTTGTTGTAGTCGCCAAAGGGCGGCCGGAACACCACGGGCTGCTTGCCGGTCAGCTGGGCGATCTTGTCGCCGGTGGTCTTGACCTCCAACTCAATCTGCTCGCGGGTCAGTTCGCTCATGTGGGGATGGTTGGTGGAGTGGTTGCCCACCTCATGGCCCCGGGAGGCGATCTCCTTGACCCGGTCGGGGTACTTATCCACCCAAAAGCCCACCAGGAAGAAGGTCGCCTTGACCCCCTTCTGGTCCAAAATGTCCAGTATCTCCCCGGTCTTCTCCGCGCCCCACGCCGCGTCGAAGGAGATGGCGATCTTCTTGTCCTGCCGGTTGACCCGGTAGACCGGCACCTCCTTGTTGGCCGGCCCCATGGTGGTCTGCGCGCCCATCTGCCGGCCGACGTACACCCCGCCGGCGATGACCATGGCCAGGGCCGCCGCCAAGGCCGCGATTCTCCGAATTCCCCGGGAGTTAAAAGCCCAAACGATTCGCATACCCGTCTACCCCTTCCCTGTGCTTGTCACTGATGGTTATGCGCCGTCCAGGGGCGATATGCCGTAGATTGGGCCGGGAACGGGCCCAACGAAAAAGCGCGCGGAGGTTCTCCGCGCGCTTGGGCGATGGTCAGGGTCAGAGCTTGATGACACCGAAGGAGTTGAGCACCGAGCTGATCAAAATCGCCACGATGGCGATGGGCGCTAAGTACTTGAGCACGAAGACGTAGAGCTTTTCATGCTTGAAGGCCGAGGAGCGCTTGACCTCCTCGATCACCGACTTGGGCTTGAGCACATAGGCCACGAACACGCAGGTCAACAGCGCGGTGATCGGCATGAGCACCGAGTTGGTGATAAAGTCCATGAAGGTGAGAAAATCCATCCCCAGGATCGTGAAGCCCGCCCAGACGCCGTTGCCCAGCGAGGAGGGAATCCCCACCAGGATGACCACCAGGGCCATGACGAGGGTGGCGCGCTTGCGCTCAAAGTGGAAATGGTCGCACACCGTGGCCACCACGGTCTCCAGCAGGGAGATGGCGCTGGTCAGGGCGGCGAAGAGCACCAGCAGGAAGAACAGCACGCCGATCACCTGACCCATAGGCATGCTGTCAAACACGCTGGGCAGGGTGGCGAACATCAGGCCGGGGCCCTGGCTGAGCGCCGCCTGGTCCCCGCCCTTGAAGACGAACACCGCCGGCACGATCATCAGCCCGGCCAGGAAAGCCACGCCGGTGTCAAACAGCTCCACATGGCGCACGGACTTCTCCAGGTCCTCCTCCTTCTTCAAGTAGGAGCCATAGGTGATCATGATGCCCATGGCCAGGGACATCGAGTAAAACATCTGCCCCAGGGCGGCCAGAACGGTCTGCACCGAGAAGGTCGAAAAGTCCGGGATCAGGTAATACTTGATGCCCTCGATGGCGCCGGGCAGGAACATGGTGTACACCGCGATGCCCAGCGCCAGCAGCACCAGCACGGGCATCAGGATGCGGCTGATCTTCTCGATGCCGTTTTTCACGCCCAGCACCACCACCAGCGCCGCAGCCACCACGAAGATCGCCTGCCACACAATGGGCTCCACGGGCTGGGCGATATAGGCGGAAAAGAACCCCTCCGCCGCGGCCGCCGACCCGCCGCCGGTCAGGAAGGCCGCCAGGTACTTGAGCACCCAGCCGCCGATAACGCAGTAGTACGGTACGATCAGAAACGGCACGATGAAGGACAGCACGCCGATGATCCCGGACTTCTTGTTCAGCGACCGGTACGCGCCGTAAGGGCTCAGGCCGGTCTTGCGCCCGATGGCGATCTCCGTAACCATCAGGGTGAAGCCCACGGTGACCACCAGGATCAGGTAGGTCAGCAAAAACGCGCCGCCGCCGTACTTGGCCGCCAGGTAGGGAAAGCGCCAGATATTGCCCAGCCCCACCGCCGAGCCCGCCGCCGCGAGCACAAAGCCCAGCTTGTTTGAGAATTTGCTTCGGTTCTGTTCCACGTTTTCTCTCCTCGCCTTATCTCTTGATTAGAAGCCCATGGCCCGCATAAGCCACTCCACGCCGAACACCGCCGCCGTCGCCCCCAGCGCCACGATCAGCAGGCCCTTCTCCCGCCAGGCCAGCAGCAGCGCCACCGCGACGCCCGCCGCCGCCGAGATCAGGCTGCTGGTGGAGGAAAACGCCTCGGGGAAGACCATCGCCGCCAGGATGGCAAAGGGCATGTACAGCAGAAAAGACTGCACAAAAGGGTCGGTGATCCGTTTGCGGAAGATCGCCAGCGGCAGCACCCGGGGCAGATAGGTCACCACGGCCATCAGCACCAGGCTGGCCAAAATGGTCCGTCCGCTCATGGCGCGTCCTCCCGCTGGCGGATCGGGTAGCGCCAAGCGCCCCAGGCCGACGCCGCCACCCCGCAGATGATGATGCTCCAGCCGCTGCCCAGCCGGTTGAGCCCGGGCACATAGTGCAAGACGCAGCTGAGCGCGACGGCCACCAGCACGATTTTGGCCGTGGGCCGGTCGTGCTTGGCGGGCGGCACGATGATGGCGATGAACATCGCGTACAGCGCGATGCCCAGGGCCGCGCGCAGCGGCTCGGGCAGCGCGCCGCTGGCCACCGCGCCGAGCAGCGTGCCGGTGATCCATCCCAGGTAGGGACTCAGGATCAGCCCGCACAGATAGGGAAAGGTCAGCGGCTGGGTCTGCTGCATCGCCACGGCGTAGATCTCATCGGTGTTGCCGAAGGCCACCAACAGGCGCTTGCCCACGCCCATGTCCAAGGGCAACTTCTGGGACAGCGACAGGCTCATGAGCAGATACCGCAGGTTAATGATCAGCAGGGTGAAGGCGATCTCCACCAAGGTGGCCTGGGCCATGAGCAGCTTGACGCCCACAAACTGGCCGGTGCCGGTAAAGCTGGTCATGGACACCGCCACGGGATACCAGGCGTGAAGCCCCAGCTGGGTGGCCAACATCCCGAAGGCGAAGGACACCGATACATAGCCCAGGCAGAGGGGCAGCCCGTCAATGAATCCCCGCCCAAAGCGCAGGGGTTGGTGCTGTGTCATATTCTCCCGCCCTCATGACCCCTTCGGGCCCATATTTCTACAAGAACGCTCCTATTTTACCAAGTTTGTCCGCGCTTTGCAACGCGGCATCGTCTCAGCCGCGCCGGGGGCCGGCAGGCCGTATCCCGCGTCTGCCAGGATATCCCACAGGCGGCGGATCGGGTTGAGGGCGGGCACATGTGATCCATCGGATCGGCGTGTCGCTGCACCCTGATGCTCAGGGCCAGGCGACGCGCCCAGCGCCGACGTCAAGCTGATCCCCGCGGCCGGATAGCCGCCTCCCTACCGCTCGCGTTCACCCAGTTCTCTGGGCCGAGGAACATATTGAATGCGCGGCGGGAACCACACCCGCTGGAAGAGATATTTCACCGGGCCGAACTGCCTGAGCAGCCGTCGGTCCATCTGGCTGTGGAAGGCGGCCAGGCGGCTGAGCTGCGGCGCATCGGGCGGGTGACCGCCGTAGCGCAGGGCCTCCATCAGGCCCGCCGCCCAGGTCAGGGTGCCCTCGGGATTGTAGAACCACTGATCCATGCGCTTGGCGTAGGCGCGCAGGGTCTCGCCCTCATAGACCGGCTGGCCGTAGACCATCAACATGCGCAGGATGTCCGTGAAGTAGACGTCCGCCCGGGTCGCGGGGTCGGGCAGTCTCCGGGCCAGCCGAGCGGGGCTGTAGCGCCAGCGGTGCCCGGCGAAGGACAGCCCCACCGCCGCGCTCAAGGCCAGCAGCACCCCCAGCAGCGCCAGCAGCAACGGCGCAGCGCCGCCAGCGCGCACCGTGCCCGCCGCGTCGGGCGTGGGTTCGGGCGTCGCCGTGGTCTCGGGGGTCTGGCTGGGCGTAGGAGCGGGCAGATCGCTGTCGCTGCGGTCGGGCCGCTGGCTCTGGGCCGAGGGCGTGGCGTCCACGGGGATCCAGCCGATCTGATCGATGTAGACTTCGCACCAAGCGTGCGCGTCCCGCTCGCACACGGTGTAGGTGCTCGCGGCGCTGGCGCCGCAGCGATAGCCCTCCACATAGCGGGCGGGCACCCCGGCCGCCCGGGCCATCACCGTCATCGCCGAGGCGAAATAGGTGCAGTAGCCCTCCCCGCTGCGCAGGAAATAGCAGACAAAGTCCTCATCCTCCGGCGGAACCTCCGGGGTCAGGGTGTAGGTGTAGCGCTCCCGCAGAAACTGCCGGATGGCCACCACCTTGCCGTAGGCCGTCTGCTCCCCGGTCAAGAGCGGCTCCAGGTATGCCGACACTCCCTCCGCCGCCGCGCGGGGCAGCTGCAGATAGCGGTCGTCGACCTTTCGGTCGCTGCCCACGCCGTAGGCCTCGGCCAGCTGCTCCAGGGAGAGGACATGGCTGTCAAACGCGCCGCTGTCGGCGGTCAGCACGCGGGTGCGCAGGGTGTAAGCCGCCCCGCCGGGCACCGGGTCCAGGGAGAAGGCCTGGGAGTCCAGATCAAAATAGGGCGTGATGCGCCGAAGGTCGTCGGGCGACAGGCTGCTGGGCCGGCCGGCGGTGAACAGGGTCATATCCCGGGTTTGCTTGGGGGTGATGCGCACGGTCAGGTCGGCGTAGAAGCCGTTTTCGAGGCCCCCAGCGGTGCGCCCCTCATCGGGCTGATCCAGGTCGAACACCGCCCGCTGCTGCCCGCCAAAGAGCGGGCTGCCAAAGCGGTATTGGCTGGCGGTCAGGCTGTTGGTCCAGCGCGAGCCGGTGTAGGTGTCCCGCACCGCGCCCTTGAGCAGCAGGGGGCGATCGCTTGCCACCTCCAGGACCTGTTGGCCGCTGAGGCTGACCGGCCCGCCCAGGCGGTCTCCCAGGGGGGAGAAGCCTGTCTGGCTCAGGGAGAAGAGGGTGCGCGCTCGGGCGCCTCCTGTCGCGCCCAGGTAAGCGTCGGTCACGTCGTCCACGCTCATGCGCAGGCGCGGGCTGTACCACCCGGCGGTGTCCGTGGGGAGGATCAGCACGCTGAGCGCCGCCATCAACCCCGCCATCGCCAGAGCGATCAGCTGCATCCCGCCCCGCTTGACGGCCAGGCCCTGTCGGTGCAGCCGGCGGGCGTAACCGCGGGGATAGATCATCAGGCAGGCGATCAGCAGCAGCGCCGTCACCGGGAGCGCCACCGCCCCCCTATCCGTGGCGATCAGCGCCCCCACCAGCACCGCGCCGAGCGCGGCGGAGGGGTAGAACGCGCCGGCCAGCCCGGCCAATAGGAAGCCCGCCAGGCTTCCCGCCGCCCACAGGCACAGGGTCGCGGGCAGCTCATAGGCCATCTGAGGGGGAATCTGTCCCAGGTTGTAGCGCCACATGAAATCGCCAAACGCGCTCAGCCACGCGCCGATCTGCGGCAGCTGCTCGCGCATCAGCCACGCGCCCGCGCCCAGCAGGATCGCAATGATCGCTAGGCTGATCACCCGAACCACCCGGTGGTAGAACAGGGCGAAGCAGACGATCCCCCCGACCAAGGCGGCCAGCAGGGTCTGCCCCCAGGTGGCGGTCAGCATGCTCATCAGCGCCACCATACCCAGACTGAACCCGCAGCCGGCGACCAGCGCGGCCGTCAGATCGGCCAGGGCTTCGCGCCAGGTTGTCTCCCGCTTCATGCCGTCCCCTCCAATCTGCGCGCCAGGTCCTCCCCGGGATGCAGGCAGAGCGCGCGCACGCCGCGGTTGGCCAGCTCGGCCAGGATGCGGTTGGCGGCCGCCAGGTCGCTGCCCTCGGGCACGACCACCACGGCGAGCACCTCCACCCCCGAGGCCGCCAGGGCCACCAAGGTGTCAAAGAGCGGGCCGGGCATGCCGGTGCTGACCAGGAAGAGGCTCTCGGGCTGGGCCTGGTCGGTCTCCAAGCGGATGACGTCGGCCATGGACAGGCGACCGGTAAAGGGCAGCAGCGCCAAAAAGCGGTGCATGCCGTGGAAATCCGCGGGCTTATCCCCCAGCATCTCCTGCCGCCCCTCGGGATAGGCCACCAGGCGCACCCGGGACCACCGCTGCAGCAGGTGCCCGGCAAAGGCGGCCGCGCACTCGGTGACCTGATCGGCCAGGGCGATGGCCGCCTCGCCGGACAGACCCGCGTGCGCGCAGTCAATCAATAGCAGGTTCTCGGGCGTGGAGGGCTGCTCGAACTGGCGAACCATCAGCTCCCGGGCGCGGGCGGTCAGCTTCCAGTGGACGCGCTTGAGGGGATCGCCCCTCTGATAGGCGCGAATCTGCTTGAGCGAGGCGGTCTCGTCGGTGTCGTGCTGGTTCGCGGCCATCTGCCCCTCCATCCGCCGGGTGGGCAGTTTCAAGGCGCTCAGGGGGACGACGCGGTTGAATACCGCCAGGCGCACCGGCTGGTGATAGGCGCGCCGATCCAGCCGCATACCTAAGCGCACCAGCCCCAGCGGGTCGGTGACCTGCACCCGCTCGACGCCCAGGGTATATACGCCTCGGTAGGGGCAGCGCATCGGCTCCTGGATGGTATGGCTCTGCCCGGGCATCAGGGCCACATCCACGCGCTTGGGCTCGCCGTCCAGGGCCGAGCGCATCACCCGGTAGGTGACGGTCATGCGGGCGATGGGCAGCGCCCGCCCGTTTTCCAGGTGGATAAACAGGGTAACCTGCTCCCCCTTGACCGCCCGGCGTTGGCTGACCCACTGGCTATAGTGGAAGCTCCACAGCATCGCCAGGCAGCTGACCGCCCCCAGCAGCGGCATGCCCGCCAGGGTCATCAGCGCCACATAGGCCACCCGCTCCCCCGAGTAGAACGCCCCGGCGGCCACCGCCAGCACCGCCAGCAGGTAGCCGATGCGCCGGGCCCTCACCGGATTCCCGGCACCTGGAGGGAATTGACCACGCCTTTGAGCACGCGCTCGGCGGTCATCTCCTTGAGCCGGGCCTCGGGTTTGAGCACCACCCGGTGGCTGAGCACGGGCAGGAGCATCTGCTGCACGTCGTCGGGCAGGGTATAATCCCGCCCGTGCAGCAGCGCCCAGCCCTTGGCCGCGCGCATCAGGGCGATGGCTCCCCGCGGGCTAACCCCCAGGGCCAGGTCCTCATGCTCCCGGGTGCGCGTGACGATGCGCACGATGTACTCCTTGACCGGCCCCTGGCAGGCCACCTGATCCAGTTGACCCTGCAGGGCCAGAATGTCCTCGGCGGAAGCCACCGGCCGCAGCGCGTCCAGCGGATCGAGGTTGTTCTCAAAGCGCTCCAGGATGCCCAGCTCCTCCTCCCAGGAGGGGTAGCCAATGCTCAGGCGCATGAAGAACCGATCCATCTGCGCCTCGGGCAGCGGATAGGTGCCGATATAGTCGACCGGGTTCTGGGTCGCCATGACCATAAAGGGCTGGGGCAGCGCGTAGGTCACCTGATCGACCGTGACCTGGTTCTCCTGCATGGCCTCCAGCAGACTGGACTGGGTCTTGGGCGAGGTGCGGTTGATCTCGTCGGCCAGCACCAGCTGGCTCATCACCGCCCCGGGGTGGTAGGTGAACTCGCCGGTGGCCACGTTGACGGCGTTGAAACCCGTGATATCCGAGGGCATCACATCCGGAGTGAACTGGATGCGGTGGAAGCTGCACCCCAGGCTCCTGGCCAGGCTGGCCGCCAGGGTGGTCTTGCCGATGCCCGGCACGTCCTCGATCAGCAGGTGCCCCCTGCACAGCAGGCAGGTGAGCGCCAGCTCGATCACCGGCTCCTTGCCCACCATCACCCGGGCCATGTTCTCCCCGATATCCCGCAGCTTTTCTCGCGCGTCCATGGGCCGCGCCTCCTTTCGTATCACCCTGGGCCGAGCAATCCCACCCGGCGCGCGGATGCAGTTTTTCATTAAGAACATCATATCAAGTTCTCTTGGTCTTGTCCATCGGCGCTGAAATTTTTCCCGCTCCCCTCTTGACAAAAAATGTCGCCCGTGATCTAATTAGTTAGCAAACTAATTAAGAGGGTGAACCCATGCACAGACGGCTCATGCCGGAAGAGATGCCTATCGGCATGCTCATCAACGATCTATCCCACTATTTTCACAACCGGATGCGCCAGGAGGGCTCCCGAGCCGGGATGCGCGACGGCTACCGCAACCTGCTGTTCCACCTGGCCAAACAGGATGCGGTCTCCCAGCAGGACCTGGTGCGCCAGACCCATCTGAAGGCCCCCACGGTCAGCGTGGCGCTGCAGAAGATGGAGGCCGACGGCCTGGTGGAGCGCCGGACCCACGCCGACGATCTGCGCCAGAGCTGGGTCTACCTGACCGACAAGGGTCGGGAGCTGAACCACACCATGCAGCTGAACGTCCAGCGCACCGAGAAGGACCTGGTCGCCCCCCTCTCCCCCCAGGAGCGGGAGCAGCTCCAGCAGCTGCTGGCCAAGATTCATCGCAGCCTCATCAACACGCAAGGAGACAAAGAACATGAAGCTTAGGCGTTATCTCAAGCCCTACTGGCTGCTGTCGGTGCTCTCGCCGCTGTTCATGCTCGGCGAGGTGCTCATCGACCTGGCCCTGCCCACGCTGATGAGCCAGATCGTCGACGACGGCGTGCTGGGCGGCAACATGCAGCTGATCCTGTCCACCGGGCTGATCATGCTGGTGCTGGCGATCCTGGGCGGCCTGTTCGGCATCGGGGGCAATGCCTTCGGCGCCAGCGCGGCCCAGTGTTTCGGCAACGACCTGCGGGTGGATGTGTTCGACCGGATCATCCGCCTGTCCCCCCAGCAGACCGACACCTTCACCACCGGCTCGCTGGTTACCCGCCTGACCAACGACATCACCGCCGTGCAGGACATGGTGAGCATGGCGCTGCGCATGCTGATCCGCGGACCGATGCAGTTTATCGGCGGCATCGTCATGGCCCTGGCGCTGGACGTCCGCTTCGGCCTGGTGCTGGTGGTGGCCATGCCGATCCAAATCGCGCTGATCGGCTGGTTCATCTTCAAGGGCAGCCCGCTGTTCAGCAGGGTGCAGAGCAAGCTGGACAAGGTCAACGCCGTGGTGCAGGAGAACATCACCGGCGCTCGGGTGGTCAAGGCCTATGTGCGCGAGGACTACGCCTCCGGCCGGTTCAAGCGCGCCAACGACGATTTGGTGGGCACCACCCTGCGGGTACAAAAGCTCATGGCCATCCTCAACCCGCTGATGATGATCGTGATGAACCTGTCGGTCATCGCCATCATCATCCTGGGCGGGTATCAGGCCCAGGCGCAGTCCATGCAGGTGGGCCAGATCATGGCCGCGATCACCTACATCACCCAGATCCTCATGACCATGATGATGATCAGCATGATGATCCTGAATTTCACCCGCGCCAAGGCCTCGGGCGACCGCATCCGCGAGGTGCTCAATACTCGGCCCGCCCTTACGAGCGGCCAGGAGCGCCTGCCCCGCGGCGGCGGCAGCGTCTCCCTGCGCGGCGTCGCCTTCCACTACCCCAACGGCGCGGGCGAGGACGTGCTGCGCCAGATTGATCTGGATGTGGCCCCCGGAGAGACCGTGGCCATCCTGGGGGCGACCGGCTCGGGCAAGACCAGCCTGGTCGGCCTGATCCCCCGCTTCTACGACGCAACGGCCGGCCAAGTGCTGCTGGACGGGGTCGACGTGAAGCGCTATGACCTGAAAAACCTGCGCGAGAAGGTCAGCTACGTGCTGCAGAAGAGCGAGCTGTTCTCCGGCACCATCGCCGAGAACATCCGCTGGGGCAAGGCCGACGCCACCAACGAGCAGGTTCGCGCCGCCGCCCGCATCGCCCAGGCCGACGACTTCATCCAGGAGTTCCAAAACGGATACGACACCGTCATCAGTGAGAAGGGCACCTCCCTCTCGGGCGGGCAGAAACAGCGCCTGTCCATCGCCCGGGCCATCGTCAAGCAGCCCGAGGTGCTGATCTTCGACGACAGCACCTCCGCCCTGGACCTGAGCACCGAGGCCAAGCTGCAGAAGGCCCTGCGCGAGCACCTCAAGGGCACCACCATCATCATGATCGCCCAGCGGGTGGCCTCGGTGATGGGCGCGGACCGCATCGTCGTGCTGGACAATGGGCGCATCGCCGACAGCGGCACCCACGCCGAGCTGCTCGAGCGCAGCGCGCTGTATCAGGATATCTACTACTCGCAGATTCGAAAGGAGGGCGCCGAGATTGCCTAAAGAAAACAACGCGATGCCCCCTCGCCCTATGGGACGCCCCGGCGGCGGCCCAGGCCGGATGCCCATGATGATCGAGAAGCCCAAGGACACCGGCAAAACCTTGGGCCGACTGATCCGCTACATCGGCTCGAGCCGGTATCTGTGGGTCACCTTGCTGGTCGTGGTGCTCTTCGCCACGCTGCTCAACCTGGCCGCCCCGAGCATCCAGGGCTGGGCCATCGACACCATCCAGTTTGTCGACGGCCAGTTCCAGGTGGATTTCGCCGCCATGTTCCGCCTGCTGGGCTTGCTGGCGGTTAGCTACCTGCTCTACTCGGCCTTGACCTATGTGCAGGGGCTTTTCGCCGCCAAGCTCTCCCAGGCCACCGTGCGCAAGCTGCGTCAGGACCTGTTCGACCACATCGTGCACCTGCCCATCGCCTACACCGATACCCACGCCCACGGCGACCTGATGAGCCGCATGACCAACGACGTGGAGAACATCTCCAACATCATCTCCCAGTCCACCGCCTCGCTGATCTCCGGCGTGCTGACCATCATCGGCTGCCTGGTCATCATGCTCACCTACAGCCCGCTATTGACCCTGGTCTCGCTGGTTTCCATCCCCTTGAGCATCTTCACCAGCGGCTTTATCGCCAAGCGCACCCGGCGCTATTTCACCCAGCAGCAGCGCCTGCTGGGCAGCCTCAACGGCCACGCGGAGGAGATGATCACCGGCTACAAGACCATCGTGGCCTACACCCATGAACAGCAGGCCGAGGCCGAGTTCCACGCCATCAGCGGGGACCTGAAAAAAGCCGGCATCAAGGCCCAGATTTTCGGCAGCGTCATGGGCCCGATGATGAACATCATCGGCAACCTGACCTACCTGCTCATCGCCGCCACCGGCGGATACCTGGCCCTTGAGGGAGTCATCACCGTGGGCATCATCCAGGCCTTCCTGATCTACTCCAAGCAGTTCTCCCGCCCCATCACCGAGATCGCCAACCTTTACGCCCAGATTCAGACCGCCATCGCCGGGGCTGAGCGCGTCTTTGAGACGATGGACAGCCCGGTAGAGATCGACGAGGGCCGGGAGAGCCTGCCCCCCGAGCAAGTTCGGGGCGACCTGCGCTTTGACAACCTGGTCTTCTCCTATGTGCCCGGCGAGCCGGTGCTCAAAGGGCTGAACCTGGATGTCTTAAGGGGACAGAAGATCGCCATCGTCGGGGCCACGGGTTCGGGCAAGACCACCATCGTCAACCTGCTGACCCGCTTCTACGAGCTCGACGGCGGCCGCATCCTCCTCGACGGCGTGGACATCCGCGACATCCCCAAGGCGCAGCTGCGCCGCAGCATCGCCATCGTGCTGCAGGACACGGTGCTCTTCTCCGACACCATCGCCGCCAACATCCGCTACGGGCGGCTGGACGCCACCGACGAGCAGGTTCGCGCCGCCGCCCACACCGCCAACGCCGACCTGTTCATCGAGCGGCTGGGCCTGGGCTATGAGACCCCCCTGAGCGAGTCGGGCGGCAACCTCAGCCAGGGCCAGCGGCAGCTGTTGAGTATCGCCCGGGCGGTGCTGGCCGACCCCAAGATTCTGATTCTGGACGAGGCCACCAGCTCTGTCGACACCCGCACCGAGCTGCACATCCAGCAGGCCATGCTGGCCCTGATGGAGAACCGCACCAGCCTGATCATCGCCCACCGCCTGTCCACTATCCGGGACGCCGACCTGATCATCGTCATCGACGACGGCGCCATCTGCGAGTCGGGCAACCACGAGTCCCTGCTGGCCCAAAAGGGGCGCTACTACCAGCTCTACCAGAATCAGTTCGCCGGCATCGCCACCTGAGGCGGCTCCCATCCTATTCAAAAAAGCTCCGCTCAAGCGGAGTCTTTTTTATTGGTTGACAGCTAATATTATACGTTGTATAGTATTATATGTTGAATATAAGTTCCTGAAAGGAGGATGTGCATGGTATTTCAACTGGGTTCCGCGCTGTTGGACGCGTGCGTGCTAGCCGTGCTCTCCACCCAGGACGCCTACGGCTACGCCCTGACCCAGCGGGTCAAGGAGGTCATCGAGATTTCTGAGTCCACCCTCTATCCGGTGCTGCGGCGGCTGCAAAAGGAGGGCGCGCTGATCACCTATGATCAGCCCTACCAGGGCCGTAACCGGCGCTATTACGCCATCACCCCCATCGGCATGGAGAAGCTGGCGGCGTACCGCAGCCAATGGCGGGCCTACCGCGACAAGGTGGACGACATATTGATTGGAGGATATGGGCAATGAATCGGGCGACATTTTTAGAGCAGCTGCGGCGGAGGTTGGCCGGTCTGCCCCGGGAGGAGGTCGACGCGGCCCTGACCTACTACAACGAATACTTCGACGACGCAGGCCCTGAGCGGGAGGCCGAGGCCATCGCCTCGCTGGGTTCCCCTGAGGAGGTGGCCGCCCAGGTGCTGGGCGATTATGCCCTGCGCAACCCCACCGCGCCGGCTCCGGCGGGCACCAAAAAGCGCTCCAACGTCGGTTGGATTCTGCTGTGCATCTTTGCCGCGCCGATCGGCCTGCCCATCGCGCTGGGTATTGCGCTGACCTTCATCCTGTTATTGATGGCGCTAGCGATGGTCATTTTGGCGGTGCTGTTGGCCGCGGTATCGCTGATCGCCGGCGGGCTGGTCAGCGGCGTGGCCGGAGGCAGCGTGCTGGCGGCGGACCCGTTTACCGGGCTGCTGTTCCTCGGCCTGGGACTAAGCGCCGTCGGCCTGGGGCTGCTGGTCTGGGTCTTCGGCGTGTTCCTGGCCCGCAAGGGATTCAGCGGCATCGCCTGGATCATCCGAAAGTGCATCCGGAGGAAATCAAAATGAAAAAGTCAACCAAGGTCCTGCTGATCATCGCCAGCGTCTGCCTGGCGCTGGGCGTCGCCCTGGGCGTCACCGGCCTGGTCAACGGCGCCAGCCGCTGGATTTATGCCGACGCCCAGGGGGTGCATGTGGTGCGCGAGAGCACCCGCCAGCTCAACGAGACCCTGCCCGCGTTCTCGGCCATGGAGGTCGATCTGAAAGCGCCGGTGTCGGTGCGGGTGGTGGCGTCGGACCATTTCGGCCTGTCCTGCACCTACCGGGAGGATCTGCCCCTGCCGGAGTACACCGTCGCCGAGGGGAAGCTGCGCCTGTGGGACAAGGCGTACGAAACGCCTCAGTCCTCCTTTTATTGGTTCAACCTCAACCTGGGCGAGCCGCGCTCCCAGGATACCTTAACCCTGTATGTGCCCGCGGGCACCGTCCTCACCCTGGCCGAGTTTAACCTGGAAAGCGCCGATCTGGCGCTGGCGGACCTATCCGCCGAGCAGTTGCAGGTTAAGGCCACCTACGGCGGTCTGTCCCTGGACAATATATCAAGCCACGGCCTGGACATCCAAAATAAGCATGGCACGGTATCCCTCAACCAGGTCAGCGCCCACTCCCTGCGCTATGAAAACGCCTACGCAAGCGGTTATTTCAATCAGGTCACGGTGGCCTCCTCCCAACCGGTGGAGATGACCACCTCCCACGGGGATCTGTACCTGACGGCCTTCACCGCCCCGCAGGCGCGCTTCAATAGCCAGTACGGTCGGTTGATCCTGACGGACAGCCAGCTCGATTCCCTGTCCGCGACCACCGACCATGGGGATGTCCAGCTCATGCGCACCGCCGCCCAACAGGCCTGCTTCAAGACGCTCTATGGAGACATCCATCTGGAGCAAACCAACCTGTCAGACCTAAAGGCCCAGAGCACCCAGGGAGCCATCTACTACCAAGGCGCGCTCAGCGGCAACGCCGAGGCGACCAGCGAGTACAGCGACATCCGCATCGAGCTGTCGGATGCGCTCAGTGGCTACAACTACAACCTGGCCTCCACCTACGGCCTATTGCACATGGGCGACAACAAAATGGAGCGGTATTTTCAACAGGATAACGGGCAGGCCTATACCCTGACCCTCAAGAGTACCCATGGCGACATCCTCGTGTCTGGACAGGGGGGCTGATGCGTATGGTCATCGCCACCCCATCCGCGCGGGACGCCGAGCGCTTCGGCGCGGTGCACGACGCCGCTTGGCGGCAGCACTATGCCGACTTGTTTGCGCCGGACTACTTGGCCGCCAACACCGCCGCCCAGCGCGCCCAGGCGCTGCTCGACCGACTGAACGATCCCGACTGGGCCGCGCGTTGGGCGCTGGATCAGGGCGCGCCAGCGGGTATCCTACTGCTGCATCGCCAAGGGCGCTCGGCCCAGATCGACAGCCTCTACCTGCTGGCGGAGCATCGCGGCCGTGGACTGGGGCGGCGGCTGGTGGAGGCGGCGCGGGACCAGGCCCGGGCCTGGGGTTGTGCTTGCCTGACCCTGTGGGTGCTGCGGGACAATCCTTCCGCCCAGGGCTTCTACCGCCATTGCGGCTTCTCCCCCACCGGCCAAACGCGCACGATTCAGCGAGGTCTGCCGGTGTGCCAAATCGCCTACCATATGCCCCTGTGACCCCAAACAAAACGCGCCGAACCCCTTGGCCGGGATTCGGCGCATTTTGTTCCCCCCGTCGCGCATCGAGGCGCTCGGCGCATCAGCTAGGTGCGCGAGCGCCTCGGCTGGCAATGGCGCTGCAGGAGAGAAAAAACGGGCGGCCGAAGCCGCCCGCTTGATTTACAGGCCCACATATTTCAGGACGAACTCGCTGAACAGCGAGTTGGACCAGGCGAACCAGGGACGGGTGAAGCGCGCCGGATCGTCGCAGGAAAAGCCCTCGTGCATGAAACCGGTGCCCGCGTCGGTGCGCTCTAGCAAGGTGAGCAGGCGCTCCATCTCCTCAGGGTCCACGCTGGTCAGCCCCTGCATAGACAGGGCGATGTGCCAGATATACCCTTGCGGCGTGTGGGGGCTGCCGATGCCCTGGGCGGCCTGGCCGGCATAATAGTAGGGGTTGTGGGCGCTGAGCACCATGCGCCGGGTGTTCTGGTAAACCGGGTCGTCCGGCGCGCAGCAGCCCAGATAGGGCAGGGAAAGCAGGCTGGGCACGTTGGCGTCGTCCATAAACAGGCGGTTGCCCTGTCCATCAGTCTCGTAGCAGTAGACCGGACCGAACTGGGGGTGCTCCACCACGCCGTGCTCGGCCACGCCCTGGGCGATCTGGCCGCGCAGGCCCTCGGCCTCCTGGGCCAGGGTTTCATCCCGGTAGATCTCCCGCAGGATGCGCGCGGCATAGCCCAGGACGGTCACGGCGAACAGATTGGCCGGGATCAGGTAGCCATAGGTGCACGCGTCATCGCTGGGCCGGAAGCCCGACCAGGTCATGCCGGTGTAGACCACCGGATTGCCCAGGCCCTCATGGGGCAGGGTGTCAGTCGCCGGGCAGCCACGCCGCTGGAAGCGGTAGGTCGATGCCTCGCCGTGGCGCTGCTCGATGCGCCACAGACCCAGGGTTTTGGCCAGCGCCGTATGAAAATCCTCGCCAAAGACATCGGTACGGCCGGTCCGCCGCCAAAAGAGGTAGGCCAGCTGGATGGGATAGCAGAGCGAGTCGATCTCGTACTTGCGCTCCCACACCCAGGGACTGCGCCAAGTCTCATCGTCCTTGTGCCCATGGTCGTTGTCGGTGAGATTGAAGGCGTTGGCGTAGGGATCGATGGCGATGTAGCGGCTCTGCCGCCGGATCACCCCGGCGATCATGTCGGCGACCACCGGGTCCTGATCCGCCAGGCCCAGATAATGACGCACCTGGGCCGAGGAATCCCGCAGCCACATGGCCGGGATGTCCCCGGTGATGACAAAGGTGGTGCCATCCTGGCAGGGCTGCACGGTGGTCTGATAGGTGTTGGGATAGCAGTTGGCAAAGAGCGCCGCGGCCTTGGGGTGATTGGGCAGCCGAGCGGCCACCTCGGCGATCAGCCGCTCCATCGCGGGGGTCTTCTCCATCGCGCGCGCCTCCTTTACACCGCCTGCCAGATACGCCGGGCGTTGTCCAGGCTAACCTTGGCGGCGTACAGGCAGGGCTCCATGCCCTCGAACTCGATGGTCAGGCAGCCGTCAAAACCGCTGTGCTTGAGCGCGCCCAGCACCGCCTCAATGTCCAGATCCCCCTGGCCGAGAATCGCACCGCGCAGGAACTTGCCGCCCACCGAGCGGAACCAGCTGCCGCCGCAGTCGAACTCGGTGGCGTCGCCGGGGTCCTTGGCGCGGATATAGAAATCCTTTAGGTGCACCATATAGGCCATGGACGCGCACTTGGCCACGGCGATCTCGGGCTGCTCATCCACGCAGGCCACGTTGCCAGTGTCCAGCAGCAGGCGGTAGTTGTCCCGGCCCACCAAATCGATCAGGCGGATGACCCGGTCGGTGCCGTTGACGAAGAAGCCGTGGTTCTCCAGCAGCGTGGTGATGCCCAAGGTGGCGGCATAGTCAGCGATCTCCCGGGCGGCCTGAGCCATGCGGGGCAGCTCCTTGTCGTACTGCAGGATGCCCGTGGAGGAGATGGGCCGGCGGAAGGAGGAGATGTCGTGGCGCATGCTCTTGAGCCCCAGGGCATGGGCCACGTCCACGTGGGCCTTGACCCGGGCAATCTCCGCCTTCAGGTCCTCATCCCGCTGCTGACACAGGTCCGCCAGGATGGCGTAGTTGGCGATCTCGACCCCGGCGTCGGCCGCGGCCTTGAGCGCCGCGTCGATCAGGGGCTGGTTGTCGATCAGGGTATAACTGAATGGCACCAGCTCGGCATGGTCCGCCCCCTGCTCCCCCATCCAGGTCAGCACCTCGGGCAGGGTCATGCGCCCGCTGTCGATCTCCTGCTGCAGGCTGTAGGTGCTCAGTCCAATCTTGACGCTCATGTCAAATCATCCTTTCGTGTAAAGAGTCCCTCGGAGAGGTACCGCTCGCCGCTGTCGGGCAGGATGGCTACCACGGTCTTGCCCGCCAGCTCCGGCCGGGCGGCCACCCGCAGCGCCGCGACCAGGCAGGCCCCTGAGGAGATGCCCGCCAGCAGCCCCTCGGCCTGGGCCAGCTCGGCGCTGGCGGCGCGGGCCTCGTCGGTGGTGACGCAGAGCACCTCGTCAAGCACCGACCGATCCAGCGCCTCGGGCACGAAATTAGCCCCGATGCCCTGGATGCCATGTTTGCCGGCTCGTCCCTGGCTAATCAAGGGCGACTCGGCGGGCTCCACCGCCACCGCCAGCAGGGCGGGGTTGTGGGCCTTGAGCGCCCGGGCGCTACCGGTGATGGTGCCGCCGGTGCCCACCGTGGCCACCAGCGCGTCCACCTGGCCGTCGGTATCCTGCCAGATTTCCTCGCCGGTGGCGGCGGCATGGGCGGCGGGGTTGGCAGGGTTCTCAAACTGCTGGGGGATGAAGGACCCGGCGATCTGTCCGGCCAGCTCCCGGGCCTTGCGGACCGCGCCGTCCATGCCCTGCTCCCCCGGGGTGAGCACCAGCTGCGCGCCGTAGGCCGCCAGCAGGCTGCGCCGCTCCTGGCTCATGGTGTCGGGCATGGTCAGGATGACCCGATACCCCATCAGCCGACCGATCCAGGCCAGGCCGATGCCCGTGTTGCCGCTGGTAGGCTCGATGACGGTCGACCCGGGCCGGATCAGGCCGCGCCGCTGGGCGTCCAGCAGCATGGCGTAGGCCACCCGGTCCTTGGCGCTGCCGCCTGGGTTGCGCCCCTCCAGCTTGAGCAGCAGCCGCGCGGGCAAATTTCGCCCCGCCAGCAGGCGCTCGGGCTGCAGCAGCGGCGTGCGACCGATCAGCTCGGTCATGGCGTGATAAATCTGCATGCGTTCCCTCCGATCGCTCCCGCCCGCGCCTTTGCCGGGGCGGACGAGATGGTGTATACTAAAACTATGGATGATTGTACGTTGTTTTGCCGCGTTTGAAAAGGAGTTTCGCAAATGAATATTTCCACCAAAGGCCGATATGGCATCCGCGCGCTGCTGGAGCTGGCCGTGCACGGGGCTTCCGGGCAGGCGGTGCCCCTGTCGATCATCGCCGAGCACCAGGATATCAGCGAGGGATATCTGGAGCAGATCATGGCCTCGCTGCGCAAGGCCGGCATCGTCAAGGGCATCAAGGGTCCCCAGGGCGGCTACCAGCTGGCCAACCCGCCCCAGATGGTCGCCATCCTCAAGGTGCTGGAAATCCTCGAGGGCGACCTGTTCCACATCGACGAGGACCCCAGCCAGACCTCCGACGGGGAGCTGATGCAGCTGTGCATCAGCCAGAACCTGTGGGAGCCCATGGCCAGCGCCCTGCGCGAGGCGATCGATAGCGTCACCCTGAAGGATTTGATGGACCGCTACCTGCAGATGCGCGACGCCAGCGCGATGATGTACTATATCTAGAGGAACTTCTCGGCGATGTCCTGGGCCGCCTGCTCCACCAGCTGCGGCAGGGATAGCGCCGCGCCGCCCACCACGTGCACCTGGCATTTCTCCAGGGGGATGAGCACCTTTTTGGCCGGGCTGGAGCCAATGGCCGCGGCCATGGCCGCCGTCAGCTCCCCGAGCATGGCGTCGGGCAGCAGAATGCCGATGGGCCCGGCGATAACCTGAGCCCGGGGCGCATTATAACAGATGGCGTTCTCGCCGGTGGCCCCGGCGCTGGCCCCGGCCTTGAGCATCGCCGAGGTGGCCAACACATTGGTGCCCAGGGCGAGGATCTCCGCCTGGGGCGCTCGCAAGCGCAGGGCCGCCACCAGCGCCCGGCCGATGCCGCCGCCCTGTCCGTCTACAACCATAATCATGATATGCCTCTCTCCTCATGTTTGTCCTGGGGCAGGATGACGGTGAAAACCGTCCCCTCGCCCACGATGCTCTCCAGCTCGATCCAGCCGTGATACCGCTGGACGATGTGCTTGACGATTGACAGACCCAGGCCGGTTCCGCCCATCTGGCGGGACCGGCTTTTGTCCACCCGGTAAAACCGCTCGAACAGGCGGTCATGGTGCTCGGCGGGGATGCCGATGCCGGTGTCGGACACCCGCAGGCAGACCTGCTCGCCCTGCCGCCAGGCCGTCACCCCTACCCGCCCGCCGGGATGGTTGTACTTGATGGCGTTCTCCATCAGGTTGCTGAGCAGCTGGCGCATGCGGTGGGCGTTGGCCCGCACCGGCAGGGGGCGCTCGGGCGTCACGTCCAGGGACACCTGCATGCGCTCGGCCAGGGGCGCTAGACGGGTGTGAATCTGGTCGGCCACCTCGGCCAGGTCGCAGGCCTCGACCCCCTCCTCCCGGCCATGCTCGATCTCCGAGAGTTGCAACAGGTCCTCGATCAGGGCGCTGAGCCGCTCGGCCTCGATCTCGATGATCTCGCAGAAGCGCAGCTGGGTCTGCCGGTCCCGGTTGGGGCTCTTGAGCAGCTCCACATAGCCCTGGATGCTGGTCAGAGGGGTCTTGAGCTCATGGGAGACGTTGGCCACAAAGTCGCTTCGGAGCTGCTCGAGCTTGCGCAGGCGGGTGACATCGGTCATCACCGCCAGGGTGCCGGTCTGCTCCCCCGGCCCCTCCAACGGAGCGGCGTACACCGCCACAGTGCTCCCCTCGGGCAGCAGCAGCTGCTCGCGCAGGGCGCGCCGCTTCAGATGCGCGGTGCGCAGCAGTACCTGCAGGGCTTGCAGCGAGGCGATCTGATCCAGGCTGGCCCCCTCCCGCAGGCCGGGCAGGCCCGCGAGTTCCCCGGCCCGCTGGTTGCACAGCACCACCCGATCCAGCCCGTCCACCACCAGCACGCCGTCCTCCAAACCCTGCAGCACCGCCTGCAACCGGGTGGTGCTGACCTGGAGGGCCTTGACGGCGCTCTGGAGCTGATCGCCCATGGCGTTAAAGGCGCAGGCCAGCTCGCCCAGCTCGTCCCGGCCCGGCGTCACCCGCACCCGCCACTCGCCCCGGGCGATGGCCTGAGAGGCGCGGGTCAGCCGGTCGATGCTGCCCACCAGGCGGTTGCTCGCCAGGGCCGCGGCCAGGCAGGCGGCAATCAACCCCGCGCCCACCCCCAGGGCGGCGCAGCCCAGGAGCATCCACTGGGTGTCGGCCACGCCGTCCAGGGGCAGGGCGATGCGCAGCGCCACCCGGCCGTCGCCCGCGGCCGCGTAGAGATAGTCGACCCCCAGACTCTCGCTGCGGCGCTGGGCATACCCCCGGCCGCCCGCCAGGGCCGCGGAGACCTCGGGCCGGTCGGCGTGGCTCTCCTCCAGGGCGCCCTGGCTGTCATAGAGCACCCCGCCAGTCTGGTCCAGCAGGGTCAGGCGCACCTGATCATCCCCCAAGCTAGCCAGGTTGTCGCGGATGAAGCGCTGGGCGCTTTCCCGGTCCGTGACCTGCCCCAGCTCCCCGTAGAGCAGGCCGAGCATGGCGTCCAGCCGGTGCTGCACCTCATCGCGGTAGCGCTGGCCCATCAGGGGCAGCGCCAGGGCGAAGGCCACCACCAGGCCCACCAGGGTGGCCGACACCGCCAGAATCAGCAGCTTTCTGCGCATGGCTCAGCCCTCCCCGCCGTCAAACCGGTACCCCACGCCCCGCAGGGTCTGGATGCGCTGGGGCTGATCGGGCTGGGCCTCGATCTTCTGGCGCAGGTAGCGGATGTGCACGTCCACGGTGCGCCCGTCGCCGACATAGGCCACGCCCCACACCTGGTCCAGCAGCATATCCCGGGTCATCACCCGGCCCCGATTTTTCATCAACACCACCAAGAGATCAAACTCTTTGGGCGTCAGCTCCACCGATCGATCCCCCCGCTGCACCCGGCGGCTGGCCAGGTCCACCGTCAGCTCGCCCGCTCGCAGTACCCGCTCGTCCCCCTGGGGGCGCACATAGCGCGCCCGACGCAGGTTGGCCCGCAGCCGCGCGGCCAGCTCCCGCAGGGAGAAGGGCTTGGCGATGTAATCGTCCGCGCCCATGTCCAGCCCGGCCACCCGGTCATCCTCGGTATTCTTGGCGGTGAGCATCAAAATGGGCAGGGCCTGGGTCTCAGGCCGACCGCGCAGCAGCCGGCAGAGGGCCTCGCCGTCTGGCGGGGGCATCATCCAGTCCAGCACCACCGCGTCGGGGATTCGCTCCCCCAGCGCCTGCAAAAAGGAATCCCCGTCAAAGAACTGGCGGGTCTCATAGCCTGCCTCCTCCAGCCCCAAGGCCGCCAGCTGGCAGATGTGGGGCTCGTCGTCGACAATGTAGATCAATTCCGGCACGCAACCACTCCCCCTTTCACGCGTCAATCGGTGGGCAAAAGCGTTTATCCTGGACGCGCTGCGATGCGCGCCGCCCCGCACAGGTTCAGGGGGCATCCCCCCGCTGGATCAGCCGCGGCTGCCGCCGCGCCAGGAAATCGGCCAGCTCCCGGCCGCTGTGCAGCGATTCTTCCACCTGGATACCGCCCCAGGCTGCGTCCTGCGGCCGGTGAAAATCGCTACCGGAGATCGCCTGCAGCGCCGGGGAAGACGCAAAGGCCGCTGCCACCAGCCCGTTGCGATTGCCCGCCCCAGGCCGCTGGTTGAGCTCATATCCGTGCAGATAGCGAGGGTTTTGAGGCGCGCAGGGTTCCCGGCAGGGATGGGCTTGATACAGTCGCGCTCCCTCCCGGCGGCACAGATCGTAGAGCGCCCGCTGATCCAGGCGGCACAGGTCCGCATGGCGGTAGCAGAAATCCCGATCGATACCGTAGATTAAGTAATCCTCCACCCCGGCATTCAGGCGGACCTCCATGCCCAGCCAAACCTGGATACCAGCCCCGGCGGCGGCCAGCGCCCGCTCATAACCCAGTAGATAGCGGTCCACGCGCTCCCGATCGGTCGCGCCGAAATCCGCCAGCAGGTCGTCGTCAAAATGGTTGGTAATCACCAGCGCGTCGTACCCGGCCCGTCGGTAGATCGCCACCGTCTCCGCCGCCGAGACCCGCGCGCAGGGACTGCCCTCCTGGGTGTGGGCGTGCAGCTCGATCCTCATCCAACCGTCCCCTCTCCATTTTAGGATACCATAATTTGTCGCGGGAAAACAGAGGGCGTGGGCGTCGCTTGACAGGCACTCCGTTCACGCGCTATAATCATATGGTTTTGCCCAATTGACAAAGATGAGGTGGAAACATGCAGACCTATGACGTGCTGATCGTGGGCGCGGGCCCGGCGGGCATCTTCACCGCCCTGGAGCTCTACGACAAGGCGCCCGAGATGCGGGTGCTGGTGGTGGACGCCGGACCGGCCATCGACAAGCGCACCTGCCCCGCCCGAAAGCTCGGCCGCTGCGTGTCCTGCCAGCCCTGCGCCATCATGAGCGGCTGGGCGGGCGCGGGCGCGTTCTCCGACGGCAAGCTCTCCCTGTCCGAGGAGGTTGGGGGCAACCTGGTGGACTATCTGCCCCGGGACCAGGTGCAGGAGCTGATCGCTTACGCCGACGGGAAGTACCTGGCCTTCGGCGCGCCGGAGAAGGTCCACGGCCGGGGCGAGCGCAAAGTCGAGGAGATCGCCTACGAGGCCAGCCGCCACAATATCCAGCTGATCCCCTGCCCCGTGCGGCACATGGGTACCGAGATGTCCTTCGAGGTGCTGCGCAACATGTACAACCACCTGTGCACCTGGAAAAACTTCACCTTCCTGGAGCGCACGGTGGCCGAGAGCCTGCAGGTCACGGGCGGCAAGGTCACCGGCGCGACCCTGCGCAGCGCCCAGGGCGCCTTTCAGGTGTTGGCGCGCTATGTAGTAGCGGCCCCGGGCCGGGGCGGCGCTCAGTGGCTCAGCCAGCTCGCCCAGACGCACCACATCGCCACCCGCAACAACGAGGTGGATATCGGCGTGCGCGTGGAGGTGCCCAACGCGGTCATGGACCATCTGACGAAGTATCTCTACGAGGCCAAGTTGGTCTACTACTCGGACACCTTCGAGAACAAGGTGCGCACCTTCTGCATGAACCCCGGCGGCCTGGTCAGCGAGGAGCACTACGACAAGGGCATCGCCGTGGTCAACGGCCACAGCTACGCCGACGAGTCCCTGCGCACCGGCAACACCAACTTCGCCATGCTGGTGTCCACCCATTTCACCGAGCCCTTCAACCAGCCCATCGCCTACGGCAAGTACATCGCCCAGCTGGGCAACATGCTCACCGGCGGCGGCATCATGGTCCAGCGCCTGGGCGACCTGCTCCAGGGCCGGCGCACCGACCCCAGCCGGCTGAAGAAGTCCACCACCATTCCCACCCTCAAGACCGCGGTGCCCGGCGACCTGTCCTTCGTGCTGCCCCACCGGCACCTGACCAGCATCATCGAGGGGCTCAAGGCCTTCGACAAGCTGGCCCCCGGTCTCTACGCCAAGAACACCCTGCTCTACGGGGTGGAGGTGAAGTTCTACTCCTCCAAGATCGCCGTGGATCATCGCTTTGCCACCGCGGTAGAGGGGCTCTACGCCATCGGCGACGGCGCGGGCATCACCCGCGGGCTGATGCAGGCCTCGGTCACCGGCGTGGTGGTCGCCCGAGACATCGTCCAGTAAAGCAAAATGGCAAGAGCCGGCTGATCAGCCGGCTCTTTTGTTTGGGCGACAGCTTCGCCGCGCCGATCGCGCCGGGACCCACGGCAGGTCCGCGTTCGTCAAAGCCCAGGGACGCTATGGCAGGCGTTCGTCACTGCGCCCGCTTCTTGCGGAAGATCAGCAGCTTGCTGAGCACATAGTTGAGGATGACGACCAAGACGCTCAGGCCGATTTTGGCAATCTTATCGTTGACCGAGAGCACATCCACCAACAGCTTCATGCCCCCCAGCTCGACCAATCCGGAAAACCCACGCCCACCGAAAAAGGAGAGCGCCTCGAGTAGGATCGGCTTGACACCCGTGACAGGACTGTCAAACACCCAGCGGCGGTTGGTCGCGTACGCAAAGAGCACCGACAGGAGCCAAGCGATGGCCGTGCTGACCATGTAGTCGATGTGCAGCAGGTCGGTGCAGGCGAAATAGCTGACCCAGTTGACCACGGTTGTCAGCACACCAAAGATCAAATATAGGATGATCTCCCGATATTGTACGAATAAGGCCTTGATGGTCTTCATGGTCGCTCCCTCGTCACTTTTTGTTTTCTCCTACTATACCACAGCGCGCGGAGCTCGTCCAACCGCTCTCGTCGGATGCGAGCGAGGATCGTCTGTGTTATAATCTTCACGAGCTTCACCGCGAAGGAGGCGATATCGTTGAAGCGAGACTTTTGGAAACGGCACCTGATTTTGCTTTCCATCTTCCTGGCTGAGGCGCCTGTTCCAATCATCTTTTTGATCTACGCCCTGTGCAGCGGTCAGGCTGATGGGTCCGCCGTGTTGGGGGAAATCCTTCTGGGCCTGCTGGTGGGGGCCTTTTTGATCTATCCGCTGATTCTGACCGCGCTCAACGGCTGTTTCCTCTTTGGCCGGGTGCGCCATCCCGCCTTGATCCGGGCTGGCAGACGCCTAGAATGGATCACCCTGCTATTAGGGGCGCTGTACACAGCGCTGCTGCTGGCGATCTCGGAGATTCAGGTCTCCGCCGACTGGGGCGAGCAGCTGGTCAACAGCCAGATGCACGCGCCCATCTGGACCGGCGCATACCCCACCGTCCTCACCCTGTGGGTCGTCGGGTTGATCGGCTATGGCGTTCTGTCCGCCGTCCCCCTGCGCCGGTTGCCGCCGCTGGTGACCGTGCTGTCCATCTCCGGCATGTATCTGGAGCTGGGCGCCAGCATCCTCTGGGCGATCCAGGTATTCTCCGCCGACTTACCCTTGACTTGGCTGCTCTGCCTGATGCCGGTCAACATCCTGCTCATCACCGCCAAAACCATCCGCTGCAAGGTCAGTCAGTGGCGTGAGCAGGCGTCGCAGACGCCGCGCGCCTATTCAAACCCGCTGCTCAATTGGATCCAGGGCTGCCTGAGACGGTCGGAAAACTGGCCCTGGCTGGCCTTGTTGCTGATGGGGCCTCTGCTGGGCATCCTGATCGCGGTGCTGGCGCTGTTTGGTCAGCGGCCCGACAGCGTCGTCAAGGCGTGGACCGAGACCAGCGACTGGAACTTGTCCCGGCGCGTCGCGCCGCAGAACGTCTATCACGATGAGCATTATCTGTGCACGGTGGCTGCGGGCGGTCACCCCGCGGTGGTCAAACCGTTGCGGCTGGGGGTGCGCCACGGGCATGAGGTCATCGTCAACCGGCAGTTGTGCGTGGCCAACGCCTTTGAGCAGGTACTTGAGCAGCGCACGCCAAGGTTCCATCGCGGGGTACGCCATTTCTACGACACCTATGGGTTCCCGGTGGCCAAGCTGATCCGCTCCCCCCTTGCGGCCGACCTGATCTATTGCCTGATGAAGCCCTTGGAGTGGCTGTTTCTGCTGGCGCTCTACCTGACGGATGCTCAGCCCGAGAATCGGATCGCCCTGCAATACCTCCCGCCGATACCTCGGGAGAGGACGGCGGGAAGGCAGGACGCGCCATAAGCGCCGATGGAGGGGCTGTGCCGGGAAGCGCCGCTCGACCTGGCGGCTATGCGGCGGACAGATTGCGCCCAGGCCACGCGCGGCAACCGCGCGCAGACAAAAAAGCGCCCATCACTTGATGGGCGCTTTTGACATTCCATGGCGGATCGCGCAAGGCGGCCCGTGTCGGCCGCGTCGACGCCGCCCGCCTCAACGATGGCGCGCCTGGGGGGACTCGGGGCTGATCTGCATCAGCTCAATGGGGTTGCCGTCTGGGTCCACGGTCCAGCACTGCCAGTTGTGGTCCTTGCCCTGGCTGGGGGCGCTGGTCAGCGGGCCACCGGCCTGGGTGATCTGCCGGGCAATGGCCTGGATGTCATCCACCTGCAGGCACAGATGGGCGTAACTGTCCTGAGCGCTGAAGGCGCAGGGCTGATCGGGAGCGGCATAAAACAGCTCGATGAACTGCCCGGGCGCAGCCTTGAGGTACTCGATCCAGGGCTGACCCGCGTCGTCTGCCAAGCTGAAAGCCCGCTCCATACCCAACACATCGCAGTAGAACGCCAGGGCCCGCTCCATATCCTTGACGCGGTAAGCCGCGTGGGCGATTCCGGTGATCATGCGCGACGCCTCCTCACTTGAGCGCCTCGTGGGCGCTTTTCATCATCTCAGGGATGTTGAGCTTGTACTCGCACCAGGGAACGCAGCCGCCGCAGGCCACGCACTGGTCCGCCTGCTTGGCGATCTGCCGATACGCCTCAGCCCACCGGGGGTCCGGCCGCTCCAGGGCGTTGGCCAGCTTGTGGCGGGAGTAGAGCGCCAGAATCTTGGGAAAGTCCAGCCCCTGGGGGCAGGAAAACTTTTCCAGGCAGTGCAGGCACTCGCGGCACAGGTCGTTCATGTGGCCAGAGACCTTATCGGCCTCCTGGGCGGCCAGCTTGCGGGTCTGCTGGTTCATGCGGGGCTGGGTGGACACGGCGATGTCCGCGTCAAACTCCTCGATGGTGCGCGCGCCCGCGTCCACCGTGGTGATGTAGGGGTTAGACAGGCAGAAGTCCAGCATGTCGCCATAGTCCAGGGAGACAAACTCGCGCAGCAGGGGGTAGAGCGGCGGCATGCCGTTGCCGTTGAAGGCCTTCATGTTGACGATGCCGACGCCCCGCTCGTAGAGATACTTGAGCAGGTCAATCTCCCCATCCTCGCCCAGAGAACGGTTAAAGACGTTGTAGGTCAGCTCCGCCACCTGGAAGATGCCGGTGTCCGCCGCTGCGCGGATGGCCTCGCCGTCGCCATAGTGGGCCGAGAAGCCCGCGTAGGTGATGAAGCCTTCGGCCTGGTACTGCTGAATCTTCTCCAGCACGCCGCTACTTTGCATCTGCTGCCAGCGCTCGGCATTGATGCCGTGGAAGAAGTAGACCAGGCGCACCTCGTTCTTGCCGATGTACAGGGGACCCTGGCCGGTGATGCGCAGGCGCTCCCGGCTCTCGAACAGGTCCTGCTTCAGGGCGTCGAGGGTGTAACCGTGGCCCTTGGTGACGATGACGATGGGCTCGTCCAGATCGGTGCGGCTCTCGATGACCTCGCCGACGATCTTCTCTGACTCCACCAGCAGGCCGGCGGGGTTCTCCCCGTTGTAAACCCGGGCGGTATCAATCAGGTTGATGCCCTGATCGAGCACGTGATGGACCAGTTTGTAGGCGTCGGCGACGTCCGGGATCATGCGCAGGTTCATTGCCCCAAGGCTAACCTCCGAGACCACCTCGTCCGTGGCGCCGAGCTTTCTGCGCGCTACCTGTGTCTTCATGGATGCTCCTCCTTACCGCAGATTTTCCTCATTGAGTCCCATCAGGTCCTCGGCGACAAACCGGCCGTCCTTGCGCACCAGCTCCCCGTCGAAATAGATTTCCCCGCCGCCGTAGGCCGGGGTCTGGATCAGCACCAGGTCCCAGTGGATGGCGGACTTATTGCCGTTGTCGGCCTCGTCGTAGCAGCAGCCGGGGGTGAAGTGGATACTGCCGGCGATCTTCTCGTCGAACAGGGTGTCGAGCATGGGTTTGTGAATGAAGGGGTTAACGCCGATGGCGAACTCGCCCACATAGCGCGCGCCCGCGTCGGTGTCCAGGATGCGGTTGATCCGGGCGGTGTCGTTGGCGGTGGCCTGGACAATCTTGCCTCCCTCAAAGCGCAGGCAGATGTTCTCGAAGGTGAAGCCCTGGTTGCGGCTGGGGGTGTTGAAGGTGATCACGCCCTCAACCGACTCCTTCACCGGGGCGGTATAGATCTCCCCGTCGGGGATGTTGCACTCCCCGGCGCAGGGGATGGTCGCAATGCCCTTGACCGAGAAGGAGATATCCGTGCCCGGGCCGACCAGGCGCACCTTGTCGGTGCGGTCCAGCCGGTCGACCATGGCCTGCATGGCCCGGCCCATCTTGTCGTAGTTGAGGTTGCACACGTCGAAGTAGAAGTCCTCGAAAGCCTCGGTGCTCTGTCCCGACGCCTGGGCCATGCTGGGGCTGGGATAGCGCAGCACCACCCACTTGGTCTTGGGCACGCGGATGTTGCTGTGCAGCGGCTTGCCGTAGAGGCGCTCATAGCGGTCCATCTGCTCGGCGGGCACGTCGCTCATCTCCGAAGGGTTGCAGCCCGAGCGCAGACCGATGTAGGCGTCCATCTCGCTCATGCGGGCGCACTCCCACGCGGCCATCCGCTCCAGCTGCGCCTGGCTGGCCGAGAGCAGCAGCTGCCGGGTGACCGCAGGCTCCTTGATGGTGACAAAGGGTACGCCGCCGGCCTGGTAGGCCACGCGGATCAGCTCCTTGACCAGGGGTTCCTCATATCCAATCGATTCGATCAGCACCTTCTCCCCGGGCTTCAGGCGGCAGGAGTGGAAAATCAGCTGCTCAGCCAGGGCGGTGATTCGGGGATCAATCATGTCATTTTCGCTCCTTTGTCGGTGATCTGACATTGATTATAACACGAATTGTTTGGAAACAAAAGAACCCCGCCGCCGCATTTCTTCCGGTTCCACATTGCGAAAACCCCGCCGATGGGCTATACTAAAATCAACCAAACACAAAGGAGGTTTCCCCCATGCTGGTTTCCGCTAAGCAGATGCTTACCAAGGCCAAGGAGGGCAAATACGCCGTCGGCCAGTTCAACATCAACAACCTGGAGTGGACCAAGGCCGTGCTCAAGACCGCTCAGGAGAACAACTCCCCCGTCATCCTGGGTGTGTCCGAGGGCGCGGGCAAGTATATGTGCGGGTACAAGACCGTGGTGGGCATGGTCAACGGGATGCTCGAGGAGATGAACATCACCGTTCCCGTGGCCCTGCATTTGGACCATGGCAGCTATGAGGCCGCCCTGAAGTGCATCGAGGCGGGTTTCTCCTCCGTCATGTTCGACGGCTCCCACTATCCCATCGACGAGAACATCGCCAAGACCCAGGAGATCATCCGCATCGCCGGCGAGAAGGGCGTCTCGGTTGAGGCCGAGGTCGGCGCCATCGGCGGCGAGGAGGACGGCGTGATCGGCGGCGGCGAGGTCGCGGATCCCGCTGAGTGCAAGCAGATCGCCGAGCTGGGCGTGACCATGCTGGCGGCGGGCATCGGCAACATCCACGGCGTCTATCCCGCCAACTGGAAGGGTCTGAACTTCGACGTGCTGGCCCAGATTCAGGCCGCCACCCCCGGTATGCCCTTGGTGCTCCACGGCGGCACTGGCATCCCCGCGGACATGATTAAGAAGGCCATCAGCCTGGGCGTGTCCAAGATCAACGTCAACACCGAGTGCCAGATCAGCTTCGCAGCGGCGGTGCGCAAGTACATCGAGGCGGGCAAGGATCAGCAGGGCAAGGGCTTCGACCCCCGCAAGCTGCTGGCTCCCGGCGCGGACGCCATCTGCGCCACGGTCAAGGAGAAGATGGAGCTGTTCGGTTCCATCGGCAAGGCCTGAGGGTAACCCAAACAAAGGAGCGCTGGATATCCAGCGCTCCTTTTCATTTTATCCCGATCGGCGGGCAACAACGACCGGGACAAAACCGCCTTCATTCAGTGGCTGTGACCCGGCCGCACAGGTAGGCGTAGATCGCCGCCTCATCGCCCATGGCGTCGTAATCCCCGGTGAATCCCTCCCGGTGATAGCGCAGGCCCCGGGCTTGGTCCTCCAGCAGCAGGTCCACCAAGACCTGCTGCCCGTGTTTTTGGGCGAAGCGCACAAAAGCGCGGGTGCGGGCGCTGGCAAACATGTCGCTCTCACAGGGAAAATCCGCACAGGCCCAACAGCCTTCCAAGCCGCGCTGCTGGCAACAGCGCAAGTTCTTGCAGGCTCCCCGGTCAGGGCAGCCCTCCTGGCGGCAGCCGGGGCAGTCCGCCTCGCCGCACAGGCAGCAGGCCAATCCGCAGTAAGCTAAGGTGCGTTGTGTACACATGGGCAAAACCTCCTTGCGTTGTTTTGTCCATCTTAACCGCCCAAATGCGACAGCAGTCTGTCGCATTTTCTATCCCTGTGGGGGATATTTTTCCGTCAACTCGCGGCCCAACTCCCCCAGCCGAATTTGCAGCTCGGGCGGCTCGAGCACCTCCACGGCCCCGCCGAAACCCGCCAAGAGCGAGAACCACATGCGCTCCCCTTCCGGCGCCTGGATGCGCAGGTCCACCTGGTCCCCGCGCTCAGCGATCACCTCTCCCGTGAGGTACTCCTCCACCGCCACGCGCAGCTCGCGCCCGCAGCGCACCACGGCCCGGCAGAGGGGCTGCCCATCGGGCTGGGCCTCCCAGCGGGCCAGGGCCTGCTGGGGGGACAGGTATGGTTGAACCCAGGGCAGATCGATCAGGACGGCGCGGCGCATGCGCGCCAGCTTGTAGAGCCGGATCGCCTCGCGGTCGGGCTTGCGGGCCAGCAGATACCACGCGTACCACCGATAGTTCAGGGCCAGGGGCTCCACCTGGCGCGGCGCGGTCCGCCCCTGGGCGTTGGTGTAGGTGAAGGAAACCTGCCTGCGCTGCCGGATGGCGCGCTCCAGCAAAGCTAGGGTCTCCTGGAAGCCCGCGCCCTCCCGGGCGACCGCCAGATCGACGAACACCGCCCCCTCCCCGCTGCCGGGCAGGGCCTCCATCTTTTCCAGGGTTTGGCGCACCTCCGGGCGAAAGTAGGCGCTCTGCATCCCGGCCAGCGCCGCGCGGATGCGGGCGTAGTCCCCGGGGGTGGCCAGCAGGTTGTCCATTCTGAAGCTGTCCATGATGGCGTAGCCCCCACCCGCGCCCTGGCGCACAGCGATGGGGACGCCCGCCAGGGACAGGGCCTGCATGTCCCGGTTGATGGTGCGGGTGGAGACCTCAAAGCGCTCGGCCAGGGCGCGGGCGCTGGCCATCTCATGGCCCAGCAGGTAAATGGTTATGCCCAATAAGCGCTCAAGCTTCACGGCCGCACCACCACCCCCAGCCCGGCCAGCAGCCGCAGGGCCTCGGGATAGCTGAAGATCGCCTTGTTCACCCGGTTGCGGCGCACGTCGATGGCGTAGTCCGTCGCATTGGAGAAATCCGCCTTGACCAGGCAGCTGTCGTCAAACAGGGTGTCGGTCAGGGCGCAGCCCGTGAAGTTGGCGCCCGTCAGATCGGTTCGGATGAAATCGCACCCGCGCAGGGCGCTGCCGCCCCAATCCATCCCCGCCAGCTTCATCTCGGAGAAGCCACAGCTGTCCAGCACGCAGCGGGAGAAGCCCAGCCGCAGCAGGAAGGGATTGCACTGGGAAAAGTCGATCCCGGTCAGCTTGCACCCATCAAAGCGCACCTCCCCCAATCGAGTCTGGGGCAGCTCGGTCAGGGTCAGTTCGCAGCCGACGAAGGCGCACTGCTCAAAGCGGCAGTTGGTCAGCTGCGCCTGCTCAAGGACGCAGCGGGTAAAGGTGCAGTCGATAAACTGCCGGTCGTACATCGGGCCGGTCAGGCGCAGCTGCTCAAAGGCAATCTCCTCCGCCACCGTCTCCTTGGGGTCCAGCTGTTGCCGCTTGTCCATGGTTTCCCCTCCAAAAAGCCCCGCGTCAATGCGCGGGGCTTGATCTCAGTAGCTCTTGCTGCGTTTGTAATCCATCAGGGTGGTTTCCTCATATTTGGCGATATCGTCCAGGGTCCTGCCCGTGCCCACCGCCACGCAGCTGACCGGGTCCTCCGCCACCCGGCAGGGAATCTTGACATTCTGCTGGATAATGCGGTCCATGCCGTAGAGCAGCGAACCGCCGCCGGTGAGGATGATGCCGTGCTCATAGATATCCGCCGATAGCTCCGGCGGCGTGCGCTCGAGCAGATTGTGGATGGCCTCCAGGATGGCCTGCACCGGCTCATTGAGCGCGTCGATCATCTCGTCGGAGCCGACCTGCACGGTCTTGGGCAGGCCGGTGAGCAGGTTGCGGCCGGTGACCTCCATGAACAACGGCTCCTTGCGCGGGAAAGCCGAGCCGATCTTGACCTTGAGCTCCTCAGCGGTGGGCTCGCCGATGAGCAGGTTGTGCTTCTTGCGCATGTAGCGCAAAATGGCCTCGTCGAACTTGTCCCCGGCCACCTTGATCGAATCGCTGACCACCGCCCCGCCCAGGGAGATGACCGCGATATCACAGGTACCTCCGCCGATATCCACCACCATGGAGCCATAGGCCTGGGTGATGTCCACCCCCGCGCCGATGGCCGCGGCGATGGGCTCCTCGATCAGCAGGGTGCGCCGGGCGCCCGCCTCCTCGCAGGCCTCCAGCACCGAGCGCTTCTCCACATCCGTCACGCCGCTGGGCACGCACACCACAATGCGCGGCCGGAAAAAGAACCGTCGCCCCACCACCTTGCGCAGGAAATAGCGCAGCATCCGCTCGGTGATGTCATAGTCGGAGATCACCCCGTCGCGAAGCGGGCGGATGGCCACGATATTCTCCGGGGTGCGGCCGAGCATCTTGCGAGCCTGCTCGCCCACCGCCACCAGCCGGTCGCTGACTTTGTCCACCGCCACCACCGAGGGCTCCTTGAGCACGATACCCCGGCCCTTGATGTAGACCAGTACGCTGGCGGTCCCCAGATCGATGCCGATGTCGTCGAATCCAAACATACGCTTCATCCTTTATCTTTGGTATCCCTTACCGTGCCCAATTTTGCGCAAATTATGGATACCGCTCCAATTTGGTGTATATTCGCCCTGGGTCAGCCTTTTTCCTCCGCCGTCGACAAAGCCCTCCGTCCATGGGATGGAGGGCCTCCGGTTACTGCGCCTTAAAGTTGTCCAGATCCAGGATATTGTAGGTGGGCAGACCCGGCCCGCGACTGGTCATCTTGATGGGCGCCTCGCCGGTGATAAAGTTCTCCCCATCATACCGGGTGACGGCAACCTTGTCCCCGGTATGGTACTGGGCGGTATCGCTGATGTCCGTGGCGCTCCAATAGTACGCGTACTTGCCGCCGCCCTTGTAGAGCACCGACCAGCTCCCCACATCCACAGGTATCCCTTGGCGCTCGAGGTCCTCGATCAGCGGCACGGCCGTGGCGTTCGGGTCCCGGCGCGCGGTGGAGTCCAGCCGACTGCCCGCGCCCTTGTTCTGAAAATAACTCTGAACGGAGGCGCTGGCCTTGACGCCCTCGACTAGCGAGGGGATATACTCCCGCTGGATGACGTTTCCATGCTTGCTGCACACCAGGCTGATGCTGCCGTTGTCGGCCAGCAGCACGGTCATATCCCCGCCGCCCGGACAGATGCCCTTCAGGCTGGTCCCGCTGAGCTCGCCGTCATGGGCGTCGACCACCCGCTTCCAGGCCGCCTGATAATCCGTATTCTTTCCGCTGACCACTTCCATATAGTACTCCCGTTGGAGCGAGGCGATATTGCCCAGGCAGGTGACCTGCTGGGTCTTTTCCAGCTGACGAACAACATTGGGTACGATCAGCGCGATTAAGATCGCTATGATCGCCACCACCACGATCAACTCGATCAGTGTAAAGCCGCGTTTATCCTTTGCGATGCGCATCCCGTCTTCCCCCATCTTGACAGCTCTATCCAAATTGTAGCAGATTGCCGGGGGAAGATCAATCGTCCTAGGCTTCCAGGTGGGACGCGCTGCCCTTAAATTTCAGATAGGTCGCCTGACCGCCGCGCACATGACGCTCGGCCTTGTTGACGGCCAAAACCTGGGCCACCTCCGCCGCCAGGGCTGCGTTCATGTGTGGCAAGCGCTCGGTCATGTCTTTGTGGACCGTGGACTTGCTCACGCCGAAGACATGGGCGGCGCTGCGCACCGTGGCGCGGTGTTCCACCAGATAGGTGGCCGTCTGCAGCACCCGCTGCTCGATCTCGTTTTTCATACCCCAAAGCCCCCCTATTTCAGTGCTTTGTTCATGGGTATGACGGGGTCGGCGCGGCTATGCCTACTTGCGCGGCGCGGTATCCCGGCGCAGCGCCCTTAGCATCCCGGCGCGCGGGTCACAGCGCGCGGGTCGCAGCCTTCGGCGGCGTCCCGATTACAGCGCCCGGGCGCGCGGATCAGATTGGATTTAGGGGTTCATCGCGCCAAACGTCGGCGCCGCGCCGCTCCAGTTCGGCGATGCGGTCCTTGATCTGCAGCATCTTCTCATCCAGGTCCGCCGCCAGCTGGGCGCACTCGCGCAGCTGCTCGGAGACCTCGTGGGGCGTGTTGTCATGATGTTTGTAGTAGAGCTTGTGCTCCAGGCTGGCCCAGAAGTCCATGGCGATGGTGCGAATCTGGACCTCCACCTTCACCGGCTGCACCCGCTCGGACAAAAAGATTGGGATGGACATGAGCACGTGCAGGCTGCGGTAGCCGCTGGGTTTGGGGTGGGCGATGTAATCCTTGACCCGCAGGATGGTGATATCGTTCTGGCGGCGCAGCATCTCATACACCAAGTAGATATCCGGGACGAACGAGCAGATGATCCGAATACCCGCGATGTCGTTGATCTGCTCAAATGCGTTCTGGATCGTCACCTCCAGGCCCCGGCTGCGCAGCTTGTTGGCAATGCTCTCCGGGGACTTGATGCGGCTTTTCAGGTGTTCAATGGGGTTGTAGCGATGGGTCATCTGAAACTCATCGTTGAGAATATTCAATTTGGTGTTGACCTCAGCGATCGCCGAGCGGTACAGCAACATCATCTCCTGCCAACGCTGAAGCTGCTCAAAAGCAGGCTTGTTCTCCATGTCGACCTCCCTGTGGTGGAATACCTCCATACAGCATAGCATACCGCGGCGGCCTTGACAATGGATTGGACAGACCCTTTCCCCTGGATAACCTTGTGGGCAGGTCTCCCACCCACGGACAGCCGGGCTTCAAGACCAAGCCGCGCCCGCGCCTTTGGCTTGCTCTTAGGGTCAAAAACCTGCTGACATTTATTTTGACCTCATCATGTCCATATTGACACAATTATGGTGGAAAAGGGCATCCAATTTTTTGGTATTTTACCCAATTGGTAGGGTTCGACAAAAGAAGCTGATTATTTCTGTATAATCTGACATAAATAGTCTGGATGCACACTTATTCTGCGTTGTGTCCAATTTTGGGCTGTGTTAAGATAACAGCGGAGTCAAAAAGTGCACTTTTTCGGTAATTGCGTAAGAAAGGGGAGGATATCGTCGGTGGTTACCAAATATGATATCGAAAAATACCGAAATTTACTCTATCAGGCACTGACACGGCAAGAAGACAAGGCTGAGATCCTGCGGGCCAGCCAGGAACTAGATGCAATCATGGTACAGGCGATGAAACAATCTCCGGACTTGCGGTCTCTTTACGGGTACGCAGGAGATTACGCCCCCTGAGGCGAATTGAATTTCATCAAAGTAGTCACCCCCCAGCGGATCATCCACCGCGGCGAAGGGGCTTTCTTTTTCCAGGAGGAACCGCCATGACCAACCCAGCCACACACACGCGCTATCTTGGCGGACAGTTGCTTCGGCTGCTGCCCGCCGCGCTCGTATCGGGCGCGATTTATCTGCTGGTGCGGATCGCGCCCGCCCACCCCCAAACTGTCGAGCGCGTCTATGCCCAGGGGGTCTATCCAGCCGTCAGCGCCGCATTGGGGGCGCTGACGGGCTGGTTTTCCTTCTCTTTAGGCGAGGCGCTGCTGGCGCTGGGTGCGCTGGGGGTTCTGGCGCTGATCACGGCGGCCATTGTCCAGGCGGTCAGGGCTCGGCGGCTGTGGTGGCGGCCGGCGGTCGCGCTGCTGCGCCGGTTGATGTGCATCGGCCTGTGTCTGTACAGCCTGTTCTACGCCCTGTGGGGCTTCAACCATTTCAGGCCCAGCTATGGCGAACTGGCGGGGTTGCCGGTGGCTCCCCGGGACGGCGAGGCGCTCTGCGCCCTGTGTGTGGAGCTGGCCGACCAGGCCAACGCCTTGCGGGCGAAGCTGCCTGAGGATGCGCAGGGCTGTTTCCAGGCGACCGTCTCGGCGCGCCAAGTCTGCGAGAAAGCGCCCGAGGCGTACCGCGCCGCGGCGGCGACCTATCCCCTGCTCTCGGGGACGCTCAGCCCGGTCAAGGGCGTCGCGATCAGCGAGGCGCTCAGCCACCTGAATATCACGGGGATCTATTGCCCCTATACCGCCGAGGCCAATCTGAACGTCAACGCGCCGCAGAGCACCCTGCCTTTGACCGCCTGCCATGAGCTGGCGCACCGGCTAGGCTTTGCCCGGGAGGACGAGGCCACCTTCCTGGGATATCTGGCCTGCACCGCCAGCGACGACGCGGCCTTCGCCTACTCCGGTCTGTTCACCGCCCTGATCCATGCGGGAAACGCCCTGTACGCCGAGGACCCCGAGGCTTACAGCGCGCTGTGGGCACGGTACAGCCCGGCGCTGGCGCGGGATATGGCGCAAAACAGCGCCTACTGGGACCAATATCAGGGCAAGGCGGAGGAAATTCAGCGCGCCGTGAACGACCAATACCTCAAGGGAAACGGGCAGAGCGCCGGGGTCAAGAGCTATGGGATGGTGGTCGATCTGCTGCTGGCCCTACGGGCCGAGGCGGGCGCGCTGCCCACCCCAGCCGCCCTGTCCTAAGCATTCCAAAAATCGCCCCGCATGTGCGGGGCGATTTTTTGCGCTTTACTGGGGCTGATCCGGGCACAGGCTCTCCTCGAGCATCAAACAGAGGGTGTGATATATCGGTAGATGCAGCTCCTGAATCTTGTAGGTCTCCTGCTCAGGCACGCAGATCATGCTGTGGCAGTACTGCCGGAGCCGTCCACCGTCCCGCCCGCTCAGGCCGATCACCTTCATCCCCTTGGCCCGGGCCACCACCGCTGCATAGCACACGTCCAGGGCGTTGCCGGAGGTGGAGATGCCCCAGTAGACGTCTCCCTTGCGGCCATAGCCGTTGACCTGCTGGGCATAGGTCATCGCGCCGTCTACGTCGTTTGAAAAAGCGGTGTTGAGCGCGGCGTGGTTGCTCAGGGCGATGGCCGGCAGCCCCACCTGAAGCCTATCCGCCAGGGCTCGTCCGAGCACGCCGTCAGCGGCTTGGAGCTTCTTGCGCAAATCCGCGCTGACAGGGCGCCGCTTGACAAACCCCTTCATCAGCTCACCCACGATGTGCTCAGCGTCGGCGCAGGAGCCCCCATTGCCCGCCAGGAGCACCTTGCCGCCCTGGCGCAGGGACGCGTGCAGCAGCTCATAGCTGCGCTGAATCTCCTCGCGCGCACCCGCCAGCGCCGGATAGCGGGCAACCAGCGCCTCCAGATAGATCTGTGGATCCAAGGCTCTTCCCCCTTTAAAACTCATAGACTCAGTATCGCTGATCCCCTGGACTTTGTCAATCATTGCCAACCGTGCAATAACCAATTTTTTGTGAATATCCTTCGCACCCTCTTGACAGATGCCGGCGTGCGTGTTATCTTTAAATCAAGATATTTCGTATGCGTAATTTTCCCACTCGAATGATTCGCATACGTATGAAGGAGGAGCATTATCATGTTTGACAAGATCAAGAAAATCGATAAGCTGGCCAAGAAAAACGACACCGAGAAGCTGGAAAAGTTCCTCTACGACAAGGACCCTGCGCTGCGGGTCGAGTTCTGTAAGGCGGTGGCCGCCAACCGCATTGAGGCGCTGCAGGGCAGCCTGGTGATTGCGCTGCGCGACGGCGAGGCATCGGTGCGCCGCGCCGCGGTGGAGGCGCTGCAGGTGCTGGGCGACAGCAACGTGATCGAGCATCTGCGCCGGGCGATGAACGCCGAGAAGGATGAGTCTCTTAAGGAGTTCATGCACGATGTGATGCAAAAGCTGTCCCACCATGCGTAAAGAATTGGATGTCGATCCTCGAAAGGAAGAGATGGCACATGCAAAAGATTGCCAGTGAGATTCTCCTGCTCTACAAACAGGTGAATATGCTCACCGGACGATGGTATCGGCAGCAGTGCGGCAAGGTCAAGGTCAACATTACCATGCCGCAAGCGATGGTTCTGGACGCGCTGGGCAAGAATGGGCCGATGAAGATCAGCGAGCTAGCGGAATTCACCCACAGCACCAACAGCACCGCCTCAGGCATCGTCGATCGGTTGGAGAATCTGAACCTGGTCAAGCGGGTGCGCTCTGAGGAGGATCGGCGGATCGTCATGGTTCACCTGACAGATACCTTGCCTTCAATGCAGAAGGATGCGGAGGTCGCCTTGGACCAGTACTTTGCCAAGATCCTCTCCCCCGCCTCCCCGGCGGAGGTTGATCAGATCATTGGCGGGCTGCGCAAGCTGCGGGATTTGCTCCAGCATGCGCCCGGGACGGAGGAGGCCGCTGGCTGAGGGAACACAAAAAAAGGGACGCGGAGAAAATCCGCGTCCCTTGCTTTTTATTGGGCGTCGAGTCGGTCGATCAGGGCGGGCACCTCGGCCAAGGAATCCAACCGGGCGCACAGGCGGCTCAGGATGTCCGCATCCGGCGGATACAGATCGGGGATCATCGCCACCCGCAATCCCGCCGCATGGGCGGAGCGGATGCCGCTGGGCGAATCCTCCAGCGCCAGGCAAACTTCCGGCCCCAACCCCAGCGCCTGGCAGGCGCGCCGGTAGGGTTCGGGGTCGGGCTTGGTGCGCTCAACCATGTCGCCGAAGATCAACGCGTCGAAGTAGCCGGTTACCCCAGCGCCGTCCAGATGGCCTAGCGCCTCGGCGCGCTTGGTGGAGGAGGCCACGGCCAGCGCCAATCCCCGGGCTTTGAGGGCGTCGAGCGCCTCAAAGAGACCGGGCTTGAGCGGGGTGTCATGGGTCTGATAATAGGCCCGCAAAAAAGCGCGGGTGTGGGCGCGCAGAGCGTCCATGTCAAAATCCTCGCCGAACCGCGCAGTCCACAGACCGTAAGCGGATTGGGTGCTCATGCCAATGGTTTTGAGCACCATATCGCCCGCCTTGCCCACGCCCATGCGCTCCCCCACGGCATCCCAGGCCTGGACAAAGACCCGTTCGGTGTCGAACATCAGGCCGTCCATGTCAAAGACGACCCCGCGCACCGGGCTCATGCCTCGTTGAGGTGAAAAACCTCTTCGATCTGGGTGGTTTGCGCGGCGTTCATGGTGATCAAGGCGCCGACGGTGTTGGCCTCGATGATGGCCCGCGCGGACACATCCGCCACCTCCAGCCGGTCGAAGGCGTTGACCAGGCTCTTGCCGGTGACCACAATCCCCTGGTTCTCAACCATGACCATGGGCACCCGGCCGCTGATTTGAGCCGCCACCTGCTCCACCGGCGTGCCGTAGGGCGCCCGGGCGGTGGTGCGCAGCTGGATGTAGCTCTCCGGGATGGTTCGCGAGTCGAAGACGGCCTCGGTAACCGCGAAGGCGCTGATGTAGGGCGGATGGGCCGAGACCACGGCGTTGACAGCGGGCTTTGCCGCATAGATCGCTGCGTGCTGGGCGGCGTGCACGCTGGGGGTTTTGCCGGCCTCGGCCCTTCCGTCGCGCACCAGCACCAGGTCCTCAGGCTCCAGGTAAGCCCGGTCCATGCCGTGGGGAGTGATGAGCATCTCCCGCTCCCCCAGCCGCTGGGAGTAGGCTCCCTGGGTGCTGCTAAACAGATGCTGGCGCACGCAGCGATGGATAAAGGCGATCAGGTCGCGCCGGGCCTGCTTCTCCTGGGTGGTGTGCACCTCGGGGGTGAAGCTGGGCATCTGCGACGGAGACGGCGGGCAGGGCTGCGCCAAGGGCCGCGGGGTACCCAGCCGGTACGCCTCCATCTCCATCCGGGCGGCGTACTCCAGCGCCTCAAAGCGCATGAACGCCTCCGCCAGGTCCCGCCCGCCGCACACCACGCCGTGGTTCTCCAGCATCACCGAGCGCGCCCCCTGCTCGAAGGCCGCGGAGATGCGATCCCCCAGGGCGGTGGAGCCGGGCACCTCATAGAGGGTCATGGGCGGCTGGCCGCACCGGGCGAAAACATCCGCCAGCAGCCGGGTGTCCGGGCTCTTGCGGGCCAGGGAGAAAGCCACAAGCGCCGGGGAGTGGGTGTGCACCACGGCGCGCACATCCGGGCATAATTGATAGATATGGGCGTGGAAGGGCAGCTCCACCGAGGGAACATGCGGGCCGATACAGGTGCCATCGGGCTTGACCTGTATGATGTCCCGGCGGGTCAAGGTCCCCTTGTCGATGCTGCTGGGCGTGATCCAAATATCCCCCTGCTCGTCCATGACGGACAGATTGCCGCCCGAGGTGGTAGTCAGTGCGTTGCGATAGATGCGGTCCATCATGGTGATCAGCTGGTCTGCGGGGTGCAGCAAGCTAAACTTCATGCGTTTCATTCCCTCTTTCACGATAGATTGCCATGGCGTCGGGCTCCCCCTCATCTTAGCACAGTTGGCCGGCCTTGACCATGCAAAAAGCGCGCCGTCAGCGCGCTCTATCTTGGGGACGCGGGCGTCAATCCTCCTGGGCGGGCGTTTGCGCCTCGTCGTCGTCGGGCTGATCGTCCCGCTCGTCCAGCTCCCGCTGGCGCTGGGCGAGCTTCTCGCGCAGTTCCGGCAGGGCGGCCAGGGCGGCCTCCCGCCCCCGCTCGATCGCCCTGTGGGCGTCGGATAAACTGGTGGGATCCACGTCGGTCAGCTCCGGGGTGATGGTGAAATCCGCATTCTGGGTCTTCTGCTGGGTCAGTTCCCAGTCCATCAGCTCGTAGGCATGGTAGATGATCTCCAGCAGTGAATCGGCCTTGCTGGGCGTACCGCGATAGCCCACATCCACACCGATGGTGAAGTCCGCGCCCATGCGCTGCACCTGGGTGACCGGCACCCGGTCGATGACCCCCCCATCCACCAGGCGCATGCCCTGGTAGAGGTGGGGCACGAACACCCCGGGGATCGAGATGCTGCCGCGCACCGCCTCGTGCACCTTGCCGCTGTCGAGCACCGCGGCGCAGTTGTTGTCCAGGTCGCAGGCGATGACGTTGAGGGGCACCTTCAGGTCCGCAAAGTCGCAGTCGTGGGTCAGGGTCTTGACCAACAGCTGGATCTGATCCCCCTTGACGAACCCCTTGCGCGGGGGGATGAAGTCCAAATACTTGCGCTCATCCAGGGTTTCAAAGAGCTTGCCGATCAGCTTCATGTCGTCCCCGCAACAGAAAAAGGCCCCGATCACCGAGCCGATGCTGGTTCCCGCCACCAGGTCCACCGCGATCCCCTGCTCCATGAACACCTGGAGCACGCCCACGTGCGCCAGCCCGCGCATCGCGCCTGATCCCAGGGCCACGCCAACTTTCATTGCTTGCATGCGATTCCTCCCGTCTGAGCGCTAGCGAGCGCTTGGCCCGCATAGCCATAGGGTATCCCCACTGCCAGAGGAGGTATACCCATGAGCGTTTCCGCGCTGCTGATTTTTTGCGCGATGATCAGCCTGCTGTTTCTGCCAGCTCCGGCCCTGGCTGGCGCGCGCACTGGGTTGGAGCTCTTTCTGCAGAGCATCCTGCCCAGCCTGCTGCCCTTCTGGGTGGGCTGCAAGCTGTTGGACCAGCTGGGTCTGGTCTCCTGGGCCAGCATCCGGGTGGAGAAACTGACCGACCGGCTGCTGGGCTGCCGAGGAGAGGCCGCGTACCCCCTGGTGATGGGGCTGCTGTCAGGCTTTCCCACCGGCGCGCGGCTGACCGCCCAGCTGGTTGCGCAGAAACGGCTCTCGGTTCCGGAGGCCCAACGGCTGCTGCCCTTCTGCACCGCGTGCAGCCCCATGTTCGCCATCGGTACCGTGGGGGCGGCCTTCTGGGGCGACGCCAAGTCCGGGGCGCTGCTGCTCTTGTGCCACTATGTCGCGCTGCTGAGCGTGGCCATGGTCTTCCGAGGCCATGGGCGCGCACAGAGCCATGCCCCCCAACCCACCGCCGCGCGGACCGTAGGTTTCGGCTCGGCCTTGGGCAGCGCCATGGGCGAGGCCATGCCCATCCTCTGGCAGGTGGGCGGGTTCATCATTCTCTTTTCCGCGATGATCCAGGTCCTGCTCGCCCTCGGACTGTCCTCTTGGCTGCCCGAATGGGGCGCGGCGCTATTGGGCGGCCTGCTGGAGATGTCAAACGGCTGCCGGGCCGCCACGGCCGGCGGACTGACGCCGCTTAGCGCCGGGCTGGTCTGCGCGATCCTGAGCTTCAGCGGCCTATGCATCCACGCCCAGAGCGCAGCCTTCCTCAGGGCCGCCGGGGTCCCCATGGGTCGCTATTTCGCCGCCAAGGCCTGCCAGGGCGCAGTGGGGTTCGCCGTGGCCTACGGCGCGTTCTCCTACCTGATGCCCTGCCTGCCCGCCGTCAGCGGCGCCCTTCCCCGGTGGGATATCAACCTGGCCACCGCTTGGGTCGCCCTGGGCATCGGCGCGCTGCTATGCGCCCTGGCGGCCCGGCCAAAGTGCCAAAAGCAACGCTAAGGACATCCGAAACAGATGCCCTTGCGGTCCGCTCCTGGCGTTATCGCTGGTTGGCCTTGAACTTGGTGCGGTTCTGGCGCACCTCCTCCAGGCAATCCTTGGTGTACTCCTCCAGCTCGCGCAGCAGGTCCTCAGAGTAGGCGCGGGCGCTGGCCCGAGCCTCGTGAGCCTGCGCCTCGGCTTCGGCCAGGATCTGCTCGGCGCGCTTGTTGGCCTCCTGGACCACATAGTGCTCGGTCACATAGTTCTCCGCCTGGACCTGGGCGTCGCGCACCAGGCGCTCGGCCTCGCCGCGGGCGTCGTCCAGATAGCGCTGACGCTCAGCCATGACCTTCTTGGCCTGCAGCAGCTCCGTAGGGAAAGCATCGATCATCTCATCGACAATATCCAGGCATTTATCGCAATCCACCATGCGCTTGGCCGAGAAGGGCACAGCGCGGCTGTTGGTCTCTAATTCCTCTTGAAGCGCCTTCAAAAGCTCGGCAAAATCCATCCTTGGGCCCCTCCTTCACATCACTGTAAGCGCAGCAAGCGCTCACGCACACGCTCCAGCACCACATCGGGCACCAGATGCTCAATCGAACCGCCATACTTTCCCGCCTCCCGCACGATGCTGGAGCTCAGGAAGGAATACTGACTGCTGGTCATCATCAAAATGGTTTCCAACTCCGGCTTGAGTTTGCTGTTGATCGCCGCGATCTGAAACTCATACTCAAAATCCGACACGGCGCGCAGGCCGCGGATCATCACACACGCGCCCACTTGGGTGGCGAAATCCACCGTCAGCCCGGTGAAGGATTCCACCGTGGCGTTGGGAATCTGCGCCGCCGCAATGGCGTCCCGCAGCATCTCCACCCGCTCCTGGATCGCAAAAGTGTGCTTCTTCTCGCTGTTGATGGTCACCGCCACCACGACGTGGTCAAACTGCTTGGCCGCGCGGGAGATAATATCCATATGACCCATGGTCACTGGATCAAAGCTGCCGGCGTACACGCCCGTTCTCATATCGCGTTTGGCTCCTTCTTCAGCAGCGTCACCGCCGTTTGTCCATACCGGCGCACCCTGTCCACCGCGTAACCCTGGGCCCCCACAGACGCCTGTGCGAGATGCTCAGCGACCACCCAGCATCGCTGGCTCAGCAGGTTTCCCTGCAGCAGCTGATCCAAGGCGGGGAGATAAAACCCCTGGGCATAGGGCGGATCCAAAAACACCAGGTCGAAAACCGCGCCCTCCCGCGCCAAGCGGGATAGGACCTGCCGAAAATCACCGCTCTCGATGCGGCACTGCCCGGCAAAGCCCAACTTAGACACGTTGGCGCGCATGGTGGCCAGGCTCTGGGGATGACAATCCGCCATCACCGCCTGCCCCGCGCCCCGGCTGATGGCCTCCAGGGCCATCGCGCCCGAACCGGAAAACAGATCCAGCACCCGGCTGTCCGGCAGATAAGGGGAAATCATGGAGAAAATCGCCTCGCGCACGCGGTCGGCCGTGGGCCGAGCATGCGTCCCCGGGGGCGACTGGATGACCCGTCCGCCCGCGGTACCCGCAACGATTCGCATACCTTTCCTCCTATCATACGTGTAATTGTATCACACTCCCCAACCGGGTTCAACAGCCGGAACGACCTGTTTCGCGGATTGTAACTTTTTTGTCAATTATTGTAATTTTCCTTCAGGAGTGCGCACGGCGTTTGCGTCCTGCTTTTTGCGTTGCTGGTTGAGGCGGTCCAGCTTATCGCTGTACTGCTTGCCAGCCAGGTAGCCGATGCCCGCAGACAGCCCAATGCACCCATAAAACGCCAGATACAGCCAGGGGAGAATCTCCATCTGCGCCTGGTCCATGAGGTTGAAGACCGACAGATAGGCGCTGTTCCAGAATCGGTTGGCCGGAATGATGACCGTCGCCAAACCGTCGGCGGGAATCAACGCCAGCAGGGCGAGCGCCAGGCCCAAGAGGTTGCTCAGAAAGCCCGCGATAAACCCCTTGGCGGGATGGTAGATTTTCCCCTGATCCTCATCGTCCAGGGTATAGCCCGGCTCGCGCTCCTGCCGACGGCGCACCGTGCGGGTGAAGGTTTGGTCCCGCTCACCCTGGTTGTTGGCCTCGGCGAAGATGAAGACCCACAGGCCGATGGGGAATAGGACGGCTCCGATCCAGGTCAGCGTGTTGCTGCCCATGTAGAGCACCGTCGCGCCCAGGAGCAGGAAGACCACCATCAAAATGATCTGGCGGATAAACAGGTGCAGCGCCAGGCTGCGGCTGTGCTTGAGCAGGTTCTTGTTCATCGTCGTGAGCTCCTCTCTATGGGGATCCACCCCTGGTCGGTCAGCAGGGCGTCGAGCAGCGCATCGTGCGCCTGCGCGGGCACCTGGTCGATCAGCTGAAAGCAGTATCCCACCCCCACCCGCAGCGGCGCGCCCGGCAGCCGCGGCAGGAACCGATCATAGTATCCCCCGCCCTGACCCAGCCGCCTCCCCGCGCGGTCCATGGCCACCAGGGGGATGAGGACCAGGTCCAGGCGCAGCGCCTCCGGCGGCAGGCCCTCCCCGCAGGGCTCCTGGATACCATAGACCCCCCGCTCAAAACCCGCGCCGGCGGGCGCCGCCTCCAGCGCATCGGCCACGACGCGGGGGTAGTAGAGCACCGCGCCCCGCTCGGCCAGCGCGGCCGCCAGCGGATCGAGGTCCAGCTCTCCCCGAGCCGCGCGATAGGCCATCACACGCCTCGCGCCGGCGATCTCAGGCCGCGTCAGGGCTAGCTGGCAGACCGCTTGAGCCGCCTGCAACCGATCCTCCCGGGGCAGTGCGCGCCGACGGGCCCGCAGCTTGCCGCGCAGGGCCGCCTTGTCATCCATGGCGATAGACCCGGGGTACGCGGGCGGTCAGGTGGGTGAAAATCTCATAGTCGATGGTGTCCGCCAGGTCGGCCAGCTCCCGGGCGGTGATCGCTTCCTCCCCCTGTCGGCCGATGAGCACCACCTCGTCCCCCGCAGCCGCCTGGGGCACGGCCGTAACGTCCACCATCATCTGGTCCATACAGACGCGCCCGACAATCGGGCAGCGCACGCCTCGGATCAGCACCGGCGCGCGGTTGGACAGGCAGCGGAAATAGCCGTCCCCGTAGCCCACGGGCACCGTGGCGATGCGCCGCGGACCCGGGCTGACCCAGGTCGCCCCATAGCCCACGGCGTCCCCCGCCTCGATGGACTTGACCATCGCCACCGCGCTGACCAGGCGCAGCGCCGGCTCGAACACCGGCGCGCCCGGGTAGAGAAAGCCGCCGTACAGGCCGACGCCCAAACGCACCATGGATCGATGCATCTGGGGAAAGCGGTAGATCGCCGAGCTGGCGCACACATGGTGACAGTCGGGATGCAGATCGGGATACCCCGCCAACAGCGCCTCAGCCCGGACGAACGCCGCGCACTGCGCCTCGGCCCGGCTGGCGTCGGGCATGTCGGCGGTGGCCAGATGGGTGAACATTCCTTCCGCCGCCACATGGGGCGCGGCCCGCAAGGCCTCCAGCAGCGCGATCAGCTCTTGCCCGGGGTGGGCGCCGATGCGGTTCATGCCGGTATCCACCTTGATATGCACCCGAGCGGGGCGACCCTGGCGGACCGCCGCCCGCTCCAGCCGCGCCACCTGATCCGAACAAAATACGCTCAGCAAAATATCCTGGGCGACGGCCTCCTCCTCGCAACCCGGAAAGGTCGGCCCCACCACCAGGATCGGGCAAGCGATCCCCGCCTCCCGCAGGGCAATCCCCTCCTCCAACAGCGCAACCCCCAGGGCCTGCACGCCGCCGGCAATCGCCGCCTGGGCCACGGGCGCCATGCCGTGACCGTAGCCGTCGGCCTTGACCATAGCCATGAGCTTGACCTGGGGCGCGAGGCCCGCGCGCACCGCGCGGGCATTGCGGGTGATGGCGTCAAGGTCCACCACCGCTTGGGTCGGTCGGAACAAACGGAACACCTCTCTCGATGCGTTTTTCGCCCAATAGACACAGAGCCCTCCGGCGGAGCGCTTGCGCCGGAGGGCTCCCGAGAATCCTTACATCTGATCGATATCCTGCTGGGTGAGCACGCGGATACCACCCTTTTGGATCGCCTGGATGGCGCGGTCCAGCTCCTCCACGCGGAAGAGGATCAGCGCGTCATCGCAGGAGGTGCGCACGAAGGAGTAGAGATACTCCACGCTGATCCCCTCCTGGTCCAGCAAGGTCATCACCCGGTTGAGGCCGCCGGGCTCGTCGGGCACCGCAACGGCCAGCACCTCGGTGACCGAGGCGGTCATCCCGGCCTGCTTGATGACCTGCAGCGCCTTGTCGGTGTCGGACACGATGCAGCGCAGGATGCCATAATCGGTGGTGTCCGCGATGGACAGGGCGATCAGGTCGATGCCCGTCTCCCCCAACACCCGGGTGAGCTTGGCCAGACGGCCCTTTTTATTCTCCAGGAAAACCGAAATCTGTTTGACCAGCATATCGATGCCTCCTTTGCCGTTCTTACCACTAGTGTATCATATCCGAGGACCGATGAACAATGCGCGCGGGAAACTTTTCGATCAGAGTTTGCGCTTGTCGATGACGCGCTTGGCCTTGCCCTCGCTGCGGGGAATGGTGTGGGGCTCCATCAGGGTCAGACGGCAGGAGATGCCCAGCACCGCCTCGATCTCCTTGTGGATGCGCTGGGTCATCTGTTCGATGACGCGGACCTGGTCGGAGAACATGCTCTCGCTCATCTCCACCTGGATCTCCATCTGGTCCAGGTTGTTGATGCGCTCGACGATGATCTGGTAGTGGGGCTCCATGCCCAGGCTGAGTAGGGCGCTCTCCACCTGGCTGGGGAAGACGTTGACGCCTCGGATAATCAACATATCGTCCGTGCGGCCCAGGATGCGGCCCATGCGCACCGTCGTGCGCCCGCACACGCAGGGCTCGTGGGTCAGGTTGGTGATGTCCCGGGTGCGGTAGCGCAAAAGCGGGATACCCTCCTTGCTGATGGTGGTGAAGACCAGCTCGCCGGTCTCCCCCTCGGGCAGGGGCTCCAGGGTGTCCGGGTCGATGATCTCGGGGTAGAAATGGTCCTCCTGGATGTGCATGCCGGTGCCATTGAGGCACTGCATGGATACGCCCGGGCCGGAAATCTCGGTCAGCCCGTAGATATCCCGGGCCTTGATGCCCAGGCGGCGCTCCAGCTCGGCGCGCATGTCCTCGCTCCAGGCCTCGGCCCCGAACAGGCCCACCCGCAGCTTAAGCTCATCCTTGGAGATGCCCTCCTTCTCGATGGCCTCGGACAGGTACATCGCATAGCTGGGCGTGCAGCACAGGTGGGTGCTGCCCAAGTCGCGCATCATCATCACCTGCCGACGGGTGTTGCCGCCGGAGGTGGGTACCACCATGGCCCCCACCTTCTGGGCCCCGTCATGGGCGCCCAGGCCGCCGGTGAACAGGCCGTAGCCGTAGGAGACCTGCACGACGCTGGAGGTATCCGCGCCCACGCTGGAGAGCGCCCGGGCCACGCAGTCGCTCCACACGTCCAGGTCCTTGCGGGTGTAGCCCATGACGATGGGCTTGCCCGTGGTGCCCGAGGAGGCGTGCACCCGCACGATGTCATCCCGGTCCGCGGCGAACAGGCCGTCCGGGTAGGTGTCGCGCAGGTCCTGCTTGACGGTGAAGGGCAACAGACGAATATCCTTGAGGGACTGAATGTGCTCGGGCTTGACGCCCAGCTCGTCCATCTTTCTGCGGTAGAAGGGCACCAGGGTGTATACTCGGGCGACGGTCAGCTGCAGCCGGCGCAGCTGCATGGCCTGCATGTCCTCGCGGCTCATGCACTCATGCTTGGGGTCCCAAATCCGGGGGGTGAGATTCATCGCGCGGTCTCCTCCTTCATGAAAAACAGCCAAAGGCCGCCTGTCGGGGCGGCCTTGTTTACATTTACAGGGTGTAACCGGCCTCAAAGGCCTGCTGGTTGACGGCCACGGTCTTGGGGGGCACGCAGGCGGCGATGGCATCCAGCCACAGCTGTTTGGGCAGATCCAGCTTGCGGGCCAGCAAGCCCAGCATCACCACGTTGAAAGCCCGCTCGTTGCCGCACTTAAGGGCCACGCTCCGGGCGTCCACCTTGGTCAGTCGGCCGCCCTTTTGCGCAATCTTCTCCTCGATGCCCGCGGGATAGGCGGCGTTGCCCATGATCACCGGCATCGGAGGAATCTCCTGGTCGTTGACCAGCACATCCCCGTTGGGCTTGACATAACCCGCCCAGCGCAGGGCCTCGAGCTTCTCAAAGGCCAGGATGACATCCGCCTGTCCGGGCTCGATCAGGGGCGAGGCCACCTGCTCGCCGAAGCGCACGTAGGTCACCACGCTGCCGCCTCGCTGGGCCATGCCGTGCACCTCGCTGACCTTGGCCTGGTATCCAGCGTCCACCGCCAGCTTGCCCAGCACCCGGCTGGTGAGCAGGGTGCCCTGCCCGCCCACGCCGACGATCAAAATGCTGATGGTTTTCATGCTTGCACCTCCTCGATGGCGTGGAAGGGACAGACCTTGGTGCACAGCCCGCAACCGTTGCACAGCGCGGGGTTGATGTACAGGCCGCCCTCGCGGTTCTCAATGGCCGGGCAACCCAGGTTCAGGCAGGACTTGCAGTTCTTGCAGGCCTGGGCGTTGATGGTCAGCGGCTGTTTGCGGGCGCTCTTGTCCAATAGGGCGCAGGGCCGCCGGGCGATGATGACCGACACCTCGCCGCTCTCGGTCTCCTCCTTCAGGGCGGTATCCATCGCCTTCAGGTCGTAGGGGTCGACCGTGACCACCCGCTTGACGCCCACGGCGCGCACCAGCTGCTCCAGGTCCAGCTTGGGCGCGGGCAGCTCGTAGATATTCTTGCCGGTGGCGGGGTGCTCCTGATGGCCGGTCATGCCGGTGGTGGAGTTGTCCAGGATCACCAGGGTCAGGCCGGACTGGTTGTAAACCGCGTTGATCAGGCCGGTGATGCCCGAGTGGATGAAGGTCGAGTCGCCGATGACGCCGACCACCTCGTGGCCGAACGCCTCGCCCCGGGCCTTCTCCATGCCGTGGGCCATGCCCACCGATGCGCCCATGCAGATGCACGCGTCGATGCTCGACAGCGGGGCCAGAGCGCCCAGGGTGTAGCAGCCGATGTCGCCGGTGACCTTGAGCTTGCGCTTGTGGATGGCGTAGAAGGTCGCCCGATGGGGACAGCCGGGGCAGAGCACCGGGGGCCGGGCGGGCAGGGGCTCGGCGACCAGCTCGGGATAGGGCTGGCCGAGTTTCTCGGCGATGATGCTGGCGCTGAGCTCGCCTTGCAGGGAGAAGAGGTTCTTGCCCTCCACGGGGATGCCCGCGGCCAGGATGGCATCCTGGAAGAAGGGCTCCAGCTCCTCCACCACCACCAGGCGCTTGACCTTTTTGGCAAAGTCGGCGATCAGGTCCATGGGCAGGGGGTAGACCATGCCCAACTTGAGCACCGAGGCCTCGGGCAGCGCCTCGGTGACATACTGATACACCGCGCCGGAGCAGATAACGCCCAGCTGATCGCCCTTGAGGGTCAGCTGGTTGATGGACAGGGTGTTGGCGTCCCGCTTGAGGCGGTTCTCCCGGGCCTCGACGGCCACATGGCGGCCCTTGGCCTGGGCGGGCATCATGACGTACTTGGCGATGTCCTTGACATAGGGCTTGAGCGCCACCTCCCGCCGCTCACCCATGGAGCGCACCACGCTCTGGGAGTGGGCGACCCGGGTGGTGGTGCGAATCAGCACCGGGGTGTCGTACTGCTCGGACAGGTCGAAGGCCATGCGGGTAAAGCGCAGGGCCTCGTCGGAGTCCGCGGGCTCGAGCATGGGGATGTGGGCGCTGCGGGCATAGAAGCGGCTGTCCTGCTCATTTTGGGAGGAGTGCATCGCCGGATCATCCGCCACGACGATGACCAGCCCGCCGTTCACCCCGGTGTAGGCGACGGTGAAGAGCGGATCGGCCGCGACGTTCAGGCCCACATGCTTCATGCAGACCATGGCGCGCCCGCCGCTGATGCTCGCGCCCGCGCCCACCTCCAGGGCGACCTTCTCGTTGGGGGCCCACTCCACGTGCATGGTCGGCCCGTGCAGCTTGGCCGCCGCCTCGGTGATCTCCGTGGACGGGGTGCCCGGGTAGGAGGAAACCACCCGCACCCCCGCCTCCCAAGCGCCCCGGGCAATGGCCTGGTTGCTCAACATCAATTGATCCATATTTATCCACCTCGTTGGCGCGATGCGCCCAATTATTTTTCGGTCAGGTTGCGCTGGTCAATGACCCGCTTGGCCTTGCCCTCGAAGCGCTGCAGGGTGTTGGGCTCGCAGAGGGTGACCTTCGCGTCGATGCCCAGCACGGTCTTGAGCCGGCTCTTGATCTTGCGGGTCAGGCCCTCCAGCCGGGTAAAGGTCTCCAGGTACTGGCCGTTGGCCAGCTCCACCCGGACCTCCATCTGGTCCAGATAGCCGTCTCGGGAGACGACGATCTCATAGTTGGCCCCGACATCGTCCATGCCCAGCAGGATCTCCTCGATCTGGCTGGGGAAGACGTTAACCCCGCGGATAATCAGCATGTCGTCGCTGCGGCCCCGCACCTTCTCCATCCGATAGCTGGTGCGGCCGCAGGCGCATTTCTCCGGGATGATGGAGGTGATGTCCCGGGTGCGGTAGCGCAAAAGCGGGATCCCCTCCTTGGTGATGGTCGTGATGACCAGCTCCCCGCGCGCTCCTGGCTCGAGGGGCTCGCCGGTGACCGGGTCGATGATCTCGCAGATAAAGTGGTCTTCATTAATATGCATGCCCTCGCGCGCCACGCACTCGCCCGACACGCCGGGGCCCATGACCTCGCTCAGGCCATAGTTCTCCGTGGCCAGGATGCCCAGGCGGCGATCCAGCTGGCTGCGCATGGCGACGGTGGACCCTTCCCCGCCGAACAAGCCGACCCGCAGCTTCAGGTCCCGGGCCGGGTCGATGCCCATGCTCTCGGCGACCTCGGCAATGTACAGGGCATAGCTAGGGGTGGCGATCAGCAGGGTGGTGCCCAGATCCTGCATCATCATAATCTGCTTTTTGGTGTTGCCGCTGGAGATCGGGATGACCGCCGCGCCCACCTTCTCCAGGCCGTAGTGCAGGCCCAGCGCGCCGGTGAACAGGCCGTAGCCGAAGGCAATCTGGGCGATATCCCCCGCCCCGCCGCCGGCCATGGTGACGATCCGGGCGATCAGCTCGCTCCAGTTGTCCAGGTCCCCGCGGGTGTACCCCACCACCGTGGGCTTGCCCGTGGTGCCCGTGGAGGCGTGGATGCGCACAATCTCGTTCATGGGCGCGGCAAAGAGCCCATAAGGATAGTTCTGCCGCAGGTCCTCCTTCAGGGTGAAGGGGATGCGCCGCAAATCTTTCAAGGAACGGATGTCCTGGGGCTTGATCCCCGCCTCGTCCAGCCGCTTGCGGTAGAAGGGCACCCGCTCATACACCCGGGCCACGGTCCGCTGTAGCCGCTCCAGCTGCAGCGCCTCGACATACCCGCGATCCGCCGTTTCCACGGCATTCCAGATTTTCATCTCTCACACCTCAAACAAGGGCATTGGCCGCGCTCGGTCTGGCGGCAAATGAAAAAATGTCCTGATAGCAAAAAAGGACCGTTCTACCCTGCCTACCCGTCAAACCGCAAACCCTGCCGTACTGCCGTTTTTCCGCCGCGCGCCGCGTGTGCGCGGCAACCTTTATTATAGTTCAGCCCTGTCAAAAAAGCAAGAATTTCAGGCCCGCCGCGCTGTCCCCGCGCGGGAGACAGCGCCCGCCCGGTCGCCGCGGGTCGGAGGTTACGGTCGGGCTATCGCGCTCGCCTCGCACCCGGTCCCGGCGATCAGTCGCCCAGGCGGCGCAGCACGCCGTAGCCGTCCACCATCTCCACCAGGGCCATGCCCCCGGGGTCCAGCCGGTAGTGCCAGCTTTTCTCCATCTCGACCTCCAGCAGCTGGCACAGCAGCAGACGGATCACCCCGCCGTGGGTGACCAGGAGCACCTGGCCCTGCTCGTGGGCGGCCAGGATGTCGGCTAGGGCGGCGCGGATGCGATCGTACGCCTGCCGGGCCGACTCCCCGCCCGGGGGCACGGTGTCGATCCAGTCCCGCTGCCACGCCTCCCAGTCCTGGGGGTACTCCGCTGCGATGCGCGCGGCGTTCATGCCCTCCCAGGTGCCGAAATGGGTCTCCTTGATGCCCTCGCACAGGCTGTAACCTCCCGGACCCACCAGGATGTCGGCGCTCTGGCGGGTGCGCAGCAGGGGGCTGACGTACACCGCGTCGAAGCGCTCCGGCAGGTTGGCCTTGACCGCCCGAATCTGTTCCGCGCCCTCGGGGTCCAAGGGCGTGTCGGTCCAGCCGATGTACACTCCCTCGCGGTTGCCCCGGCTGCGTCCATGGCGCACCATGTAGATTTTCAGGCTCTTCACGGCACCAGCCTCCCCCACAACAGCATCAATAGCAGCGCGACGATCTCGCAGAACTCCCCGCTGGCCCCCAGCATGTCGCCGGTCACGCCGCCAAAGCGCCGGGTCATGCGCAGCAGAAAGACGCCCGCGGTCACCCCCGCGCCGCACAGGTACAGCCCGGTCTCCGCCAGGCCCAGGATGGGCAGCAGCAGCGCGCAGGCCACCAGCAGCATGGCGGCGTAGTGCCCCCAGCCCGTCAGCGCGATGAAATGCTGCCCGGTGCCCGTCGGCCGGGCATAGCGCCCGCCCGCGGCGGCGAAGACCACCCCGACGCGCCCCAGCACGGGCAGCGCCAGCAGCAGCGGCCAGACCGGCCGGCCGCTCAGGGCCAGGGCGTAGATGCCCACAAAGCGCATCCCCTGGCTGAACAGGATGCCCAGCACCCCGAAGGTGCCCACCCGGCTGTCCTTCATGATCTCCAGCTGCCGCTCGGTGTCCTTGCCCGAGTAGAGGGCGTCCCACAGGTCGGCCAGGCCGTCGATGTGCAGCCCGCCGGTCACCCAAAAGGCCATCACGAGCGCCAGCGCCGCGCCCAGCGCCGCACCGCCGAGCCACTGGCCCAACAGGAACCCGCCGGCCATGAGCGCGCCGATAAACAGCCCCACGATGGGGAAGAAGACCATCGACCCGGCGAAGTCCACCCCCTCGTAGCTGACCGATAGCGGGATGGGGACGCGGGTGAGGAACTGGAAGCTGAGCACCAGCCGACCGGCCCAGCGCTTGAGCGCGCTCATGCCCGCACCCCCTTGATGGTCACCGGGATGCCCGACACCATCAGCACCACCCGGTCCGCCGCCTCGGCAGCCTGCTGGTTGACCCGCCCGGCAATGTCCCGAAACACCCGGCCGAAGCGGTAGACCGGCACCAGGCCCATGCCCAGCTCGTTGCTCACCAGAATCAGCCGGCCCGAGCGCGCCCGACCCCAGCGCAGCAGATGCGACACCTCGCCGCGCACCTGCCCTTCCACCGCCTCCAGGGCTTCCCGGTCCGCCGTGTCATAGTCAAGGCCTGCATCCATCATCAGGTTGGTGGTCATCAGCGTCAGACAATCCACCAGCACGGCGCCCTCCACACCCGCCAGGATCTGATCCAGCTGCCGATAGGTCTCCACGGTCCGCCAGGTTGCGGGCCGGTCCGCCCGATGCTTGGCGATGCGCGCGGTCATCTCCTCATCGCTGGCCGTCGCCGTGGCCACATAGGTGACGGGGCCGCCCATCTCGTCGGCTAGGCGCTGGGCAAAGCCGCTCTTGCCGCTGCGCGCCCCGCCGGTGATCAGGATGATCTCTCCTGCCATGGTATCCCTCCCTTTTCTTCCTATTGTAATCGCTAGGGAATCATTCGTCCAGTTGGCCAAGACGGCCCGGTGTGATAGAATGTTCGCAAACTCGGTCAAGCGCTTTGCCTGGGCGCGTGCTATCCTGAGAAAGGGAGGTGAGCGATACATGGAGCAGACGATGCGGGCGGTTCAGCGGATGCAGGACTACATCGACGCCCACCTGGGCGAGGCCATCACCCTGCGGCAGTTAGCCCGGGCGGCGGGGTACTCGCCCTGGCACGCGACGCGCCTGTTTAAGGAGGTGACCGGCCGCACCCCCTTCGAGTACATCCGCGCCCTGCGCCTGAGCCGGGCGGCCCTGATCCTGCGCGACGGCGGCGACCCTGTAATCGACGCGGCGCTGTCCTTCGTGTTCGACTCCCAGGAGGGGTTCACCCGGGCTTTCACCCGCCAGTTCGGCCTGCCGCCCAACCGCTACCGCGCCGAGCGACCCCCCATTCCCCTGTTCCTGCCCGAGAGCGTACTCAAGCCCTATCTGGCCCTACACAAAAAAGGAGGAGAGCGCATGACCCAAGTTCCCTGCAAAACCCTGTTCGTTCAACCTATGGAGCGACCCGCCCGCAAATTGCTTCTCAAGCGCGGCCGCGGCGCCAAGGAGTACTTCGCCTACTGCGAGGAGGTCGGCTGCGATATCTGGGGCGTGCTGTGCAGCGTCCAGGAGGCGCTCTACGAACCGGTTGGCCTGTGGCTGCCCGATCACCTGATCGCACCCGGCACCTCCCAGTACGTCCAGGGCGTGGAGCTGCCCCTAGACTATGATAAGCCCATCCCCGAGGGTTTCGAGCTGATCGAGCTGCCCCCCTGCCGGATGCTGGTCTTCCAGGGTGAGCCCTACGACGACGATGATTTCGCCGATCAGGTCCGCCTGGTGATGGATCAGATCGACCGCTTCAATCCCGAACCCTACGGCTACCGCTTTGACCCCGAGGCCGCGCCCCGCTTCCAGCTGGCGCCCATGGGCTACCGCGGCTACATCGAGGCCCGGCCGGTCCGCGCTATCGAGGGCTGATGGCCCAAACCCGAGCGGGTTTGGCGGCTCGCCGGGCAATCATCCCCGCGTAACGGTATCAAAAAGCGCCGAACCCAATGGGTTCGGCACTTTTGATGGGATCAGTCGTGGTTGATGGTGGTCTTGGCCCCCACCCGCAGCCGCATCAGCGCCTTGGCCAAGTTGTTCTTGCTGGCCACGTACTCGCGCATGCTCTGCTGCTGACGCAGGTGCTCCTCCTCGAGCTCAGCCTGCTCCTTGGCGCGGTTGAGGTCAATCTCCTCGGGCCACTCGGCGGTCTGCACCATGACCAAGGTGTGATCCGGCCCGGTGCGCAGGAACCCGCCGGAGCAGGCGGCCTCGCGCCACTGCCCGTCGGCCTCCTGGATGTGGACCGGGCCGATGTCCAGGGAGGCGACCATGGGCACATGTCCCTTGAGGATGCCAAAGGTGCCGTCCAAACCGGTGACCACCAGCTGGCGCGCCTGTCCGCTGTAGAAGGAGCGCTCCGGGGTGATGATCTCCAGCAAAAAGGTATTATCCGCCATGATTCACTTCCCCTTCCCGCCGGATCACGCGCCCTCTTGGGCCATGCGTTCGGCCTTCTCCCGGGCTTCGTCGAGGTTGCCCACCATGAAGAAGGCGGCCTCGGGCAGATCGTCCACCTCGCCGGCAACGATGGCCTTGAAGGAGGCGATGGTCTCCTTCAGGGGCACATAGCGGCCGGGCTGGCCGGTGAAGTTCTCCGCAACGCTCATCGGCTGGGAGAGGAAGCGCTGAATTTTGCGGGCGCGGTAGATGATCTTGCGGTCATCCTCGCTGAGCTCATCCATGCCCAGGATGGCGATAATATCCTGCAGCTCCTTGTAGCGCTGCAGGGTCTCCTGCACCTGGCGGGCCACCTGATAGTGCTCCTCGCCGACGATATGGGGCTCAAGGATGCGGCTGGTGGAAGCCAGGGGGTCCACCGCCGGGTAGATGCCCATCTCGGAGATCGAGCGGGACAACACGGTGGTGGCGTCCAGATGGGTAAAGATGGTCGCGGGGGCCGGGTCGGTCAAATCGTCGGCAGGCACATAGATGGCCTGCACCGAGGTAATCGAGCCCCGGGTGGTGGAGGTGATGCGCTCCTGCAGGGCGCCGACCTCGTTGGCCAGGGTGGGCTGATAACCCACGGCCGAGGGCATGCGGCCCAGCAGCGCGGATACCTCGCTGCCCGCCTGGATGAAGCGGAAGATGTTGTCGATGAACAGCAGCACGTCGCGGCCCGAGCCCTCCTGGCCCGCCTCGTCCCGCAGGGACTCGGCCACGGTCAGGCCGGTCAGCGCCACGCGCATCCGGCTGCCCGGGGGCTCGTTCATCTGGCCGAAGATCAGGGCGGTCTTCTCGATGACGCCCGACCCGTTCATGTCGTCGATCATCTCCTGCCCCTCGCGGGAACGCTCGCCCACGCCGGTGAAGATGGAGTAGCCGTCGTGCTCGGTGGCGATGTTGTGGATCAGCTCCATGATCAGCACGGTCTTGCCCACGCCCGCGCCGCCGAACAGGCCGATCTTGCCGCCCTTGGCATAGGGGGCCAGCAGGTCGATAACCTTGATACCGGTCTCAAAGATTTCCATCGCCGGGCTCTGCTCGGCGAAGGAGGGCGCGCTGCGGTGGATGGGCAGCACCAAATCGCTCTGGATCGGGCCCTTGTTGTCGATGCTCTGGCCCAGCACGTTCATCACGCGGCCCAGGGTGGCCTTGCCCGCGGGCACCGTGATGGACGAACCGGTATCGGTCACCGTCAGGCCTCGGCTCAGGCCCTCGGTGGCCTGCAGGGCGATGCAGCGGGCCTGGTTGCCGCCCAGGTGCTGGGCCACCTCCATCCACACCTGCTGTCCCTGGTCATTCTCGACCACCAGGGCGTTATGGATATCGGGCAGCTGCGCGCCCGTGAAATCGACGTCCAGCACGGCGCCGATGACCGCAGACAGACGGCCCACATTTGTTGGTTTCTGGTTTTCTCCCATGCGGGAACCTCCTTGCCCGCCGGTCATCAGCTGTCCTTGAGCGCCTCGGCGCCGCCGCTGATCTCGGCGATTTCCTGGGTAATACTGGCCTGGCGAACCCGGTTGTACACCAGGTTGAGCTTCTTGATCATCTCATCGGCGTTGCGGTTGGCCGCGCTCATGGCGTTCATCCGGGCGCTGTGCTCGCTGGCAAAGGATTGCACCAGCATCGCGTAGACCATGCCGATGACGTACTCGGGCACCAGGGTATCGAACACCTGGGCCGGAGACGGCTCATACTTGATCTCGGTTTCGCGGTGGCCCGCGTCCTCCCAATCCACCTGGACGTCCTGAAAGTCGCTGGCCAACAGCGGCAGCAGCCGCACCACATGGGGCACCTGCTCCATGGTGGAGACCATCTCGGTGTAGACCACGAAGATCTCATCGATCAGGTCCCTGCGGTACAGGTCGATCAGGGTCTCGGCGATCTGCCGGGCATTGCGCAGGCTAGGGTTCTGGGCGGTGTGGAGGAACTCCACGTCCACCTGATATCCCTCGCGGTGAAAAAACTCCCGGGCCACCTGGCCCACGGTGAAGATGTATTTCTCCCGGGGGTTGCCCTGCATGTGGTCCAGGGCCATCTTGAGCACATTGTGGTTGTACGCGCCGGCCATGCCCTTATCCCCCGCGATGACGATGTACGCGTCGCGGTCCTGCTCGGTCTTCTGAATCTCGTGCTTGAGAAAAGGGTGGCTGAACTCGCCGGTGTGCATCAGGATGTCCTTCATGGCCGAGCGCACGCGGGTGAAATACGCGGCGTTGGACTCATGCTTGGCCAGGGCCTTGCGCATCTTGGACACGGAGATCAGGTGCATCGCCCGGGTGATCTGCTGGGTCTGGCTGATGGAGCGGATGCGGTGCTTGATATCGCTCATGGAATCCATGGCATCACATCTCCTCGGCTAGAAATTGCTTCTTAAAGTCCTCGATCGCCCGACGCAGCCGGTCGGAAAGCTCGTCAGAGAGGTCCTTCTCCCGGTCGATCTGGGCCAGGATATCCCCGTGGGAGGCGGCGATGAAGTCGAGCAGACCGGTTTTGAACGCGCCGATGCGCGCCACCGGCAGATCGACCATCATGCGGTTGCCCACCGCGTAGAGCACCACCACCTGCTGAGCCATGCTCAGGGGCTGATACTGGGCCTGCTTGAGGGCCTCGGTCAGCCGCTCGCCATGGGCCAGCTGCTGCTGGGTGGCATAGTCCAAGTCGCTGGAGAACTGGGCGAACACCGCCAGCTCGCGATACTGGGCCAGGTCCAACCGCAGCTTGCCCGAGACCTTGCGCATGGCCTTGGTCTGGGCCGAGCCGCCCACGCGGGACACCGACAGGCCGACGTTGACCGCCGGGCGCACGCCCGAGAAGAACAGCTCGCTCTCGAGCATGATCTGTCCATCGGTGATGGAGATGACATTGGTGGGGATGTAGGCGGAGCTATCCCCCGCCATGGTCTCGATGATGGGCAGCGCCGTCATGCTGCCCCCGCCCAGCTTGTCGTTCAGCTTGGCCGCCCGCTCGAGCAAGCGGGAGTGCAGGTAGAACACGTCGCCGGGATACGCCTCGCGGCCTGGCGGCCTGCGCAGCAGCAGCGACAGCGTCCGGTAGGCGACCGCGTGCTTGGACAGGTCGTCATAGATTACCAGGACATCCTTGCCCTGGTACATGAGCTCCTCTCCAATGGCGCAGCCGGCGTAGGGCGCCTCGTACTGCATCAGCACCGGGTCCCCCGCGGTGGCCGACACGACGATGGTGTACGCCATCGCACCCATCTGGGTGAAGGTGTTGACCATCTGGGCGACGGTGGAAGCCTTCTGCCCCACGGCCACATAGACGCACACAACGTCCTTGCCCTTCTGGTTGAGCACCGTGTCGCTGGCGATGGCGGTTTTACCGGTCTGCCGGTCGCCGATGATCAGCTCGCGCTGGCCCTTGCCGATGGGCACCATGGCGTCGATGGCCATCAGGCCGGTCATCAGCGGCTCGTTGACCGCGCCGCGGTCCATGATCGGAGGCGCGGCATTCTCCAGCGGACGGGTACGGCTGTAGACCACCGGGCCCTTGCCGTCCAAGGGGTTGCCCAGGGGATCCACCACCCGTCCGATCAGTCCCTCGCCCACAGGCACCCGGGCGATATGTCCCGTGGCATAGGCCTCGTCCCCCTCGGCGACGCTGGCCTCGTCCCCCAGCAGCACGACCCACACGGTGTCGGGCTCGAGGTTCTGCGCCATGCCCATCACGCCACTGGAAAAGCCCACGAGCTCACCGTAGCGGCACTGGCCCAAACCATCCACCCGGACGATACCGTCGGAGGCGTATTTCACCCGGCCGACGCTGCGCACCCGAGGCTTCAGGTCCAGGCTGCGCAATTGCTCGCGCATGCTGCGGACGAGATCGCCTGTAGCTAGTTCCATCATATCCCTCCTCACGCGCGCATCAGTTGAGCCCCTCGCGCACCTGATCCAGCTGCGCCTTGACGCTCATATCCACCAATTGGTCCCCGATGCGCACCACAAATCCGCCCATGATCTGAGGATCCACCTTGCGGACCCAGGCCTCGGGCTTGATCCCGGTAACCTGCTCCATCTTACGGCAGATTCTCTCGAAGGTGGCCTCATCCACCGCGACCGCCGTGGTCACAACGCCCTGCATGCGGTCACCCCACCTTCTCAAGATAGCGGTCGATCATCGCCTGCTGCATCTCGCCGGTCAGCTCCTGCTGGAGAATTTTGCCGGCGATCTCCACCGCCAGCGCCACGCTCTCGCGCTTGAGCTGCTCCTGGGCGTGGCGATTGCTCTCCTCCAGTTCGGCCTTGGCCCGGCGCATGTACTGCTGGGCATCCTGCTGAGCCTGGGCGAGAATCGCGTCGGCCTGCTGCTGAGCCGCCTGGCGGAGCTGTTCGGCCGCCTTGCGGCTGTCCTCATCGGCGCAAGCGAGCAGCTGCTGATACTTGGCCTGCTCGTCGCGGGCCTGCTGCTGGGTCTGCTCGGCGCCCGCCAGCTGCTGGGCGATCTTGTCCTCCCGGGCCTGCATGAACTTTTTGATGGGCTTGATCAACAGCAGTCGGATCCCGAGGAACAGGATCACGACATTGACAATATGGAATAGAATCGACAAAGGGCTTAAGTCCATTTTACATCACCTTCCCGGCCATTCGTTGCGCTGGACAGACGGGCCCTGTTAGGCCTGCATGATGATCATCAGCGCGACAACGAAGCCGTAGATTGCCGTCGCCTCGGTCAGGGCCAGGCCCAACAGCAGCAGCTGGTTGATCTTGCTGCTGGCCTCGGGCTGACGCGCCACCGCTTCGACCGCTTTGCCCGTGGCAAAGCCCATGCCCACACCCGCGCCCAGGCCGCTGAGCACCGCAATACCCGCCGCGATCATTACCAAACCGATTTCCATAAGAGAGCACCTCCAACATGATTGCAAGATTTCGGGATTCCTTCTATGTTCCGATCACGAGCATCGCTTACTCGATGTTCTCGTGAATAAAGGACACCGTCAGGGTCAGGAAGATGTAGGCCTGCAGCGCCGCGTGAAACAGCGTGAAGTATACGGACAGCACCGCGGGGATGGCGATGGGCAGCACCTGATAGATCAGGTCCATCACGATCAGGCCCGAGAGCATGTTGCCGTAGAGTCGGCAGGCCATGGAGATGGGCACCGCGATATCCGTCAGCAGGGTGATGGGCGCCAGCAGGAAGATAGGCTTGGTGTAGTGGTCCATCCGCCGGCGGAAACCCTTGACCTTGTAGGCGTAGAAATTGATCAGGAAAAAGGTGATCAAGCTCAGCGCCGCGGTGACGTTGATATCCGAGGCCGGGGCGCGCACGCCGAAGAGCTCGACGAGGCCGCCGGCGATGATATACAGGCCCACGGTGCACATGTAGGGCGTCAGCTGGCTGCCGATGCTCTGGCCCAGCTGGTCGCAGGACATGCTGCCCACGCCCTGGACCGCCATCTCCAGCACGGTCTGCAGGCCCTTGGGCTGATCCTTGAACTTGGGCACCGCGAAGATCCTCAGCAGCGCCGCCACCACCAGCAGCAACAGCACCACCGACGAGGAGATGACCATGGTGTCGGTGATCTTCCAACCGCCCAGGGTGAACACCACGCCGGGATCAACGGCGATCTCCATCCCCTCCGACGAGGGAGAAATCCACTTGGCCACCAGGTTGAGCAGCACGACCGCCGCCAACCCGATCAGGATGAACAAGAGCTTTTTTTTGCTCTTCTTCGCCTTTGGAGGCGTCTGAGCGCTCTGCTGGGGCGCTGAAATTGCCTTGTCCTGTTCCAATGAATACACACCCACCTTCCATGACCGCGCGCTACCGTTTCCGGCGGCCGCGCAGGGCTATCGCGATCCCCGAGCCGATGAGCAGCGTCGCCATGGCGATCCCGCACACCGCGCCGTCCAAAATCGAAATCTTCACGGCGATGATCAGCAGCGCCACATACAGCGCGATCTTGGCCAGCAGGATCAACAGCACCCGCCCGGTCTGAAGCTGCTCGCCCACGGACCGCACCAGGGCGCGCAGCAACAGCGCCTGCGCCGCGCCGCCCGCCAGCCCCAGGATCAATCCCCATATTGGAAACGTCGCCAACGGCCGCCCTCCCATCCCCGCTCAAAAAACGCCAGGAGATCCTGGCGTTTTCAAGAGCGTCGGGGTCATTGATTTACGAGGTGTATTATATCATATAGAATCGGTTTTGCAACGACTTTTTGAACTTTCTGAATGGAGAAGCCAATTTTTTCTTCTTATTTAGCGGGATTGTTATGACAGAATGCCGTCAATAGAAAAAGGCGCTCCGAAAAGCGGAGCGCCCAAGGTTGTATCTTTATAGGCTATTACCTTTTTTGATCTCCTTGACCATGATGATGCCCGAACCCACCACGCCAAAGAGCGCGACGGCGATGATGAGGTAGAACATGATGTCGGGCTTCTCATAGTTTTCCTCGGGCAAGGGCGAGGCTGAGGCCTCCAGCGTTGGGGCGGTGGACGGCTCCGCCGCAGGCTCGGCGAGGGCGGCCGCAGGCAGGATCAACTGCATCAACATCAGCGTCAGGACCAGCAGCGCGCCGACGCAGCGCAACCATTTCTTCATGATTTCATGCACTCCTTTGGGCCGTGACGCGGCCGGTTTTCCTGATAAAAAAGCACCGTAAGAATCTCTTACGGTGTCATACTGGTGGGCCAACAGGGACTCGAACCCGGGACACCCTGATTAAGAGTCAGGTGCTCTACCAACTGAGCTATTGGCCCATGTCCAATCGGATTACTTTTCTTATTATAGCGATATTTTCTGGTTTGTCAAGGGATGTCCCCAAATATTTTTTCTGCGTCCGGCAGCCGGGCACGCCCAGGAGAGGACCCGGGCGCTCAACGCTTTCAGGCGGAATGCTCCTTCAAACACGCCATCGCCGCCCGCTCCAGCGTCACCCCCTGTTCCACAATGCCGCGCTGATAGGCCGTCAACTCGGCGGCCGGTCGGGCGCGGGTATACAGCGCCATCGGCACGCCCACCAGGTTCATGTGATATTTTGCGGTCACCGGATAGGCCATGGACTCGGTGAACGCGTATAGACACAGCAGGGCCTGGAGCTGCTGGGTCTGCGCCTGTTCGCCCAAGCCCTGCCGCGCCCAGGCGCATAGCTGGCTGTAGAGCGCGGGATGGAAGTTCGCCATCACGCCGGAGTAGCCCGCCGCCCCGGCCCGCAGGGTCTCCAGCAGGGTTTGGGCGTTGGCGTTGAAGAGCTTCAGCCGCGTGCCCGCCACGGCCGCCAGCTTCCGCCGAATCAACGCCGCATCGCAGCAGGTGTCCTTGAGAAAATAGAACCGGCCGGTTTTCGCGCAGGCCTGGAGCTGCTCGGGCGTCAGAACATATTTGTAGGGATGGGGGCACTCGTACAGCCCCAGGGGCAGGGGCAGCCGGTCGGCAAAAAAGCGCATATTTTCCAGGAAGGTCTCCGCGCTGCGATCCGGTCCGGCCAGCAGGTTGGTGATCAGCACCAGGGCTTCCACGCCGGTCGCGCCCAGCCGCTCGAAGGCGGCTAGCTGGGCCCGGCGATCGTAGCTGGTGTGGCCCGAGGCGATCACCGGCACCCGACCCCGGGCGGCGCGCACCACCCGGCGCAGAATAGCCTCCTGCTCGTCGGTGGAGAGGTCAAACATCTCGCTGGACTGGCAAATGGCAAAAATCCCATCCACACCCTGATCAATGTACCAATCCACCACCCGCTCCATTGCGTCCAGGTCCACCTCTCCCCGGTCGGTAAAAGGGGTGATCATCGTCGGCCAAACGCCCTCAGCCATGCAGAACGGTTTCATTGGTTAACCCTCCCACTCGCGCAAGTCAAATCTGTCGTATGCGATATTCTCCCGCCGGTAGGTGTAGGTGACATGCAACGTGTCGCCCCGCACCGCCACCGCCGGGTAGGAATACTCCCCCGGTCCTTCAGCCAGGGTGGCCACAGTCTGCCAGGAGCGCCCATTGTCGCGGCTTCGCGCCAGCGCCAGGGGCGTGCGCGCAGCCCAGTCACCCGACACGGGGTTGTAGGCCAGATATAGAGCGCCCGCATCATCCCGGTCCAGGTCGATGCCGCTATTGTTGTTGGCCAGCGCCGTGGGGTAGGCCTGGCACCAGCTCCGCCCGTCGGGCGCGTCGCTGCGGTAGATGCGGCCGGCGTTGCTGCGCAGCAGCATGTGGGTCTCGCCCATCGCGTCCTGCCACAGGGTAGGCTGGATCAGTCCTACGCCCTCCGGCGCGGGCACAAGAGCCGCGCTCCAACTGGCTCCGCCGTCAAGACTCAGGTCCGCCATGGGCAGCCATGCGCCCCGCTCCGTGGACGCGCCCGCCAGCCAAGCGCCCTCGGCCAGCGCGATGGGTTTGTTCTTCACAGGACCTCGACCGCCTATGTCGCCGGGCACCAGCTCATAGGCGCTCCCCCAGGTGCGCCCGCCGTCGCGGGACCGACGCACCCAGGTCCGCCACCCCGCGATGGCGTAACCCACCTTGTAAAACAGCCAAATTTCCCCCGCCCGCTGGGCCAGCACCGGGTTCCAGTGGGGCGTTCCCTCCTGCTGGCTCAAGCGCACCGGCGCGCGCCAACCTCCCTGCTCCCGGCAGGCCAGATAGATGCCCACATCCACCGCGCCCTCCCGGCTGCCGCCGAACCACGCCGCCAACACCCGGCCGTCGTCCAGGGGCAGCACCGTGGAGGCATGGCAGCTCGGGCAGGGCCTGGGCTCAGCGATGATCAACTCGCGCACACGCATCAGCCCCCTTCTCCCCCAGTATAACGCCACTAAGCCCATTTGGATAGCAAAAAAACATCGATCGCCTGCGCGATCGATGTTTTGGTGGGCCAACAGGGGCTCGAACCCGGGACACCCTGATTAAGAGTCAGGTGCTCTACCAACTGAGCTATTGGCCCATAGATGGAGCGGGTGATGAGAATCGAACTCACACAGCCAGCTTGGAAGGCTGGAACTCTACCATTGAGCTACACCCGCACGTCCTCAGGGAAAAATGGAGCGGAAGACGGGATTCGAACCCGCGACTTTCACCTTGGCAAGGTGACACTCTACCACTGAGTCACTCCCGCGCGACCCCAAGGACAGCTCATGGTGGAAAATGGAGCGGAAGACGGGATTCGAACCCGCGACTTTCACCTTGGCAAGGTGACACTCTACCACTGAGTCACTCCCGCACGATACCGGAGCCCAATATCCAATTATCAAGAAATGGTGCGGGCGAAGAGATTTGAACTCATACGCCGTAGGCACCAGATCCTAAGTCTGGCGCGTCTGCCAATTCCGCCACGCCCGCATCTTGGTGACCCATCAGAGATTCGAACTCTGGACACCTTGATTAAAAGTCAAGTGCTCTACCACCTGAGCTAATGGGTCATAATGGCTGGGGTGGCTGGACTCGAACCAACGCATGCGGGAGTCAAAGTCCCGTGCCTTCACCGACTTGGCTACACCCCAACGCTGCGTTTATACCAGTGATTCGATTTAGGGGAAAAATGGGGTGAGTAGTGGGATTCGAACCCACGACCTCCAGAGCCACAATCTGGCGCCATAACCAACTAGGCCATACCCACCATATCAATTGGCGCGCCTGCAGGGATTCGAACCCCGGACCCACGGCTTAGAAGGCCGTTGCTCTATCCACCTGAGCTACAGACGCACGCCGCGCGGTACCCGCCTGCTGCTCACCATCCTGTGTTCGGTTCGACGTGTGGCCACGCCTCCACAGGCCTGCGCGCATGTTCCGTCACGGAACGAAAGCTAGTATACCGCATTTGTCTGATTGTGTCAATGCCCCCCGGGCGCAAATTTTCGATTTATCAACGAAAAAGGGAGGTCGGGTCCCCCTCACCCGATCTCCTCCAGGCGGTAGGGCGTCTGCTGATAGACGCAATAGTTTAGCCAGTTGGCAAACAGCAAATTGGCGTGCCCTCGCCACTTGACCTCGGGCTGCCGGGCGGGGTCATCATCGGGATAGTAGTTGCAGGGCACCTGGATCGGTAAGCCCTTGGCTACATCGCGGCGGTACTCCTTGTCCAGGGTGTCCACATCGTACTCACAGTGGCCGGAGACATACACATGCCGCCCATCCCGGGTGGCCGCCAGGTACAGCCCAGCCTCGGGCGAGGTGGCCAGCACCGTCAGGTCGGCACAAGCCGCCACCTGCTCCAGGGACACGCCCGTATGCCGGCTGTGGGGGGCAAAGAAGGTATCGTCAAACCCACGCACCAGCGGATGAGTCCGATCCAGCACCCGGTGCTCGAACACGCCGAACATCTTCCTCGGCAGGGGGTTCTTGTCGATGCCATAGTGATAATACAGCCCGGCCTGGCTGGCCCAGCAGATATACAGCGTGCTGTAGACATGCTGATCCGCCCAGGCCATGACGCGCTCCAGCTCCCGCCAGTAGAGCACGTCATGAAAATCCAGCTGTTCCACCGGCGCGCCGGTGATGATCAGCCCGTCGAACTTCTCCTCCCGCACCTGCTGGAAGGTTTGGTAGAAGCTCTCCAGATGACCCGCGTCGGTGTGGGTGGGCCGGTAGCTGGCGGTGGTCAGCAAGGTGACATCCACCTGTAAGGCGGTGTTGCCGATCAGCCGCAGCAGTTGGGTCTCGGTGACCTCCTTGGTGGGCATCAGGTTGAGGATGCCGATGCGCAGCGGCCGGATGTCCTGGCGCAGGGCCCGGCTCTGGCGCATGACAAAGATATTCTCCCCCGCCAGCACCTCGGCCGCGGGCAGGGTATCGGGGATGCGTACAGGCATAGCGATTCTCCTTCTACTTTAATTGGGGTTGTCGAAGGCCCCGGTGGACAGATAGCGCTCCCCGGTGTCGGGCAGCAACACCACCAAGGTCTTGCCATGATTCTCAGGCCGCGCCGCCACCCGGGAGGCCGCCACCAGCGCCCCGCCGGAGGAGATGCCGCAGACCAGCCCCTCGCTGCGCGCCAGCAGACGCATGGCCGCCATGGCCTCCTGGGTGGTCACAGGCACCACCTCGTCCACCAGGCGCATGTCCAGCACCGGGGGCACGAAACCCGCGCCCAAGCCCTGGATGCCGTGCAGACCGGGTTTACCGCCCGAGAGCACCGCCGATTCGGCCGGTTCCATCCCCACCACCCTTATGGTCGAGTCATGCTCCTTGAGCGCCCGGGCTACGCCGGTGATGGTGCCGCCGGTGCCGATGCCCGCCACGAACAGGTCCAGCCGCCCGTCCATGTCCCGGAGGATCTCCGGCCCGGTGGTGCGGTAGTGCGCCTCGGGGTTGGCCGGGTTGTCGAACTGGTCGGGGATGTAGCTGCCGGGAATCTCGGCCCTGAGCTGCTGGGCGCGCTCGATGGCCCCGGCCATGCCCTTGACCGCCGGGGTCAGCACGATCTGCGCCCCCAAGGCCGAGAGCAGCTGACGTCGCTCCATGCTCAGCGAGTCGGGCATGGTCAGGATCATCCGATAGCCCCAAGCCGCGGCCAGGGCGGCCAGGGCGATGCCGGTGTTGCCGCTGGTGGGCTCGATGATGGTACCCCCGGGCTGGAGCAGTCCTCGATCCAGGGCGTCCTGGATCATGGCCGCGCCGATGCGCTCCTTAGCGCTTCCCCCGGGATTCATGCACTCCAGCTTGGCGATCAGGGTCGCCTCCACCCCCGCGTGGCGGCAGTAGTTCTCCAACCGCACCATGGGGGTGTGTCCGATCAGCTCGGACATGTCCTTGGCCACGCGCATCGTCATCCCTCCTTGTAGGCCGCCCGCAGCGCCTGGTCCAGGTCGGCGATCAGATCGTCCGCGTCCTCGATGCCCACACTCAGGCGCACCATCTCGGGCTTGACCCCGGCGGCGATCATGGCCTCAGGGGAGAGCTGGGCGTGGGTGGTGCTGGCCGGATGGATGACCAGGCTCTTGGCGTCGGCCACGTTGGCCAGCAGGGAGAAAATCTCCAGGCTATCGATAAAGGCGCGCCCGGTTTCCACCCCGCCCTTGACGCCGAAGGTCAGGATGCCGCCCACGCCCTTGGGGAAGTAGCGCTGGGCCCGCTCATAGTATCGGTCGCCGGGCAGGCCGGGATAGTTCACCCAGGATACCACCGGATGCCCCTGGAGAAAGGCGGCGATTCTCCGGGCGTTGGCGCAGTGCCGATCCAGGCGCAGGCTGAGGGTCTCGATGCCTTGGAGAATCAGGAAGGCGTTGAAGGGGCTGATGCACGCGCCGGTGTCCCGCAGCAGCTGGGCGCGGATCTTGACCGCGAAGCCGCCGGGGATGTCCCCGTAGACGATGCCATGGTAGGTGGGGTCGGGCTGAGCGAACTCCGCAAAGCGGCCGCCCTTCCAATTGAAGGTGCCCAGGTCCACGACGATACCGCCGATGCTGGTGCCATGGCCGCCCAAATACTTGGTCAACGAGTGCACCACCACGTCCACCCCCCACTCCTTAACCCGAATCAGGTACGGCGTGCCGAAGGTGTTGTCGGCGATCAGGGGCAACCCGTGGGCGTGGGCCAGCTCGGCCACGGCCTGGATGTCCGGGATGTTGATATCCGGGTTGCCCAGGGTCTCCAGGTAAATCAGCCGGGTTCGCTCATTGATGGCGGCGGCCACAGCCTCCAGGTCGTCGGGGTCGACCAGATGGGTCTTGACCCCGAAGAAGGACTCCAGCCGGTCCTTGATCAGGGTGAAGGTGCCCCCGTACAAGGTTGACAGGGCGATGACTTCGTCGCCCGCGTGGGCAATGTTCAAAATTGCGTAGGTGATGGCCGCCATGCCCGAGGCAGTGGCCACCGCCGCCGCGCCGCCCTCCAGCGCCGCCACCCGCTTCTCCAGCACGTCGGTGGTGGGATTGTTTAGACGGGTGTAGATGTAACCGTCCTCCTTCAGGTCGAACCGCGCGCCGGCCTGCCGGGCGTCGTCGAAGACGTAGGATGTGGTTTGGTAGATGGGCACCGCCCGGGACTGGGTCTCCCGGTCCACCCCCTGCCCGGCGTGCACCTGCAGGGTATCAAAATGCAGCTTGCTCTGATCCATAATGAGCCCTCCTCTCGATCGGGTTTTCTGTAGTATGGCCGCCCGGCATCGCAAAGTCAACCTAGCTGTTTTGTAGGGCATTGTTTTCTCCACCGCGCCTTTCTGCGCCGCCGGATTTATGTTATACTGAACGGAATCCGAAAAAGGAGGCGTCGCGCCATGGAGGAAAGCCGCGCGCGGGACCTGGACCCCGCGCAGAAAGATGAAGCCCTCACCCCCGCTCAGCTGCATTTTCAGCTGTTGCCCAAATTTCGCCGTCGTCCTTTCCAGGGCATCCCCTCCCTGGCGCTGACGGGCGAGCGCCGCTGGGCCGCCTTCTACGCCGGCGGGTCCGACGAGGGCTGCGACAATTTTGTGCTGCTCAAGGCCAGCCAGGACGGGCAGGAGTGGTTTGAGGCCCTGGCGGTGGATCATCCCGGCAACACCCGGGTGTACGATCCCTGTCTGTGGACCGATCCCCTGGGTCGGCTGTGGCTGTTCTGGGCCCAAAGCTACGGCTGGTACGACGGGCGCTGCGGCGTGTTCTTCACCCGCTGCGACAGGCCCGAGTCCCCTTTTGTGGGCTGGACGCCGCCCCGGCGCATCGCCGACGGCATCCTGCTCAACAAACCCCTGGTCACCGGCGAGGGTCGTTGGCTGCTGCCCATCGCCGAATGGAGCTGCGAGCAGTCGCCCTACAACACCCAGAATAGGCCCTACTCCGGGGTGTACGCATCGATCGATCAGGGCGAGAGCTTCACCTATCTGGGCGGGGCGGACGTGCCCAACCGCCGGTTCGACGAGCACATGCTCATCGAGCAGCCCGACCGGCTGTGGATGCTGGTGCGCCGCTATGACGGCATCGGCCAGGCTTTCTCCGCCGACGGGGGCCTCACCTGGCAGGCGTGTCCCGATCCCTATCGTCCCGGCCCGGACAGCCGCTTTTTCATCCGCCGGCTGGCCTCGGGCGACCTGGTATTGGTCTACCACGACGATCCCCGCGCGCGCCGCCGCCTGACCGCCTGGATCAGCCGGGATGAAGGCGCGTCCTGGCAGGGCGGTCTGCTCATCGACGAGCGCGACGGTGTCTCCTACCCCGACGGCCAGCAGGACGCCGACAGCCGCCTGCACCTGATCCACGATTTCGACCGCTATGGCCAGCGCCAGATCTGCTATAGTTGCGTTACCCCCGAGGAGATTCTCGCCGGCCGCCTGAGCCAACCCGACAGTTTTCTCGCCCGGGTGATCGACCCGCAGACCGTCTGAGGTCGCTTTTTGCCGGGGACGGGGCGCAAGCCGCGCAATCCCCCGGAAAGGGTCTATTTATTACGAAACAATGACGATTCCTTGACAGAATCATACACAACTGCCATACTGAGGATAGATTTGTTCACCAAGGAGGAAAAGTACCGATGACCGTGAGAAGCAAGCGGTGTACCCAAGTGCTAGCCGTGATGCTGGCGCTCTCGATGGTGGTGGGCGTGTTTCTGAAGCTTGAGCCCGCCCAGGCGGCCGGCGGTACGGCGACCGTCACGGCCAGCGCCTTGAACGTGCGCTCCGGTCCCGGCACCTCCTACAGCCGTCTGGGCGTGCTCGGCAAGGGCTCGACCGTCACCGTGACGGGGGCCTCGGGCAGCTGGTCCATCATCTCCTACAACGGCCGGACCGGCTATGTCAGCAGCGAATACCTGACCTTCACCAGCGGGGGGAACGCCTCCGGCCACGTGGGCACCGGCTCGGTGACGGCCAGCAGTCTGAACGTGCGCTCCGGCCCCGGCACCTCCTACAGCCGCATCGGCTCGCTCACCCGCGGCAGCGTCGTGACGGTCCGGAGCGTCTCGGGCGACTGGGCGCAGATCGACTACGCCGGGCGGACTGGCTATGTCTCCACCGCCTACCTGGTCATCAGCGGCAACGGCGGTGGTTCCTCCGACCCTACCCCCTCGCCGGATGGCGGCTCCACCGGCAAAACCGGGACGGTCACGGCCAACGGCTCGCTCAACGTGCGCTCCGGTCCTGGCACCTCCTACAGCCGCATCGGCTCGCTCAGCCAGGGCGACACCGTGCCGGTGCTGAGCGTGTCGGGTGGCTGGGCGAAGGTCTCCTTCAGCGGGAAGACCGGCTACGTCAGCTGTGATTACCTGGACATCCAGGACGGCGGCTCCACCCCGGACCCCACGCCCGATCCCGATCCCACGCCCGACCCGGACCCCACACCCGATCCGCAGACCCGGCAGGGCACCGTGACCGGTTCGAGCGTCAACGTGCGCAAGGGACCCGGCACCTCCTACGCCCGGGTGACCAGCTTGCCCCGGGGCACCGTGGTCACCGTGACCGGACAGAGCGGCTCCTGGTATGCCATCTCCTACCAGGGCTATACCGGCTACATGACCGCGGAGTATCTGAAGGTATCCGAGGGGGGAGGCGGTTCGGCCGACCCGCTGGGTACCGGCACGGTGCAGGTCAACAGTTCGCTCAACGTGCGCTCCGGCCCCGGCACCTCCTACAGCTCCATCGGCTCGCTGGCCAACGGGGCCAAGGTGTCGCTGCTGAGCCAGTCGGGCGAGTGGTACGCCATCTCCTACAATGGTCAGACCGGCTACATATTCAGCAGCTATGTCAAGCTGGACAGCAGCGTCCCCGATCCCGAGCCCGAGCCAGATCCGGACGATCCCTCGCCCAAGCCCTCCCCGTCGACAGCGCCCTCGCCCTCGGAGGACCCGGCGGAGAATCCCGGTGGGCTGACCCCCAACAATCGCTTGGCTGGCAAAGTCATCTACCTGGACTACGGTCACGGCGGCAGCGACCCGGGCGCGGTGCGCGGGTCCGCCCAGGAGAAGGCCGTCAACCTGGCTGTGGGCCAGCTGGTCAAGAAGAACCTGGAGAACAGCGGCGCGACTGTGATACTGACCCGCTCGAGCGACGTGTACGTCGACCTGTACGAACGCGCCTCCATCGTCAATCGCCACTCCCTGGGGCTGTTGGTCGACAAGCGCGCGGACAAGCTCACCGAACTCACCGAGCAGATGACCCAGATCGATCAGCGCCTCCAGGAGGCGCAGGACAAATTTGATCAGCTCTCCACCAGCGCTGGCTACACCGCCTGGCTCAACAGCCTCTTCACCGACACCGACGAGCTGGCCGCGCTGATCGCCGCCATGCCCGACGCCCAGCAGGCCATCGCCGCGGGCAAAGTCGATGAGCTGATTGCGAGCGGCAAGCTGGTTGATCCCTCGGCCGGCACCAAGACGGTCTACCAGGCCTACTACCTGATCGACGCCATCAACGCCATGCCCGATCGGCCCACCCCGGAGCCCACCGATTCGCTCGATCCGTCCGGCAATCAACCTCCCAACGGCGGCGCGCCCGCCACCGCCACACCCACGCCCTCGGTCGTCACGACGCCCACGAGCGATCCGTCGCCCTCGGACGTCACGACGTCCACGGACAAGCCGACGTCCTCGGACGGCGCTACCAGCAGCCCGACGCCTTCGCCCAACGCGGACGACGGGCAGGTCGATTCCCAGCAGATCAACTCCCGGGCGCTCGCAAGCGGCCAGGTTCGGGTGGTCAGGGCGGACGGCGGCTCGTAAAAGCCCGATACCGCCGAGCTGAAGCGGCTGCTTGAGGACCAAGTCAGCAAGTTGGGCAACTACACCTTGGAGACCATCGGCGACCTGACCGGCTTGTCGGCCCCCTACAAGGCCCTGTGTGAGCAGCTGACCGAACAGAAAACCGACAAGCAGACCGAGATCACCGCCGCCCAGGAGGAGAAGACCGAGCTGGAGGAGTTGAAGGCCTCCGTCAACCGCTCGCTCTACACCCGCCCCATCAGCGACAAGCTGCGTAAAATCTTTGAGTACCAGAAGGAGCTCAAGGACCAAACCCTCTTCCTGAGCGTGCACAGCAACAGCACCGATCAGGTCAACGGCACGGTCTCGGGCACGATGAACTACTTTGTGCAGCCCAGCACCACGGACCGATCGCCCTACGGCGTGTATACCCACCAGTATGACACCTCGGCCCGCTACAACGCCTCCATCAAGATCGCCAGCGCCACGGCGCGGGCTGCGGGCACCAAGCTGGTCTCCGGCGGAACCATGAACGACAACAACATCTGCATCCTGCGGGAGACCAACCTGGTCTCCACCCTGGTGGAGATGGCCTACATCAACAACGCTTCCGACCGAGCCAAGCTGACCAGCCCCGCCTATCAACAGCGCTTTGCCAACGGCATTGTGCAAGGCGTGTACGACTACTTCGGAACCTAAGGCTGTCAGGGCGTCCTCCACACGGAGGGCGCCCTGCTAATATCGGACGTTGCCATACTGGATGTGCGCGCGAGCCGACCAGACGTATCGCCGATGTGCGCGCTCAAGGACACATTCCCAGACCGGATGACGCGCTGAGGCAGTTCCGCCTTCTGCGGCAATACAAAAAGAGCCGGGCATTTGCCCGGCTCTTTTGCGTCCGATCAGTTGGCCTTGTCCACCAGCAGGGTCAATAGCTGCTGGGTGCGCTTGATGAACGCGGCCATCTCCTCGCTCTTGAGGGGCCGATGGCTCATCATCGCCAGATCGTACACCTGGCGGCAGAGCATCTGCTTCTCCTCGCCCTCCTCCATCGCGGCGATGCGCTGCAGCAGCGGGTGGCTGCTGTTGAGCACCAGGGTCTGCTCCATGGGCAGGGTGGACAGGTCCATCCGATACATGCGCGCCATGTCCTGCATCCGTCGGGACTGCTCCGACAGCAGCATCACCGCCGGCACATCCTGATTTTTCAGGGCGTCGGCGCGCACGGCGATCTTCTCGTCGCCGATGGCGCTGTGCATGCTATTCACCAGGGCCTCCATGTCCGGGCCCTCGCCCTCCTGCTTCATCGCGTCGCTGATGCCCGCATCCACGCCGACGAATTTGAGCGGCGCATTCTTGCGCTCGATCAGCTCCATATAGGGGATATCGATGCCCGCGCTCATGATCACGGCGGTCATCCCCTGCTGGCGATACAGATCAATGTAGGGCACCTGCTGGGCTTCGTCCACCACATAGTACACCGTGTCTTGGGCCTTGTCGCCCATGGCGTCGCGGTACTCCTGCAGGGTGACGTACGCGCCGTCGGTGTTCTTGTAGATCAGCGCGTCCTTGACCCGGTCGTAGAACTTCTCATCCTTCAGGCAGCCGAACTTGACGAAGGGATGGATGTCGTCCCAGTACTTGCCGTACTGATCCCGGTCGGCCTTGAACAGGCCGGTCAGCTTGTCGGCCACCTTGCGGGTGATGTGCTGGGAGATGCGCTTGACATACCCGTCGTTCTGCAAAAAGGAGCGCGAGACGTTCAGCGGCAGGTCCGGGCAGTCCAGCACGCCCTTGAGCACCAGCAGATACTCGGGGATGATCTCCTTGACGTTGTCCGCCACAAAGACCTGGTTGCAGTAGAGCTTGACCTGGCCCTCCATGGCGTCGAACTCGTTGCCCAGCTTGGGAAAGTAGAGGATGCCCTTGAGGTTGAAGGGATAGTCCACGTTCAGGTGGATCCAGAACAGCGGGTCGCTCATGTCGTGGAAGAGCTCGTGGTAGAAGTTCTTGTAGTCCTCGTCGGTGCACTCCCCGGGGTTTTTCAGCCACAGGGGCTGGGTCTCGTTGATGGGCTGGGGCGCTTCCTTGGCCGCCCCCTCCACCTCGGGCTCGTCAGTGCGCACCAGGTACACCGGCACCGGCAAAAACGCGCAGTACTTCTCCAGCACCCGGCTGAGCTCAAAGAAGGTGGCGTAGTCCTTGCTATCCTCGCTGATGTACAGGGTGATGGTGGTGCCGCGCTCGGCGCGGTCCGAGGCGTCGATTTCGTAGCTCGCCCCGTCCTCGCTCACCCAATAGACCGCCTCGCTGCCATCCTGGTAACTCAGGCTGTCGATCTCCACCTTATCCGAAACCATGAAGGCCGAGTAGAAGCCCAGGCCGAAGTGGCCGATGATCCCCTCGCCCTCCTGCTTCTGTTGGTACTTCTGCATGAACTCCTCGGCCCCGGAGAAGGCCACCTGGTTGATGTACTTCTTGACCTCCTCCTCGGTCATGCCGATGCCGTTGTCGATGACGCGGATGATGCGCTGGCCCTCGTCCACCTCGACGCGGACTTGATAGTCCTCCTCGGCGCCCTCGGCCTCCCCCAGGGAGACCAGCTTGCGATACTTGGTGATGGCGTCGCAGCCGTTGCTGACCAGCTCGCGCAGGAAGATGTCCTTCTCCGAATACAGCCATTGCTTGATAATGGGCAAGATATTTTGGGTATGGACGGAAATACTGCCATTCTCGTGCATGGGTTCGATGCCTCCTTTTTCCGATACCCCTTATTTTGCCTCAAAGATCAGAAAAAGTCAATACTCTTTCCCCCTCCGTCGGCGGACAAAAAGCGGCCCCCGCGACGGGCGGGGACCGCACAAGGATTAAAATATCATTCCAGCGCTTCCATGCGCTCGACCAGGCGGACGTAGTCCGCCGAGAAATCCGTCTCGCCCCGAGTCAGATAGGCCTGCAGCTCCTCCATGATGGGTTGCCAGTGGCTGCGCCGGACCAGCTGGCAGCGACTGAACCGGTTGGGCAGATCGAGCATCTGTCGGCGTAAGGGCTCGGGCAGCGGCCGAGTCTGCAGGCGCTGGCCGTCGCTGGTGCTCATCGAACCGCCGCCGAAGGATTTGACCGACTCCTCGTACAGATCGGCCCTGACGGGAATCGCCAGTTGGTAGACCATGGCCCCGCGCATGCTGTAGCCGTCGGCCATGGTCATCAGCAGCTGGGCCGCCGCCGCGGGGTTTTTGCTGTTGGCGTTCACCCCGCCGTACAGGTTGATCTGCGGGGTGATCCCTCCGTCCGCGTCGAGCATTGGCAGCACCACCACCTGCTCGCCGTAGAGCTGGTCGTACACCGTGTCGTAGAGCATCGCGCTGCCAGCGATGGGATAAGCGCTGAAGATCAGCTCGCTCTGGTCGATCTGCTTGGCGGGCATCCCCTTGTAGGACGCCTCCACCAGCTGGGCGCTTTTGAGCTGGTCGGTGCCGGGAACATACTGGACCCTGCGGGCGATATCCGCCAGGCGCTGCAGCTGCCGCTCGGAGATGCAGGTCACCTGCTCGTCGGCGCTGACGATGGGCTGGCCATTGGCGTAGTACATCGACAGGGCCAGCGAGTTGTTGTCCGAGGTGAACACCGAGTAGACGCCCGAGGCCTCCTCCCGGTCGAGGAAAGCCTCCACTGTCTCCAGCAGGTCCTCCTGGGTGTCGCCGTTGCCGCTGATGTTGAGGCCCGCGGTCTGCAGGCGCTGCGTGGTGGTGACCCAGTGGGGGATGGACAGGGTGATGGGCCACAGGGGCATCTCATCCTCCCGCTGGCAGGCTTTGAGCGCCTCGGGGAAATACTGCGCCGTAGCCGCCTCGTCCATGTAGGACGTCAAATCCAGCAGACGCCCATCCTTGTAGAGCTGCTCCGCGTCCAGATACCCGGCGTTCTGAAAGAGCAGCACATCCGGCCCCTCACCCTCCTCGAGCCGCCCCTGGATAGTCTGCGCGGTCTGGGACATCTGCTGCACGTCGTCGATGTAGATAGCGTTGACCTTGACCTGTGGATAGGCGAGGGCAAATTCGGCGATCGCCTGCTTGACCCGTATATCCCATGAATAGGCGTAGAGGGTCAGCTCCCCGCCCAGCGGCTCGTCCGGCGAGGCCTGAGGCGTTTTGCTCGTGGGCGAGCCCGCGCCGCAGCCCGCCAGCAGCAGCGCCAGGGCAATGAAACCGGCCAATATTCTTCCGCGCATATTTCATTCCCTCCCCCGATTTGAACTTATAACCATTCTAGACAGATGCTCGGATTTTGTCAACAGAATTCGTCACAATGTCCTACCCAATCCTTGACATCCATCCGGCTCTTGGCTACACTGTCCATAAGGAGGGATCGCGATGCGTCGATATCGCCGCCTGGCGCTGGGGTTGGCGCTGCTGCTGGCGGGTTGCACTCCCGCCGCGCAGCCGGTCACTCTGGACAGGGTCATCACCCAGGCCGATGCGCGCCACGCGGCGCTGGAGCCTGTGGCGGGCGATCCAGCGGCTGATCAAAGCCGACCAACCCGCCACCGGGTGGACCCGTTGGCATACAGCCACCATGCCCCGCCTTTGCGCGCGAGCGCCGTCCTCTCCCCGGAGCAGGTTGAGCAGGACGTGGAGGTCCTCTTCGGCCTGATCGCCACGGTCCATGGCGGCTACGGCTACCTGGGCGGCGACGCGGCGTTCGACCCGGTCAGGGAGGCCATGCTGGCCGATCTCGCGGGCAGGGAGCGCGTCACCGCCGGGGAGTTTGAGGCGGCGGTGTTCGAGCACCTGGGTCCGGCGCTCATCGACGGGCACTGCACGGTCAACGGCCGGCCCCTCAACACCCGCACCGTCCCCTACTTCGCCGAGGACGCGCTCTTCTTCGGCCGGGATGGCCGGGGATACTACCGTTTGTCGGACCACGCCTATCTCAAGCGCGCCTAGCCCTACGAGCTGGACGACCTGCTGCAACCGGGCGTCCGCGCCGACGGCGCTCTGGGATATCTGCCGGTGGCGCTGGCCCCCGAGGACCAACCGCCCGATCCGCTGGCGATCACCTGGGCCGACGGCAGCGTCGAGACCTTCCCGCTGACCACGCCCTATCGGTACGCCCTGAGCACCTCCCAGATCGACAACACCTACACCGTGCGAAACGGCATCCCCATCCTCCGGGTGCCCCGGATGGCCATGGGGGACTTCGACGCCCCCTACGCAGAGCGCATGCAGCAGTTGCTGCGCTGGATCGGGCAGATGCGCCAGCAGCCAGTGTCGATTCTGGACCTGCGCGGCAACGCCGGCGGCATGCTCAGGCTCGGGGAGATCATCGTCGCTGCCTACAGCGGGCGGGCGGCGGAGAAGACCTTCGCCTGCGCGGTCGAGGGCGCCGCCCCCGCGCCGGACGACCCCACCCTCAACACCGACGCGTGGGACATCGCCTTCTCCGACGAGGGCGCGTCCATCGCCGGCCATTTCTTCCCGATCCAAGAGCAGCCCCGCACCCTCATCTTGCTGGTCGACAAGAACACCGTCTCCGCGGGGGAGGCGCTGTGCAGCTTCGCCCTGAACACGCGGGGCATGCACGCCCTGCTGGTCGGCAGCAACACGGCGGGAACGCTGCGCAACAACAGCGGGCGGGAGTATTTCCTGCCGAACACCCATCTGCGCATCCGTCTGGGCGACGGATTGTACCTCTGGCCCGGGGACGTGTGCCGGGAGACCGTCGGCATCCTGCCGGACCTGTGGGTGCAGGGCAACTCCCTGGAGGCTGTGTTGGCCTTGCTGGAACCCTAGATGCAGCGGGTCCATCGCATCGAGGCCAGCTGCCGCGCAGGTTGGCAACAAAAAAAGCGCCGGTGTTTGGAGCGTTCACTTAGGGATTATTGAAAACAACGATAATTTTTGAGTGACGTCCTCAAGCGGTGCCTAACAGAAAGACCACACAACTGACTACAATGTCGGCTGTGTGGTCTTTTTCTATATCAC
>JBMNTT010000006.1:0-80103 GCA_050945875.1 Christensenellales bacterium
GCCTCGCCGGGGCGGCGGGCCCCGGCGGGGTTGCGGCAGGATAGGGATTGGGAGTCGTGGAGATACAGGCGCTGCATCGGGTTGTCCCCGCCTTTCTGCGTCAAAGCTTGAGCGGCTCCAGGTGCCAAATCAGGCGGTTGTAGTCGGCGATGGTGCGGTCGCTGGAGAAAACGCCGCAGCTGGCGGTGTTGAGCACGGCCATGCGCTGCCAGCGGTCCGCGTCGCGGTAGGCGGCCTCGCACAGCTCGTGGGTGTGGGCGTAGGAGGCGAAGTCCTTCAGCAGCAGGTAGGGGTCGGCCATGCCGCCGTTGTCGCCGAAGAGCAGCGCCTGGTACAGCTCGGAGAACAGCCGGGGCTGGTCGGGGCAGAGGGTGCCGTCGATCAGGTGGTCCAGGGTGCGGCGCAGGGCGGCGTTGGTCTCATACTCGTTGACCGAGCGGTAGCCGCCCGAGGCGAACAGCGCGTCCACCTCCGGGGCGGTCAGCCCGAAGATAAAGATGTTCTGGGGGCCGACCTGCTCGAGGATCTCGACGTTGGCCCCGTCCAGGGTGCCCAGGGTGATCGCCCCGTTGAGCATGAACTTCATGTTGCCGGTGCCCGAGGCCTCCTTGCCGGCGGTGGATATCTGCTCGCTGATGTCCGCGGCGGGCATGAGCTTCTCGGCCAGGGAGACCGAGTAGTTGGGCAGGAAGGCCACCTTGATCTTGCCCCGGGTGGCGGGGTGGTTGTCGATCAGCTCGGCGATGGCGTTGATCAGCTTGATGATCAGCTTGGCCCGGTGATAGCCCGGGGCGGCCTTGGCCGCGAAGAGGAAGGTCTGCGGCGTGATGGCCAGGTTGGGGTTCTCCACCAGCTGGTCGTAGAGGTAGAGGATGTGCAGGCAGTTTAGGAGCTGGCGCTTGTACTCGTGCAGGCGCTTGGCCTGCACGTCGAAGATGCTGTCCGGGTCGACGTCGACGCCCAGCTCCGCGCGGATGTGGTCGGCCATGCGGGCCTTGTTCGCCCGCTTGATGGCGGCGAAGCGCTCTCGGAAGGCCGGATCGTCGGCGAAGGGCTTGAGCCGGGCGAGCTGGTCCGGCTGGGTGATCCAGCCCGGGCCGATGGCCTCGGTGACCAGCTCGGCCAGGCGGGGGTTGGCCTGCTTGAGCCAGCGCCGGTGGGTGACGCCGTTGGTGATCGAGCAGAACTTCTGCGGCTCCAGGGCGTAGAAGTCCTTGAAGGTGTCGCTCTTGAGGATCTCGGTGTGCAGGGCGCTGACCCCGTTGACCGAGTGGCCCATGGCCACGCACAGGTTGGCCATGCGCACCTCGCCGTAGCCGATGATGGCCATGGCGCTGATGCGGTCCCACTGGCCGGGGAACTGCTGCCACAGGTACTGGCAGTAGCGCTCGTTCATCACGGTGACGATGGTGTGGATGCGGGGGATCAGCTCGCGGAACATCTGCTCGGGCCAGCGCTCGAGCGCCTCGCCCATGACGGTGTGGTTGGTGTAGGCGAACACCCGGCGGCAGATGTCCTGGGCTTCCTCCCAGCCCAGGCCCTCCTCGTCCATCAGCAGGCGCATCAGCTCGGGGATGGCCAGGCCCGGGTGGGTGTCGTTGATGTGCACGGCGATCTTCTCCGGCAGCAGGTGGAACTGGGTTCCGTACTGCTTTTTGAAGGTGTTCAGGGCGTACTGCATCGTCGCAGAGACGAAGAAATAGTGCTGCTTCAGGCGCAGCAGCTTGCCCTCGTGGTTGTTGTCCTCGGGGTAGAGCACCTTGCTAATGGTCTCGGAGAGCTCCTTCTCCTCCGAGGCGCGGATGTAGTCGCCCCGGTTGAAGTAGCCCATGTCGATGCGCGTGGGGCTCTTGGCGCTCCACAGGCGCAGCACGCCGGTGGTCTTGGAGTCGTAGCCCAGGATGGGCACGTCGTAGGGCACGGCGTTGACGGTGTTGTAGTCCACGTGGTGGATGACCATCTTCTCGCCGGACCAGTCCTCCTCGATGCGCCCGCCGAAATGCACCTCCACGGTGTCCTCGTTCTTGAGGATCTCCCAGGCGTTGCCGTTCTCCAGCCACGTGTCGGGCATCTCGACCTGGTAGCCGTCCACGATGCGCTGGCGGAACAGGCCGTACTCGTAGCGGATGCCGCAGCCCATCACCGGCAGCTCCATCGTGGAGAGCGAGTCCAAAAAGCAGGCCGCCAGCCGCCCCAGGCCGCCGTTGCCCAGGCCGGCGTCGGGCTCGCGCTCGAGCACCTCGTCCATGTCCAGGCCCAGGTTGCGCATCGCCAGGCGGTAGGCCTGGGTCTTCTCCAGGTTCATGATGTTGTTGGACAGGGCGCGCCCCATCAAAAATTCTACTGACAGGTAGTACAGCCGCTTGCCCTCGAAGGATTTGAGCGCCTCCTGGGTGGCGGTGTAGTGATCCATGATCTCGTCGCGCACGGTCATGGCGCAGGCCTGATAGATCTGCTCCACCGTGGCGTCCTCGACGGTCTTGCCGAAGTGCCGCTTGAGCTTGCCGGAGATGTTCTGCTCGATCTGCGCCGCCTGCAGCTCCAGCTCGGCCGAATCGGGTTGCTTGGCCATGCTTGTTCCCTCCTTGCGTTTGGGTTGCGAAATCGGTGCGATCGTCGGTTTTCCCAACGATGTGAAAATCACGCTTAGCGCCTCATTATACCACGATCGGCGGCTTTTTTCCAGCCCCGCCGCGGGATGGGCCGCGCGGACAACCCCAGTTTGCCCCGTTTTCCCCCGCGCTATCGCCGCCCCGCCCCCAAAATAAGAGAGGGACCGCGTCCGCGGTCCCCCCGCTCGCGGCCCCTCGCCACCTCGGCAATTCCGGCGAGCGCCCCTCCGGCCCAGCTTCCTCCGCGCGGCCTTCCCGGCGCGGTTCCTGCCCGCGCGACCCCCTTCGCGCGCCTAGAGCGCCACGCCGAACAGGTAGGTCGCGCCCGGCCGCCGCCAGCCGTCCTGGAACAGCTCGCACGTCCAGTACTTGTCCGGGTAGGGGATGTTCACCCCCTGGCCGAGGATGATGTTGCGGGTCACGTCGTACATGGCGTCGCTGTCGTAGCCCTCGCGCCGGTGCAGCGTCTCCGGGTCGCCGGCGAACTCGGCCCAGGCGAACTCGGACCGATAGGGCGGGCCGCTGCGCCCGTCGTCCTCGGGCGTGAAATCGATGGCGGCGAAGCCCTCGGGCACCGGCGCGTCCGCCCGCAAAAAGCGGCCCCACATCCCGTGCCACGGGCCCACGTCCACGCCCAGGCCGTAGTGGTGCATCAGCAGCGCGTCGCCGTCCAGGCCCGAGGCGTACCCGCTCAGCTTGTCCAGGGTCTCAAAGAGCGCCTGGCGCTGCGCGTCGCCGGCCCCGTCCCCAAGCTCCCGGCCGACAAAGCGCATCGCCGGCATCCGGCGGTAGTCAAAGCGCGTCACCTGGAAGCCCTGCTGCTGCTGGCGCACCAGGTCGGGCATGAACAGGGCCCATTGCACCTGGGCGTCGCAGTCCTTCAGGTAGTTGAGGTAGCCGTACAGGGGCACGGTGTCGGTGCCCTCCGGCCCGGTCAGGCCCCCGGCGATCTGCTCGCGCAGCGCCGGCTCGGCCATGCAGGCGAAGTCGGCGAACATCCGGGCCACCGGCTCGGCCAGGTGCGGGGCGGCCGTCCGCCCGGAGAGCTCCTGGTCGAACCGGTCCAGGGCGGGGAACACCGCCGGGTTGACCACGCCCTCCCCCAGGGTCCGCAGCTCGGCGCGCAGCCGGGCGTTCTGGTCGGCGAAGCGGGCGATCACGCCCTGCATGAGTAGCTGGCGGTTCCCGGCCAGGCGGTCCCGGCCCCAGGCGGCATCCTGGCGCGCCCAGGCGCTCAGCGCGTCGAAGGCCATCGGGTTGCGCCCCCGCGCCCGGCGCGCCCAGCTCGCCAGGCGGGCGTAGCGCTGCTCGTCGGTCAGGGTCTGCTCGGATTGGGGCTGGTCCTCGAGCCAGCAGAAGCCGTCGGTCAGGGTCTGTGTCATGGGGATTCCTCCTCTTTCGCTCGCCCCGCGCGCGGGGCGAAATACGCGCGCAGTACCCGCAGGCTCTCCTCCCGCAGCACGCCCGCGGTCACCTCGGGCCGGAAGGAGGCGTTTTCAAAGACCATCTGGCTGCAGGCGCAGCCCGGTTTGCCCAGGATGCGGCCCAGGTCCCGGTTGCTGGCCGCGTAGACCACCCGGCCCAGCTTGGCCCAGACCATCGCCCCGGCGCACATGAAGCAGGGCTCGCAGCTGGTGTAGAGGGTGTAGTCGCGCAGGTCGGCGACCCGGGCCTGGCCGCAGTAGCGGCGCAGCAGCCCGGCCTCGGCGTGGAACGTCGGGTCCGAGGCGGAGTGGATCTGGTTCTCGTTGGTCATCACGACCCGCCCATCGCGGACCAAAACCGCGCCGAAGGGCTCGTTGCCATGGTCGGCCGCCCGGGCGGACAGGGCGATGGCCTCGGCCATGAACCCCTCGTCCTGGGCTTGCGGCGCCTGCCCGGTATCGGCGTTCTCGGTCATCAGCTCCCAGCGCACGCCGTACCGGTCCACCAGGGAGACGAAGCAGGCGCTGTAATCGGTGCGCTGGAGCGGGTCGAGCACCTCGCCGCCCGGGGCCAGGCGGGCGTAGGCCGCGCGCACCTGCTCCTCGGTGTCGAAGGTGACCACCAGGCTGGCGGCGTGGCGCGGCGCGGCGTTGGGGTCGTCGTTCATCAGCACCCGCTGCCCGGCGACGGCGATCTCGGCGTGCCATACCGGGCCGCCGGGCTGCCCGATGATCTGGCGGACTTGGGCCCCCAGGGCCGACGCGTACAGGTCGATAGCCTCCCGGCAATGGCCGGAAAAGTGCAGGTTGCCTGACAGGCGCATCTCACACCTCCGGGAAGGCGAAGCCCTCCCGCGCCAGCACCGGGATGCGCGAGAGCGGCGCGTCCAGGGTGACGGTCTGCCCGCCCTCGTAGAGCGCGCCGGTCGCCGTGTCGCGCCAGCGCGCCCCGCGGGGCAGGTAGACCGCCCGCTGCCGCTGCCCGGCGAAGAGCACCGGGGCGACCAGGATGTCCGGCCCGAACAGGTACTGATCCTCCACCTGCCAGCAGGCGGCGTCGTCGGGATAGTCGTAGAACAGCGGGCGCATCACCGGGGTGCCGCGCTCATGGGCGGCGGCCATCTGCCGGGCGATGTAGGGCTTGAGCGCCTCGCGCAGGGCCATATACCCGGTCAGGATGGGGTAGGCCTCCTCGCCGAAGCTCCAGACCTCGTTGTCCGCGCCGGACAGGCAGGCCGCCCCGCCGCTCTCGCCCACCTGGGGCTGTTTGGGCTCGCGGTCGCCGTGCAGGCGCATCACCGGGCAGAAGCAGCCCCACTGGAACCAGCGCACCAATAGCTCCCGGAAGGCCGGGTCGGTGGGGTCGCCGCCGTGGAAGCCGCCGATGTCGGTGGTCCACCAGGGGATACCCGCCAGGCCCATGTTCAGCCCGGCGGCCAGCTGGTTGCGCAGCGAGTCGAAGGAGGAGTGGATGTCCCCGCTCCACACCAGCGCGCCGTAGCGCTGGGACCCCGCCCAGGCGCAGCGCAGCAGGTTGATGGGGTTGTCCTGCCCGGCGGCGCGCATGCCGTCGTAGAAGGTCTTGGCGTAGTGCTGGGGGTAGATGTTGCCGATCTTGACGTTGGGGCCCAGGTGGTAGCGGTACAGGTCGAAATCGTAGACGGTGTACTCGGGCTCGGCCTCGTCGAGCCAGAAGATGCGCACGCCCTTATCATAGTAGTTGGCCTTGGCCTTGCCCCACACGTAGGCGCGCGCCTCGGGGTTGGTGGCGTCGAAGTGGATGGTGTCGCCCATGAAGTCCATGCCGTAGCGCAGCCCGCGCTCGGTGCGGATCAGGTAGCCCTTCTCGCGCATCTCGGCGTAGTTCTCGCTGCGGGGGTCCACCGTCGGCCAGATCGACACCATCAGCTCGATACCCATGGCCTTGAGCTCGGCGATCATCCCGTCGGGGTCGGGCCAGTAGGTCGGGTCGAACTTCCACTCCCCCTGGTAGGGCCAGTGGAAAAAGTCCACCACGATCACCGAGATGGGCAGGTTCCTGCGCTTGTACGCCCGGGCGACCTCCAGCAGCTCCTGCTGGGTCTGGTAGCGCAGCTTGCACTGCCAAAACCCCATGGCGTACTCGGGCATCATCGGCGCCGTGCCCGTGGCCCGGGCGTAGGCCTCCTCGATGGCCGCGGGGGTGTCCCCGGCGCAGATCCAGTAGTCCATCACGTCGGTGGAGGCGGCCGAGAAGCTGGTGATGTTCTTGCCCAGCACCGCCCGGCCCACCGCCGGGTTGTGCCAGAGCAGGCCGTAGCCCAGGCTGGAGAGCAGGAAGGGCACGCTGGCCTGGCTGTTGCGCTGGGCCAGCTCCAGGTCCATGCCCTTCAGGTCCAGGTAGGGCTGCTGGTACTGGCCCATGCCGTAGAGGCGCTCCTTGGGGTCGGACTCAAAGCGCACCGTCAGGGCGTAGTCCCCGCCCAGGATGGGCTTGAACTCCCGGGCCTCGACCTCCAGGGCGCTGCACTTGGGATCGGTCACGTCCACGCGGTTGCGCACATATTCCTCCAGCAGCAGCTCGCCCTTCTGGTTGTAGAAGCGCAGCTTGCCCCGGCGCGAGAGGGTGCAGGTCAGCTTGCCGCAGGTGATCGACGCGCCCTTCTCCTCGATGGCGATGTCCGCCGGGCAGGGGGCCTGGGGCAGCAGGGCCCAGTCGCGCTCGGGCATCCGGTTGCACTTGGTGGCGCGCACCCGCAGCGCGTCGGGCCCCCAGGGCTCGATCCACAGCTGCTCCGCGTCAAAGCGGTAGATCAGCCGGTTTTCGCAGGCGGTGAAGATGGCCATGGGTTTCCTCCTTTTCCCGCCGCTCGGGCGGACCTTGTTATTCCCAACGTACGGGTTTTCGCAGCCTTTGTCAAGGCCAAATTTTGCGCGCGGCCCGCGCCGGCCGCATACCGCCCGCGCACGCCGCGCCGTCCCCTCTCCCCGCGCGCCGTCCCTCCCCGCGCGCCGTCCCCTCCCCGTGCGCGCCGTCCCCTCCCTGCGCGCGCCGTCCCCTCCCCGCGCACGCCGTCCCTCCCCGCGCGCCGCGCCTTGCCCCGCGCCCGGGTTTCCGATATAATGAAAGGTAGATTTTTGCCAAAAGAGGGATGCGCCATGATTTTGATTGGAGAAAAGCTCAACAGCTCCCGCAAGGGGGTGGCCCGGGCCGTCGAGGCCCGGGATCAGGCGACCGTCGCCCGCCTGGCCGAGCGGCAGCAGGAGGCCGGCGCCCACTATCTGGACGTCAACGCAGGAACCTTCGTCGGCCAGGAGGCCGAGTGCCTGCTGTTTTTGATGCAGGCCGCCCGCCAGGGCAGCGACCTGCCCCTGGTGCTGGACTCGCCCAACCCCGCGGTGCTCGAGCGGGCCATGGCGGCCTACACCGGCGACGCGCCGATCCTCAACTCGGCCTCGCTGCAGCCCGGCCGGCTTGAGCCCGTGGCCGACCTGGCCGCAGGCGGCCGGGCGGGGGTGGTGGCCCTGTGCATGGACGCCGACGGCGTGCCCCAGGGGGCGGATGCGCGCCTGCGCGTGGCCCAAGAGCTGGCGACCGCCCTGACCGGGCGGGGCGTGGCCGAGGAGGAGATCTACCTCGACCCGCTGATCGAGCCGGTGGCCATGGACGGCGCGTTCGGCCCCCAGGCCCTGTCGACCATCGCGCGCCTGCGCGCCGAGCTGCCCGCCTGCCACATCGTCTGCGGGCTGAGCAACGTCTCCTTCGGCATGCCCGCGCGCAAGCTGCTCAACCGCACCTTCCTGGTGGCGGCCATGGCCATGGGGCTGGACGCGGCCATCCTCGATCCCACGGATCGGGCCCTGATGGCCCAGTTCTTCGCCGCCCAGGCCCTGCTCAACCAGGATGAGTTCTTCGGGGAGTACTTCGTCGCCTTCCGGGGCGGCCGATTGGAGGAATGAACATGCAACCGTTGACCCTGCGACCCTACCGCCAGAGCGACTGGCCGCGCCTGATGGCCATCCACGACGCCGCCCGGCGCGAGGAGCTGGCCCGGGCCGGGCTGTCGGCCGCCTTCGTGCCCCTGGCGCAGGCCGCCGAGCGCGAGGGCCTGTTCGACAACGCCGTCGTCGTGGCCGAGCGCGGGGGCGAGGCGGTGGGCTTCGTCGCCTACTGCGCGGACGAGCTGGCCTGGCTCTATGTCGATCCCGCCTGCGCCCGCCAGGGGATCGGCCGGACCCTGGCCCGCTACGCCCTGGCCCACACCGCCCGGCCGCTGTGGATCGAGGTGCTCGCCGGCAACGCCCCGGCCCTGGCCCTCTACCGCAGCCTGGGCTTCACCGAGGTGGAGCTCGCCTCGGGCCGCATGCCCGGCAACGAAGCCTTCGCCGTCACGGCCCACCGGCTCTGGCGCAGGCTGTAGCGGCGCGCGCTCAGGCAAGCGACCGCATCCAACCAGATGAAAAAAAGGAGGCGCGACCATGTGGAACGACATCCAAACCGGCCGGTATGAGGGCATGCTGGCCGAGACCGTCCGCATCGCCGGTTACAACGGCGAGGCCATCCACGCCTATTACGCCCGGCCCCTGGGGGCGGGCCCCCATCCCGGCGTCGTGCTGATCCCCCACATGCCCGGGTGGGACGAGTTCTGCCGGGAGGCGTCCCGCCGGTTCGCCCAGCACGGCTACGCGGTGCTCTGCCCGGATATCTACTGCCGCGTGGGCCACGGGCGGCCCGATGAGGTCGCCGCCAAGAGCCGCGGGCAGGGCGGCCTGGCCGACGAGAGCGTGGTGGGCGACTGCGCCGGGGCGCGGGATTTCCTGCGGGCCCAGCCCACCGGCAACGGAAAAGTCGGCGTGATCGGCATGTGCTCGGGCGGGCGGCACGCCTTCCTGGCGGCCTGCCAGGCGGGCGGGTTCGACGCGGCGGTGGACTGCTGGGGCGGCAACGTCTACGCCCCGCGCACGGCCCTGGACGGGCGGAGCTACACCGCGGCGGACTTCGCCGAGAAGCTGGACTGCCCGCTGCTGGGCATCTTCGGCAACGAGGACAAGAGCCCCCCGCCCGAGGAGGTGGACCGGCTTGAGGCCGACCTTGAGCGGCTGGGCAAGGACATCGCCTTCCACCGATACGACGGCGCGGGCCACGGCATCTGGTACTACCACACGCCCATGTACCGCCAGGCCCAGGCCATGGACTCCTGGGAGAAGGTTTTCGCCTTCTTTGAGGCCCGCCTGCGGTGAGCGGGGGCAAGCGGCCCTTCGCGGTGATGGCCAAGCCCGTGGGCTCGCGCTGCAACATGCGCTGCGGCTACTGCTACTACCTGGACAAGCCCGCCCCGGGCCCGGCGGTGATGACCGAGGCGGTCCTTGAGCGGTTCGTCGCCCAGGTCATCGCCGCCTCGCCCGGGCCGGTGGTGTCCTTCACCTGGCACGGGGGCGAGCCCACCCTGGCGGGGCTTCCCTTCTACCGCCGGGCGGTGGCGCTGCAGCGGCAGTACCTGCCCGAGGGCTGGCGCTGCTGGAACAACCTGCAGACCAACGGCCTGCTGCTGGACGAGGCCTGGTGCGCCTTCCTGGCCCGGGAGGGGTTCGACGTGGGCCTGAGCCTGGACGGGGACCGCCTGATCCACGACGCCCAGCGGCGGGACCTGGCCGGCGCGGGCACCTACGACCGGGCGGCCGCGGCGGCCCGGCGGCTGATGGACCACGGCCTGAAACCCGATCTGTTGTGCACGGTCACGGCCGCCGCCGCCCAGCGGCCCCTGGAAGTCTATCAGGGGCTGCGGGCGCTGGGCACGGGCTGGATGCAGTTTCTGCCCATCGTGCGGCCCGAGGGGGCGGGGGTGAGCGCCGACTCGGTCTCCCCCGAGGCCTACGGCGAGTTTCTCTGCCGGGTGTTCGACCGCTGGTGCCTGTTCGACCTGGGCAGGACCGGGGTGCAGCTCTTCGCCGAGGCCGCCCGGACGCTGGCCGGGGGCCGGGCCGCCCTGTGCACCCTGACGGAGACCTGCGGGCAGGTGCTGGTGGTGGAGAAGGACGGGGAGGTCTACGCCTGCGACCATTTTGTCGACCCGGACCACCGCCTGGGCAGCGTGATGACCGACGCGCTGGCCGACCTGGTCGCCGACCCAACGCTATTGGCCTTCGGCGCGCGCAAGGCCGACCTGCCCGAGGCCTGCGCGGCCTGCCCCCACCTGGCCCTCTGCCGGGGCGGCTGCCCCAAGGACCGCCTGGCGGGCGGGGTCAACTACCTCTGCCCGGGCTACCGCCGCTTCTTTGACCACGCCGCCGACCGCCTGGCCCGCATTGGCCGGGCCGGGGCGGGGGCCCCGGCGCTGATGACCGCCTTTCGGGATGAGGAGAAGGCCAAGTGGCGCGGCGTGGGCAAGGGCGATCCCTGCCCCTGCGGCAGCGGGCGCAAAGCCAAGGCCTGCTGCTGGCCCTACCGGCCCTGAGCGGGCCGATCTGAAGGAGGAGACGAAATGAACATCGCCGTACTCACCGGCAGCCCCCATCGGCAGGGCGCCACGTTTTTGCTGGCCGAGCGCTTCATCCAGGGCGCTCAGGCCGCCGGGCACGCGGTTTTCCGCTTTGACGCGGCCTTCGAGGCGGTGCACCCCTGCATCGGCTGCGACCACTGCCGCGCCCACGACCACGCCTGCGTCTTCAAGGACGGCATGGAATCGCTCAACCCCCATCTGCTCGACGCCGACCTGGTGGCCCTGGTCACCCCGCTGTACTTCTACGGCCTGAGCGCTCAGCTCAAGGCCGCGCTGGACCGCTTCTACGCCAACGACGACCGGCTGATGGGCGGCCGCCAGGCGGCGCTGCTGGCCGCCTGCGCCGACGATGCGCCCGAGGCCATGGACGCCCTTGCGGCCAGCTACCGGGCCATGATCGGCTACCTCAAGTGGACCGACCGGGGCCGGGTGCTGGCGCTGGGCTGCGCCGCGCGCGCCGATATCGAGAGGACCGGCTACCCCGAGCAGGCCTACGCCCTGGGCCGCGGCCTGTGAATAGGAGGCGCGCCTCCTATTTCTGTAACGGCAAAACGGCCCACCCGCCTGCGGCGATTTGATCGGCAAACCCAGCGCCGTCGCAGGGGGCCGCGGGCGCAACCGGCGGTTGACCGGCCGCCTACAGGCTCAGCGCCACGATGGCGGCGACGCCCAGGACGATGCCCGCGCGCCCGGCGGCGGAGAGCTTCTCCCCCAGGGCCAGGCGCGCGTACAGGGTGATGGCCAGCAGGGTGCCCCCCTGCACGATGGGAAACAGATAGCTGCTGGGCACCCGGCCGGACAGGTAGCTGACCAGCAGGTTGCCGCCGCCGGTGCCCAGGGCGACCAGGGCCAGGGGCAGCAGGCCCCGGCGGACGCGGCCCAGGTCCTCCCGCCGGCGCGCCGCGCCCCCGCCCAGCAGGAACACCGCCCCGGCGATGACAAAGGCCGTTAGGAAGGCCACGCACAACAGCCGCGCCGAGCTGGCCAGCGAGCCGCCCCCCAGGGCGCGCTGGTGGGCGGTGATGAGCACCGACAGGCTGCCGTTGAGCAGGAAGGTCAGCGCGCACAGGCCCAGCCAGCGCTTGTTGACCCGGCCGCCCCCGGGCCCGCTCAGCGCCGAGATGCAGAAGAAGGCCGCCAGCATCAGCGCCATGCCCACGCCCACCGGCAGGGTCAGCGGCTCGCCCCACAGGGCGACGCCCACCGCCGCGGGGATCACCATGCTGGCCGAGAAGAAGAAGCCGGTGTAGGACAGGGGACCGGCCCGCATGGCCAGATGGTACGCCATCAGCGTCGCCAGAAAATCCACCCCCACCGCCGCGCCCAGGGCGGCGGTCACCGGCGCCAGCGGCCCGCCCTGGCACAGCCAGATCACCCCGAAGGCCAGGGCGATCATCCCGGCGGACGCGCCGGTGGCCAGCAGGTTGTCCCGCAGGGTAGGCGCGCTCACCTTGCGCAGCGCCGCGCTCTGCAGCGCGAATAGGCCGACGGCCGCGGCGATCGACAAAATCTCCATGGAGCTCCCCCTTCCCCGGGCGGCCGGGCCGCCCGCTTCACCCGTATTACACCACATCGGGCCGGCCTTTTGCAAGGGCTCCAAAACACCCGAGGGCGGACCGATCGGTCCGCCCTCGGGCGCATGAACAAAGCGGTAGGCGGCTCCTACTTGCGGAAATAGGCGATGGCCGCGGCCCCGGGGCCGACGTGGGCGCCCACGGTGCTGCCCACCGGGCTCTCCCCCAGGCGGACGCCGGGCAGCATGCCCCGGGCCAGCTCGGCGAAGGGCAGGAAGGGCTCCCGCGCGCCGGTGTATCCCAGCCACACCGGGCGGGACAGGTCGATGCCGCCGTCCTTGTCGATCTGATCGAAGACCGCGGCAAAGCCGCGCTGGCGGCCCCGGGCCTTGCCGAAGAGCTGGATCTGGCCGCCGACCAGGCCGACGATGGGCTTGATGCCCAGCAGGGCGCCGGTGAAGGCGACGGTTTTGGACAGGCGGCCGCCCTTTTGCAGATACTCCAGGGTGTCCACCAGGGCGAAGATGCGCACGCGCTCGCGCTCCCGGGCGATCACCCCGGCCAGCTCGTCCAGGGTCAGGCCCTCCTCGCGCAGCTGCAGCGCCCGGTCCACCAGCAGGCGCAGGCCCAGGATGGTGGTGTCCGAATCGACCACGGCGACGCCCGCCCCGCCGCAGGCATCCCGGGCGATCTCGGCGCTCTGGCGGGTGCCCGAGAGCTTGGCGGAGATGGTCAGGCAGAGCGCCTGGTCCCCGGCGGCGAGGATTTCCCGAAAGACCTGCTCAAACTGGTGGGGCGTGGGCTGGCTGGTGTGGGGCAGCTCGTCGGATGCGGCCAGCTTGTCGTAGAAATCCGCCGCGGTCAGCTCGACGCCGTCCAGGTACTCCCGCTGGCCGAAGAGGGTCTTCATGGGCACGACCCGCAGGCCCTCGCGCTGGGCCGCCTGGGCGGGGGTGATGTCGCTGGTGGAATCGGTCACAATCTGGATCATGCGTCGTCCTCCGATCGGTTGGGTTGGCACTCGGGCATCAGCTCCCGGGCGATGACCTGGAGCATCTCGCCGAAGGCGGCGGTCTGCTCCGGGGTGAACCGCTCCCGGATGCGGCCCATGACGGTGCGGATATAGGCGTGGTTGACCCCGTAGTAGGCGCGGAATTTGTCCGTCGCCCGCAGGTGGTACTCGCGCTTGTCCTGGTCCGAGGGCAGCTTTTCCAGATAGCCCTTCTTCACCAGGGCGGCCACCTTGTAGGTGGCGCCCGGCTGGGAGATGCCGCAGAACTGGGCGAACTGGCCGATGGTCGGCTCCCCCAGGGCGTAGATGACCTCGATGGAGAAGGCCTCCATGGCCGTCAGGCTGCCCTCCCGCTCGTGCACCTGCTCGAAGATGCTGCGGTAGAAATTGAGCTTGAACAGGGCGTACACCTCGCCAAAGGACTGCTCCAGGGTCATGCCGCCATCTCCTTCAATTATTTTAATTAAAATTCTTTAAGTATATTACCCCGCCCCGCGGGCTTTGTCAAGGGCCAAAGCCGTGCTATACGGGCGAAAAAGGAGGATGCGCCATGGCATATCGCGCGATCTGGTTGGATGTGGACGGCACGCTGATGGATTTTGAGGCGGCCAGCCGCCGCGGCTTCGCCCGGGTGATGGGGGCGCTGGGCCTGCCCGCGGGCGAGGGGGCGCTGGCCCGGTTCGAGCGGATCAACCGCGCCCTGTGGAGCGCCCACGAGCGGGGGGAGATACCCCGAGAGCAGGTGCTGCAGCGGCGGTTCACCGAGCTGTTCGCCCAACAGGGCTGGGCGGCGGACGGCCTGGCGGCCGAGGAGGCCTACCAGGGCATGCTGGCCGCCTCCGCCGATCTGATCGAGGGGGCCGAGGAGGCCCTGGCTTACCTGTCGGCCCGCTACCCCCTCTACGCGGCCACCAACGGCGTGGCCCATACCCAGCGCAACAAGATGGCCCTGGCGGGCATCGATCGGTATTTCACCGACCTGTTCATCTCCGAGGAGCTGGGCTGCCAAAAGCCCCAGCCGGGCTTTTTCCGGGCGGGGCTAGCCCGCATGGGCGACCCCGACCCGGCCGGGGTGCTGATGATCGGCGACGCCCTGGCCTCGGACATGGCCGGGGCCGCGGCGGCGGGCATGGGCACCTGCTGGTTCAACCCGTCGGGGGCGGCCAACGCCCTTGGCGTGCGGGTGGACCGGCAGATCGCCCGCCTGGACCAGCTGTGGCGGGAGGGGATCGCGTGAAAAACGGGTTGGATCCCTCCCTGCCCCACATGGGGGCGCTGATGACGCGTCCGGGCGGGGCGTACCCCCGCAGGCCCCTGCCCGAGGGCTTTGCCCGGGTCCCGTGGGGGCCGGGGTGGACGGCCCAATGGGCGGCCCTGCAGCACGCCTGCGGCCAGGTGGACAGCCCGGCGGAGGGGGAGGTCCTCTTCGCCCGGGAGTTTCTGCTGGGCCGGGGCTTCGAGCCGCCCGAGAACCCCGCCCCGTCCGAGGCGGCGGTCCGCGCCGCCCTGGCCCGCCCGGAGCGGGCGCCCTACGCCCGGCAGACCGCCCGGCGGGTGCTGCTGGCGGCGGACGGGCAGGGCCGCCTGGCCGGGTGCGCGGCGCTGTGGCCGGGGCGGCATTTTGGCCGGCGGCGCGAGCGGGTGCACTTTGTGGCCGTGCGGCCCGACTGCCAGGGCCGGGGCCTGGCCCAGGGGCTGCTGACGGCGGTGCTGGACCTGGCCGAGGACCTGGGCTGCGGGCGGGAGCTCTATCTGACCACCCAGACCTGGAGCTGGCCGGCGGTGCGCCTCTACCGGCGCTACGGCTTTGTCCCCTACACCGGCCCCCGGCCGGTCAACTGGATCACCGCCGACCCGGCCGACCCGGCGGCCTTCGCCCGGGACAACGCCGCGGCCTGGGCCCTGATCGACGGGCGCATCGCGGCCTGGGAGGGGCAAAAAAGGGATTGACAACCTCCGCCCGGCGGTTATACTGACCCTAGCGGCGCGCAAGGGCGGCACGCCCGGCGCGCTGATATAAGGAGGTTTTTCTCATGAAACCCAGCGTGTGGACCCAGTACTTTGGCGATTTGACCCCCGAGCAGGCCCTGACAGAGCTCACAGAGGAGGGATTCTACGCGGCCGAGCTGTCCGACGAGCACAGCGCGGCGCTGTTCGGCCGGGGCGACCCGGAGAAGGTGGGCGCGGCCTTCGGCGCTTACGCCCGGGAGCTGGGCATGGACCTGCCCCAGGGCCACCTGATCCTGCAGTGCGACATCTGCGGGCCGGACGCCCGGCGCACCCTGGATACCCTCAAGGGCTGGCTGGCTATGTACCAGGCCATCGGCATTCAAAACGCGGTGCTGCATGTCGGGGCCTACGACACCACCGCCTCGCCCGCGCAGATTCTGGACATGCGGGTGTCGGCCCTGACCGAGCTGACTGGCTTTCTGCGGGGCTCGGAAATGGCCATCTGCCTGGAGAACATCGGCACCTGCCCCCAGGCCGAGGACCTGATGGCCCTGATCGACGCGGTGGACAGCCCCAACCTGGCGGTCTGCCTGGACACCGGCCATTTGCACATCGCCCATGGGAACCAGCGGGCGTTCATCCTCCGGGTGGGCAAGCACCTGCGCGCCCTGCACATCGCCGACAACCAGGGCGAAACCGACCAGCACATGGCGCCCTACGGCCGGGGCGACATCCCCTGGCCCGAGGTCATGGCGGCCCTGCGCGAGGTCGGCTACAACGGCCTGTTCAACCTGGAGATCCCCGGGGAGAACAGCGCGCCCCTGCCGGTGCGCCGGGCCAAGCTGCGCTACATCCGCCAGCTGTGCGCCTACATGCTCGCCGAGCTGTGAGCCCCGCCGCGCAGCCCGCGCCCGCATCCAGCCTGCGCCGCGCGCGACCCCGCCCCCCAGACGCTCCTCGGCGGCCTGATCGCCCCGCCGCGCGCGCCCTCGCCCATCCGGGCGGGGGTTTTGCGCGCCGCGCCATGGACGGGCCAGGGCCTTTGTGGTAAGATAGGGGGAAACCAACGTCGAGGAGAGAGGGACATGGATTTTAAGGAACAGATCGCCCAATTGATCTTTGAGCAAACGCAGCTGCCCGCCCAGGACGCGCGGGGCTTTTTGGAGATTCCGCCCAACCCGGAGCTTGGGGACTACGCCTTCCCCTGCTTCCGCCTGGCCAAGCAGATGCGCATGGCCCCGCCCAAGATCGCCCAGCTCCTGGCGGACAAGCTCGCCGGGCGCTTCCCGGGCAAGGTGCAGGCCGTGGGCGGCTATCTGAACTTCTTCGCCGACCGGGAGCTCTTCGCCGGGCAGGTGCTCGCCGCCGTGGCCGAGGAGGGCGAGGCCTACGGCTCCTCGGACGTGGGCGGGGGCCGCACGGTGTGCATCGACTACTCCTCCATCAACATCGCCAAGAAGTTCCACATCGGCCACCTGTCCACCACCGCCATCGGCAACGCCCTGTACCGCATCTACAACTTCCAGGGCTACCAGTGCGTGGGCATCAACCATCTGGGCGACTGGGGCACCCAGTTCGGAAAACTGATCGTGGCCTTCCGCAAATGGGGCGACCGGGCCGAGGTGGAGAAAAAGGGCATCGACGAGCTGCAGCGGCTCTACGTCTACTACCACGAGCAGGTGGAGGCGCACCCCGAGCTGGACGACGAGGCCCGGGCCTGGTTCAAGAAGATCGAGGACGACGACCCCGAGGCCATGGACCTGTTCAACTGGTTCAAGCAGCTGACCATGCGCGACGTCGCCCGGGTGTACGACCTGCTGGGCGTCGCCTTCGACTCCTACGCCGGGGAGAGCTTCTACAAGGACAAGACCCAGCGGGTGGTGGACGAGCTGGAGGCCAAGGGCCTGCTGGTGGAGAGCGAGGGGGCCAGGATCGTGCCCCTGGACGAGTTCAACCTGCCCCCCTGCCTGATCGTCAAGCGCGACGGGGCCACCCTCTACCACACCCGGGACATCGCCGCCGCCCTCTACCGCAAGGAGACCTACGACTTTGCCAAGTGCCTCTACGTCGTGGCCTACCAGCAGAACCTGCACTTTGCCCAGCTCTTCCGGGTGATCGAGAAGATGGGCTATCCCTGGCACAAGGACCTGGAGCACGTGGCCTACGGCATGGTCTCCATGGAGGACGGGGCCCTGTCCACCCGCAAGGGCCGGGTGATCTACCTGGAGGACCTGCTCAACAAGGCCATCGAGAAGACCCGGCAGATCATCTCTGTCAAGAGCCCGGACCTGGACAACCCCGACGAGGTCGCCCGCAAGGTGGGCGTGGGCGCGGTGGTGTTCAACACCCTGCTCAACGGCCGCATCAAGGACATCGTCTTCTCCTGGGATCGGATGCTCAACTTCGACGGGGAGACCGGCCCCTATGTGGAGTACACCCATGTGCGCTGCTGCAGCCTGCTGGCCAAGGCCGGCCGCGCGCCCGACCGGGCGAAGATGGACCTGGAGGCCCTCTCGGGCGAGGAGGCCCAGGCCGTGCTGCGCTGCCTGGATCGGTTCCCCGAGGTGGTGGCCTCGGCCTGCCAGCGCAACGAGCCGAGCCTGATCACCCGGCACATCGTGCTCTTGGCCCAGGCCTTCAACAAGTTCTACTATGAGCAGCGCATCCTGGAGGGGGAGCTGCCCGCCCAGGACGCCCGCCTGGCCCTGGTGGACGCGGTGCGCACGGTGCTCAAGACCGGGCTGAATCTGCTGGGCATCGAGGCCGTGGAGCAGATGTAACCCGCCGAAGGAGGCATACGCAATGGATGGTTCCGCGCGGCGCGACGCGCTCTTTCGGGCCCTGACCCAGGCCGAGGGGCCCATCACCGGCTCGGAGCTGGCGCGCCAGTTTGGCGTCAGCCGCCAGGTGGTCGTGCAGGACATCGCCGTGCTGCGCGCCGGCGGCACCAACATCCTGGCCACCCCCCAGGGCTATCTGATCCCCCGGGTGTCCCATGTCAAGCCCTGCGTGCGGGTGTTCACCTGCCGCCACCTGTCCCTCCCGGCGCTGCGCCAGGAGCTGACCGCCATGGTCTCCCTGGGCGGCAAGGTGGTCGACACCATCGTCGAGCACCCGATCTACGGGGAGTTCCGCGGCATGCTGATGCTGATGAACATGGCCTCGGTGGAGGACTTCTGCCGGCGGCTGGCCGCCTCCAACGCCGAGCCCCTGTCCCACCTGACCGGCGGGGTGCACCTGCACGCCGTGGAGGCCGACACCCCCGACACCCTCGACCGCATCGAGGCCGAGCTGGCCCGGCTGGGCATTTTGGTCATCGGGAGCGAAAAGTAGTTGACAAAAGCCGCGCGAGCGGGTATCTTGAATAGGAATTTTGCGGGCTGCGGCCCGCGTTCCTTTGGCGCAAGGTGACAAGACACCTATCAAGACAGAAATCGAAGGGAGCGCGTTTGATGGAAAACGCAGTCAAACCGGAGAACAAGGCCTGGACCCTGCTGAAGAAGGCGGGCCGCCGCTACGGGCTGGACGCCCTGAGCGCCATGGCCCTGGGCCTGTTCTCCTCGCTGATCATCGGGCTGATTCTCGACCAGATCTCCAAGATTCCCTACATGGGCTGGCTGGCGGAGTTCGCGGCCATCCTGGCGGCCTCCAGCCCGGTGGTGGGCGCGGCCATCGGCGTGGCCGTGGCCTGGGGGCTGAAGGTCAAGCCCCTGGCCATCTTCTCCTCGGCGGCCACCGGGGCATTCGGCTACACCCTGGGCGGCCCGGTGGGCAGCTACGTCGCCGCGGTGGTCGGCGCGGAGCTGGGCAACCTGATCGCCGGCAAGACCCGGGTGGACATCGTGCTGGTGCCCATCGTCACCATCGTGGCCGGGTGCCTGGCGGGCAAATTCGTCGGCCCGGGGGTGTCGGCGCTGATGAAGGGCCTGGGCGCCTTCATCAACGAGGCCACCCAGCTGCAGCCCGTGCCCATGGGCATCATCGTGTCGGTGGTGATGGGCATGGTGCTCACCGCGCCGATCTCCTCGGCCGCCCTGGCCATCTCCCTGGACCTGAGCGGCCTAGCGGCCGGCGCGGCGGCGGTGGGCTGCTGCTGCCAGATGGTGGGCTTCGCCGTGGCCAGCTACCGGGAGAACAAGGTCGGCGGGCTGCTGGCCCAGGGCGTGGGCACCAGCATGCTCCAGGTGCCCAACATCCTGCGCCGGCCCCAAATCTGGATTCCCCCGACGCTCGCCAGCGCCATCCTGGGCCCGATCTCCACGGCGGTGCTGGGCATGACCAACAACGCCATGGGCGCGGGCATGGGCACCAGCGGCCTGGTGGGCAACATCAACGCCTGGGTGACGATGACCGCCGCGGGCGTCGCCCCGGCGGTGGTGATCATCGAGATCGTCGTGATGCACGTGCTCCTGCCCGCGGCGCTGACGCTGCTGTTCTCCGAGCTCATGCGCAAAAAGGGCTGGATCAAGGCCGGGGACATGGCCCTGGACCTCTAAGGACAATCAAAAAGAAGCGGCTTCAGCCGCTTCTTTTTTTGCGTTTACCGGTGGGCGCGGCGGGGCCGCAGCAGCGCCAGCAGGGCGGCCGCGCTGCCCGCGGCCAACAGGGCCATCAGCAGGCCGGGCAGGGGGTCGTCGCCGGTGTGGGGGGTGTCCGCGCCGACGCTGGCATCGCCGCCGGAGCCCGCTGCGTCACCGGAGCCGCCATTGTCGCCGGCACCGCCGCCCTCCGAGGGCAGGGGCATCAGGCTGGGCGGCGCGCTCTGGCTGGGGTCCGCGCTGGCGCTGGGATCGGCGCTGGGCGGCGCGCTCTGGCTGGGGTCCGCGCTGGGCGGCGCGCTCTGGCTGGGGTCCGCGCTCGCGCTGGGATCGACGCTGGGGTCGGGCGTCGGCGTGGCCGGATCGGGCGTCGGCGTGGCCGGATCGGGCGTCGGCGTGGCCGGGTCGGGCGTCGGCGTCGCAGGGTCGGGCGTCGGCGTCGCAGGGTCGGGCGTCGGCGTGGCCGGATCGGGCGTCGGCGTCGCGGGGTTGGGATCGCCGGTCACGTTGACGTTGTAGACGATCTCCCCGTTGGGGTAGTAATCCTGGGTTCCAGGATACCCCACGCCAATCCCGTTGATGAAGCGCACGTTGGCGGTGTAGGTGATGGTGATGGTGGCGCTGCCCTGGGCCAGGGCGGTGAACTCCACCAACATCTCGCCGGAGCCGACATGCCGGGCGGTGGCGGTCAGCACGCTGGGGTTGCTGCTGCTGACCGTGATCCACTGAAAGAAGGTGCTGCGGGCCGCGCCGTAGCTGGTGTAGTAGGTCAGGTGCCCGCGGTCCTGGGCGGAGCTGACCCCCTCGGGGATGGTGACGGCGCCCCGGGCGGTCTCGGCCCAGTTGCCCGATACCACCAGGTTGTCCACATCGTGGTCAAAGGCGGTGGACACGGCGGCCTGGGCCGCCTGGGCGGCCGCGGGCAGGACGATGAGCAGCAGACAGGCCATGGCGACGGCCAGGAAGCGTTTTGCCCAATGGTTCATGGAGGTCCCTCGCTTTCTGAAGATGGCTGCGCGAGGGAGCGCTCCAGGAGCAACAGCAGATGCAGGGCGCTGCGAAACGGGCGGACGCCGCCGTCGGCTCGGCGGAGCCAGCCCTGGCAGGAGTCGTGCTGGCGGAAGCCAATCTGAACCGTGAAGGTGGCCGTCCGCCCCGGGGCCAGGTCCGGGGAGCCGGGCGCGGCGCGCGGCGCCGGCGCGGGCGGGGCGGCCAGGGCCAACAGCAGCGCGCCATAGTCCTCCAGGGCTTGGGCGGGGCGGCCGGGCGTCCAGAGCCGGCCCCAGGCGCGGCCGGGCCGCCACCCGTCCACGGCGAAGACCGCCAGGGTGCTGTGGGTTTGCTCCATGGGTTATCCCCCTCGGCGCGCGCAAGAAAGCGGCCGACCGGCTCTCCGGGGTCCGCCTGGCTGGCTTTACATGCCAATTATTGGAAATATTTCCAAAATCGAGCATAAAATCAGACAAAAACATCCGGCGGTGCTATACTCAAATCGTTTCCATATTTTGCGCGGAAAGGGCTTGCATCGCCTATTTTCTGGGGGTTTTTGTCCTGGTTAAAAAGGTCTAGGTTTTTATCCATCCCCGGGCGAATTTTCCCCCTTGCCAAGGGGCGCGGTTCCTGCTACACTGAGGGCAAATCATTGGACATTGCCAAAGGGCCGTTTTCTTTTTTGCGCGGATTTGAAGCGCTTTAAGTCGCCCGGCGGCATGCCCAGGAGGAGGCGCGCATGGAAAAGACCATCGGATTTGTGGTCACAGCCGGTCACCTGGACATCGAGTGGTATCAGCCCATGGGGTCCTACCGGTTTTGGACGGTGGAGGGGCTTGAGGCGCTCAAGGACATCGCCCGGGAGCGGGAAGATTTCGCCTGCTACCTGCTGGACGGGCAGGTGTTCCCGCTGGAGGAGTATCTGGAGGTGGCGCCCGGGGACGAGGCGGCCATGCGGGAGCTGATCGCCTCGGGCAAGCTGGCCGTCGGCCCCTTCTACACCCAGTTTGACGAGTGGCTGCCCAGCGCCGAGAGCATGATGCGCAACTGCCTGTTCGGCAAGCTGCGCAGCGAAGCCTGGGGCGGGCGCATGTGCGCGGGCTACCTGCCGGACAATTTTGGCCATCCGCTGCAGCTGCCCCAGATTCTGCGGGGCTTTGGCATCGACAGCCTGATGTTCATGCGGGGCATGCCCGAGATTCTGCCCGACCACCCCGATGAGTTCCTCTATCAGGGGCTGGACGGCAGCCGCGTGCTGGTGAGCCATTTCCGGGAGAGCTACTCCGGGGCCTTCGACATCTTCAAAAAGCCGGTGCTGCCCCCGACGCCCCGGGAGGTGCCCTACTACGCGGACTATCTTTCCTTCGAGCACCACCAGGAGCTGGCCGACCACGACGACCCGGCGCGCATCGCGAAGAGCATGATCGCCAACGTCCGCCGCATCGCCCACCGCTACCCCAGCCGGGTGGTGCCGCTGATCGCGGGCTACGACCATCTGCCGCCCCAGCGCAACGTGGGCGACTCGGTGGCCGCGGCCAACGCCGCCCAGGATGAGATTACGTTCGTCATGGGCACGCCGGAGCAGTACGTGCGCCTGGTGCAGGCGCGCCTGATCCACCCGGCGGTCTACGACATGGAGCTGATCGGCTCGAAATACCAGTATGTGCTGCTGGGGGCGCTGTCCACCCGGGGCTACCTCAAGCGCGAAAACTTCGCCGCCGAGGCCCTGCTGGAGCGCTACGCCGAGCCCCTGGAGGCCATGGCCGCCGCCCAGGGCTACCCGGTCAAGCCCCAGCTATTGACCGAGGCCTGGGAGAAGCTGCTGATCAACAGCGCCCACGACAGCATCCACGGCTCGAGCGTCGACGAGGTGCATGTGGAGATGCGCGCGCGCTTCGCCCGGGCCCGGCAGATCGCCGCCGGCCTGATCCACGACTGCCTCAAGTTCGCCGCGCGGAAGATGGCGCCCCTGCCCGCGGCCCATCAGGCCGTGGCCTACGCCCCGGTCTCGGGGCGGCAGGTGGGGGAGGTATGGCTGCCGGTGGGCGACGAGCCGGTGCGCATCGTCGATCGGGCGGGCAACCCCCTGCCCACCCAGGTGCTGCCCCGAGAGCGGGTGGAGACCAACGGCCGGGGCCAGCCGCGAAACGGCGTGGAACCCGGGCCGATCTACCGCAAGGTGCTCTTCTCCGGGGAGATGACCGCCGGGGAGGTGGCCGCCTACGGGGCCCAGGCCGCCCAGCCCGACGGGCGGACCGACCTGTTCGCCACGGACACGTACCTGGAGAACCAGTTCCTGCGCGCCGAGGTGGACGGGGCCCTGGTGCACCTGTGGGATAAGCGCACCGACACCTGGCACCGCAACCTCAACCTGCTGGTGGAGGAGGCCGACGCGGGCGACGTGTGGGATTTCTCCCCGCCCTGGACCCCGGGGGAGACGGTGCTCTCCACCCAGGGGCGCTTCACCAGCCGCCTGGCGTCCGCCGGGCCGGTGCGCGCCACGGTCGAGGTCAGCGGCCGCCTGAGCGTGCCGGCGCGCCTGGTGGGCGATCAGCGCAGCTGCGAGCGGGTGGAGATGCCCGTGCGCTTCGAGCTCAGCCTCAACGCCGCCACCCCCCGGCTGGACGTGCGCCTAACCCTCGACAACACCGCCCAGGACCACCGCGTGCGCCTGCACGTGCCCACGGGCATGGTCTGCGACCGGGTGCTCAGCCAGGGGCATCTGGCGGTGATCTCCCGGCCGGTGGCCAAGGCCGTGGCCGTGGAGAAATGGCTCCAGCCGCCCACGGCGATGATGCCCTTCCGGGAGTGGGCCGCCCTGTCCGACGGGCGGACCGGCCTGGCCGTGGCCATCGCCGGGGTGTACGACTATGAGCCCATCGTCAGCCCGGTGGACAACGCCTGCACCCTGGCCTTCACCCTGGTGCGGGGCGTCGGCATGATGGGCCGGCTCAACACCCGCCAGCGGGCGGGCGGGGCCTCGGGCGCGTATCGGACCCCGGACGCCCAGTGCCCGGGCGAACAGGTCGTCGACTTCGCCTACCTGCCCTACGCGCCCGACCCCGAGGACGAGGCCCCCTTCCTGCCCTTGGCCCAGGGCTTCCTCTACCCGCCGGTGGTGCACTTTGTGCGCGACGCCTTCCACCCCCAGGCCGGGGAGGCCGCCGCCCTGCCCGCGCCCTACGGCTGGGACGCGGCCAACCTGGTCTTCTCGGCCTACAAGCGCGCCGCCGACGGGCGGGCCAACCTGCTGCGCCTCTACGAGAACCAGGGCAGGGCCACGAGCGCCCGGATCCGCCTGCCCGGGGCGCGGCGCGCGCGCCTGGCCGAGCTGGACGAGACGCCCCTGGAGGAGCTGCCCATCGCGGGCGGCGCGGTGACGCTGACCGTGCCGCCCTACAAGGCCGTCACCCTGCTGATCGATTGAATTTTCTGAAATAGGAGGTACACCTCATATGAAGCGCTCCCAGATCAACCGCGCCATCCAGGACGCCCTGCAGATGATGGACGCGTTCCACTTCCACCTGCCCCCTTTCGCCCGGTGGTCCCCCGAGGACTACCGGAGCAAGGGGCCCGAGTACGACGAGATCCACGACAACATGCTGGGCTGGGACATCACCGACTACGGCTCGGGCGACTATGAGAAGGTCGGCCTGCTGCTGTTCACCATCCGCAACGGCAACTACCACCTGGACAAATACGTCAAGCCCTACGCCGAGAAGGTGCTCATCGTCGGGGAGGGGCAGGTCACGCCCTACCACTTCCACTGGAAGAAGATGGAGGACATCATCAACCGCGGCGGCGGCGACCTGATGGTCAAGGTGTACAACTCCACCGACGAGGGCGGCAAGGGGGAGGACCCGGTGACCGTGTCGGTGGACGGGCGGACCTACGCGGTGCCCGCCGGGTCGGTCATCCGCCTGACCCCCGGGGAGAGCATCACCCTGCCCTGCGGGCAGTACCACAAGTTCTGGGGCGAGGGCGGCAAGGTGCTGGTGGGGGAGGTCAGCAAGGTCAACGACGACAGAATCGACAACCGCTTCTTTGACGAGGTGGGCCGCTTCCCCACCATCCAGGAGGACGAGCCGATCCGCTATCCCCTGTTCAGCGAGGCCCCGCGTGGCTAAACCCGTGCGCCTGGTCGACGTCGCCCGCCAGGTCGGCCTGTCCGAGGCCACGGTGTCCCTGGCCCTCAACGGCAAGCCCCAGGTCAACCCCGCCACCCGCCGCCGGGTGGTGGAGGCCGCCCGGCGCATGGGCTATCTGCCCAACGCGGCGGCCCGGTCCCTGGCCCGGGCGGCCAGCGGGCGCATCGGCCTGATCGTACCGGACCTGGCCAACCCCTACTACGGCCTGCTGGCCCAGCAGGTCGGTCGGCAGGTGGCCCGGCGGGGCTACGGGCTGTTGCTGGTCTCCCCGGACGACGACGGGACGGCCGAGGCCGACCTGGTGGACCAGCTGATCTCCGACCGGGTGGACGGGGTGCTGATCGCCCCGTCGGCTTCGGCCCAGACCGTGGCCGCCTATACCGAGCGCCTGGCGGCCTACGCGGTGCGCTACCTGTTTGTCTGCGCGGGGGTGCCCGGGTTGGAGCTGCCCGTGGTGATGGGCGACCTGGAGCAGGGGGCCTACCTGATGGCCGACCACCTGCTGGGTCTGGGGCATGAGCGCCTGCGCCTGATCGGCGTGCCCGCCGGCGCGCCCACCGCCCATCGCCTGGCCGGGGTGCGCCGGGCCTATGCCGCCCGGGGCATGACCCCGCCGGCCAACCTGCTGCTGCCCTGCCGGGAGGCCTCCTTCCTGGCGGCCTATGAGACCGTGCGCGCCCTGGAGCCCCTGCCCGAGGCCCTGATGGCCATCAACGACGTCATGGCCCTGGGGGCCCTGCGGGCGCTGACCGAGCGGGGGATCGCCGTGCCCGGGCGGGTCAGCCTGGCCGGGTATGACGACGTGGCCTTCTCCGCCACCGCGGCCACGCCCCTGTCCACCGTCGCCCAGAACCTGCCCGCCCTGGCGGATCGGGCGGTGGAGCGCCTGCTGGAGATGATCGGCGCCGGGGCCCAGCAGCCGGTGTCCGAGCGCATCGCGCCCCACCTGGTGGTGCGCGCCTCCACCGGCCCGCGCCCAGAACCCCCGGAGCTCAGCCCCGCCGCAGGCCCGCGCCCAGAACCCCAGGCGCTCAGTCCCTCCACCGGTCCGCGCCTTGCCGCTGGCCCGCGCCCCGCCGCCCAGGAGATCCCCCCATGCGTGAGCTGACCCACACCGTCGCCCCCGAGGACGACGGCCGCTTCATCAAGGACGTGCTGCGCAAGCGCATGGGCCTGTCCACCCGGCAGATGAACCGGCTCAAGCGCCAGGGAGGCATGCTGCTCGGCGGCGCGCCGGTGCACGCCAACGCCCGGGTGCGCGCCGGGGAGGTGGTCGCCGCGCGCCTTGAGGAGGAGGGGGACCAGGCCCTCCTGCCCGAGCCCGGCCCCCTTGACATCGTCTATGAGGACGACGACCTGCTGATTTTGGACAAGCCCGCGCCCCTGCCCTGCCAGGCCACGCCCGGCCAGCCAGGCGGGGCCCTGGCCAACCGCCTGGCCGCCCACTACGGCGCGCCCTACGTCTTCCGCCCGGTCAACCGGCTGGACAAGGGCACCAGCGGCCTGATGGCCGTGGCCAAGCACGCCCACGCCCACAACCTGCTGCGCCAGGCGCTGCACACCCCGGATTTCGTGCGCGCCTACGAGGCGGTGTGCGTCGGCGCGCCCCAGCCGCCCGCCGGCTGGATCGACCTGCCCATCGCCAAGGCCCCGGGGGCCACGGTGCGCCGCCAGGTCGATCCCGAGGGCAAGAGCGCGCGCACCTGGTATGAGACCCTGGCGGTCCACGGGGGCTACGCCCACCTGCGCCTGGTGCTGGACACCGGCCGCACCCACCAGATTCGGGTGCACCTGAGCCATCTGGGCTGCCCGATCGCCGGGGACTTCCTCTACGGCCAGGAGGACCCGCGCCTGCCCGGCCGCTTCGCCCTGCACGCCAGCGCCATCGCCCTGCGCCAGCCCATCACCGGGCGGGCTCTGCGCTTTGCCAGCCCCCTGCCCGCGCCGCTGCGGCTGTGGGAGCGATAGGGCCGCGGACAAGAAAAACCCCGCGGCTTTGGCCGCGGACAAGAATCCCCCGGCGGTCTTTGGCCGCGGGGCAAGAAAAACCCCCCATGGCCTTGGCCACAGGGGGTTTTTGCGCCGGGCGATCAGCCCCGCCCGCCGAACACCTTGCCCTCCACCTGGCGGTAGATGCGCATGCGCCGCACGATCAGGTAGAAGGGGTAGTACAGCGCGCAGGCCACCGCGATGGAGATGACGGCGTTGATGTAGGTGGCGTAGTTGCTGGTCACCGCGCCGATCACGGCCACGCCCACCGGGTTGCCGGCAATCAGCATCGTCACCACGTCGAAGGCCACGCTGACCACGATCTTGACCAGGTAGCCGATCAGGGTGGACACGATCATCGCCGCGGGCCAGGGCGCGCCGGCGCGCTTCATGCCCTTAAAGATCAGCCCGATGGTCAGCCCGCCCAGCACGCAGCCCGCCGCCACCGAGGGGATGGAGGGCACGTAGCCGTTGAGCAGGTCGAAAATGACAAAGCCGATGGCCGAGGCCAGCCCGCCGCGCAGCCCGCCCAGCAGCAGCGCCGAGAGCACCAGAAAAATGTTGCCGAAATGCAGAAAGGGCGAGCCCACCACCGCGGGCATCGGGATGCGGAAAAACTGCACCCCCAAAAAGCTGATGGCCGCGAACATGCCCACGCACACGATATCCTCCAGACCGAAAACCGACTTCTTCTCCAGGGTTGTCATCTGCTGACGCCTCCTTTTTCTGGCCTTATGATACACGCCCGGGCGGCGGATTTCAACCCTTCAGCGGAAAAAAGTTTGTATTCCAATGGGCGAACTAGGATATTGCCTGGACCGGCCCCCTGTGCTATGCTGGGGAGGAGGTGATTGCATGCGCATCGACGAGGTTCAGCGGGCGCTGGCCGCCCAGGATTTGGCGGGCTGGCTGTTCTGCGACATCTATGGCCGGGACACCGCGGCCAAGCGGGTGCTGGGGCTGGGGCCGGTGCCCTCCACCCGGCGGTGGTACTATTTCATCCCGGCCTCGGGCGAGCCGGTCAAGCTGACCAGCCGCATCGAGCGGCACATCCTGGCGCACCTGCCCGGGCGCGCCGCGCTCTACAGCGGCCGGGAGGAGCTCTCCGCGCTGCTTCAGGCCGAGCTGGGCCATCGGGGGCGCATCGCCATGCAGTACTCCCCGGGGTGCGAGCTGCCGGCCATCTCCCTGTGCGACGGGGGGACGGTGGAGCTGATGCGGGCGCTGGACAACACGCCGGTGTGCTCCGGGGACCTGCTGCAGGCCCAGGAGGCGCTGCTGACCCAGGAGGAGATGGCCACCCACCGCCAGGCCGGGGACCGGGTGCACGGCATCTTCCGGGAGGTCTTTGCGGCCATGGCCGCGGCCATCCGGGCCGGCCGGCCCCTGACCGAGCGGGGGGCGATGGATTTCATCCAGGCCTGCTGGGCCCGGGACGGGCTGACCAGCGACGGGGACCTGCCCTACGTCGCCGTGGACGACCACGCCCAGGACCCGGGCTACATCCCCACCGCCGCCACCGACCGGCCCATCGCGCCGGGCAGCCGGATCCTGATCGATTTCTGGGTGCGGCTGGATCGGCCCGGGGCGGTCTACTATGACATCACCTGGGCGGCCTACGCCGGCAGCCAGCCCCCGGCGGCCTACCGGGACTTGGCGGCGGCGGTGTTCGCGGCCCGGGAGGAGGCCAAGGCCTTTATCCAGGATCGGTTTGCCGCGGGGCGGCCGGTTGCGGGCTGGGAGGTGGACGCCCACCTGCGGGACTTCTTCGCCGCCCGGGGGCTGGAGCGGGGCCTGGCCCACCGCACCGGCCACTCCATGGGCGCCCTGTCCCACTATTTCGGGGCCAACCTGGACGATTTTGAGACCCACGACACCCGCCGCCTGCTGCCGGGCACCCTGTTCTCCATCGAGCCGGGCCTCTACCTGGACGGCATGGGGGTGCGCAGCGAGATCAACGCTTACCTGACCCCCTCGGGGCGGTTGGAGGTTCACGGACCGGAGCAGACCGAGCTGGTGCTGCTTCCCATATAAAAGGAGGGATTTCTCATGACGCGGGAGGAACTGCTCGACCGCCTGCCCCCCTGCGGGCTGATGTGTTACACCTGCCCGGGCTTTCGCGGCGGCGCGGTGCAGCGGCACGCCGCCGCGCTGCTCAAGCTCAAGGAGGGCTTCCGGGAGTTTCTGGGCCAGTGGTACGACGACCTGACCGAGTTGGATCAATACCTGGCCCGCCTGTCCAACGACGCGCACCCGGGCTGCCCGGGCTGCCGCAAGTGCGGCGGGGCGGGCGGGGGCTGCATCCCGGGCTGCTTCATCCCCGCCTGCGCGCAGGAGCGCGGGGTGGACTTCTGCGCGCAGTGCGAGCAGTTCCCCTGCCAGCGGGTGGCCCAGAGCGACCTGTACGGCGAGCCGGTCAAGCGGGCCTTCCGCGAGGGGGGCGAGCTGATCCGCCGGCACGGGCCCGAGGGCTTCTTCAACCTGCGCAAGGACACCTCCCACTACCTCCACTACAAGCAATAGAAAACAGCGGCCCCTCAGGGGGCCGCTGTTTTTGTACGGCGATTCACGCGTCGAAGGCGCGGGACACCTCGGCCAGGTGGTCGCGGATCTTCAGGTGCTGGGGACAGACCGCCTCGCACTTGCCGCACTTGACGCAGGCCCCGGCGGGGTTGGCGCGGGAGGCCAGGCCGCCGTAGTAGTCCACCTGGGAGCGGTAGCCGCCCTTGGTGTCCTGCTGGTGGGCGTTGTACAGGGCGAAGTAGGTGGGGATGGGGATGCCCTGGGGGCAGTCCTTCAGGCAGTAGCCGCAGCCGCTGCAGGGCACGGCGATGGACGCGTTGATCAGGTCCACCACCTGGCCGACGGCCGCCCGCTCGGCGGGGGTCAAGGGCTTGAAGTCGTCCATGAAGGCGGTGTTCTCCTCCACCTGGGCCAGGGTGGACATGCCGCTGAGCACCACCTGCACGCCCGGCAGGTCCGCGGCGAAGCGGATGGCCCAGCTGGCCAGGGAGGCCTCGGGGTTGGCGCGGCGCAGGATGGCCGCCGCCTCCTCCGGCAGGTTGCACAGGGTGCCGCCCTTGACCGGCTCCATCACGAACACCGGGCGGTGATACTTGCGGCAGACCTCGTAGCATTTGCGGGCCTGGATGCCCTGGTTCTCCCAGTCGACATAGTTGAGCTGGATCTGCACGAACTCCATCTCCGGGTGCTCGGTCAGGATGCGCTCGATCTGCTGGGCGTCGTCGTGGATGGAGAAGCCGATGTGGCGGATCTTGCCCTCGCGCTTCTTGCGGGCCACCAGCTCGAAGGCCCCGGTGTCCACGGCGTTGTCGTAGGCCTCGCCGTGCAGGTTGTGCAGCAGGTAGTAGTCAAAGTAGTCCACGCCCAGGCGCTCCAGCTGCTCCTGAAAGATGGGCTCGAGCTTCTCGGCGGGGGGCAGGTCGTACATGGGCAGCTTGTCGGCGATGGTGAAGCTCTCCCGGGGATAGCGGGCCACCAGCAGCTCGCCCAGGGCGCGCTCGCTGGCGCCCAGGTGGTAGGGGTAGGCGGTGTCAAAGTAGGTGAAGCCCCGCTGCATGAACAGGTCCACCATCCGCCGGGCCTGGTCCATGTCGATGCTGGTGGGATCGTTCTCCGCCAGGGTGGGCAGGCGCATGAAGCCGAATCCGAGTTTTTTCATGGGTGTGCGCTCCTTTTTCTCGTTGTCCTCCCTACCATACACCTTGGAGCGCGCTCCAAGTCAAGGGGCTGCCCGCAAGACGATCAGCCCGATCTCGGGCCGGCAGAACAGCCGGATCGGGAAGGTGCCCAGGCCCAGTCCCCGGCTGTTGACCATCTGGCAGTTTCCCTGGCGGAACAGCCCGCCGTCGAAACGGGGAAAGAAGCGCTTCTCCGGGGAGAGCACCCCGCCGAGAAAGGGCAGGCGCACCATGCCCCCGTGCATGTGCCCGGTCAGGACCACCTCGGCTCCCCAGTCGGCGTAGCCCGCCAGGTCCAGGGGCGAGTGGGTCAAAAGGATCGTCGTCTCGGCGGGCTTTGCGCCCATCATCGCCGTCAGCGCCGCCCCGTCGGGGTCCAGGCGGGGGGCGTTGGGGTGCTTGTAGTGGGCCCGGGGCAGCAGCGCCCCGGCCAGGCAGACGCGCGCGCCCGCCCGCTCCAGCCAGACCCGCTCCCCGTCCAGCCAGACCACGCCCATGCCCTCCAGCTCGCGCCGGCAGGCCGCCCGGTCCAGCAGAACGCTGCGCTGCTCATGGTTGCCCCACACGCCGTAGCGGGGCAGATCGCCCAGGGCTCGGCACAGCTCGAAGAAGGCCGCCCCGTCGGGGTCCTTGGCGGAGATCATGTCCCCGGTGAAGCAGACGAGGTCCGGGGCCGCCCGGCGCACCTTGTCGGCCAGGCGGGCCTGGTTTTTGCCGAAGCGGGCGGAGTGCAGGTCGCTCAGGTGGGCGATGCGCAGCCCGTCAAAGACCTCGGGCAGGCCGGGCACGGTCAGGGTGTAGCGCCGCGCCTGCAGCCACCGGCAGGACAGCACGACGATGGCCGCCAGGATCAGGGCGATCCCGGCGGCCACGGCAAGTATCGCGCCCCAGCTCACGCGCAGGCCAGCTGGAGGATCGCGTCGATAAAGATTTTCGCCCCGGCGATGAGCTCATCCACGCTGACGAACTCGTTGGGCTCGTGGGCCCCGCCGTGCTTGCCGCCCGGGAAGCTCGGGCCGAAGGCCACGGCGTTGGGGATGGCCCGGGCGTAGGTGCCGCCGCCCATGGTCTGGGGCTGAGCGTCCACATCGCCGGTGTGCTTTTTGTAGATGTCCATCAGGGTGGTGACGATGAAATGGTCCTTGGGCAGGTACAGGGGGGCCTGCCAGGTGCCCAGCTCGGCGCGCATCCCGGCCGGGGCGCACTGCCCCTGGAGGATGTCCATGAGCTGCTCATGGGTGCGGTCCACGGGGTGGCGGATGTCGATGGTGGCGGTCAGCTTGTCCCCGTCCATGCGCATCACGCCCAGGTTGCAGGAGAGCAGCCCAGTCACCGGGTCGGAGATGCCCAGGCCGATGTCCTCGCCGTGCAGGGTCAGGCCGATGCGGCTGGCCACGAAGGCGATGGCCTTGGCCATGGGCCCGTCGCCCAGGGGCAGGCGGCTCAGGGCGACCATCAGGTAGGCCAGGGCGTTGACGCCGCCCTCGGGGAAGGCCCCGTGGCAGCCCACGCCGTGGGCCGTAACCTTGACCAGGCCGTCCCGCTCGGCCAGGTCGAAGGAGAGCTTCTCATGAAGCGGGGCGACGGTCTCCACCGCCTGGCGCACCTCGCCCATGGGCAGGGCAACCAGGGCGTGGGCCTCGTCGGGCACGATGTTGGCCCGGGTGCCCGACTGGATCGACCGCACCGGGCAGGTCGGGTCGGCCCCCTCGGCCACCAGGTCCACATGCATGATGCCCTTCTCGGCGTGGGTCACCGGGAAGCTCGCGTCCGGGGAGAAGCCCATGTCCGGCATGCGCTCGTGCGCGCCGTAGTAGGCCATGTCGTCCCAGCCGCTCTCCTCGTCGCAGCCGAAGATCAGGTGCACCCTGCGGGTGAACTTCGCGCCGGACTGGGCCACCGCCGCCAGGGCGAATAGCGCGGCCATGCTGGGGCCCTTGTTGTCCCCCGCGCCGCGGGAGTAGAGGCAGCCGTCCACATACGCGCCGCTGTAGGGGGGATAGGTCCAGCCCTCGCCCTCGGGCACCACGTCCAGGTGGGACAGGATGCCCACGATCTCGTCGCCCTCCCCGGCCTGGATGCGCCCGGCGTATCCGTCCACGTTCTTGGTGTCAAGGCCCAGCTCGTCGGCGATCTTGAGGGCCTCCACCAGGCAATCGTACACCCCGGGGCCGAAGGGCTTGCCCGGCTCGGGCGCGGCCTTGACCGAGTTGATGCGCAGCACCCGCTGGCAGGCGCGGATGAAATCCTCCTTGTGGCTGTCCAGCCACGCTTCCGGTGTCATCATAGGGAATCCCTCCTGACAGAGCAATTTTCACTGGGGTCAGTATACCACGTTCGCCCGCCCGGGGCAAACAAAAGCGCGGGCCCCCATGGCTGTGGGGGCCCGCGACGGGGCGGGGTTTAGGCGTGGCGCCGCTTTCTCATCAGCAGCACCAGCGCGATGGCGGCCAGGCTGGCGACCATCAGGGCCGCGGCCATGGCCAGCAGGTCATACTGCCCGTCCCCGGTGTGCACGCCGCCCGCCGAGGCCGAGGGGGCCGGGGTGGCGCTGACCGGGTTCAGGGAGGGGGAGACGCTCGGGCTGGCCGTCGCGGAGGGGTCGGCCGAGGGCGCGGGCGAATCGGAGGGGGCGGGCGAATCGGTCGGCGCGGTCCGCTCGTCGGTGTAGATCACCGCGTAGGTCGAGTAGGCGTCGCTCATGGCCGACAGCTCGTTGCCCGTCAGGGTGGTGGGCAGCAGGGTCAGCGCGCCCTCGTGCACCCGGGCGATGACAAAGACCCGGCCGGGCTTGAGCAGGTTCTCGGGCAGGGTGACGGTCAGGGCGATGGGCCGCTCCAGCCGGTCGACCGTGCCGATGACCGTGTCGCCCACCCGCAGCTGCAGGGACAGGTCCAGGTACTGCAGCACCGCGCCGCCGCTCGGGAGCCCCTCCCGGATGGTCTGCGCGTCCGGGCCGGCCTGCTGGGAGTCCAGGGGGGTGACCACCGGCTCCAGGGTGATGGGCTGGCCGTCGTTCAGGGCGGCGCGCACCTGCTCCTTGAGCTGCTCGGAGGCCTCGGGATCGGCCAGCAGCGCCTCCACGGCCCGGTGGGCCGCCTGGGTCAGAACCTCCTGGGCCTCGGGGGCCAGGGCCACCGACGCGCCGCCGGGCAGGGGCGCGGGCTCGGCCGCCGGGGCCTGCACCGTGGCGACGGTATAGCGGTCCGCGCCGATCTGGACCAGGGCCCGCGCGTCGGCCACCCAGGCCGACACGTCCGAGGAGAAGGTGCCGCCGGCGATGGTCAGGTTCTGCCCCGCCTCGGCGAAGCGCACGCTGGCCGCCCGGCCGTTGGCGCTGGTGTACACGCCCGAGACCAGGGTGACCTCGATGGGCCGACCGTAGCCGCCCTCCAGGTAGATGGCGTCGCCGGTCTCATGGATGCCGCCGGGGAAGGGGGCGTCGGGGTTGGCCGCCGCGCCGGCGGCCGTGACGGTGCAGTCGGTCAGGCGGACCGAGCCGCTCTTGACGCCCACGCCGGTGCCCGCGGCGACCGCGCAGCCGGTCATGTCAAGGGCGCTGCCCGCGTCGGCGGGGAAGTACACGCCGGTGTGGTCCGAGGTGATCGTCACATTCGTCAGGGTCAGCCGCACGCCCTTGAGGTTGCCGTTGACGGTGACGCCGAAATCCGCGCCCGCCACCGCGCCGTTCTTCAGGGTGACGCGGGCGTTGTCCGCGGCGTTGAGCAGCCCCTGGCCCCCCTCGCCGCGCAGCTGCATCAGGCCGTAGCCCATCTGCGCGCCCGAGCCGCCCAGGGTGTGCCCGTTCAGGTCCAGGGTGTAGCAGGCGTTGGGGAAGAACTCCTGATAGCCCTCGGGCGCGTCCTTGAGCAGGGTCAGCTGGTCGTCCACCGGCTGGTCCGCGTCGTTGCCCGCGGCCTTGTAGAGCGCCTCGGACAGGATGGTGTAGCCGACGGGGCCGTTCTGGATCAGGAAGGCGGTCTCGGGCAGGATGGCCCCGTCGCCGTTGCTGTCGCCGTTGACGAGGTAGCCGTCGGCCAGATGGGTCTGGGCCGCGGCGCGCGCGGCGCCGTCCGGGCGGCCGCCGTCAAGGGCCCCGGCCTTCATGGACAGGTTGTAGATCACGCCCTCGCTCACGGATACGTCCGCGCCGGCGAGGGTCGCGCCGGTGGCCAGCAGGTCCGAGAGCGAGCCGGTGAAGGTGACGCGCTTGCCCCGCCCGTCGATCACGCCGCAGAGCGAGCCGGTCTCAACGTCCGCCAGCAGGGCCACGGGGTTGCCGTTCGCGGCCGCCAGGGCCGCGTCCAGGGTGTTGTAGAAGCTCGAGGTCGCCGGGATGTAGGCCACGGCGTCGGCGGCGTTGGGGTCGCCAACCGCCTCGTAGCCCGCCTGGGTCTGGGTCAGGTGGTAGCCCGGGGCCAGGTAATCCTCGGCGCTCGGGTCGGCGAAGACGCCGCCGGTCACGCTGAGCAGGCCCTCGGCGGTCGCCGCGGCGTTGGTGAACTGAAAGGGCTGGGCGCTCGTAAACGCGCCGCCGGTCACGCGCACGCGGTAGGCGGGCGCGCCGGAGGCCGTGGCCGCCATGCGCAGCGCGCCGGTGACGGCGTTGCCCGCGCCCAGGGTGACGACGCCCTTGCTGCCCCAGGCGACCTGCACGGCCACGCCGGAGCTGTTGCTCAGCGACGCGCCGGTGACGGTGGCCTGGCCGGCCTCGTCGCTCACCGACAGGGCCAGGGCGGTGGCCGAGGCGCTGGCGTAGCTGCCGCCGGTCACGGTGATGGCGTCGGCGACGATGTTGGCCGTGTCGTAGGCCTTGCCGGTGGTCTCGTTGCTCAGGGTGCAGTTGTCCAGGACCACCGAGGCCGCGCTACTCACCGACAGGGTGTAGGTGTAGTTGGCAGAGCCGGTGACCTTCAGGGTGCAGCCCGTCGCCGAGAAGGCCGTCGCGCCGCCGCTGACCTTGACGGCGTACCCGCCGGTGGTCTCCACCGTCAGGCTCCGCAGGCTGGCGCTGCCCGACACGGTGACGGCCGTGCCGCCGGAGAGCACCTTGCCGTTGGTCAGCGCCGCGCCGCCCCTGAGGGTGACGCAGTTTCCCGGGGCGGACAGGGTCTTCCCGTCCAGGTCCAGGGTGACGCCGTCCAGGGTGACGGGCTGGGTCAGGGCGACGTCGGCGAGCAGCTTGACGCTGTCCCCGCTGGCCGCGCCCTCAAGAGCCGCCTCCAGCGTCGCGTAGGACACGCCGCCGCGCTCGGCCTGGTTGGCCGATGTGGGCGCGGCCGCCACGCGGGGCCGGGGGGCAAGGCTGGGCTGCGCGCTCTCGGGCGTAACGCTGGGCTGCGCGCTCTCAGGCGCGGCGCTCGCCTCGGGCAGCTCGCTGGGCTGCGCGCTCTCGGGCGTAACGTTGGGCTGTGCGCTCTCGGGCGCGGCGCTCGCCTCGGGCAGCTCGCTGGGCTGTGCGCTTCCGGGCAGCTCGCTGGGCTGTGCGCTCTCAGGCGCGGCGCTCACCGGCGGGATCTGCGCCCCGTCGCCGCCCGGCACGCCCGCGGCGCTGGCGAAGCCGCCCACGGCGATCAGCGCCGCGGACAGGGCGAGGGCCGCCAGGGTCGGCAGCCGATGATGGGTTCGTTTGGTCATGCGGATTCCCTCCCTTGACATTGGTTCCGTCCGCGTCGGCCGAATATTTAGACAAATTTCCTCAGGACGCTTATACTGGGCATAGTGTATATTTTTCCTCTTTCCATGAAAAAAGCAACCGTTTACCGCCGCCGCGCGCCTGGTTAGAATCGTCTACCCTTTTGACCAGGAATTCGGGCGCGAATTTCGCCGATAGGCGGGCGCGGCTCCAATCCGCCCGATTGCGCGGCAGGAATTTGCCCGCCCGGGGCGAATAGGGATTAAGATACGCGTTTTTCATGGAGAGGAATCAGCATGCAGCGATTGGACCTAGACCAAGTACGACAGCTCTCGGCCTCGCCCACGGCCTTTGAGGTGGGCCGGCAGGCGGTGCTCGCCCACCAGGTGGACCAACTGACCTGGAACGTGGCCACCCGCACCGCCAGCTGTGAGATCAAGGGGCACCCGGCCCACCGGGCCCAGGTGGTGCTCGACGAGCAGGGCCAGGTGGCGCGCCTGGGCTGCAGCTGCGTGACGCAGGACAGCCAGATGGGCGCCTGCGCCCACGTGACGGCGCTGTTGATCTGCCTGTGCGACCCGGCCTGGCAGCAGGCGCACCTGGCGGCGGACGAGGAGGCCTGCCGGGCGCTGCTGGCCTGCCTGGAGGGCACCGGCGATTTGGAGCGCCAGCGGGTGCACCTGGAGCCCTGGATCCAGCTCGACGGCCGGGGCGGCGGGGTGCTCTCCCTGCGCATCGGCATGGGCAAGCGCTACGTCGTGCGGGATATCCCGGCCCTGCTGGCGGCGGTGGAGGAGGGGCGGCCCATGCGCTTCGGCCAAAAATACGCCTACGATCCCGCCAGCCACACCTTCTCGCCCGAGGGCTTCGCGCTGCTGAGTTATTTGAAGCAGTGGCGTCAGGGACAGCAGGCCATGGGCGTGGCCTCCCCCCGGGGCGGGGCGCTGCTCTACGGGCGGCACCTGCGCCTGACGGAGCACATGCTCCTGCGCCTGCTCGACGCGCTCTCCGGCACGGCGCACCTGTCGGTGGACGCGCAGCCCTGGCAGGCGGTGCGCATCCATCGCGGCCCGGTGCCCCTGTCCGTGGCGCTGAAGATGGAGGACGGGGTGCTGGTGCTGCAGGCCGCCGCCCCGGGCGAGCTGCTGCCGGTGTGCGCCGGCTACCTGCTCTGCGGCGAGGGGCTCTACGCCCCGCCGGAGAGCCAGCGGGCGCTGCTGGAGCCCCTGCGCGCGGCCATGGGCGAGGGGCGGCAGGCCCGCTTCGTGCTCACGGGCGAGCTGGCCGACCGCTTCCTCTCCGAGGGCATCAGCCGCATCGCGCAGGTGGGCGAGCTGACCATGGACGAGACGGTGTCCGCCCGGCTGATCCGCGAGCCGCTTCAGGCCAAGGTCTATCTGGACCGCGAGGGCATGGGCATCATCGCCGGGGTGCGCTTCGCCTACGGCGCGCACGAGATCAACCCCTTCGCCCCGGGCGCGCCCATGCCCCTGACCGAGGGCATCCTGATGCGCGACGGCGCGGGGGAAAAGGCCATCATCGAGGTGCTCAGCCGGTGGGGCTTCGTGGTGCAGGTCGGCCGGGCCCACCTGTCCGACGAGGAGGCGCTCTACGGCTTTCTCACCGAGGGGCTGCCCCAGCTGCAGGCCGTGGCCCAGGTCTACTACTCCGAGGACTTCAAGGGCCTGAAGATCCGGCGCAACAGCCGGGCCTCGGGCTCGGTGCGCCTGCTGGCGGCCCAGCAATGGCTGGAGCTGACCCTTCAGGTGGAGGACCTGAGCCAGGAGGAGTTGATCGCCCTGCTGGCGGCCTGGCGGGAGAAGCGCAAGTACTTCCGCCTGAAGGACGGCTCCTTCCTCTCCCTGGACGGGGAGAATCAGCGGGTCTTCTTCGACCAGCTGGCCGGCTTCAGCGAAGCGCTGGACCTGGCCTCGGGCCAGGAGAAGGACGGGGCCTTCCTGCTGCCGGTCTACCGCGCCACCCAGATCGAGGACCTGCAGCAGCAGTACGGCATCCGCCTTCAGTCCAACGGGTCGGTGGAGAACATGCTCTCCCGGCTGCGCCACCCCGAGGTGTTCCACTGCCCGAAGAACCTGGACAAGGTGCTGCGCCCCTACCAGAAGACCGGTTTCTCCTGGATGGCCACCCTGGACAGCTGCGGGCTGGGGGGCATCCTGGCCGACGACATGGGCCTGGGCAAGACCGTGCAGGTCATCGCCCTGCTGCAGTGGGCCAAGCTGCAGACCCCGGGCTGCTGCTCGCTGGTGGTCGCCCCGACCAGCCTGGTGCACAACTGGCAGGCCGAGGTGGAGAAGTTCGCCCCGGGCATGGTCACCCGGGTGCTGGGGGGCGACAAGGCCAGCCGGGTCAAGGCCCTGGAGGACCTGGAGGGCGTGGACCTGCTGCTGACCAGCTATCCCCTGGTGCGGCGGGATTACCCGGAGCTGGCCAAGATCACCTTCCGTTACCTGATCCTAGACGAGGCCCAGAACATCAAGAACCACCTGTCCGTGGGCGCCCAGGCCGTCAAGGAGCTCTCGGCGACGCGCCGCCTGGCCCTGACCGGCACGCCCATGGAGAACTCCCTGGATGAGCTGTGGAGCATCTTCGACTTTCTGCTGCCGGGCTTTCTCGGGCAGCACACCTCCTTCGCCCAGCGCTTCGCCCAGCCCATCGCCAAGGGCGACCAGCAGGCCCAGCGGGTGCTCTCCCGGCGCATCCGGCCCTTCATCCTGCGCCGGCTCAAGCAGGATGTGCTGCGCGAGCTGCCCGGCAAGATCGAGCACAACATGATGGCCGAGCTGACGGCCGATCAGCGCAAGGCCTACCAGCTCTACCTGGCCCAGGCCCGCAAGGAGGTCGACGCCCAGCTCAAGCAGCACGGGGCCTCGGGCAGCCACATCCGCATCCTCTCGTGCATCACCCGCCTGCGGCAGATCTGCTGCCACCCGGCGCTGTTTCTGGAGAACTACACCGGCGAGAGCGGCAAGATGCAGCTGCTGGAGGAGGTGGTCTCCGAGGCCCTGGCCGGGGGCCACCGGGTGCTGCTCTTCAGCCAGTTCACCAGCATGCTCCAGCTCATCCGGGCGCGCTTTAACCAGATGGGCGTCGTCAGCATGTACCTGGACGGGTCCACCCCCCCGGCCGAGCGCGTCGCCCGGGTCAACGATTTCAACCGCGGCCAGGCCCAGGTCTTCCTGGTGTCCCTGAAAGCCGGGGGCACCGGCCTGAACCTGACCGGGGCGGACACGGTCATCCATGTGGACCCCTGGTGGAACCCCGCCGCCGAGGACCAGGCCACCGACCGGGCGCACCGCATCGGCCAGCACAAGGTGGTGCACGTCATCCGGCTGATCACCCGGGGCACCATCGAGGAGAAGATCATCGCCCTGCAGCGCAAAAAGCGCGCCCTGACCGGCGCGGTCATCCAGGCCGGGGAGGTCATGCTCGGCTCGCTCTCGCCCCAGGAAATCCGCAGCCTCTTTGCCGACGACCCCGCGCCCGAGCAGGACGCCGCCGCCGAGCGATAACCGGAAAGGAGGGCCTAATATGCCCCCGAAGAAACCCGAGCAGCCCGACGCCTCCGCCCACGCCGAGCACCGCCGACGGGTGCGCGAGCGCTATGTCTTTGAAGGGCTGGACGGCTTCGCCCCCCACGAGGCGCTGGAGATGCTGCTGTTCTACGCCGTGCCCCGCATCGACGTCAACCCCCTGGCCCACCGCCTGCTCGACATCTTCGGCTCGCTCTCGGGGGTGCTGGAGGCCCCGGTGGAGGAGTTGGTGCGCAAGGGCAAGGTCAGCTACAACACCGCCGTGCTGCTGCACATGGTGCCCGACATGGCCCGCTACTACCACCTCGACCGCTGGGGCGAGAAACCCCTGCTCAACACCGCCGCGCGCACCGCGGATTACGCCGCCAGCCTGTTCATGGGCCGGCGCTACGAGGCGGTCTACATGATCTGCCTGAACACCCAGCTGCGGGTGAACCACGCCGCCCTGCTGCACGAGGGCACCATCGACCGCACCGTGGTCTATCCCCGTCTCTTGGCCGAGACCGCCCTGCGCCACCAGGCCAAGGTGGTCATCCTGGCCCACAACCACCCCGGCGGCCGGGCCCACCCCTCCCGGGTGGATATGGAGCTGACCAACACCGCCATCGGCGTGCTCTCGCCCATGGGCATCGGGGTGGCGGACCATGTCATCGTCGCCGGGGAGCAGGTCTTCTCCTTCCGGCAGCAGCAGATCATGCCCGACGCGGGCGAGGCGCTGCGCCGGGAGCACAAGGCCCTGGGGAGCGGCAAGGGCGGCCTGGCCCGGATCGCCGAGGAAGATTACCCCAACTATGGGGTGTTGGAGGAGGAACCCGAATGAGCGCGTATTTCATCGCTGTGGACCTGGAGGGCGTGGCCCTGGCCGTGGGCAGCGGGCCCGAGGCCATGGGCCTGGGGGACAACTATCATCTGGCCTGCCGCCAGGCCGTGCGGGAGGTCAACGCCGCCGCCCGGGCGCTCTTTGACGGCGGGGCCGAGCGCGTGGTGGTCTGGGACAACCACGGGCCGAGCTGCAACCTCGACTATGAGGCCGTGGACCCGCGATGCGAGCTCTTGGTGGGGACCGGCCCGGCCCACCGCTTCTGCCTGCTCCAGGAGGGGTTTGACGGGGCGCTCCTGATCGGCTACCACGCCATGGACGGCACCCCCGGCGCGGTGCTGGCCCACTCCTTCAGCTCGCGCGCCTACCAGGGCATGTGGATCGGGGACCGCCGGGTGGGGGAGATGGCCATCGACGGGGCCCTGGCCGGGGAGCACGGCGTGCCGGTCATCCTGGTGGTCAGCGACCAGGCGGGCTGCGCCGAGGCCCAGTCCTTCTTCGGCCCCATCCCCACCGTGGCCACCAAGCGGGCCCTGGGCTGGAACATGGCCCTGTGCCGCCACCCCGACTGGGTGGATCAGCAGGTGTACCAGGCCGCCCGGCAGGCCATGGCCGCCCCCAAGCCCGCGCCTCTGCGCTTCCCCTCGCCGATGGTGTTCACCCGCCGCTACAAGCGCATCAACGAGCTGGAGAGCGACCTTAAGGACGGCTGGGAGCGGGTGGACGCCTACACCCTGCGCCGCACCCTCGCCAGCCTGACCGAGCTGTACTGAGCGCATCGGCCCTTAAACATCGAATTTGCCGGCCGAAAGAGAACGTCGTCGCCGCCCGAGGCCCTGCTGGCCGACCTGCTCGGCCCCAACGCATAAAAAACCCCCGCCGTCCGATGGACGGCGGGGGTTTTTGCGCTTTAGCCGAAGAAGAACCCGGCGGTCATGTCCAGATAGTTCAGGCCGACATAGTCGGGGTACGCGGCCCGCGCCGCGGCCTTGAAGGCCGCCGCGTCGGGGCTGGCCGCGGCCAGGGCCTTGAGCCGGCGGAGGTAATCGATCTTCTCCCGGGCGTCGTCGAGGTCCTCGGGGGCGTGGTGGCTGGTCAGGATCAAGCGCAGGCCCCGGTCGATGTAGCCCTGCAGCTGGGCGATGAGCGCGTCGGCGTGGGCCACCCCGGCGACGATGGAGTGGCAGTCGTGCCCGAGCATGTGGATGTACACCGCGCCGATGGCCGGGATCTCGATGTCAAAGGCGTCGGCGGTGGGCACGATGACCAGCTCCATGCCCCCCAGGGTGAGCGGACCCCCGCCGATCACATCGGTCACGGCGTGCAGCGAGGGATCAAAGGCCGCCCCGAAGGCGGCGGCGAAGCCGTCGATCAGCGCCCGGCCCCCGCCGGCGGTGCCGTAGGCCACGGCGTTGGCGGTGGCGTACTTGCGCGCATCGGGCAGGAAGGAGCCCCCGGCCAGGTGATAGGCCAGCAGCATGCCCGCGACCTGCAGCCCGCGCTGGGCCAGATAGGTCTCCAGCTCCCGGTTGTTGTCGAAAAAGCAGGGCGACTCGATCACCACGGCCTGGCCGTCCTTCTCCAGGAGGAACACCTCGTCGTCGATGGGGTCATGGGTCCTGTAGGCGTGCAGGCGGACGCCGCCCCAGTCGTACACGGACATCTCGCCCCGGGCCAGGGCGAGGGTTTTGCAGCGGTTCTTGTTCATCATATGGGCCTCCTGTAAGGGGATTTGGGCGGCGGGCCGACGGTCCTTCTCCCATGGCCTCATGATAGCGCGATATAGGGATATCGTAAAGTAAGCACTATTTTGTGCTGTAGTATACAAACAGATACGATTGCGCGCCGACGGGGTTTGCGCGGACTCTGCCCAAGCGTTTCGACCTTGACGGCGGGTCGGGCGCGCCTTACAATGGTTGTAAGCCCTGCCGATAGGAGGAATCGCCATGGACAACCAGCTGCCCGCCTGCCCGGTGGAGACCACCCTGATGCTCATCGGGGACAAGTGGAAGGTGCTGATCCTGCGGGACCTGATGGAGGGCGTCAAGCGCTTCGGCCAGCTTAAGCGCTCGGTCGGCCAGGTCAGCCAGAAGGTGCTCACCGCCCAGCTGCGGGACATGGAGCGCATGGGCCTGGTCACCCGCACGGTCTACGCCGAGGTGCCGCCCCGGGTGGAGTACGCCCTGACCGAGACCGGATACAGCCTCAAGCCGGTGCTCGACGCCATGAAGGACTGGGGCGCGGGCTACCAGCGCCGCCACGGCTGAGCCTGCGCGCGGGCTACCAGCGCCGCCACGGCTGAGCCTGCGCGCGGGCTCCTGGCCCCCGACCGCCGCAGGCCGCCAACCGCCGCAGACCCCCGCCGTCCGACCGCGCCGCAGGCCCCTGACCGCCGCAGACCCCCGCCGTCCGACCGCCGCAAGCCGCCAACCGCCGCAGACCCCCGCCGTCCGACCGCGCGACGGCCGGGCGCGGCGATACACAACCATTTCGCGCGCCCTGGCCGCCCGGCCCGCGCCGCGCCCGAGGAGGAACCGCCATGTGCTTGATCCAAACCCCCCGGCTGACCCTGCGCCCCTTTGCGCCCGAGGACGCCCCGGCGGTGCTGGCCCTGAGCCAGGAGCCCGGCATGCGCCGCTGGATACCCGACGAGGTCTACGCCGACCTGGCCGAGGCCGCCGAGACGCTGGATTTTCTCATCGCCCGGTATCCCGGTCGGGAGCTGCCCTATGTGCTGGCGGTCTGCCGGGGGGAGCGGCTGATCGGCCACGTCGGCCTGAGCGCGCTGTTGGACGGGGTGGAGATCGGCTACGCCATCGGCCAGGCCGACCAGGGCCGGGGCTATGCCACCGAGGCGACCGCCGCCCTGACCGCCTGGGGCAAGCGGGTCCTGGGCCTGCCCTTTGTCTACGGCTCGGTGGAGCCGGACAACGCCCCCTCGGTGCGGGTGCTCGAGAAGGCGGGCTACCGCTTTGACCGGCGGGAGCGCATCGGCTACATGGGGCGGGACGTGCTGCGCCATCTGTATCGGGGATGAGGCGATAAAGAAAAAGGACCCGGACACATCGTGTCCGGGCCTTTTTGGTTCACCGGCCGACCACCCGCGTGCGGGCCTGGGCGTTGGCCCGGGTCAGCCCGCCGATCTCGTCGCCCTGGTAGGCGAGGCTGCCGGTCGCGTCGCTCCAGCGGACCTGGGCCCGGCGGCACTGGCCCCGCTCGTAGGCGTAGGTCCTGCCGTCGTCTGCGTACAGGTCGAAGGCCCCGTCGCGGCCGGGGTAGACCGTCAGGGTGATGGGTCCCTCCTCGTCCGCCCGGTCGCAGTCGGGCTGCATCGGCAGGATGCTGCCGGCCTTGACGAACAGCGGCAGGGTGTCCAGGGGCGCGTCCGCCGTGATCGTCCGCCCGCCCTGGATGGGCCGCTCGGTCCAGAAATCATACCACAGCCCCTCGGGCAGGTAGACCTGCCGCTGGCGCTGGCCCTGGTGGAGCACCGGGGCCACCAAGAGCGCCGGGCCGAACAGGTACTGATCCTGGATATCCGCGCAGGCCGGGTCCTCGGGGTAATCCAGAAATAGCCCGCGCATGAAGGGCGCGCCGGTGCTGCGCACCCCCTCGGCCAGGGCGTAGAGGTAGGGCAGCAGCCGGTAGCGCAGGCGCAGGTATTTGACCAGGATTTCCTCGGCCTCGGGCCCGTAGCTCCACACCTCGTTCTCCGGCCGGGTGCCGTGGGCCCGGAAGGTGGGGCAGAAGGCCCCGTACTGGAACCAGCGCACGTACAGCTCGGGGTAGTTGAGGCGGGCCTGCTCGTCGGTCTGGGCCTCGGTCTTCAGCAGCAGGGCCTTGTAGGACTCGTCCCCCTCCCCGCCGGGCAGGGCCTGCCAGCCGCCGATGTCGCTGGACCAGAAGGCGAAGCCGCTGGCGCAGAAGTTGATCCCGCAGGGCACCTGGCGGCGCAGGGTGTCCCAGGTAGGGTAGATGTCGCTGGACCAGAAGGTGGTCCCGTGGGCCTGGGCGCCGAACCAGGCCGAGCGCGACAGGATGGTGCAGCGCTCGGGCAGGTCCCGCCGATGCCCCCGATAGACCGCGCCGGTGTGGGTCAGGGGGTAGAGGTTGTGCACTTGGGCCCCGTCGCCGCAGCGCAGGTGGTAGCCGTAGGGCAGGATGTCGGGCTCGTCCTCATCCAGCCACCAGCAGGAGAAGCCCTTGGCCGCGTAGCTGTCGCGGATGGCGTCCCAGTACCAGGCGGCGCAGTCCGGATCGGTGGTGTCGATCAGCGCGCCGCGCGGGTCCTCGGCGGTGCCGTAGAGGGTGTCGCCCGCAAGGTCCTGCATGAACCAGCCCCGCGCATCGAGGGCGTCGTAGTGGCGGCTCTGCTTGACAAAGCGCGGCCAGCAGGAGATCATGGTCTCCACGCCCAGCTCCCGCAGCTTGGCGGTCATGGCCGCCGGGTCGGGCCAGTAGGCCGGGTCCAGGTCCAGATCGCCCAGGTGCTTCCAGTGGAACCAGTCCACCACCATCATGTCCAGGGGGTAGCCCTTGTCCCGGTAGGTCTGGGCCACCCGCTCGACCTGCTCTTGGGTCTCGTAGCGCTGCTTGCACTGGATGTAGCCCAGGGCCTTTTTGTGGGGCAGGGGGGTCTCGCCCATCAGGGCGCGCAGGCCGCGGTACATGCCGGCGTAGTCCTCGTCGCACAGCACGAAATAGCTCAGCGCGCCGCCCAAAGGCGCGGTCCAGCGCACCCGGCCGGGGTCCTCGGCCCCCAGGTCCACCGTGGTCCGGGAGAGGTTGTCCAAGATGACGCCGTACTGGTAGCTGGATACCAGGAAGGGCAGGCCGACGATCTCGCCGCCCTTGCCCTTGTAGTCGTGCCAGAGCAGCACCCGCTCGCCCCGCTGATCCAGCAGGCCCTGCTGGTGCTGGCCCAGGCCGTAGAAGCGCTCGTCCGCCGGCAGGGCGAAGTCCGCGGTGATCTCATAGAGGCCCCCGCCCTGGCGCGCGGCGGTGATCCGCTCCTGCTCGCCGGCGGGCGGGGCGAAGCGCTGGCCCAGGCTGGCCAGGATGCGCTTGCCCCGGGCGTTGTAGTAGGTGGCAAGGCCGGTGGTCTTGTCCAGCACCACCTTCAGCGCCCGGGTCTTGAGCACGAAGGCCTCCTCCCGGTCCTCAAAGTGCACCCGTGAGCGCTGCGAGCCGGTCAGGCCCGGGCAGGGCGCGGGGATGGGGCCCGCCGGGCTGACCGCGTAGCGGAAGACCCCCTCGGCCACGAACCCGGCCTGGATCACGCCGCCCTCGGCGTTGATCGTCAGCTGGGGACAATCCCAGGAAAACTGCATGCGATTCCCTCCTCAAACTCCACCGCATCATACCACATTTTTCGCGCCGCGGCTAGCGCTCCAGCCGCCGCAGCAGCGAGGCGATGGTCTGGGCGCGGTTGAAGGGGGTGACGAAGTAGAAGCCGTCCACGTGGGGGGCGACCGCCCGGCAGGTGGCCTCGGCGATGGACAGGCCCACCCGGCGCGCCTCCACCCGGCTCATCTCGGGGGTGAAGCGGGCCAGGTCCTCCTCGGGGATGCGCATGCCCGGCACCTCGTGGCCCATGTACTGGGCGTTGCGGTAGCTGACCAGGGGCATGATCCCGCCGAGCACCTTCAGGCCCATGGCCCGCGCCGCGTCGAGCACCGGCAGGCAGGCCAGGTCGAAGATGGGCTGGGTCATGACAAAGCGCGCGCCCTGCTCCATCTTGCGGCGCAGCCGGGCCAGCTCCACCTCGGGCCGGGCGGCGCAGGGGTTGAGGGCCACGCCGACGGATATGGGGTCGGCGGGGAAGTAGTCGCCGTTCATGTTGTGCACCACGCCGGTCATGGTGATGGCGTTGAGGTTGAAGACCGGGCGGATGCTGCCCCGGTCGCTCTCGGGCACCGGGTCCCCGGTGACGACCAGCAGGTTGCGGATGCCCTGGGCGTGGGCGGCCAGCACCCCGGCCTGGGCGGCCAGCAGGTTGCGGTCCCGGCAGGTCAGGTGCGCCACCACGTCCACCCCCAGCCGCTCGGTCACCTGCCCGGCGCAGGAGAGCGCGTCCATGCGCAGCCGGGCCAGGGGCATATCCGGGAAGGTCAGCGCGTCGATCCCGGCGGCCTGAAGGGCCCGGGCCGACGCCAGCAGGGCCGACAGGTCCGCGCCCTGGGGCGGGTTGAGCTCGGCCACGCGCACGAACTTGCCCGCGGCCAGCTTGTCCCACAGGGCGTTGCCCACCGGGGCGGCGGCGGCCGGGGCCGGGGCGGCCTTGGGCGCGCCGGGCAGGGCGGCGGGCCGGGCCAGGGCCTCGCCCAGGGCCTGGATGTGGGCCGGGGTGGTGCCGCAGCAGCCCCCCAGCAGCCGGGCGTAGGCGCGCAGCTCGGCGGTCCTGCCGCCGAAATAGCCCGGCGCGGCGGTAAAGACCGTGCGCTGGTGCTCCACGGTGGGATAGCCGGCGTTGGGCATCACCGACAGGGGCTTGGTCGGCGGGCGCCGCAGCCCGGCCAGCAGCCGGGCCATGTGGGTCGGGCCGATGCCGCAGTTGAGCCCCAGCATGTCCACATCCGGGCAGGCGTCCACCCGCTCGACCAGGGCGCGCGCCGGCACGCCGGTGCGCGTCGCCCCCTCGGAGGCGCAGGTGAACGAGACGATGACCTTGGCCCCGGGCCGCGCGGCCTTGACGTAGGCCGCCAGGGGCAGCGCCACCTCGGGGTCCGAGAAGGTCTCAAAGAGGAACAGGTCCGCCCCCCGGGCGGCGAAGCGGTCGATGATGGCGCGGTACTCGGCGGTGGGGTCGCCCTCGCCCGGGTCGATGGGGCCGATGTCCGCCGCCACCAGGCAGTCCTCCCCGGCCACGCGGGCGGCCAGGTCGTAGCCCGCGTCGATCAGCTCGAGCACCTGGTCAAGCGGAAGGCCGGTGGCCGCGCAGTTGGCCGCGAAGGTGTTGGTGCGGATAAGGCGCGCCCCGGCCCGTCGGTAGGCCTGGTGGATGCGCCAGATCACGTCCGGGTCGGTGCGGTTGGCCGCCTCGCAGGCCGAGGCCGGCCGACCGGTCAGCAGGGAAAAATAGGTGCCCATGGCCCCGTCGGCCAGCAGGGGCCCGGGGCCATGGAACAGTTCGTCCAGTTGCATCAGGCGCGCTCCTTTACTCGGGGGATACCATCCGCCGGGCGTGGACCGCGAAGCGGCCCTCGTCGGTGGAGTACTCGCAGGTGGACAGGGTCAGCACCTCGCCGGTGGCCAGGGGGGAGGGGTCCGCCCGGTGCAGGGAGCGGGCGGCGGCCTCGGCGATGAACGCCTCGGGGTCACCCTTGAGCTCCAGGTCCCAGTAGTCGTCCCACCCGTCGGTGACGTAGACCGAGAAGATCTCGTAGGTCAGCTGGCTGCCGTCGGGCAGGAAGACGTAGGCCGTGCGGTGCTGGTTGAAAAAGTCGGCGTCCTTGTAGTCCAGCAGGCTGCAGAACATCGAGCCGTCCCGCATGTTGTGCCCGTAGATGACGCTGTTGAGGTTGTCAAAGCCCGGGTCGTTGCGCCAGTCCAGAAACAGACTGCCGCAGGAGCGGTACTGCCTGGAGAAGGAGCGCTTGAGGTAGTATTCGTTGTCCCCGGCCTGCATCACCGGCAGGTTGATGTCCGTGCCCGGGATGTAGAGCCAGGCCGCCAGGTCGTCGTTCTGCTCGGCCATGGCCGCCATGCGCTCGGCGATGACCTGGCGGTTGTCCACCAGGTCGAAGCCCTTGGGGTCCTCCAGCTGGGTCGAGGGGATGACCAGCCGCTCCAGGTCGCCCATCTGCTCCTGAATCCCGGCGTACTCGGCCCTGCCCTGGCCCCGCTCGATCAGGTTGACCGCCAGATACCCGCCCGAGCCCACAAAGATCAGCGCGAAGATGACGATCAGGACGATGCGCAGTTTCCGATTCATCGCTTTTTTTCCTCCATTTTTTCAATTGTAGGGGGAAAGACCCGGGCGCGTCAACCCTTGTTTTGCCGGGCGCTTGTCGGCGGCGGGATGGGCGCGCTATAATGGAGCCAAGGGCGGGCGGCCTGAAGGCCGCCCCATAAGGAGGAAGTTCCATGCGAGAGATTCCCAATACCATGCGCGTCTTCGCCCAGACCGGCCTGATGCAGGTCGAGGCCCAGACCCGACCCACCCCCAAGCCCCAGGCCGGGGAGGTGCTCGTGGCGGTGCGGCACGTGGGCGTGTGCGGCAGCGACCTGCACTACTTTGAGCACGGCAAGGTCGGCCCCTACGAGGTGACCTTTCCCTTCATCCTCGGGCACGAGTGCGCCGGCGAGATCGTGGCCGTGGGCGAGGGGGTGGACCCCGCCCGCGTCGGCGAGCGGGTCGCCCTGGAGCCCGGGGTGACCTGCGGCAAGTGCGTCTACTGCAAGACCGGGCGCTACAACCTCTGCCCGCAGGTCAAGTTCTTCGCCACCCCGCCCTACGACGGCACCTTCTGCGAGTACGTCGCCCACCCGGCGGACATGAGCTTCCCGCTGCCGGCGGGCATGGACACCCTGGAGGGCTGCCTGATCGAGCCCCTGGCCGTGGGCATGCACGCCGCGGCCCAGGGCGGGGCCTGCATCGGGCAGACCGCCGTGGTGCTGGGCTCGGGCTGTATCGGCCTGTGCACCCTGATGAGCCTGAAGGCCCGGGGCGTGTCCAAGGTCTACGTGGTGGACGTCATCGCCAAGCGCCTGGCAAAGGCCGCTGAGCTCGGGGCCGACGAGGCCATCAACGCCGCCAGCCAGGACGCCGTCGCCCGCGTGCTGGAGCTGACCGGCGGCCGGGGGGCCGACCTGGTCATCGAGACCGCCGGGGCCACCCGCACCACCCAGCAGACCGCCGAGCTGGTCGCCCGGGGCGGCGTCATCGTCATCGTCGGCCTGTCGCCCGAGCCCCTGGTGCCCTTCCCCATGGGCATCGTCGCCGACAAGGAGGCCACCATCAAGACGGTCTTCCGCTACCGCAACCAGTACCCCGCCGCCATCGAGGCCGTGGCCTCGGGCCGCATCCCGGTGCGCCAGATCGCCACGGACATCCGCCCCTTCGACCAGACCCCCCAGGGCCTGACCGACAACGTCACGAACAAGCAGGAGATCGTCAAGATGGTCATCGCGCTGTGAGCTCTGAGCTTTGCCCCCGCGGCTTTGCCTCTGCAGCTTTGCCCACGCGGCTGCCCCCCGACAGCGCCTTCACATGAGGAGGGATGTTCAATGACCGATGTTCAGCGCCGCGACGCGCTGCGGGCGGCCTTCGGGCCGGAGAAGCACGCGGCTATCGAGATTTTTGACGACGCGCCCCGCTATCCCATCGCCCAGGTGGCCGAGTTGGCGCGCCTGTGCCGGGCCGTCGAGGCCGAGGCCGACCCCGAGCGCTGGCCGGGGATGATCGCCGACTTCGCCGCCCTGCGCCGGCGGATCGCCCCGATCCCCGGCGCGCCCGAGCGGGTATACCTGTGGGCCGAGGGCGCCATGCCGTCCTTAACGGCCTACACCGACAATTCCGACTACCGCTACAACCACGACCCGGACTTTCGCCCCTACTTTTTGGAGATGCTGCTGCCCGGGGAGGCGACGCCCAAGGGCGCGGTGGTGGTGGTGCCCGGGGGCGACCAGGGGGACTGCACCCTGACCGAGGGCTACCAGACCTGCCTGGAGCTGGGCGCGCTGGGCTACCAGTGCTTCCTGCTGCACAACCGGGTCAACCACAACCCCTGGAGCGGCCTGGAGTGCGGGGCGGACGTCGCCCGGGCCATCCGCTACATCCGGGCCCACGCGGCGGATTACCGCGTCCGGCCCGACCAGGTGGCCTTCGCGGGCTTCTCCAACGGCGGATTGACCGGCGAGGCCTGCATCGCGCACTACTCGGGCGGCCAGCGCGTGACGGATCATTTCCCGGGCTATGTCCCCGACGCACTGGACGCCTACCCCGGCGCGCCGGACGCGTACCTGTGCGTCTACGGCCCGCGCCTTGCGGGCGCGCCCTTCGACTGGACCGGGGTGGTCTACCCGCCCAGCTTCTTCGCCGTCGGCCGGGAAGACCGGGCCCTGGACAACCTCAACGCCCTGCTGCCCGAGCTGATCGCCCACGGGGTGGAGATGGAGATTCACACCTTCGCGGCCACGCCCCATGGCGTGGCGGGCATCCGCATCCTGGACCCGGACGCCCGGTACCCCCAGTTTGAGCGCTGGCCGATCCTGGCCGACGCCTTCCTGCAGGACCTCTACAACAGGGGATAAAGAAAAAGGCGGCCATCCCGATGGATGGCCGCCTTTTTCACGCCCCGCCCACCCGGCGCAGGCCCTTGGGCAGATGGTTCTTCAGCCGACCCCCGGCGTGCTTGACCCAGCCCAGGGTCAGCCCCTGGAAGGACGCCGGCGCGAAGCCCTCGGGCGCGCCCGCCGGGGCGGGCAGCTCCTCGCCCCGCCAGTAGGCCATGGCCTGCTCCTCGGAAAGGGGGATGACCGGCCCGGCGGACGCGGCCAGGGCCAGGTGGTGGGCCGGGCGCAGCTGCCGACCCTGCGCCGCGCCCACCAGCAGCCCGCGCATCAGCACCGGCAGCCGACCCAGCTGCGGGCCCTCGGGCGTCAGGCGCACCGCCTCGCCCTGCTGGACAAGCGCGCCCGCAAGGTCGGGGACGAAGGTTTCCACCCAGCGCCGGGCCTGGGCCAGAACGCCGCCCCGCTCGCCCGCATCCCGCCGCCGGTCCGATCCGCCCCGCTCGTCCGCGCTCCACCGCCGGTCCGGTTCGGCGCGCCCCGCGGGAACCGGGCCGGCCTTGACCAGCTTGCAGACAAAATGCCCCTCGCCCTCCAGGTGGTGGGGCCACAGCCGCCAGGCCTCGGGCAGGCCGACGCCCCGGTCCACCCCGGGCAGCTCGGGCAGGGCCTCCAGGGAGAACTCCGGGTGCTCGGCCAGGAAGGCCTCGATCTGCCCCTCGTTCTCCTGGCGGTTGAAGGTGCAGGTGCTGTAGACCATGCGCCCGCCGGGGCGCAGCATCCGCGCCGCCGCGCCGAGCACCTCCCGCTGCCGGGCGGCGCACTGGGCCACCAGCTCGGGGGACCACTGGGCCCGGGCGGTCTCGTCCCGGCGCATCATGCCCTCGCCCGAGCAGGGCGCGTCCACCAAAATGCCGTCGAAATAGCCCTCCAGATAAGGGGCCAACTGCCCGGGCAGGGCGCAGGTGACCACCGCGTGGGGCACGCACAGCCGCTCCAGGTTGCGGCAGAGCTCCTTAGCCCGGGCGGGGGCGGGGTCGTTGGCCAACAGCAGGCCCCGCCCGCCCATGGCCGCGGCCAGCTGCCCGGTCTTGCCCCCCGGGGCGGCGCACAGGTCCAGGATGCGCTCGCCGGGCCGGGCGGCCAGGGCCCCGGCGGGGGCCATGGCGCTGGGCTCCTGCAGGTAGAAGGCCCCGGCGTGGTGCAGCAGGCTCCTGCCCGGCCTTGCGTCCTCCTCCAGCAGCACCCGGCCGTAGGGCTCCCAGGGCACCGGGCGGGTGGCCCAGGGCAGGGTCAGCTCCAGCGCGCCCTTTTTGAGCGGGTTCAGGCGCAGGGCCCGCCAGCGGGGCGCGTCCATCCCGGCCCAGAAGGCCGCCGCCTCCGGACCGAGCAGCGCCTGCATCTGCCGCGCGAAGGCCGGGTTCATCGCGCCGCCTCCCCCAGGGACTCATCCCGGCCCACCGCCCGGGCGGCGACCCGGCTGTCCAGCAGCAGGGGGGCGGACCCGGCCACCGGCGCGGCGTGGTCGGACACGGTGATCTGGCTGGTCACCTCCCGCGCGCCCATGGCCTTGGCGGCGGCCTCGGCCTCGGTCCGGGCGGCCTGCTCGGCCCAGGCCAGGGCGGCGGGGTAGTCCTCAAAGGCCCGCTGGTCCTGCCCGCTGTGGCAGGTGTAGCCCTCCACGCCCTGGGCGGTGTACACCGGCCGGATGACCACGCAGGCCGTGCCCACCACGCCGCCGGTGATGGCCCCCACCGCCCCGGCCACCTCATGGGCCGGAGGCACCACGCAGGCCGCGCCCAGGCGCTCGGCGGCCTGGGGCACCAGCTGGGCCGCGGGCGCGCCGATGCCCACCAGGGTCAGGGGGGTGACCGCATGCAGGGTGATCGGCCCGTTCCGGCCGGTATAGGCCAGGTCCATCAGCCGGGCAAAGCCGGGCTGCTCCAGCAGCGGCAGGGCCTTTTGCGGCAGGGCGCGCCGCAGCAGGTGATCGGTCACCTGGTCGTAGAGCCGGCGCAGGGCCCCGTCGGCGATGGCCGCCATCAGCGCCTCGGCCGGGACCTCCAGCCGGTCGGCCAGGATGTCCAGCCCCAGACGGGCGGCCCGCCGGTCAAAGGCGATGAACTGCCCGGTGACATGCCACAGGTCGGTCAGGGTCAGGGCGCTGCGCAGCACATAACCCTCCCCCAGCAGCCGCTCCAGCTTGAGGAAAAAGGGCCGCTGCCCGGCGCGCTCGGCCAGGGTGATGACGTCCAGGGGCCCGTCGGCCAGGGCGTCGAGCAGGGCGCGCTCCTCGTCGCCGGCCCCCCAGGACGGGTCGGGCCGGCGCACCAGCAGGAAAAACTCCCCCAGGGACAGGCTGTGGTAGCGCCGCCGCTCGCGGATGCCCTCCAATACCGGCAGCACCTGGGGATGCCGGGCGGCCAGCTGGCACAGGGGCAGGGCGCGCCCCGGCCCGATGGTCAGCCGCTCGTGGGCGTCAAAGGTGATGTGGCTGTCGCCGCCCAGGCCGCAGGTGTCCACGTCCGCCGCCCGGGTGCCGGTGCGCCAGGGGCCGATGCGCACGCCGTCCTCGGCCATGCGCACCCTGCCGCCGGTCATCATGGCCAGGTCGGTGGTGGTGCCGCCCATGTCGATGACCAGGGCGTCCGCCGCCCGGGCCAGCAGCCGGCCCCCCGCCGCCGAGGCCGCCGGGCCGGAGAGCAGGGTCTCCACCGGGTGCATCCGGGCGAAGTCCTGGCTCATCAGGGTGCCGTCGCCGCGCACCACCATCAGCGGCGCGTCGACGCCCAGCTCGGCCAGGGAGGCGGCCACGCTGTCCAGCAACCGGCGCAGCAGGGGAATCAGCCGGGCGTTGAGGGCGCAGGTGACCGCGCGCTTGATGGAGTTGATCTCGCCGGTCAGCTCGTGGGCGGCCACCAGGGGCAGATCGCTCCACTGGGACATCAGCGCCATGGCCCGCTGCTCGATGGCGGGGTTGCGCACCCCCCAGTACTCGCACACGCCGATGGCGTCCACCTGGCCGCCGAGCCGCTCAAAGGCCGCCCGCAGCGCCCCCTCGTCCAGGGGCTGGGCCAGCTCGCCGCGCTGGGTGTGCGAGCCCGGCACATGGCAGACGCGCCCGACCAGGTCCAGCCCGTAGCCCGAGGCCAGCTGCGCCACCAGGGCGGGGTTGTAGCCGATCAGGATCAGCCCGGCCCGGCCGCCCTGGTTCTCCACGCAGGCGTTGGTGGCCAGGGTGGTGGACAGGCTGACCAGCTCCACCTGGCCCAGCCGCTCGGTCGGCAGGGCGGAGAGCGCCCCCCGGATGCCCAGGGACAGATCCTCCCGGGTGGTCAGGCTCTTGGCCCAGGCCACCGGCTCGCGCCGCGACAAGTCGAACAGCACCGCGTCGGTGTAGGTGCCCCCCGTATCGATCCCTAATCCCAGCATGGCGATCGCCTCCATCACAAAAAACTCCCTCCCATCATACCACAACCGATGGGAGGGAGCCAGGGGTCGCCGCGCGCTCGGGTGGCGCCGGTCTGCGCAAGCCGCGCTCGGGTCGCCCGCCGGTCTGCGCAAGCCGCGCTCGGGTGGCGCCGGTCTACGCAAGCCGCGCTCGGGTCGCCCGCCGGTCTGCGCAAGCCGCGCTCGGGTCGCCCGCGCTCACGGCAAACGCACCGCGCCGTCCAGGGCGGGCAGCACCTCGCCCCCCGGCGCGAACCGGCTGGCCGGCAGCAGGCCGAAATGCTCAGCCAGGAACTGGGGCAGGCCCCAGGTCAGCTCGACGGGCTGCTCGCTGTCCACGGCCTCGGGCATGTCCATCAGGCACAGCGGCGGGTACATCACGCACCACCAGTTGCGCCCCGCGCCCTCGCCCAGCACCACCCGCACCGCGGGATATTCCCCGGCGGGGTAGTACTGCCCGCCGTAGTCCCGGGCGGGGAAGTCGAACCGGCCGATCTGGGCCGAGGCGGCGTAGCCCATCCCCGCCGCGTCCAGGGTATCTTGGGCGGCGGCGACCAGCTCGGGCAGCTCGTCGCCCAGCTGGGCGTAGGCCCCCTGCACGTCCTCGGCCTGGGGCTGCTGGGCGATGCGCGCCAGGATGGCGTCGCGCACCTGCAATTTCACGGCCTGGTCGGCCGGGCTGTCGCTGTTGGCGATGACGTGCAGGCGCACCACCTGATCGCCCCCGGAGCACCCGCTCATCGTCGCCCCCAAGATCACGAGCCCGGCCAGGGCCGCCGCGATGGATCCCCAATGCCTGCGTTTCATACCGCATCCCCCTTTCAGTAGGTGCAGTATGCCCGGCCCGGGGCACGGCTATACATGGGTTTTTACGCGCGCAGGATACCTGTATCCAGGGTATGGGCGACGCGGCACAGGGGATAGCGTCCGGCCAGCTCCGCCGCGGCCCGCTGGGCGGCGGCCTCCTCGGCAAACAGGCCGAACACCGTCGGCCCGCTGCCGCTCATGCGCGCGCCCGCCGCCCCGGCCTGGATCAGATCGTCCATGGCCCGGCCCACCGCCGGGCACAGGGGCAGGGAGGCGGCCTCCAGGGCGTTGAACCATACCCGCGCCACGGCCCGGGCGTCCCCCCCGGCCAGGGCGTCCATCACGGCCTCCACCCGGCCGGGGGCGTAGGGCGGGGTCAGGGCGCGGAACACGGTCGCGGTGGACAGGGCCGCCCCGCTCCCCAGGATCACCAGCGGATAGCTGGGCAGGGCCGCCGGGGTCAGCCGCTCGCCCACGCCCTGGGCGCGCTGGCAGCCGCCGGCCAGGCAGAAGGGCACGTCCGCCCCCAGGGAGAGGCCCAACTCGGCCAGCTCCGCCGGGGCGTAGGGCCCGCCCAGCAGGCGGTTGAGCCCCAGCAACACCGCCGCCGCGTCGGCGCTACCCCCGGCCATGCCCCCGGCCACGGGGATACCCTTGTCGATGGCGATGTCCACGCCCAACCCCTCGGGCAGCAGCCGCTCGGCCGCCCGCCAGGCCAGGTTGCCCGGCCCCTCGGGCGCGCCCGGGCAGCAAAGGCGCACCCCCGGCCGCTCCGACAGGGTCAGGGTCACCTGGTCGTACAGATCGACGCTGTTGAGCAGCATGTCCAGCTCGTGGTAGCCGTCGGCCCGCTTGCCCAGCACCCGGATGCACCAGTTGATCTTGCCCGGCGTGCGCAGATGCAATGAATCCATGGGCTCCCTCCTTCGGCTCGATTATATCACGGCCGCACCCCTTCGCAACAGCGGGCATAGCATAGAACTGTACCCCGGATGAAAAGGAGGAACCCCTCGATGGTTTATTATATCAACAACTCGTCCCGCTGTGGGTGCAACTCGGGCTGCGGGTGCAAGTGCGGCTGCAACTGCGGCTGTAACACCGGCTGCAACTGCGGCTGCAACTGTGGCTGCAAGTGCGGCTGCAACACCGGCTGCGGCTGCGCCACGGTCACGGCCGTGAGCGACAACTGCCCCGTCGCCACCGGCTGCAATTGCGCCCGCAACACCGGCTGCAATTGCGCCCGCAATACCGGCTGCGGCTGCGCCCGCAACACCGGCTGCGGCTGCGCCCGCAACACCGGCTGCAATTGCGCCCGCAACACCGGCTGCGGCTGCGGTCAGACCACCGTCTCGGCGGTCACGACCCCGGTGACCTACGCCGCCCCGGTCGCCTACACCGCCCCGGTCGCCGCCCCCGTGGCCTATACCGCCCCGGCCACGACCTTCTACGGCTTTGACAACTACGCCTCGGGCAGCTGCTCGAGCTGCGCGGGCGGTTACTACGCCTAAACCCCCTCCCGCATCCCTGGGGCCATGGCCTTCGCCATGGCCCCTTTTGCGCGCCGCGACCGGCCACCGGCGGGGCCAAACGCCCGCTCGGTGGCCTGGGGTGGCCGCCCGGGGGCGACCCGTTGCGGCCAGCGGATCGATTGACCCGCCGGGCGCGGACGTGTACAATGGGAATACCTTCATAAAAATACCCCTGAAAGGAGCGCGCCGAAGAATGGATTGTTTCAAGAAGAACCTGCTGGACCTGCTCAGCCAGGATGCCCGGATCTCCCTGGAGGATGCCGCAGCCGCCCTGGAGACCACGGTGGAGCGCGTCTCAAACGCCCTGGAGGAGCTGGAGGCCGACCAGGTCATCCTGCGCTATCAGCCCCTGATCAACCGCGACAAGATCGGCACCGTCCAAGCCCTGCTGGAGGTCAAGATCACCCCCCAGCGGGACCTGGGATATGACACCATCGCCGAGCGCATCTACTCCTTCCCCGAGGTCAAGGACTGCTACCTCGCCGCCGGCGGGTACGACCTGATGGTGCTGGTGGAGGGGGGCTCGATGCAGGAGGTGGCCTACTTCGCCGCCGAGAAGCTGGCCGTGCAGGAGGGCGTGCTGTCCTGCTCGACCCATTTCGTGCTCAAGACCTACAAGAAGAGCGGCGTGCCCATGCAGCACCACGGGCAGGACAAGCGATTGGTGGTGATCCCCTGATGGCTTTCGAGCTGCCTTTGAACCGGGTCGTGCAGCAGGTGCCCCCCTCGGGCATCCGCAAGTTCTTCGACGTGGTCAGCGAGATGGAGGGGGCGATCTCCCTGGGCGTGGGCGAGCCGGACTTTGTCACCCCCTGGCCGATCCGCTGGGCCGCCATGCAGTCCATCCAGAACGGCGACACCCACTATACCTCCAACTGGGGCGAACTGTCCCTGCGCACCCTGATCGCCCGCTACCTGGAGCGCTATCACCTCTCCTACGACCCCCGCGACCAGATCCTGGTCACCGTCGGGGCCAGCGAGGCCATCGACATCGTGCTGCGGGCGGCCGTCAACCCGGGCGAGGAGGTGCTCATCCCCGACCCGAGCTATGTCTCCTACGCGCCGGGGGTGACCTTTGCCGGGGCGGTGCCGGTGGCGGTTCCCACCTGCGCGGACAACGGCTTCCGCCTGACCGCCGAGGCCCTGGCCCCCCGCATCACCGAGAAAACCCGCGCCCTGATCCTGCCCTATCCCAACAACCCCACCGGGGGCATCCTGGAGCGGGGGGACCTGGAAAAGCTGGCCGCGCTGCTCAAGCGGCACAACATCCTGGTGATCTCCGATGAGATCTACAGCGAGCTGACCTACAAGGGCAAGCACGTGTCCATCGCCTCGCTGCCGGGCATGGCCGAGCGAAGCGTGGTCATCAACGGCTTCTCCAAGGCCTTCGCCATGACCGGCTGGCGGCTGGGCTACATCGCCGGGCCCAAGCCCCTGATCCACGCCGCCTTCAAGATCCATCAGTACACCATGCTCTGCGCGCCGATCATGAGCCAGAAGGCCGCCGAGGCCGCCCTGACCATCGGCCTGTCCGACGGGTTCGCCCAGGTCAAGGAGATGGTGGCCGAGTACAACAAGCGCCGCAAGTACCTGGTCGGCGCCTTCAACCAGATCGGCATGGACTGCTTCGAGCCCCTGGGGGCCTTCTATGTGTTCCCCAGCGTGGCCCGCTGCGGCATGGACAGCGACGCCTTCTGCGAAACCCTGCTGCGGGAGGAGAAGGTCGCCGTGGTGCCGGGCACGGCCTTCGGGCAAAACGGCGAGGGCTTCGTGCGCTGCAGCTACGCCTACTCCATGGACGCGCTCAAGCGCGCCGTGGATCGCATCGGCCGCTTCGTGGCGGCCCACCGCGGGTGAGCGGGATGGTCCCGCCGGTGGAGCGGGTGCTGCTCAACCGCCGCCGGCCGGTGTGCACCTGGGCGCTGCTGGGGGTCACCGGGCTGGTGTTCCTGGTGGAGGCCCTCTTCGGGGGGCTCTCCAGCTCCTACCCGGCCCTCGTCATGGGCGCGAAGGTCAACCAGCTGATCGACGCGGGCCAGCTCTACCGGCTGGTCACGCCGATCTTCCTGCATTTCGGCCTGGCCCATGTGGCCTGCAACGCCTACGCGCTGTATATCTGGGGGCCCATCGTGGAGTCCCTCTTCGGCCGGGCCAAGTTTCTGCTGGTCTACATCGGCAGCGGCATGGTGGGCGTGGCGGCGAGCTACTGCTTCTCCAGCGCCTTCTCCGCCGGGGCCAGCGGGGCGATTTTCGGCCTGCTCGGGGCGATGCTGACCTTCCGCAAGAAGCGGCCGGTCTCCTTCAAGCGCATGATCGGCCCGCAGCTGATCGTGCTGATCGGCATCAACTTGGTCTTCGGCTTCCTGGGCCAGGGCGTGGACAACTGCGCCCACCTGGGGGGGCTGGCGGGGGGCTACCTGCTGGCCCTGGGCGCGGGGCTCTACGGCGAGCGCACCTCCCCGGCGCACCGGGCGCTGGGCCTGGCCGGCGCGCTGGCGCTGTGGGTCGGGCTGCTGGCCCTGGGGCATACCGGCCTGACGCGCTTTTTCTAGATGAGGAGGATGGGATTGGATATCAAGCTGATCTGCCTGGACCTGGACGGCACGCTGCTGGGCCCGGGCGGCCGGGTCAGCCCGGGCAACCGGGCGGCCATCGCCCGCGCCCGGGCCGCGGGCGTGCATGTCGCCATCGCCACCGGGCGGCTCTACGAGGCCGCCCGGCATTTTGCGCGCGCCGCCGGGGCGGACGAGGTGGTCATCTCCTCCAACGGCGGGGAGATCGCCGGGGCGGACCGCGCCCGGCCGGTGTCCCTGACCCGGATGCCCGACGCGCTCTGCCGGGAGGCGACCGTTTTGGCCTGGCGGCTGGGGTTGAGCTTTCAGGTCATCTCCCAGCGGGGGATGTTCGCCCTGAGCGACCGGCCGGTGCGCTTCATCCGGGAGCACGAGGGGAGTCAGGCGGCCTGGCGGCGCACCGACGAGACCTGCTGCTTTGAGCTGCCCACCCTGACCCATCTGTTCCGGGCCGTTCGGGGCGCGGCGCTCAAGCTGCTGGCCTTCGAGGGGGCCCCGGGCTCCCTGGCGGCCCTGCGGGCGGCGCTGGCCGGCCGGGCGGATCTGGCGTTGGAGTCCAGCTGGGCCGACAACGTGGAGATCATGCCCGCCGGGGTCAACAAGGGCGCGGGGGTGGCGCTGCTGGCCCGCCACTACGGCCTGGGGCCCGAGCAGGTCATGGCGGTGGGGGACAACGAGAACGACCAGACCATGTTCGCCTGGGCGGGCTGCCCGGTGGCCATGGGCAACGCCATCGGCCCCATCCGGGACATGGCCCGCCTCGTCGCCCCGGACAACCTCCACGACGGCGTGGCCTGGGCGATCGACCGCGCCCTGGAGGGCGGCCTGTGAGCCGGGTGTACCTGGCCCGGGCGGCGGGCTATGAGCGGATCGAGCAAGCCCTGGCCGCCGCGCTTACGGCCTTCCCGGGCTGGGCCGAACCCCTGGCGGGCAAGCGCGTGCTGGTCAAGCCCAACCTGGTGCTGGGCCGCGCGCCCGAGAAGGCCGCCACCACCCACCCGACCCTGGTGGTCGCGGTGGCGCGGGCGCTGCGCGCCGCCGGGGCCGAGGTCATCGTGGGCGACAGCCCCGGCGGGCCGATGAACCCCGCCGCCCTGGCCCTGGCCTACCAGGCCTCGGGCCTGAAGTCCGCCGCCCAGGCCGAGGGCTTCGCCCTGAGCTACGACTGCGGCCTGGCCGAGACGGCCTATCCCCAGGGCCGGGCGCTGCGCAGCCTGCCGCTGTGCGCCATGGCCGCCGGGGCCGACGCCATCGTCAACCTGGGCAAGCTCAAGACCCACGGCATGATGGTCTACACCGGCGCGGTCAAGAACCTCTACGGCCTGATCCACGGCACCCACAAGCTGGATATGCACATGCGCTTCGTCGCCCAGGACGCCTTTGCAGACCTGCTGCTGGACGTCCACGGCTGGGCGCGGCCCACCCTGAACATCATCGACGGGGTGCTGGCCATGGAGGGGGACGGGCCCACCGCCGGCAGTCCCCGGCCCCTGGGCGCGCTGATCGTCTCCGACGACGCCCACGCCGCCGACGTGGTGGGGGCGAGGCTGATCGGCCTGACGCCCGATCAGGTGCCCACCCTGCGCCGGGCGGTCGCCCACGGCCTGGTGGACCCCGCGGCCGTGCAGGTGCTGGGGGAGGACCCCGCGGCCCTGGCCGCGCCGGATTTTCGCCCGGCCACCCCGGGCCGGGGCAAGTTCGACACCTTCAAGGGCCTGCTGCGCAGCCGCCCGGCGTTCGACCCCGCCCGGTGCGTGGGCTGCGGCCAGTGCGCCCGGGTCTGCCCGGCCCACGCCCTGACCCTGGCCGAGCGCCTGCCCCGTCTGGACCGAAAGAAATGCATCGCCTGCTTCTGCTGCCACGAGCTCTGCCCCCACCAGGCGGTGGATATCCGCCGACCCTGGGTGCTGCGCATGCTGCGCGGGTAGCAGGAATAACGCATTTCGAGGAGAATTTTGAATAGAGTCCACAAACAGCGATTTATTTGGAGGGAGTGATGGGTATGTTCTGTCCCAACTGCGGCGCGGCCAACGACGATTTCGCCGCCAGCTGCCATGCCTGCGGCGCGGCCCTGCAGTCTCAGCAGCAAAGTCAGCCGCCCCAAGCGCCGACCAACCCGATCTACGGCAACCCCGTGCCCCCGGCGGACACCGCCAAGCTGTCGAGCTCCTGCACGACTTATCTGGTACTGTCCATCATCGTGACCGTCCTGTGCTGCCTGCCCTTGGGCATCCCGGGCATCGTTTTCGCGGCCAAGGCCCGCAACCAGCTCACGCTCAACGACATCTCCGGCGTCCAGGAGGCCCTCAAGAAGGCCAAGCTCTTCACCTGGCTGAGCTTCGGCTTGGGTCTGGTGATGATCATTCTCGTCGTTGTGCTCTACGGCGCGTTCATCGCGGCCATTATCAGCCAAGCCTCCTACTACGGCACCTTCTACTGATCCGTCCATCGCCCCAAAAACGCTTCCCTCGCGGGAAGCGTTTTTTCTTGCAGGAATCGACAGGTTTCGCGTCGAATGGTACGGACAACGCCCACCCAAGCAAGCTGATCCAGCAGGGGGACGTCGCCGGCGCGTACAAGGCCCTGGGCGACGCCAAGATTTGGACCTATCTGTCCATCGGCGTGGGCCTGTTGCTGATCTTGTCCCGGCTGGCCGAGGCGGTCGGCGTTTACAGCTGAGGTCCTTGATCGCGCCAAATTCCTCACAAACGCGCCGCCCCAGGCAGGAAAATTCCCGCGCGGACAGAAATAGACATACTAGAGATAACGATTGAGGGAGTGAGGGTATGTTCTGTCCCAAATGCGGTGGTTTCAACAGCGATGACGCCAAGTTCTGTTCCTCCTGCGGCGCGATGATGCCCGCGGCCGGCGCGGCCCCGGCGGCTGATCCGGCGTCCCCCAGCGCCCCGGCGGCCGATCCCTACCAGGCTCCGGCGACCGACCCCTACCAGGCCCCGACCGCCGACCCCTATCAGGTCCCGACCCCGGACGCCAACCAGGCCCCCGGCGGCTATCAGCAGCCCAACGCCTACCAGGCGCCCGCCGGCGGCTATCAGCAGCCCAACGCCTACCAGGCGCCCACCGGCGGCTATCAGCAGCCCACCTACACCGCCCCGGCCGACGGGGCCGACCCGTCGGCGATCCAGTCCCAGTCGTCGACCTTCTTTGTGCTGAGCATCATCGTCACCATCCTGTGCTGCTGGCCTTTGGGCATCGCGGCCATCGTCAACGCCAACAAGGCCCGCAAGTGCCTGGACGTCAACGACTACTCCGGGGCGCAGCAGGCGCTCAAGAACGCCAAGATCTGGACCTTCGTCACCATCGGCGGGGGCCTGCTCTGGGCGATCCTGGCCTTCTTCCTGGCCCTTGTGGGGATGATGGCCTGACCCAAATCAACCTGGCGCCCGCGCCGCGCGCGGGCGCTTTTTCATGTGGAGGCCTGCCCTTGTCCAAACTCATCACGCGCTACCCCGGGGCGGGGTCGCGCCCCAAGCGGATTTTCTTCATCGCCTGCGCGCTGCTGCTGCCGCTGGCGGCCTGGGCGCTCTATCGGGCCGATCCCCGGGAGCGCGCCTTCATCCCCTGCCTGCTGCACAGCCTGACCGGGCTGTACTGTCCGGGCTGCGGCACCACCCGGGCGGTGTACCTGCTGCTGCACGGGGATTTCCTCGGCGCGCTGCGCATGAACCCGATCCTCCCGGTCAGCCTGCCGCTGATCGCCTACGGCCTGGCGGATTTCGTCCTGTTCGAGGGTTGGGGGATCAAGCTGCCGCCCAAGAACATCCCCCTGAAGGCGGTGCTGATCGTCCTGGCCGTCCTGCTGGCCTACGGCGTGCTGCGCAACCTGCCCTTTCCCGCCTTTGAGGCGCTCAGACCCCCCGCGTAAAAAGGAGCTGAATCCCTATGCCCCTGCATGTGGTCCTGCTGGAGCCCGAGATTCCCCAAAACACCGGCAACATCGCCCGGACCTGCGCGGCCACGGGCGGCATGCTGCACCTGATCGAGCCGATGGGCTTCTCCATCGCCGACCGCTACCTCAAGCGCGCCGGGCTGGACTACTGGGACAAGGTCTTCGTCCAGGTGCACAGCGACTGGGCGGCCTTCACCGCGGCCTACCCCGAGGCCGAGCTGTTCCTGTTCTCCACCAAGGCCGCCCGCCGATACGACCAGGTGACCTACCCGGCCGACGCGTTTTTGGTCTTTGGCCGGGAGAGCCGGGGCCTGCCCGAGGCGCTGCTGCGGGCGCACCTGCCCCGCACGGTGCGCATCCCCATGGGCGAGGCCATCCGCTCGCTCAACCTGTCCAACTCGGTGGCCATCGCGGTGTACGAGGCGCTGCGCCAGCGGGATTTTCCGGACATGGAGACCCGGGGCCGCCTGGCCGAGCTGGAGCGGTGATGTTTCACGTGGAACAATTGTTCGTTCAACAGCGCGCCGGCCCTTCCGCTCTGGAAGGGCCGGCGTTCGTCGGGCGGGGCGTTCACCCCAGCTGCCGCAGCGCCTGGCCGATGTAGCTGCGGCTCTCCACGGGGTGCACCCCCCGCTGTACCAGGCAGGCCCGGGTCTCGGGCCCGATGCGCGGGGCGACCATGACCTGGCAGTCGGCCACGCCCCGGCTGATGGGGTCGGGGTCCTTGGGGCAGACGCGTCGCTCCAGCAGGCGGTAGGCGCCCCCGGGCTCCACGGCGTAGATGAGCAGCTGTCCGCTGCGGCCCGGGCAGGGGCTGACCGTCACGCCGTCGGCGCTGAGCACGGCGACCTTGTTCATAGGGCATCACCTCAAAAGCGTTATCCCTCTATTCTATGCGTCGGATCGCCGCGGTAGTACGCCCCCGGGCAAAAATTCCCTCCTGCCCGCCCAGGGCCAGCAACGCCTGCCCGGGCAGATACCAGAACCACATCAGCGCCGAGGCCGCCTCGTACACCCCCTGGGTGTACCAGCCCGGCATGCTGGGCAGCACCCCGGGCAGGTTGAACAGCGCCACGTTGACGTCGCACAGCGCGAAGAGGACAAATCCCCAGGCCGTGCGCCAGCGGGCGGGGGAGCGCTCGGCCCGCCAGGAGAGAAAACTGCACAGGAGGTTCTCCAGCAGCCCGGCGGCGTAGAAGCCCGCGGCCAGGGCGAAGGGGTCCAGCCCCGCGGCCACGCCCGCCGCCAGCCCCGCCAGGTGCGCCGGGATCAGCGCCTGGGCCGCCCGGGGACGCACATACATCAGGTGCAGCCCCTGGGCGAGCTGGAACAGGGCCATGCCCCACACCGGCGGCCCGCCGAAGAGCAGCTGGGTGTCGGCCAGCGCCGTGAAAAACAGCGCCCCGGCCAGATAGGCCCCCCGGCGGCTGGGCCGGCCGCCCAGGCGCGCCACCGCCAGCAGCAGGCACAGGCAGATGCATCCCTGCTTGATCCACAGCCCGGCCGGGTAGAGCGCCTCGGAGCCGCCGCAATCGATGGCCCAGAAGGCCGCGTACCCCGCCGCCAGCAGGCCCAGCAGCGTCCCGGTGAATCTATCCCGCATGGGACCTCCTCCTTGCGCCGCCCGGCGCGGGGATTTACAATGGAGCCATTGGAAAGGATGATGCCCTTTGACGACAGAACGATTATACCATCAGGACGCCTATCTGCAAACCTTCGACGCGGAGGTGACCGCCTGCGAGCCCGGGGAGGGGGGCTGGTGGGTCACCCTGGAGAGGACCTGCTTCTACGCCACCTGCGGCGGCCAGGGGGCCGACACGGGCGAGCTGGACGGCCAGCGCGTGCTGGACGTGGCCGCCCAGGGCGAGGCGGTGCGCCACCTGGTGGCCGCGCCCATCCCGGTGGGGCGGCGGGTGCGCGGGCGCATCGACTGGGCCCGCCGCTTCGACCACATGCAGCAGCACGCCGGGCAGCACCTGATCAGCTACGCGATTTGGCGGCAGCTGGACGGCTACTCCCTGGGCCTGCACATCGGCCATGAGGACAGCTATGTGGACGTCGAGCTGCCCGAGGGCGCGCCCGAGCCCGACCTGGCCGCCCTGGAGGACATGGCCAACGAGCTGGTCTGGCGGGACCTGCCCATCCGCTGCTATTTTCCCACGCCCGAGGAATATGCATCCATGCACAAGCGCAAGCGCGCGGTCATCGACACCGATCAGATCCGCATGGTGGACATGGGGGGCGTGGAGGTGACGCCCTGCGGGGGCACCCACCCGTCCAGCACCGGGCAGATCGGCCTGATCAAGATCACCTCCCTGCTCAAAACCCGGGGCATGCACCGCTTCTTCTTCCTGTGCGGGGCCCGGGCCTTCGCCGACTACCGCCGCCGCTTCGAGCAGGGCAACCGGGCCGCGGCGCTGCTGTCCACCCAGGTGGAGCAGCTGCCCGGCGCGGTGGACAAGCTGCTCGCCCAGCGGCGGGAGCTCTCGGCCCAGGCGCGGGCCCAGCAGCGCCGCCTGGGGGAGCTGGCCGGGGAGCGGCTGGCCCAGGCCGGCAGCCCGGAGCCCTGGGGCATGCTCTACGCGGCCACCCTGCCCGACGCGCTGGACATGGCCTGCCTGCGGGAGATGGCCAACCGCCTGCTATCCACGCCGGGGGCGGTGGCGCTGCTGCAGGCCCCCCAGGAGGGCGGCGGCTACGGCGCTGTCTTCGCCCGGGCCGAGGGGCTGGACCTGCCGATCCACGAGCTGTTCACCAGGGCCGTCCGGGCCGCCGGGGGGCAGGGCGGGGGCAAACCCGCCTTCGCCCAGGGCAAAGCGCCCCAGCCCCTGGACCTGGGCGCGGCGGCCGACAGCGTCCGCGCCCGCCTGCGCCCATCCGACGAAAAATGACCCCGATCGCTGGACAACCCCGCCCAAAAGCCCTATGATAAAGATAGATATATCCACCGACAAGGAGGGGTTGACTTGAACAGCTATAAACTGCGCGACGGTCGGGACCGCGCCTTTATGGATAAGCACCGCGAGGCGGACACCCGCGCCCGCTTGAAGGACGGCGACCGGATTGTCATCTGCGAGTCCTGCGGGCGGGTTTTCTACGCCGATACCTGGCGCATCGTGGACCACACCTGCCCGCTGTGCGGCTCGCGCAACCCCGGCCTGGATTTCGTCGACTCCCGGGATTTGGTCAAGCAGGGGGGGCGGCTGGTGGCGCGCGGCGACGCGCCCAGAGCCCGGCCTGAGAGCCCTCGCCGCGCCGAGGATACGCCCCGCGCCCGCGCCGACGGCGCCCCCCGCGCCTATGCGCCCGACGACGCGCCCCGCCGCAGCGCCAGCCCCACCCGCCGCCCGGGCGGGGGCCTGCTCTCCCAGATTCCGCCCAACATCCTGCGCCTGGCGGCGGTGTGCCTGGCGGCGATTGTGTTGCTGATCATCCTGATCGTCTCGGTCAAGAGCTGCAGCGCCCCGGCCGCCGTGCCCTCGCCCTCGCCGACGCCCACCCTGGAGGTGACGCCCACGCCGTCGCCCACCCCGACGCCCGAGCCGGTGTCGGTCTCGCTGATGGATCAGCTGCCCGCGGACAAGCCCGACGGCTTCTACGCCAACAAATGGGACGCCGCCTCCTACAAGGAGCCCCTGAAGATGGACGACGCGACCGTCGAGCAGGGCATCGGTTGGTATGTGCCCACCGGCAAGATGGAGGAGGGCAAGGGCACCAGCTCCATCGTCTTTGAGCTGGGCGAGGGCTGCACGCAGTTCACCGCCAAGCTCGGCCTGGATTCCGACTGGTGCATGGGCAGCCCCGAGGATTTCGGCACCTATCAGGTGGTCTTCAGCGACCAGAGCGACAATGTGCTCTTTGACTCGGGCGTGTGCGACAAGGAGAAGGGTACCCAGGAGGTCTCCTTCTCGCTGCAGGGCGTGCAGACCCTGCGCGTCACCCTGAGCCAGGCCAAGGGCGCCAAGGGCACCTACAACGTCATCCTGGCCCAGCCCACGGTGCTCAAGGCCGCCTCGTAACCCCGGCGCAAAGGGCGCGTATCCTGCGGATACGCGCCCTTTTTACGCAGATTTTACATTTTGCTGACAGCGTCTTTACCCGGATACCCCATGATAGGCTGGTGAATTGCGCAATTTTTTCCCAGAGGCCCCGGTTTGAGCCTTTGCGCGCCGTATTCTATCCACGAGGAGGGAGCATGCCCATGGACGAGGACCATTCACTCAGCCAACAGCTGGCCGCCGCCCAGGTGGACACCCAGGCCGCCGATCGGCTGATCGAGGCCTACATGCCCTTCATCCGGTCCGAAACCGCCAAGTTCCTGCGCCGGCCGCCGGTGGAGGGCCGGGACGACGCGCTGAGCATCGCCATGATGGCCTTTCACGAGGCGGTCATAGGTTATGCTCCGGGCCGCGGCGGATTTCTGCGCTACGCGGCGCTGCTGATCAAAAGCCGCCTGATCGACGAAGCCCGGCGGCAGCGGCGGCACAGGGACTCGCTGTCCTTGGACGCGCCCACCGCCTCGGGGACGACCCTATCCGACGTTCTGCCCAGCGGCGAGAACCCTGGCGAGGCGCTGGCCCTGCGGGAGGCCACCCGCGATGAGATTCTCGAGTTGTCCGCACAGATCGCCTCCTTTGGGGTGTCCCTGTCGGATGTGGCGGACAACTGCCCCCGGCAGGGCCGTACCCTGGAGGCCTGCCGCCGGGCCCTGGCCCACGCCCGGGCGCACCCCGATTTGCTCGAGGAGCTGGTGGCGCGCAAACGCCTGCCCATCGCCCGCCTGGCCCAGGGCAGCGGGGTGGAGCGCAAGACGCTGGAGCGGCACCGCAAGTACCTGGTGGCGCTGCTGCTGATCCACACCAATGGCTATGAGATCATCCGGGGGCATCTGAAACAGGTCCTGAAAGGAGGGGGTGTGCAGTGAAGTATTTGGTGATGCAGTGCCGCCGCAGCTACGCGGTGCTGCTGGATGAGCAGGGCCGGTTCGTCAAGGCCGCCAACCTGCACTATGCCGTGGGCCAGCAGGTGACCGACCCGGTGCTGATGCGCCAGCCGCCTGCCCGGGCCCATCATCCCGCCCGATGGATCACCGGCGGCCTGGCGGCGGTGGCGGCCTGTCTGGTGCTGCTCTTTGGCCTGGGCCGCTATCAGGACTACAACACCGCCTACGCGTCGATCTATCTGTCCATCAACCCCGCGGTACAGCTAACCCTCAACCGACAGGGCGCTGTCATCGGCCTGCAGGGCACCAATGCCGACGGGCAAACCCTGCTCGAGGGATATTATGGCAGGGGCAAGGATAAGCTGACCGTCACTGACGAGCTCATCGACCGGGCGATCCAGATGGGCTTCCTGGCCGAAGGGGGACAGGTGTCCTTTGCCATCGACGCGCCCGACCAAGTACAGTTTGAGCGCTATGGCGTGGAGCTGCGCGAGCACATGGCCGTCTATCTGGATGGGCGCATGACCGTGTCGGTTGAGATCGTTCAGCACCGGGCGGACGCCCCCAGTTGGGAAGAATCCGCCCCGCCCGTTCCCGCCACCCCGGAACCTGCGGTTTCCCCCGCAGCGCAGCCCGATTTCCCGCCCGCCGGACAGGATGATGACGACCGTCCGGATGACGACTCCCACGACGACTCCGACGAAGACGACCGTCCGGACGACGGCGATTCCGACGAGGACCACGACTCCGACGAGGACGATGACTCCGACGAGGACCACGACTCCGACGAAGACGACGACTCCGACGAAGACGACGACGAGGACTAAAAGTATTTTTCCGGCGGCCCCGGTTTGGGCGCCGCCGCCCCGTATCCTATGGACGAAAGCAAAACCGAAAGGAGCTTCCCCATGAAGATCAACAAAGCCCTCTCCATCCTGGCATCGCTGCTGCTGGTCAGCGCCCTGACCCTGGCCGGCTGCGCGCAGGCCCCGACGCCCAGCGTCCAGCCCTTGGTCAACTCCGGCGCCCTGACCCTGAGCGTCAACCCCGAGATTGAGATCGCCTACAACCAGGACGGCCAGGTCACCGCCCTGACCGGCCGCAACGATGACGGCCGGGAGATTGTGGCCAGCTACCCCGACTATATCGGCAAGGACTGCGCGTCGGTCCTGGAGGATCTGATCGGCAAGATCCACCAGGCGGGCTACTTTGTGGAGGAGGCCGAGGGCGACCGCAAAACCGTGGTGCTGCAGCTGGAGCCCGGCTCGGTCCTGCCCCAGGCGGATTTCCTGGAGCGGCTGTGCGAGCACATGCAGCAGAAGGTCCAGGGGCTGGAGCTCTCCGCCCCGGTGGTGTCCATCGATGATGACGACTACGACGTCCAGTACGCCCGGGACGGACAGCCCTCCCCCTATATCACCCTGGAGAAGGCCCAGCAGATCGCCCTGGCCCATACCGGCATGGAGTCCGGGCAGGCGGCCTTTGCCGAGCGGGATTTTGACCTGGACGACGGCGTCGCAGTCTATGAGTTGGAGTTCTCCGCCGGCGGCCTCCAGTATGAGGTGGATGTGGACGCCCGGACCGGCAAGGTGCTCCGCCAGGAGCTGGAGACCCCGGATATCGACGACCGCGACGATGACGACGACCGCGATGACGACAATGACGACGATCGCCAGCCCCAGCAGAGCGCCGCTCCCGCTGGCGCCACCCGTCCCAGCGCTGTCCCAAGCACCCGCCCCCAGACCGATGACGACCGCGACGACGACTGGGACGACCAGGACGACGATCGCGATGACCAGGACGACGACCGCGACCACGACTGGGACGACCAGGACGACGATCGCGATGACCAGGACGACGACCGCGACGACGACTGGGACGACCAGGACGACGATCGCGACGACCAGGACGATGACCGCGACCACGACTGGGACGACCAGGACGACGATCGCGATGACCAGGACGATGACCGCGACCACGACTAACCGCTGATCCCCCCTCTCGGAGCGCCCCGGGGCTTCCCGGGGCGCTTTTGCGCGCTTCTGCGCCGGTGGCCCGAGCCATATGCTGTAAACAGCATCAAAGGAGGCTACCGACCATGCGGCTAACGAAGCGGTTTCGTCTGGCGGCGCTGCTGTTGGCGCTGCTGCTGCCCTTGCCGGGCTGTCAGCGGGCGGCCCAGACCCTGGCCCCGACCACCAAGCGCGTCGCCCTGACCTTCGACGACGGCCCCGGCGGCTCGTACACCCGCCAGCTTATCGACATCCTCGACGCCCACGACGCCCACGCCACCTTCTTCGTGCTGGGCAGCCGGGTCAGCGAGGACCCCGATCTATTGCGCGAGCTGGTGGCCCACGGCCACCAGGTGGGCTCCCACACCTGGAATCATGTCACCCTGGCGGGCCTGAGCCAGGAGCGCATCGCCCAGGAGATCGCCACCAGCGCCCAGGCCATCGAGGGGGCCAGCGGCGTGCGGCCCACCCTGCTGCGCCCGCCCTACGGGCAGATCAACCAGCGGGTGCTCCAGGCCGCCAACGACCAACAGATGGCCATCGTGCTGTGGAACATCGACACGCTGGACTGGAAGAGCCAGAACGCCGACGCCGTGTGCCAGCGGGTGTTCTCCCAGGTGCACGACGGGGACATCATCCTTATGCACGACATCTTCGGCTCCACCGTTCAGGCCGCCGAGCGGGTGGTCAAGGGCCTGTCCGAGCAGGGCTACAGCTTTGTCACCGTCCAGGAGCTGTTGGAGCATCCCCAGATCGGCTCGATCTACCGCTCCCGGGATATCACCATCACCGCCGGCAGCCTGCCCTGACGGGCGCGGCACGTCCTGGGCGGCGCCGGACCGCGCCCGCGCCGGCTTGCCGGCCGATCGCGCGCGCAAACGCCTGCGCTGCGCCCGATCGCGCCGATTCGGTCAAAATGGATTGATAAAATTCGGAGAATGTGATAGAATAATTATGTGACTTTTCTGACAGATTTTGGAGTATTTTCACATCAGAGGAGGCTTGCGCCAGATGAATTTCTCGAAGGATATCCGGTATATCGGCGTGAACGACCATGACGTCGACCTGTTCGAGGGCCAGTATCTCGTGCCCAACGGCATGAGCTACAACTCCTACGCCATCGTTGACGAGAAGATCGCCATCATGGACACGGTGGACGCCCGCTTCACGCACCAGTGGCTGGACAACATGCAGAGCGCCCTGGGCGACCGGCAGCCGGATTACCTGATCGTGCAGCACATGGAGCCCGACCACTCGGCCAACATCGCCAACTTCATGAAGGTCTATCCCGGGGCGACCATCGTCTCCTCGGAGAAATCCTTCACCATGATGGCCAACTTCTTCGGCACCGACTACGCCGACCGGCGCATCGTGGTGGGCGAGGGGGACAGCCTCAGCCTGGGCAAGCACACCCTGGCCTTTGTCACCGCGCCCATGGTGCACTGGCCCGAGGTCATCGTCACCTACGACAGCTATGACAAGGTGCTCTTCTCGGCCGACGGATTTGGCAAGTTCGGCGCGCTGGACGTGGAGGAGGACTGGGCCTGCGAGGCGCGGCGCTACTATATCGGCATCGTGGGCAAATACGGCGCACAGGTGCAGGCCCTGCTCAAGAAGGCGGCGGGTCTGGACATTCAGGCCATTTGCCCGCTGCACGGGCCGGTGCTGACCGAGAACCTGGGCTACTACCTGGGCCTGTACAACACCTGGTCGAGCTACGCGGTGGAGAGCGAGGGGATTGTCATCGCCTACACCTCCATCTACGGGCACACCCGCCAGGCGGTGACACAGCTGGCCGAAAAGCTCAAGGCCAAGGGCTGCCCCGAGGTGGCGGTGTACGACCTGGCCCGCTGCGACATGGCCGAGGCCGTGGAGGACGCCTTCCGCTACGGCAAGCTGGTGCTGGCCACCACCACCTACAACGCCGAGATTTTCCCCTTCATGCGCACCTTCATCCATCACCTGACCGAGCGCAACTTCCAAAACCGCACCGTCGCCCTGATCGAGAACGGCTCCTGGGCCCCGCTGGCGGCCAAGATCATGCGCGGCATGTTTGATAAGAGCAAGAACATCACCTTCACCGACACCACGGTGCACATCCGCTCCGCCCTGAACGCCGAGAGCGCCGCCCAGCTGGAGGACCTGGCCGAGGAGCTGTGCAAGGACTATCTGGCCCAGCACGGCGACACCGCCGACAAGAACGACCTGACCGCCCTGTTCAACATCGGCTACGGCCTGTACGTGGTCACCTGCAACGACGGCAAGAAGGACAACGGCCTGATCGTCAACACCGTCACCCAGGTCACCAACACCCCCAACCGCATCGCCGTGGTCATCAACAAGGACAACTACTCCCACCACGTCATCCGGCAGACCGGCATCATGAACATCAACTGCCTGTCCACCAGCGCGCCCTTCTCGGTGTTTGAGACCTTTGGCTTCCAGAGCGGCCGCAATGTGGATAAGTTCGCCGACGTCACCCCCCTGCGCTCGGACAACGGCCTGGCCTTCCTGCCGCGCTACATCAACTCCTTCATGTCGCTGAAGGTCGAGCAGTATGTCGACCTGGACACCCACGGCATGTTCATCTGCAGCATCACCGAGGCCCGGGTCATCACCAGCCAGGAGACCATGACCTACACCTACTACCAGCAGCAGGTCAAGCCCAAGCCCCAGACCGAGGGCAAGAAGGGCTTTGTCTGCAAGATCTGCGGCTATGTCTACGAGGGCGACGAGCTGCCCGAGGACTTCGTCTGCCCGCTGTGCAAGCACGGCGCGGCCGACTTCGAGCCCATCGGCTGACGCCCGCGAAATGCGTCAAAGGAGCCGGTCCCTGAGGGGACCGGCTCCTTCTGTATTTAAGGGCTTACCGCTTGGCAGCATTCCGGGTCCGGCGCAGGGCCAACACGGCCAAGGCCAGACCGGAGGCCACCAGCAGCGCCCAGGGCAGCGGGTTGAAGGGATCGCCGGTGCGGGGCGCCTCAGACTCCGGGGTGATTTCCGGCGTGGCGGTGATTTGCGGCGCGCCGCTGGTTCCCGGCGCGGGGGTGACCCCGGGCGTGGGCGCCGGCTCGGCCGCGCCCGTGGGCGGCAGCATGGTCTGCTCCAGGGTGATGGGCTGGGTGAGCGCCTCATCCTGGAAATAGCCGCCGCAGGCTGGGCAGACCCAGTAGGCGATATTGCCCGCCTCGGTTGCCGTGGGGGCCTTGGCGTCGATCTTCCGGGCTTGATGCCCGGCGGCCTGGATGGGGAAGGACTTGGCGTCGGTGTAGGTCCGCCCCTCAAATTCCACGCTGGCCGTGTTGTCGCTGCGGCCATTCTGGGTGCAGGTGGCGGGCGTCTTCTGGCTGGTCACGACCGCCGCCAGGGTTTGGGTGTGCCCCGCGCCTTCGGTGCAGACGAAGGCGGCCTCGGCGCTGCCGCCATCCTGCGCCCAGGTCCACACCGGCGCTTCCCAGCGATGCGCGTGGGCCGGGTTGGGCTGCTGGCAGATGGCGCAGTACGCCAGGAAGTCGGCCGCACCGTAGTAGTGCTCATGCTTGCCCGCCGGCCGGTAGGCCTCGGGCACCGCACAGACCCGCAATCCGGCGATCACGCCCGGAATCTTGTCCATGGCGTCGCCCGTCACCGCGTCGACGGACACGGCGCCTTCCTGCTCATCTATCGAATAGGAAACCTTCGTTTTGACGCCGCCCAGGGTATAGCTATTGGCCAGAGTAGCGGCGGTAGGGTAATAGATGACCGCGTTCGCGCACTCATAGAAGGCCCCGCTGCCCAGAGAGGCAACCGTGCTGGGGAGGACCACCTCCTCGAGTGACGAAGCGCCGTCAAAGGCCCAATCCCCCAGGCTCTGGATGCCACTGGCCAAGGTGAGCGTGCCCAGTTTGGGACAGTTTTGGAACTCATTGTTGCCGATAACGACCTTCCCCGAGCGCAGATCGACGGCAAGTAACTTGTTGCACACCCGGAAAGCGCCGTTGAGTTGCAGGGTCTGGGTCCTGCCCGCCTCGACGGTGACGCTGTCCGCCCCGCACTCCCGAAACGCCTCATACCCGATGGAGGTGACATTCTTCGGGATGGTCAGCGGGAAGGGGGTCGCCGCTTGTTTGCCGAGGCCCTGGAAGGCTTTCTCGCCAATCGTGGTGACATTGGCGGGAATGGTCAGCCCCGTCGCCGCCCAGCATGAGCTGAAAGCTCCGTCGGGAATCTCGGTCACGCCGCTGGGGATGGCGATGCGCTCAAGCGATTGGCAGCTCCAAAATGCATTCTCCCCAATGGAGGTGACCCCCGCCGGGATGTCGATTTGCTCCGCATCATAGCAGTAGATGAAGGCCTTGGGTTCGATGGTGGTGAGGGTGCTGGGCAGATTGACCACCCGGACCTGGCTGTACTTGAAAGCCTCAGAACCGATGGTCGTCACGGTGTAATCGATATTGTCATGGGTGATCGTCCCCAGTACACCCAGGGTCGCCTCGGCATAGTGCGCGGAGTTCACCGAGTTGGCTTTGACCAGGGCCGCGGTCCCATCGGGCCGCAACGCATATTTGAGCTCGTAGGTGAAGCCGCTCTGGGCATGGGGCAGACTTGCCGTCACATCTTGATAGAAGTAAGTAACCCCATCCGCCTGCTCAAACCTGCCCGGCGTATCGTCCGCAGCCAGGGCCGCCGTCGGCAGCAGGGCCAGCGTCAGCGCCAGAACGGACAACACGGCGATCCACCTGCATTTTTTCATTTTCCTCAAGCTATTCCCTCCTATGTTACAGATCTTTGTATATGAAAAAGCGCCTTGACGCCTCCTCAGAGGCGCCAAAGCGCTCATGGCTCAAATTTTCTAGGGAACGGAAACAAAGGGCAGATTTATAGCTGCCTGCCTGCCTGCCTGCCTGCCTGCCTGCCTGCCTGCCTGCCTGCCTGCCTGCCTGCCTGCCTGATTATACACGCCGCTCACCACTTGTCAAATGTTTTTTTGCATTGATGATAAACTTCGTCGCAAACCGTCTATCTCCTTCGCACAGCGCGACTTATCCACAGCTTCACAGCTTGGGCACGGCCTCTGTGGAAAACAGGGCGTCCTTAGGGTAGGGGAACCGGCCCATCAGGTACCGGGTCAGCGCGATCGCGCCGACGGCGAAGAGCGCCAGCACCGCCTCGGCCGCCCACGCCCCGGCGAGCTGGTTGACCAGCACCACCGCGAAATCCAGCAGGGTGTGCAGCCCCAGGGCCAGGGCCGCGTAGCGCAGCCGCGCCCGGCTGACCGAGAGCATCACCAGCTCGGACAGGGCGATGTGGCAGAAGATCGTCAGCACCCGCTCCACCCCCGCGGCGAGGAACTGGCTCGCCGGGGTGGCCAGCAGGACCGCGACGCCGGCCTGGGCGGCCTCGGGCAGGGCGGACGGGTCGATCGCGCCGCTGCTCAGGCTCAGGCAGAGGATCAGGTTGCTGACCATGCTCAGCCCCAGATACCAGGCCTCGATGCCCCCGTGGCCGATGCCATGGGCGATGCCGTTGATCGCGGTCAGGCGGCCCTTGCACATCCAGCGGATGGTGGCGTAGCGCCCGGCGGTCTCAAACAGGCCGGCGCTCAGGGCCAGGAGAAACACATAGAGCAGAAAATGCCCCTGGGCGAAGCGCACGAACCAGCCCTGGGTGGACAGCGCCTGCAGCAGGGTCATGCGCACGACGATCTGGGTGACAAAGAAGCCCGCCACGCCCGCCAGCACCGGCATGAAATGGCACCGGGTCCGTCGAAACAGGATGAAATAGAGCAGCACCGGCGTCCCAAAGGCCAACAGGACCGACACGCCCATCAGCGCCAGCATCGCGGTGGATACCATCGAACACGCCCCCTTTTGTCCCATTGTACCTCAGCGGCGGTCGGCGGGCAAGCGCGCCGACACAAAACCCCAAAACATCATAAGGCCAACCCAGGGGAGGGTTGGCCTTATGCCGCCGAACACGGTGTGAAAGCGGACGGGGGGTGGGGGGATGGGGGTGGGGGAGTTGTCCGCTTTCATTGTGGTCATTCTAGCGGGAAAATATGACGCAAATATGGACGCGCCGTGTCCGAAAGGCGAACTTTTCGCCCTTCGCGGCCCGGGCGGCGGGCGCAAGGACGGCCAAGCGCGAGCCGCTCGCTCAACCCGGCGCCCCTGGGACCCGCTTGCCCCGCCGCCCGCTCAGCCCAGGGGCGGGTCCAGCCGAATCTGCGCGGCGACCCGGCCGATGCCCCCGCCCGCGAGGCGGTACACGGTCCATTCGTCCATGGGCACGGCCCCCATGGACTTGTAGAACGCGATGGAGGGCCGGTTCCAGTCCAGGCAGCTCCACTCCATGCGCTGGCAGCCCCGGCTCTCGGCCAAGGCCGCCACAAAGCAGAACAGCGTCTTGCCGATGCCCTTGCCCCGCATCTCGGGGTCCACGTACAGGTCCTCCAGGTACATGCCCGCCCGGCCGATGAAGGTGGAGAAGTTCTCAAAATACAGCGCGAAGCCCACGGGCTTGTCCTGATAGTAGGCCAGGGTGCACTCGCACACCCGGCGCGCGAACAGGGCGTCGCGCAGGGTGGCCTCGGTGGCGACGACCTGGTCCTCCATCTTCTCGTAGCGGGCGATCTTGCGGATAAAGGAGAGCACCAGGGCGGTGTCCTCGGGCTCGGCGGCCCGCAGGCGCAGATGCTCAATCTGGGTGTTGATCCAACTCATGGTCGATTCCTCCGGTGTGTTGGTTTGTCGGGGTCGGGCATCAGGCGGCGAACCAGGGCCTCGATGCCCGGCAGCAGGGGGAAGAAGAACAGCACCTCCAGAGCCTTGAAGGCGGTGTGCACGTTGGCCAGGCTGTGCGTGGGGTTCGGGCCCATGGCCGTCTGCAGCGGGCCCATCAGCGGCAGCAGGGTCAGCAGCGCGAAGAGCAGCCCCGAGCCCACCACGTTGTAGCCGATGTGCAGGGCGGCCACGCGCTTGGCGTCGATGCGCGCGCCCCATCCGGCCAGGACCGCGTCGGTGCAGGTGCCGATGTTGCAGCCCAGGATCAGAAACACCGCGCTGCCAAAGGGCAGCAGGCCCTGGACGAAGAGCACCTGCAGCAGGCCCACCGCCGCCGAGGAGCTCTGGATCAGGCTGGTCAGCAGCACCCCGGCGATCAGGCAGAGGTGGGGCTGGGCGAAGGAGGTCATCCAGGCGATGACCTCGGGGTCCTGGGCCAGGGGGGCCAGGGCGCTCTGCATCATGTCCATGCCCATGAACAGCAGGCCAAACCCCAGCAGCGCCTCGCCCAGGTGGCGGCGCACCGGCTTTTTGCAGCCGAAGGCCGCCGCCACCCCCAGCAGCACCAGGATCGGGGCGAACTGGGACAGGTTCAGGGCGATCAGCTGGGTGGTCAGCGTCGCGCCCAGGTTGGCCCCCAGCATCACCGCCGCGCCCGCCGACAGGGTCATCACACCGGCCTGCACAAAGCCGATCACCAGCACGCTGGCGGCGCTGGAGGACTGGATGGCCAGGCTCAGGCCGACGCCCGCGCCCAGGGCCCGGAACCGGCCGGCCGTGGCCCAGGCCACCGCCCGGCGCAGGCGGCGGCCCGCGGCCTGCTGCAGGCCCCCGCTCATCAGCTGCATGCCCAGCAGGAACAGGGCGATGCCCCCGACCAGCTCCATGGCCATGGCAAAGGTCATGCCGCTCCCCCCTTCCTCCTACTAGGACATGCGGCGGCGGGGGGAAATAGAACACCTCCCATGATAGCATATTTTCATCCCCCGGGGCCAGGGGCGGCTTTATGTTTGGCGGGAAATATGCTACAATAACCGGTAACTGACCTGTCGAAAGGATGAAGGATATGAAGCTGGGGGTTGTGGGGCTGCCCAACGTGGGCAAGAGCACCCTGTTCAACGCGATCACCAAGGCCGGCGCCGAGTCGGCCAACTATCCCTTCTGCACCATCGAGCCCAACGTGGGCGTGGTGGCGGTGCCCGACGCGCGGCTGGACAAGCTGGCTGAGATGTACAGCCCGGAGAAGTACACCCCCGCGGTGATCGAGTTCGTGGACATCGCGGGCCTGGTCAAGGGGGCCAGCCGGGGCGAGGGCCTGGGCAACAAGTTCCTCTCCCACATCCGCGAGGTGGACGCCATCGTCCACGTGGTGCGCTGCTTTGAGGACAGCAACATCGTCCATGTGGACGGCTCGGTGGACCCGGTGCGCGACATGGAGACCATCAACCTGGAGCTGATCTTCGCGGACATGGAGAGCTTGGACAAGCGCATGGCCCGCTGCCGCAAGATGGCCAAGACCGGCGACAAGCTCATGGCCCAGGAGCTGGCCCTGATGGAAAAGCTCTACCCCGCCCTGGAGCAGGGCACCCCCGCCCGGGCCGTGCCCCTGGACGAGGAGGAGCGCAAGCTGATGAAGGGCCTGTTCCTGCTCTCCTCCAAGCCGGTGATCTACGCGGCCAACATCGCCGAGGACGACCTGGGCGGCGAGGAGCCCGCCCTGGTCGCGCCGGTGCGCGCCGCGGCCGAGCGCGAGGGGGCCGAGGTGCTGGTCATCTCCGCCAAGGTGGAGGAGGAGATCGCCCAGCTCTCCGACGAGGAGAAGAGCGAGTTTTTGGCTGAGCTGGGCATCGGCCAATCCGGCCTGGATCGGCTGATCACCGCCTGCTATCGCCTGCTGGGGCTGATCAGCTACCTGACCGCCGGGCCCAAGGAGGTGCGCGCCTGGACCATCCCCCAGGGCACCAAGGCCCCCCAGGCCGCCGGCAAGATCCACTCGGACTTCGAGCGCGGCTTCATCCGCGCCGAGATCATCGCCTATGACGACCTGATCGCCTCGGGCTCCATGGCCGCCGCCAAGGAGCGCGGCCTGGTGCGCAGCGAGGGCAAGGAGTACGTCATGCAGGACGGGGACGTCACCCTTTTCCGGTTCAACGTATAACCCGAGCGCCGTTTTCTGAAAGACCATGTAAAACATGGTCTTTTTTTATGGTCAAAAGGGTTAAAGGGCCCAAATCAGGCCGGGTTGGTTGACGGATTTTCAGAAAATTTGATATAATAAACTAGAAATCGATCAGTATGCAGTGCACCTCGTGGCAATATCCATATGGGACTCGTAGAATAAAGACAACATTCCACGAGGGGTCTAAGAAATGAAAGAAAACGACGCCTATTTCCTAAAGCCGCTCATTTCCGCCCATTTTCGTCAGACGCGCGAGCGCCTTTCCCTCTCCCAGGCCACCATGGCCGAGGCTCTGAGCGTTTCCACCCGCCACTATTCTGATCTGGAGCGGGGCGTCAGTATGTGCTCTGTGGCGACGATGACCCGATATATTTCGCTTTGTAAGAAGGAAATGATTGCTTACAGCGATCTGACCGACGACATGGACAATTTAATCATCGCGCTGGATCAGGGCGAGTGAATCCCCAGCGATAGGAGGAGAACGCTATGCACCCAGACATCCCCAACACGCCGCCGCACCGCGGGCGCACCCCCGCAACCTGGACCCTGCGGGACCCGGCTGGAAAGCTGATCACGGTGCGCAATCTACAGCGATGGGCGCGGGAGCACTGCGAACTGTTCGGTATGCAACCCTGTGAGCGAAGCGCGGTCACCATCGCCGTGGGCCTGCGCAACCTCAAGCGCTCCGCCCTGGGCAAGCTGCGCCGCAAGGACGGCACGCCCTACACCATCCGCGCCTACAAGGGCTGGACCCTGGTAGGGTGGGAGGAACCCTCCATCGCGCCGGGGTCCGCCCCGGACGCGCGGGGGTAGGGGCGAGGCCGCTGCGCGCCCCATACGAAAAACCGTCATATATGATCGGTCAGGCCAAATCACTCCTCCGCCCGCCCCGAACCAGGCCGGGCGCGCGGGTAAGGTCTGGGATCGTCGGTCAAACCGGCTAGATAATCCATGCTGGTCTGTAAAGCCTGAGCAATGCGCTTACACTGCTCGAAGGTATAATAGCGCTTGCCACTCTCGATCTTGGAATAGTCGCTCTGGTCGATCCCCGTGAGCATCTGCATGCGCACCTGCGTGTATCCACGGGCCAACCGCAGGTCTCTGAGACGGTTCATCTAAATCACCCCAACTCAGTATGTCAATTTGACCTATTGAAATTAGGGTTATATTGACCTATAATTATCTTGAGGTGATCCTGATGCGCTGCTACAATACCCTGTGTTTTTACTGGCAGAAGGGTTGCATCCTGGAGGCGGTCTACCTGGACCAGCAGGGGCGCTGCGCCTACTGCGTGCCGGTGCGCCTGTCGCCGCGAGCGCTGCGGGCGGCCAAGGCCCGCATGGC
>JBMNTT010000007.1:0-78091 GCA_050945875.1 Christensenellales bacterium
GCCCTGGAGGCCGCCAAGTACTTAAGCCCCGGCGGCACGACCCGCAAGAGCTTCTGGAAGAATAAGGACGGGGCCAACCCGGCCTGGATCGGCCTGTGGGGCCTGGTGACCGAGGAGCGCCTGGCGGCCAACGCCCAGGCGGACTTCATCACCTACACCTGGCAGTTCGATTGGGACAACGATGAGGTGTATGAACAGACCTTCACCCTGAAGATCGCGCCCAAGAGCATCAAAGCCCTGCAGACGCCCGCCACCCCGGTGGACAGCCCGGCGGACTTCGCCAGGGACCCCGGCCAGACCGGCGGGCAGGTGCAGATGCAGGCCGCTGGCGATCAGATCACCTTCACCGGCGCCGCCGCCTACTACCCGGCTGATCCCTCGGTGGGCCGGAATCAGGCGGGCAACTATGTCGGCCTGACCGTCGCCCGGCCGAAAAGCGTGACCGCCACCCCGGCAGACGCAGTGATCACCATCGACGGGGTGGACTACGCCTGGGATGAGATCAAGGACAGCAATGACGCGTTCTACTTCTACCCGCGCCTGACGGAGCAGACCAAGCAGTTCACCATCGTCATCGACTGGGACGGCCCGGACAAGACGGTCTACGCGCCGAGAACCTACACGATCGACTGCAACGCTGTGACCCTGGCGGCGGCGCCCTCGCCCTCCCCCTCGACGGACCCGACCGCGACGCCCAGCGCCAGCGCCGAGCCCAGCGTTGCCCCCAGTGTCAGCGCCGAGCCCAGCGCGGCCCCCAGCGCCAGCGCGGCTCCCAGCGCCGAGCCCTCCCAGACCCCGACCATCACCCAGAGCCCGGCCGCGTCTGCCACCCCCAAGCCCTGGAGCCCGGCCGCGTCTGCCACCCCCGCGCCCGACAACCCCAGGACCGGGGACGGCGGCCTGCCGCTGTGGATTCCCATCGTGCTGGCGCTGATGGCCGGCAGCGGGATCATCCTGCTGACCCAGACCCGGCGCAAGCCCCAGAAGACCCGTTAATCGAAAAGCCCGGTCCAACAGGACCGGGCTTTTCTCTTTTCCCTGGGCAGTCGGTCAAACAAGGCCGTCTGTCGCGCGAGGGCAAGCGGCCCTCACCGGGGTCATCTGCGCGCGTACGTTACGGATTGATCGCGCCACCGATACAACCATTCCAGCTGGTTGTCCATATCCGTGCGGTCAATGCAGTCAAGCCCAAACAGTTCCATGACTGTGGCTTGCGTTGAAAAATGTTCGATGGCGACCAGCGCGTGGAAGGCGTCGATCTCCGCCTGACTGAGATCATTGTATTTTTGATACGCCGGTATAAACCTGGCCAGCACTTGATTGGACCGATCGAAGTTGCGCGCATCGAAGTCGAAATATTGCGTCATGTCGCATATCAATGTGGGATCATACATCGGGAAACCCTGGCAGGAGGTGTCAAAATCATGGATATACAGCTGCCCGTCGGACGCTTTGCGGATATTTCCCTCATACAGATCGCCATGGCAGTATCCACGGGGCAAATCCTTGATGCTCTCCCAAAGGGAATCACCGTATTGGATGTATTCCTCGATTCTCGGATACTGCTTTTTTCGCAGGATTTCAAGATACCTGTCGATGTAGAAGCGCTTGTCCCGTTTGACAAGCTCGCCGGGGTAGGCTTTCATCATTTGATGAAGCCTGCCGGTCAATGCGCCGATCGCTTCGACATCTTGCTCCGGATCGCAGTCGCTGCCCTCAATAAACGCGTACAGGATGAGCAGCCGATCTCCAATTCGGACATAGGGCTGGTTTTCATTGGTCAAGATAATGGGCGGCACGGGGAAGCCGCGCTCTTGCAGATAGACTTGGATATCGGCGCCGGTGATCGCCGTGTCGGCCAATGAGGGCTTGATCACCCGGAGAAAGTATCGTTCCGCGTTCGAGAACAGGATATAGGACGTGCTGCCCATATCGCGCACGAACTCGAGCCGTGAAAAAAGGATCGGATAGTTTTCGTTGAGTGTGTTGATCAATTCTTCCATCAGATCACCCCGCACCATACCAAGATAGGGCCGCTGTCGCTCGTGGTTGTTTGATTCGATCCACTGCGTCCGGTTTCCTGTGTGTTTTCACACGCCGCTTTCGCTTTTGCGCCGCGGGCGCGGTCTTGCGGCACCCGCTCACTTGAAAAGTTGCATTTATCGCAATCGAAATACCTCTTCAGCCAATGACAATGTCTCCTCAATCGTTCTGGATTCATCTCTTAGAATCACATGAAATCCCGAATTCAAAAATTGTTGATAGTTTTCCTCTGAGTTGATTCTTTTCAAGCATGCTCTGAAATTATCCAGCGCTTGATCCGGGTTTTCTTCTTCCAGCAATAATTGGTACAAGAACTGTTTCTCTTTGTCCGGCCTATCAAAGAATCTGTTAACCGAGATATCGGGGTCCGCCAACATGATCAACACATGATCGATATCCGAAATACGCCATAATTCTTCTGGCGGGATATTCGTATCCACAAACACTTTTTTGCCCTGCGCGGATACCTCCTCCAATATTTTCAGCTCCAAAATGGTGCATTCCTTGTTGCAGCCTTGGATCCATGCCTCGTACGCATCGGGTGTTCTTCTGATGAAGTCACGCCAATCCACCAAATCCCGGGTATAGGTCAGACACGGAAACTCGCTGCTGTTCAAAGCTGCCAGGAGCGCATCATGATAATTCTCTTGGCAGGCAATCCCCTGATATTTATGGGCTAATGCTTTTACGAGAGTGGATTTTCCGGCATATGCCGTGCCATTGATAAAATAGACATTTTCAAATTTCATCTTGAAGAACACCTCGTCAGTTCGATTTGTGCCACTTTTTTATGCGCGCACCGACTGGATGTAGGCCCGGGGAGACAGGCCGGTGCGCCGCTTGAACAGCCGGGAAAAATGGCTGGGCTCGCCAAAGCCGCAGGAGTAGCCGATCTCCGTCACCGTCAGGTCGGTCTCGCGCATGAGCTGCTGGGCCCGGCGCAGGCGCACGTCCAGGATGAACTCCTGAGGGGACAGGCCGGTGCCGTGCTTGAACAGGCGGAAGAGCTGGCTGCGGTCCACGCCTACATAGTGGGCCACGTCCGCCACGCTCAGGGTGGGGTAGGAGAAGTGGCGCAGGATGTACTCCGAGGCCTGCTCCACCCGGTCGCTGCCCGAGCGGTGCCGGGCGGGGGTGTGCATCAGGGAGAAAATCTCGTAGAGCCGGGAGAGCACGGCGAAGGGGTTGTGGGCGCTGTAAGGGTCTGATAGGGCGCGGATGCACTGCTCCATGCGGACCGGGTCGCTGTAGGCGGTGACCGGGTGCTCCCGCGTCAGGGAGCACTGCTCCAGGATGCGGGGGCAGTCCCGCCCCTGCACGCCGATCCAGCCGTAGTACCAGGGATCGTCCTGGTCGGCGCGGTAGACCGTCACCACCCCCGGCTCGATCAGGAAGCACTGGCCCGCCCGCAGGGGGTGGCGCATCCCGTCCATGGTGAACACCCCCTGGCCGCTAAAGACGAAATGGATCAAATAGTGATCCCGCACCGCCGGGCCGTAGACATGCCCGCCCCGGCAGCGCTCCCACCCGCCGTGGTACAGGCAGAGGCTCTCCTCGCCCGAGATGGAATCCGCGTAGGTGTAACCGACCTCCATATCGCCCGCCTCCCTTTTCCACAGGATAGCAAAGATGCAACATAAAGTCAATTTTTGGTCACATCACGCTATCGAAATTGGGCGCTTTTTTCGGTAGGATTAGGGGTATCGGGATTACTTGTTTAAGGAGTGGTTTGCCATGAAACTAACCTTCGTCGGCGCGGGAAGCACCATCTTTGCGCGCAATGTCGTGGGCGATTGCATCCTGACCCCGGAGCTGGGCGATTTCGACGTCTGCCTGTTCGACATCGACCCCAAGCGCCTGGATGAGTCCTACCAGATTCTGTGCAACATCAACCAGACCGCGGGCGGCAAGGCCCGCATCACCAAGACCCTGGACCGCACCGAGGCCTTCACCGGGGCGGATTTCGTGGTCAACGCCATCCAGGTGGGCGGCTACGACCCGTGCACCATCACCGACTTTGAGGTGCCCAAGAAGTACGGCCTGCGTCAGACCATCGCCGACACCCTGGGCATCGGCGGCATCTTCCGCACCCTGCGCACCATCCCCGTGATGGAGGACTACGCCAACGACATGGAGCGGCTGTGCCCCAACGCCCTGTTCATCAACTACACCAACCCCATGGCCATGCTGACCGGCTACATGCAGCGCTACACCCGCATGAAGACCGTCGGCCTGTGCCACTCGGTGCAGGGCTGCGCGCGGGAGCTGCTGCGCGACGTGGGCATGACCGAGTACATCGACAAGTGCCGCTGGGAGATCGCCGGCATCAACCACCAGGCCTGGCTGCTGAAGATCACTGACCTGCAGGGCAACGACCTGTACCCCGAGATCAAGCGCCGCGCCGCCGCGGGCGAGCTGCAGGAGGACTGCAAGGATCTGGTGCGCCTGGAGATGATGCTGCGCTTTGGCTACTACATCACCGAGTCCAGCGAGCATACCAGCGAGTACACCCCCTGGTTCATCAAGAGCAAATATCCTGAGCTGATCGATCGGTTCAAGATTCCCCTGGACGAGTATCCCCGCCGGTGCGTCAACCAGATCGCCGAGTGGAACGAGATGCGTGACAGCCTGCTGCGCGACTCCCACATCGAGCATAAGCGCACCCACGAGTTCGCCTCCTACATCATCAAGGCCATGATGACCGACGAGCCCTACCGCATCCACGGCAACGTCATCAACACCGGCCTGATCACCAACCTGCCCGCCAACGCCTGCGTGGAGGTGCCGGTGATGGTTGACCGCAACGGCCTGAATCCCTGCTTCGTCGGCGACCTGCCTGAGCAGTGCGCCGCCATCAACCGCACCAACATCAATGTGCAGCTGCTGACCATCCAGGCCGCACGCTCCCACAAGAAGGAGGACGTCTACATGGCCGCGATGATGGATCCCCACACCGCCGCGGAATTGTCCATGGACGACATCCGTTCCCTGTGCGACGACCTGTTCGAGGCCCACAAGGGCTGGCTGCCGGAGTACCGCTGATCGGCGGGCGAGGGACCCCATCCGTTTGGATGGGGCCCTTTGCTTTGGTCCGTGCACAAGGAGGAGATGATCTTGGCCAAGCGCCCTAACTTTGTCTTTCTGCTGGCCGACGACCTGGGCATCCGGGACCTGGGCTGCTACGGCTCGACCTTCTATGAAACCCCCAACCTGGACGCCCTGGCGGCCCGTGGCGTGCGCTTCACCGACGCCTACGCCGCCGCGCCGGTGTGCTCGCCCAGCCGGGCCTCGCTCTTGAGCGGCAAGTACCCCGCCCGGGTGGGGGTGACCAACTATATCTACGGCCAGGAGCGCGGGCGGCTGATGGAGGTGCCCTTCACCGACCACCTGCCGCTGAGCGAGCGCGCCCTGCCCAAGGCCTTGGCCGAGGGCGGGTATCAGTGCTGGCATGTGGGCAAGTGGCACATGGGCGCGGCGGCGTCGGTGTTGGCCCACGGGTTTGCCCGCAACGTGGGCGGCTGCCACTGGGGCCATCCCCAGGGCGGGTATTTCGCCCCCTTCGGCAACCCAGCCATCGACGAGCGCGCCCTGCCCCCGGGCGTCTACCTGGACGACTACCTGGCCGACCAGGCCGTGTCCCTGATCCGGGGGCGGGACCCGGAGCGCCCCTTTTTCCTAAACCTGTGGTTTTACCTGGTGCACACGCCCCTGCAGGCCCCGGCGGAGCTGGTGGACAAGTACGCCCGCAAGGCCGCGCGCCTGGGCCTGGACCGCCTCGATCCCATCGCCGAGGGGGAGCGCTTCCCCTGCCAGCACAAGCGCGGCGAGCGGGTGCGGCGCCGCCTGCTCCAGAGCGAGCCCACCTACGCGGCTATGGTGGAGATGATGGACCGCTGCGCGGGCAAGGTGCTCGCCGCGCTGGAGGGGGAGGGCCTGCTGGAGGACACCCTGGTGATCTTCACCTCCGACAACGGCGGGCTGAGCACCGCCGAGGGATCGCCCACCTGCAACCTGCCCTACCGCGAGGGCAAGGGCTGGACCTACGATGGGGGCGTGCGCGAGCCGCTGATCGCCGCCTGGCCGGGGCGCATCGCTCCGGGCACCCTGACCGACGCGCTGTTCACCAGCCCGGACCTGTACCCCACGCTGCTGGAGGCGGCGGGGCTGCCCCTGCTGCCCGAGCAGCATGTGGACGGGGTCAGCGCCCTGCCCGCCCTGCTGGGTCGGGAGCATGATCGGGGCGCGATCTACTGGCACTATCCCCACTACGGCAACCAGGGCGGCACCCCGGCCTGCGCCATCCGGGAGGGGACGGATAAGCTGATCTGGTTCTTCGAGGATGACCGCGCGGAGCTGTACGATCTGGCGGCCGATCCCTCCGAGAGCCGGGACCTGTCCGGCCAGCGGCCCGAGCGCGCGGCCCGACTGCGCGAAAAGCTGGCGACCTGGCTGCGCGAGCGGGTGCGCGGCGTCATCCCCGCGCGCAACCCCGACTGGGACCCCGACGACTGACCCTGCGCACAAAGCCCAAAAGCGCCCTGGATCAATTTCCAGGGCGCTTTTGCCGCCGCGTCATGATTTAGCAACACATTGGTATTGCTTTCGTTCTTTTTTTATACAGGATTCTGTATATAATAGAGATGGCGAGTTCTACCCGACGATGCGCCCCAGCAGCTCGGCCACCTGGTGCATGTCCGCGTCGGTGCCGATGGTGATGCGCAGATGGTCCTCGGTGCGCTTGGCGGCGAAATGCCGCACCAGCACGCCCCCCTCGCGCAGCCGGGCGAACAGCTCCGCGCCGGGGTGATCCCGGTGGCGGGGGAAGACGAAGTTGGCCATGGACGCGGGCATCTCAAAGCCCATCTGAAGCAGCCGCTGGCTGAACCAGGTCCGGGTGGCGACGATCCGCTGGCAGTTGGCGCGGGTGTAGTCCACATCCAGCACCGCGGCCGTGGCGCCCGCCAGGGCCAGCTGGTCCAAGGTGTAGGAGTTGAAGGAGTTCTTCACGCGCTCCAGGGCGCTGATGCAGGCCGGCGAGCCGATGGCGTAACCCACCCGCAGCCCGGCCAGGGCGTGGCTCTTGGACAGGGTGCGCACCACCAGCAGGTTTTCATACTGATCCAGCAGTGCCGTGGCGCTCTGCCCGCCGAAGGCGATGTAGGCCTCGTCCACCACCACCATGCGCCCGGCCCGGGCGCGCAGCAGCTGCTGGACATCCTCCAGCGGCGCGTAGCAGGCGGTGGGCGCGTTGGGGTTGGGGAAGATCAGGTCCCCCGGAAAGTCCCGCATGGCAGCAAGGTCCAGCCGCCAGTCCTCCCGCAGGGGGATGGCGCGAAAATCGATGCCGTACAGATGGGCGTAGACCGGGTAAAAGCTGTAGGTCACATCCGGAAAGGCGATGGGCGAGCCGGGATCGAAGAACGCCAGAAAGATCATCGCCAGCACCTCGTCCGACCCGTTGCCCACGAAGACCTGGTCCGGCCGCACCCCCTCCACCTGCGCGATGGCGGCCTTGAGGGCCTCGCACCCCGGCGGCGGATACAGCCCCAGGGGACCCTGGGCGGCCCGGGCGATGGCCTGCACCGCCTTGGGCGAGGGGGGATAGGGGTTCTCGTTGGTGTTGAGCTTGATATAGCGGCCCTGGGCGGGCTGTTCGCCCGGGACGTAGGGCGTGATGCCCGCGGCCTTGCGGCTCATGGGAAAGGGCATGGACGGACCCTCCTTGTGCGAATAATGCCGATAGGGTATTTTAGCACTTTATCACGAGAATGTACAGGCGTTTACCGTCCGCTTGACAGCCGGGGCGGGGGAAGCATAAAATATGTTCGTCCGTAGAGCGATTTCGGCCTAGATGGATGGATACACCGATAAGTACGGAAGGGGAGCAATTTATGGGAATCACCGACAAACGGCCGGCCCTGCGGGGTCTGGCTATGGGACTGGCCCTGCTGCTGTGCGCGCTGGGCTGGTTCAGTTTGGCCCTGCCCACCGCGCTGGCGGCCGGCTCGATGGCGGTTGTCGCCACCAGCACCACCGAGGCGCTGGAGCAGGGCGGCAAGGTGCGCGTGGTGGTGGAGGTCACCAACACCGGGGACAGCCCCCTGGAGGATGTGTACGTCGTCGACCCGGCTAACCAGTTGGTCGCTGACGTCATTGAGCCCGGGGCTAGCGCCCGCATCGAGTTGGACACCAACGTCAGCGACGCCCAGCTGGGCAAGGCCGTGCCGGTCACCGTGTCGGCCTCCGGCGGCGTCGTTGGCCGAGGCAGCTTCACCGTCGATCGCATCAGCCGCAACCCCGATTTATCCTTTAGCACCTCGGTGGACAAAAAAACCGCCGAGGCCGGGGAGACGGTGGTGTTCACCTACACCGTCAAGAACACCGGCGATGTCACGCTGGACTCGGTCTCCGTCACGGACAGCGCCTTTGGCACCATCGGCCAGGTCAGCGCTCTGGCGGTGGGGGATTCCAAGGTTTTCACCTATACCCACAAGATGACTGGCGACATCACCAGCAGCGCCCGGGCGGACTACACCGCCGGCGATAAGGACGGCAGCAAGGAGGCCAGCCAGGTCGGCGTCACCCTGGTCAGCACCGGCCTGGAGATCAAGGCCGAGGCCAGCGAGACCTCCCTGGACAAGGCGGGGGAGGTCAACTTCACCGTCACGGTCACCAACACCGGCAATCAGACCCTGACCAATATCGGCGTGAGCGAGCAGAACATCGGCAAGATCGACACCATCGGCTCCCTGGCCGCGGGCAAGAGCGCCAAGGTGTCCAAGAAGGTCGAGGTGTCCAAGACCACCACCTACGCCTTCACCGCCTCGGGCAAGGACCCCTCGGGCAAGACCGTCAGCGCCAGCAGCGCCGAGGTCAAGGTCGAGCTGGACGAGCAGCTGGTGCTCGGGGACGGCGCCATCACCCTGATCGTCACCCCCGATCCTGAGGTGCTGACCCAGGCGGGAACGGTGGATTTTGAAATTCAGGTCATCAACAACTCCGACGCGCAGATCAAGGACGTGGTCATCTCCGAGAAAAACCTGGGCAAGGTGCGCACCATCGGCAACCTGGCCGTGGGCAAGGAGACCATCCACTATACCGCGGAGGTCAACAAGGACACGGACTTCACCTTCGTCGCCACCGCCAAGGATGCTGACGGCCGATCCGTGGAGTTCACCGCCAGCACGGTGAGCATGCGGGTGCGGCCTGATCCCTCGCCCAGCGAGAGCCCCAGCCCGAGCCCCAGCGTCAGCCCCGCTCCCCAGGGCGGCAGCAACCCGGTGAGCACCCTGATGACGGTGCTGGGCATCATCATCGTGTTGGTCATCGCCGCGGTGGTCACCCTGATCATCCTCTCCGTGCAGGAGAAGAAGGCCAAGCAGGCCCGGCAGAAGCGCCGCATGAGCGCCATGGCCAGCCGGCAAGACCAGTACGACGAGGATGATGAGGACGAGGAGTACGAGGATGAGGAGTACGAGGACGACGAGCCCGAAACGCCGGATAACGTCTCCTTCGATACCCAGCCCCTGGACCTGCAGGTCAACCCCCGGGATCGCATCGGCTACTCGGGCTCCGGGGCGGACCCCATGGCCCAAACCCAGCCCGTCCCGGTGGTGCAGCCCCGCCCTGTGAGCCAGGTGCCCAAGGCGCCCATCGGTTACAACGAGCCGGTGCCGCCCCAGTACACCCAGCCCATTCCGGTGGAGAGCGTCAACCAGCGCACCGAGCAGCCCGCGCCGGCCGCCGATTCGCCCGCCAAGCCCACCATCCAGAAGAAGAAAGTTTACCGCCTGAAAAAGCCCGAGTAAACGGAAGAACACCCCCGCGCCGATTTCGCGCGGGGGTGTTTTTGTTGGGTTTTACCAGCGGACCTGGACCGTGGCGCCGGCGGGCACCTGGACCTGGTATCCATCGGCGCAGGGCAGGGCCTCGCCGCCGATGACCCGGGGCGTGCCCGGACAGGTGAAGATCAGCGTGCCCTCGCCGCAAGCGCAGCCGGTCACGTCGATGCCCTGACCGTCCATGCGCACCCGCACATCGCCGTCCGGGGTGGGCACCGCGCCCTGCATCCATTTTAGGCCGCCCAGGTGGGGCCGGACGGTGTAGGCGGCGTAGCCGGGCGCGTCGGGGGTGACGCCCAGGAAATGGCGGCCCAGCAGGTAGACCGGGCTGGCGCCCCAGGCGTGGCACAGGCTGCGGCCGAAGGGCCGGCCGTACATCGCCAGGTGCTCATCCCCGCTCTCCTTGGGATCGTACTGCTCCCAGAAGGCCGTCGCGCCCAGGGCGATCATGCCGCCCCAGTAGTCGCGCATTTGGCGCAGCACCTCCTCGTGCTCGCCCACCCGGCACAGCGCGTCCATCTCGTAAAAGCGCATGTAGGGGGTGGTGATGGCGGGCACCGCGTCGCTCAGCAGGGTGGAGTGGGTGACCCGCGCGCGCTTCTCGTCGTCCAGCAGGTCCAGCAGGATGGCGAACATCGGCGCGTGCCGGGTGATGATGTTGCTGGGCGCGCCGTCGACCACGTTGCCCTGCAGCGTGCCGCGCGCCTCGTCCCAGAACACCTCCATGACCTTGTCGGTCAGGCGCTCGGCGCGCTTAGCGTAGGGCGCGCCGTCGGCCCCGGCCAGCTCGGCGGCCTGGGCCATGGACTTGAGGGCCTTGATGAGCAGCAGCTGCTCAAAGCACAGGTCCCCATCCTTGGGCAGCACCGCCGCCCAGTCAATGAAGATCCAGTCCCCGGGCTGGCCCTGGATGAAGCCCTGCTCGTCGCACCGGCTCAGGCAGAAGTCCATGGCGGTCTTCATCAGCGGATACATCTCCACCATGAAGGCGGGGTCCCCGGTGTACTGGTAGTCCTCGGCGATGGCCTGGAACCAGTAGAGGGTGTAGTCCACGATGGTGTTCATGTGCCGGTCGTAGGGGTCCTTGCCCCGCAGCGCCCGCAGGGTGCGCCGGGCGATCTGCTTGTCAAAGAAGGCGTAGTGGTTCATCATGACGCTCTGGATGCTGTCCCCGCTCCAGACCCAGCGGTCGCGCTTGATCCCGTCGAGGAAGAACTCCCGGCTGGTCAGCTCCAGGGTGTACATGCCGATCTCATGCATGCGGTTGACCAGCGCGTCGTCGCAGGTAAAGCTCCCCCGCCAGGAGAGGGGCAGCGCCTCGTAGTCCAGGCTGACATCGGCGACCTTGAGCCCCGCAAAGCGCACATAGCGCAGCGCCCGGGTGACGGGCATGCGCACCGGATCGCCGGGGGTGAAGGGCCCGACCGCCTCGCACACCTCGCAGTGCGCGTCGGACAGGCACTCGGACAGGGACTCGCCGTAGTAGAGCTTGCCCGCCTGGCCGGTCAGGGGGGTGAAGCGCAGGTAGCCGATGGTCTCCTTGCCAAAGTCGGCGATCTGCCCGCGCTCGCCCTCGGTCAGGGAGGCGACGGCCATGGGCCGGGTGGGCAGCCGCCAAGCGGACGGGGTCACCGCCGGGTCGGCCAGCAGGGACCAGTGGCCCGCCGCCTTCCACACGCCGTTCATGTTGGTGGCCTGCCAGGTTGCGTCGGTGGGCACCGCGCCGGAAACCAGCAGCGCCGGGGGCGCGGCCAGGTTGCCCACTCGCACGGCGAAGGTGTGGGTGCCCGCGGGCAGGGTGAAGCTGCCCTGGGCGTCGGGCCATTCCCGCCCGTCCAGAATGCAGTAGCAGCCGCCGTCGGCGTGCAGGGTGACCTGGCCGGGCTCGGCCAGGGTGTAGGTCTTCTGGAAGGTGACGGCGGTGTACCAGCCGTCCATCTTCCACACCGGCGGGCACATCGTCCCCCGCTCCTGGCGCAGCAGGGAGATGCGGCTGTGGTGATAGGCCTCGAACTCTCCGGGATACCAGATCCAGCAGGCCTCTTGGGTCATGTTGGGTTCCTCCTTTTCGGTATTGCGCCGGGCTAAGGGCCTCGGCCAGTTGCCTCTACCGTACCACATCGCGCCGGGACAGACAAGGTTGTCAATTATGCTGGCCCCGGTCCTTATTTCACCTTTCCGCCCTGACGAAATGTGATATAATGGCCCGGGGATGGGCGCGCCGTGCCGTTGGGTCGGCGGCCTTGTCTCGGAGATCAGGGCCGCGGGGAACTGGTTTAGTGGAATATAAAATAGTTTAGTTTCTTGCCTGAATCGGCAAAAGATAGTATAATAAAGCGATTCTGAAAAGGGGGCGGGCGCGGTGACGAATCCTGGCTTTGCGGGAGTGCCGGAGGACGCCTTCCGTTTTTTTGTGGATATCCGGTTCAACAACCACCGGGCGTTCTTCGAGGAGAACCGCAAGCGGTACGAGCAGTCGGTCAAGCAGCCCTTTTTCGCCCTGGCCGAGGCGCTCGCCCCGGCCATCGGCCGGGTGGACGAGCGGCTGGACACCCGGCCGCGGCGCGTGGTCTCCCGCATTCGGCGGGACACCCGCTTCACCAAGGATAAGACGCCCTACCGCGACCATGTGTGGCTGAGCTGGCGGCAGAGCCAGGAGGGCAACGGCGAGTGCTTCGGCGTCTACTTTGAGATCGATGAGATGCACTATGGCTACGGCGCGGGTTTCTACGGCAACAACCGCGAGGGCATGGCCGCCTTTAGGGAGAAGCTGCGCAATCCCGCCCAGGCCGAGGCGTTTTTGCGCATCGCCGGGCGGCTGGACCGGGCGGGCTTCCTGCTGGGGGGTGAGGATTACAAGCGCATCCCCGAGGGCTGTCCCCAGCCGGAACTGCTGCCCTGGTACATCAAAAAAGGGTTTTATGTCTATCGGGACGTACCCCTGGCCGAGGGGAGCGTGGGTCCCGAGCTGGTGGACGAGCTGGCGGCGGCCTATGAAAAGCTGGGCCCGCTGTATCGGTTCATGTACACCGCCTAAAGGAGGGGACGCGAGGTGGATTACCACAAGCTCAAGAGCGGCAGCGATATCCGGGGCGTGGCCATCGAGGGGCCGGACAGCCCGGTCACCCTGAGCGACCGCGCCGCCATGGAGCTGACGGCGGCCTTCGCCGTATGGTTGGCCCGACGGACCGGCCGCAGCCAGCTGACCGTGGCCGTGGGGCATGACTCCCGGCTGTCGGCCGGGCGGCTGCTCGCGGCGGTCAAGCGGGGCCTGGCGGGCGTGCAGGTGCTCGACTGCGGCCTGTGCACCACGCCGGCGATGTTCATGACCTGCGTGGACGAGCAGACCCGGTGCGACGGGGCGGTGATGATCACCGCCAGTCACCTGCCGGCCGACCGCAACGGCCTGAAGTTCGTCACCGCCCAGGGCGGCCTGGAGCCCGCGCAGATCGATGAGATCATCACCCTGGCCGAGGCGGGCAGCCGCCTGGAGGGCGCGGGCTCGATCAAGCCGGTCAACTACCTGGCCCGCTACGCTCAGGGCCTCAAGCAGCGCATCGCCCAGGCCTTCCCGGGTGTCAAGCTGCCCCTGTCGGGCATGCACATCGTCGTGGACGCGGGCGGCGGCGTGGGCGGTTTCTATGCCCATGAGGTGCTCGAGCCTCTGGGGGCGGACGTGTCGGGCAGCCAGTTTTTGCAGCCCGACGGCGCGTTCTCCGGCCACATCCCCAACCCCGAGGACGCCGGGGCCATGGCCTCGGTCTGTGAGGCCACGGCGCGCGCCGGCGCGGATCTGGGCGTCATCTTCGACGCGGATATGGACCGGGCGGGCGCAGTTTTGAAGGGCGGCGTCGGCCTGTACCGCAACCGCCTGGTGGCGCTGATGAGCGCGATGGTGCTCGCCCAGTGCCCCGGGGGCACCATCGTCACCGACTCGGTGACCAGCTCGGGCCTGGCGCAGTTCATCGCCGACCACGGGGGCCGTCACCACCGCTTCAAGCGGGGCTACAAGAACGTCATCGACGAGGCCCAGCGCCTGGTGGCCGAGGGTGTGACCTGCCCCATGGCCATGGAAACCTCCGGGCACTGCGCCTTGGCGGAGAACTACTTCCTCGACGACGGGGCCTACATGGTCACCAAGCTGATCATCTTCGCCGCCCAGCTGCGCGCGAAGGGCCGCAGCCTGGAGGACCTGCTCGCCGGGCTGAAGGAGCCCCTGGACGCCGTGGAAATCCGCCTGAACCTGCCGCTGGACCGGTTCCGGGAGTTTGGCCAGGAGGCCATTCATCACGTGCAGGACTATGCCAAGATCGCTCCGGGATGGAGCCTGGCCCCGGACAACCGCGAGGGTATCCGGGTCAACCTCGACCCCCAGCACGGCGACGGCTGGTTCCTGCTGCGCATGAGCGTGCACGATCCCGTGATGCCGCTGAACATCGAGAGCGACCAGGCCGGCGGGGCCCTGGTCATCGCCCGGCAGCTGATGCAGCTGATCGCCGCCCTGCCGGGGGTGGACGCCAGCGCCCTGGGGCGCTATATCAACCGCGCTGAGCGCGAACAATCGGGCAAGGGCTGCCTGTGAATCAACCCACACAAGGAGGAAGCACCGAATGAAACCTGTTGAGAATACCTGTGTCAACGCCATCCGAATCCTCTCCGCCGAGGGCGTGCAGAAGGCCAACTCCGGCCATCCCGGCCTGCCCATGGGCGCGGCCGCGGCAGCCTTCGCCCTGTGGGGCCGCGAGATGAAGCACAACCCCGCCGATCCCGACTTCGTGGACCGCGACCGGTTCGTGCTCTCGGCGGGCCATGGCTCGATGCTGCTCTACTCGCTGCTGCACCTGTTCGGCTACGGGCTGACCATCGAGGACCTCCAGCAGTTCCGCCAGCTCGACAGCAAGACCCCCGGCCACCCTGAGTACGGCCACACCCGCGGCGTGGAGACCACCACCGGCCCCCTGGGCCAGGGTATCGCCAACGGCGTGGGCTTCGCCCTGGCCGAGAGCTACCTGGCCGCCAAGTTCAACAAGCCCGGCTATCCGGTGGTGGACCACCGCACCTATGTGCTCTGCGGCGATGGCTGCCTGATGGAGGGCATCTCCGGGGAGGCCTCCTCCTTGGCGGGCACCTGGGCCCTGGATAAGCTGACGGTCATCTACGACTCCAACGACATCTCCATCGAGGGCAGCACCAACATCGCTTTCCGCGAGGACGTGGCCGCCCGCTACGCCGCCTACGGCTGGCAGGTGCTGCGGGTGGAGGATGGCACCGATGTGGACGCCATCGCCGCCGCCCTGGAGCAGGCCAAGGCCGAGACGAACAAGCCCACCATGATCATCGTGCGCACCCAGATCGGCTATGGCTGCCCGGCCAAGCAGGGCAAGAGCAGCGCCCACGGCGAGCCCCTGGGGGCCGACAACCTGGCCGCGGCCAAGGCGTTCCTGGGCTGGCCGGCCGAGCCCGCTTTCTATGTGCCCCAGGAGGTGTACGAGTACACCGCCCAGGTGGCCCAGCGCGGCGCGAAGGCCCAGGCCGAGTGGGAGAGCATGTTCGCCGCCTACGCGAAGGATTACCCCGAGCTGGCCGAGGCCTGGCAGGCCTGGCAGGACAAGCGCCTGCCCGATCTGCTGCAGGACGAAAGCTTCTGGCGCTTTGAGAAGAAGGACGCCACCCGCAACTCCTCGGGCGAGGTCATCAACCGCCTGGCCGCGATGGTGCCCAACCTGATCGGCGGCAGCGCCGACCTGGCCCCCTCCACCAAGACCCTGATGAAGGGCCGGGGGGATTACAGCGCCGAGGACCGCAGCGGCAGCAACCTGCATTTCGGCGTGCGCGAGTTCGCCATGGCGGCCATCTGCAACGGCCTGGCGCTGCATGGCGGTCTGCGCCCCTACTGCGCGACCTTCTTCGTCTTCTCCGACTACATGAAGCACGCCATGCGCCTGTCGGCCCTGATGGGCATTCCGGTGACCTATGTGCTCACCCACGACTCCATCGGCGTGGGCGAGGACGGTCCCACCCATGAGCCCATCGAGCACCTGGCCATGCTGCGCAGCCTGCCGGGCATGACGGTGTACCGCCCGGCCGACAGCCATGAGGTGGCCGCCGGCTGGTACCAGGCCATGACCCGCAAGGGCCCGGTGTCCCTGGTGCTGACCCGCCAGACCCTGCCCCTGTACGACATCACCGGCAAGGAGGCCCTCAAGGGCGGCTACATCCTCTCCGACAGCCGCAAGGACACGCCGGACGTCATCTTGATGGCCTCGGGCTCGGAGGTTGAGCTGATCGTCAAGGCCCAGCAGGTCCTCTGGGAGCGGGGGGTGGACGCCCGGGTGGTGTCCATGCCCTCCTTCGAGGTCTTTGAGGAGCAGGACGCCGCCTACCGCGAGGGCGTGCTGCCCAACGCCGTGCGCGCCCGCCTGGCCGTGGAGGCCGCCGCGCCCATGGGCTGGTACAAGTACGTCGGCCTGGACGGCGATGTGCTGGCCATGGAGGGCTTCGGCGCGTCGGGACCGGCGGCCCAGCTGTTCGAGCGCTTCGGCTTCACCGTGGACAACGTGGTGAACCGGGCGCTGGCGCTGATCAAGGGCTGATCCAAAGTCGCGCGGGGGCGTTTGCCCCCGCGCTTTTTTCGTGGAAGGAGGTTTTGCCGATGCGCCTTGCGGTCCTGGCGGATATTCATTCCAACGCCACCGCCCTGACGGCGCTCCGCCAGCGGCTGACCGAAGAGGGGGTGGACGGCGTGTGCATCCTGGGCGACTTGGTCAGCAACTGCCCCCAGCCCCGCCGGGTGCTGGACCTGCTGGCCGACTGGTCGGCCCATACCCCCTGCTGGGTCCTCGCCGGCAACCGTGAGCGCTATCTGCTCGCGGCCCGCCAGGCTGGGGGTCCGCCCTGGCTGTCGGGCAGCTCGGGCGGCTCCCTGCGCTACACCTACCAAGCGCTGCGCCCGGCGGACTGGGCCTACCTGGAAGGCCTGCCCACCTCGCTGCGCCTGGAGCTACCCGGCTGCGCCCCCATCCGCCTGGTGCACGGTTCGCCCGGGGACGACCGGGAGCACATGATCCCCGGCGATCCCGCCACCGAGGCCTATCTGGAATCCTGTGCAGAGCCGGTGATGCTCTGCGCCCACACCCACCGCCCTTTTCTCTATGGCCATGGGGGCAAGCTGCTGGTCAACCCCGGGCCGGTCTCCGGCGCGCTCGAGGGGGACGTGCGGGCGCGCTACGCGCTGCTGACCGGGACGGCAGCGGGCTGGCGGGCGCAGCTGGCGGCCCTGGCGTATGACATCGCCGCCGAGCAGCGGGTCTTCTTCGAGGATGACTTTCTCCAGCAGGCCGGGGTGTGGGGGTGGGCGATCTACCATACCCTGTCCCGGGGCGGTAATCTCTCCTATCGCTGCGGACTGGCGGCTCAGCGGTTGGCGTCGTCGGAAGGGTGCTCTGAACGCGACTGGGCGCGCATCCCCGAGCGCTTCTGGGTCCAGGCCGCTAGGCAGATGGGCCTCCCCCTGGAACCCTGAATGCAAACGCCCCCTCCGCGATCGCGGAGGGGGCGTTTGCTGGGCATATTGTATAGAATGAAACCTCAATCGCTGCTAGCTCGGGTCGCTTTGAGCACGTGGAAGCCCGATCCCCGGGCGATGGTCTCGCAGACGCCGAAGATCCGGGCCAGCTCGGCCTTGGCCGATGCCGCGCCCTGCTGCTTGCGGATGACCACATAGAGCGCGCCGCCCGGGCGCAGACGCTCCCAGGCCTGGGCGAAGAGGGCGTAGATGTTGCGCTTGCCGGTGCGGATGGGCGGGTTGGTGGCGATCAGGTCGAAGTCGCCGGTCACCGCCGCGAACAGGTCCCCCTGGACCACCTGGGCATTGTCCAGGCGGTTGTCCCGGGCGTTCTGCGCGCTCAGGGCGGCCGCCCGGGCGTTGATATCCGAGAGCACCACCTGCCCGGCGGGGCAGTCGGCCGCCAGGCTCAGGCCCACCGGCCCATAGCCGCAGCCCATGTCCAGCGCCCGGCTGAACTGCCGGGGCAGGCTGCGGATCAGCAGGTCGCTGCCGAGGTCCACATGCTCCTTGGAGAACACCCCCGCGTCGCTGGTCAGGCGCAGGGCGCGCCCGCCGGGGGTGGTGTAGGTCAGCGCGATGGGACGGGAGGGCGCGCTGGGCTGCTCGCTATAGTAATGGTCCATGACAACCTCCTGTGGGATGAATGCCTGAAAGGGCGCTTGGACAATTCGCCCCGGCGGGGGGCAACTCCTGCAGGACGAGCGGACGGTTGGGCGATTCGGTTCTTCCCCGCGTCCGGGATGAACCCGAATGGCTGAAATTTTTTTCAGGATGTATTTTTTAAGCAGGAAAATTAAATATTGGCAAGAACAATATATACATCAACCACCGATGGACAAGGAGGCGAGCAGGTGCATCCCCTGGCGCAGATTGCCCTGGAGTTGGGCTTCGTCCAGGTGTGCGCAGTGCCGGCTCATCCCTTCACCCTTTGGGCTCAACGCCTTGAGCAGACGGGGTTGGCCTCCTACGTACATCTGTCTTCCACGCCACAGGCGCCTTTTCCGGTGCGTTCGATTTTTGTGGCGCTGTTGCCCGCGCCGCCCCTGGCCCCTTGGCCGGAGGGGAGCGGACGGGTTTCAGGATTCTATTTCATCTCCAACAAAGGCTATCAGTTACAGCAGCGCTGGCAGCGGGAGGCCGCCCGGCGGGGCTATGCCGTGTCTGCGGGCGGGGCGCCGCTGCGGGCGGCGGCGCTGCGGGCGGGCATGGGCGTCTGCGGGCTCAACGGCCTGCTGATCACCCCGCGGTGGGGCAGCTATGTGTATCTGGCCGGGCTGATGAGCGATGTGGAGGTCCCGGCCCTGGACGCGGCGGCGGATGTACCCCGGCCTTGCCTGGGCTGCGGCGCCTGCGCCCGGGCCTGCCCCGCCGGCGCGATCGATGGGCAGGGCATTCATCCCACCCGCTGCCTGCGCTTTCTGATGAGCCAGCCCCAGCGGCTCGGGCCGGACCGCTACGCCGCCATGGGCGACCGCATCCTGGGCTGCGAGACCTGTCAGCAGGTCTGTCCCCTGAATCGGGACCAGCGCCCCGCGCCGCCCGACCCGGCCCAAAGCGCGCCCTTCTCGCTCGAGCGCCTGCTGACCGCGCCGGACCTGGACGCCGTGGCGGCGCTGATCGGCCGCAACTACGCCCGCAAGGGCCGCCTACAACTGCAGGCCGCGCTGGCGGCGGCCAACACCGGGCGCGCCGACCTGGCCGGTCCGGTCGGCGCCCTGCGGGACCAACCCTATGAACCGCTGGCCCAGGCGGCGCGCTGGGCGGCGGAGCGATTGACACAGCGCGCGCAAGAGGAGGAAATTCCATGATTCTGACGGTCACCCTCAACCCCTGCCTGGACAAGACCATCTGGGTGGACCAGCTGCGGCTGGACGATATCCTTCGGGCCGACCATGTGGATACCATCGCCGGCGGCAAGGGTTCCAACGTGTCGAGCATCATCCGGGCCTTTGGCTACCAGGTGGTGCATCTGGTGGTACTGGCGGGGGATACGGGGCGGCAGGTGGAGCGGTTGTTGGACGCTCAGCGCATGCACGGGGCCAAGCTCTGGGTGCAGGGGCAGACCCGCACCGTCACCACCGTGGTGGAGCAGGGAAGCTATCGGCAGGTGGCCTTCGTCGAGCCCGGACCGGTTTGGACGAAGGAGGATGTGGATCATGTGCTTTTCGCCTTCTCGATGCGCGCCAGTCGGTTGCACGCCGGGGATTGGGTCATCCTCTCGGGCAGCGTGCCCGAGGGGCCGGTGTCGGATATCTACCGGCAGATGATCGAGCTGGCGCACCAGCAGGGCCTGCGGGTGCTGCTGGACAGCCGGGGCGAGGCCTTCGCCCGGGCCATCCCCGCCGAGCCGGAGTGGATCAAGCCCAACCGTCAGGAGGCCCAGGATGCGCTGGGCTATGGGGGGGATGACGACGCCCTCATTGCCGGGCTGCTCGAGCGGGGCGCTCAGGGCGTGCTGCTCAGCCTGGGGGAGGCGGGCGTGCGCTATGCCCAGCGCGGCCAGAAGCCCGCCGCCATCCCGGCCTTCCCGGTGGAAACGGTCAACCCCGTCGGTTCGGGGGACGCGCTGGTGGCCGGGTTCATCCTGGCCCAGAATAAGGGCTGCGCCCTGGAGGACTGCATCCGCGCGGGCAGCGCCCTGGGCGCGGTCAACGCCGCGCGCTTTGCCGCCGGCCGCATCGAGCCCTCTGAGGCCTACGCCCGCTTCCCCGAGTTGGAAAATCTAATCAGCCGCACCGTCGGCCGTAAAAATTGATTTTCCCCTTGCCGAAACGCTGGAACCTCGGTATAATAAGAGTGTTCATCCACAATTTGTTCCGTCACCGCAAGCCGGGTCCTGTGCGACAGGCCTCCGCGAACCCTGTCAGGACCGGAAGGTAGCAGCAGTAAGGGGAATCGCCTGTGTGCCGCAGGGAAGCCTGGTTTGCGCTGACGGAGCAAATTTTTTTATATCTTCTTTTGGGCGGCCATTCGCATTGCGGACGGTTCGTTTTTTCGGTTTTGTACACGCGAGAGAAGTGAAACGCATATGGAGCGATTTTTCTGTAGCCTCAATAAACTCAAAATTTGTATCGTGAATTGGCGCTGCACCATGTCTGTCTGCCTGGTCAGCGCCGTCCTGCTGGTGTTCTCCCTGCTGCTGGACTTACGGCCTTTGACGGTGATCAGCGCCGGTCTGATGTTCCTCTACGGGCTGCTGCTGGTGCTCTCCGTGCAGTATCGGAACGTTCAGGCCTGGTGCGAAAAGATTCTGGAGCCCTTTCCCGACGGAATCCTGCTGGTGCACAAGGACCGGGTGTGCTTTGCCAACGCTTGCGCCCGCAACCATTTGAGCGGGATTCAGCTCAAGGGAGCCAAGCTGGAGGATTTCGTTCAGGCGCAGCATCCCTGGTGGCGCGCGGGCAACCGGCTGGGCCTGGAGAACTTTCAGTGTGACGTGTGGCATGTGCAGGGCGGCGTGGTGCTCGACGTGGTCAGCTTTCGCCCGGCGCTCTACGACACCCGCCTGACCATGGTGTACGTCTCGGCGGTCCAGCGCACCCACGAGCGCATCGCCAACGTCGCCCATGAGCTGCGCACCCCTATCAATTCCCTGATGGGCTGCATCCAAATGCTGGAGTTGAGCCTGCCGCCCGGGGACGCTGAGAGCCGGCGCTATGTGCAGATGATGCGCACCTGCTGCTTTCAGATGCTGCGCCTGGTCAACAACGCGGTGGACCTGTCCCGCCTGGGGGCCGGGCGCATGAGGCCTCACCCCGCGCGGGTGGATCTGCGGGAGCGGCTTGAGAGCATCGGACAGTCCCTGCAGATCAATGCCGATAAGCGCGGCGTCGCCCTGGATATGGCGCTGCCCCAGCAGCCCGCGCCCGCCTGCGTCGACCCGGATATGCTCGAGCGGGTGGTGCTCAACCTGCTCAGCAACGCCCTGAAGTTCACCCCCGCAGGCGGTTCGGTGGCGCTGACATTGACCTGCCAGGAGGCTTGGGCGCGCATCGCCGTGCGCGACAGCGGCGTGGGCATCGCCCCGGAGCATCTCTCGAAGGTCTTTGAGCGCTACTGGCAGGTGGACGCCAGCCGGGCCAACTCCAGCGGCATCGGCCTGTCCCTGGTGCACTCGATGGTTGAGGTCATGGGCGGGAGCATCTCGGTGGACTCGCGTTTGGGTCAGGGCTCGACCTTCACCGTCTCCCTGCCCAGGAACCTGGACATGGCCGTCGAGGAGGCTGCGGGTCCCTCGGGGTACGACTGGGCCGATATGGAGCGCACTGAGCTGGACCGGCGGCGATAAACGCCCGGCTGCTGGCTCATTTTTCGCAGCGACAAATTGAAAACCGCCCCCTGGCTGTTGTATACTGGGCACAGAGCGTTTGTTTTGAGGAGGAGTTTCGATGCGAGTTGCGATTGTGGGTTCTGGAAATATCGGCCGGGCGGCCTTGGAGGCGGTGAGCGCCGCCCCGGATATGCAGATTGCCGGCGTGGTACGCCGCAGCGCCGAGCCCTTGGAGGCCCCCTGGCAGGATGTGCCGGTGGCGACCGACGTGGACCAGCTGGGCAAGGTGGACGTGGCGCTGTTGTGCTGCCCCAGCCGGTCGGTACCGGACTTGGCTCCGCTGTACCTGAAAAAGGGCATCTGCACCGTGGACAGCTTTGACATCCACACCCAGATTGCCGACCTGCGCGCGGCCCTGCGGCCGGTGGCCCAGGAGAGCGGCGCGGTGTCGATCATCAGCGCGGGTTGGGACCCGGGCAGCGACTCGGTGGTGCGCGCCCTGATGGAGGCCATGGCCCCCAAGGGCATCAGCTACACCAACTTTGGCCCGGGCATGAGCATGGGCCACACCGTCGCGGTCAAGGCCATCGCCGGGGTCAAGCATGCCCTGTCCATGACCATGCCCCAGGGCGCGGGCATCCACGGCCGCATGGTCTATATTGAGCTGGAGCAGGGGGCGGATTTTGACGCCGTGGCCGCGGCGATCAAGCGCGATCCCTATTTCGTGCACGACGACACCCATGTCATCCAGGTGGACAGCGTGGCCGCCCTGCAGGATGTGGGTCACGGCGTGCTGATGGAGCGCAAGGGCGTCTCGGGCGTGACGGGCAACCAGCGCTTCAGCTTTTCCATGAGCATCAACAACCCCGCCCTGACCGCCCAGGTCATGGTGGGCGCGGCCCGCGCGGCCCTGCATCAGCAGCCCGGCTGCTATACGATGATCGAGATCCCCGTGATCGACCTGCTGCCCGGCGAGCGGGACGCTTGGGTGGGCAAGCTGGTATAAAAGGAGGGATTGAACGTGGAGGTCCTCGAGGGAATCTATACCCGGCGCTCGGTGCGCCGCTATACCGACGCGCCCATCGCCGACAGCCAGGTGCGCGCCCTGATCCGCGCCGCCCTGAGCGCGCCCAGCGCCGCCAACCGCCGACCGGTGCACTTTATCGTCGTGCGGGACCGACAGGCGCGGGAGGCTTTCGCCACCTTCCACCCCTACGCCAAGATGCTCCCCGGGGCGCAGCTGGGCGTCCTGGTGTGCGGCGATACCCAGGCCTCGGCCCATTTCTGGCAGCAGGACGCCTCCGCCGCCATGGAGAACCTGCTGCTGGCCGCCCATGGGATGGGCCTGGGCGCGGTGTGGATGGGCATCTATCCCGATCAGACCCGCGCCGCCCAGACCGCGGAGCTCTTCGGCCTGCCCGCGCACATCCTGCCCCTGGGCATGGCGGCGGTGGGCGTGCCGGCGGCCCTGCCCGATGCGCCCGACCGCTATGAGGCGGACCGCGTTCATCTCGACCGCTGGGGGACCCCCTGGCAGGAGGCGCAAGATGCCCAGGGAGTTTGATCACCATGAGCCCATCCTGATGGGCTATCCCTTCTACCGGGAGTACCGCCAGGGGCTGCACACCAAGGCGGAATACGGCGCGTTTCTCGACCGCATCGACGGCGAGCTGGGGGAGCGGGGCATCCTGCCCTACCAGCGGCGGTGCTATCACTGGGTGCAGGCCGACGACCTGCAGAACGTGCGGGACATGATGGCCGCCCTGGGCCTGACGGGCTATGACGAGGCCGCTTATCAGGCCTTCAAGGCCCAGGTGGAGGCCAAGATGTGCTGGGACCCGTTTAGCACCTCGATCTACCCGGACGAGGAGCGGGTGGCCTACGCGCTGAGCATGGCCGTCCAGCCCCGCCGGGTGTTCGTGGCGGGCAGCTATTTCGCCTACTGGGCGATCTTCCTGCTGCCCGGGGTGATGCGCGCCGGGGGACATGTCACCCTGTCCGACCCCAACCCAGCGGTGTGCGAGCTGGCCCAGCGCAACCTGGAGGCCATGGGCGTGGCGGATTTCGTCACCGTGCGCGCCGAGGACGCCGAGAAGCTGCTCCAGCAGGACGAGCAGGCCTACGACCTGTTCGTGCTCGACGCCACCGGGCCAAGGGATCACCCGCTGCCCACCCACCGGGGCAAGGCCATCTTCAACCCCTTGACCCGGGCGGCGCTACCCCATCTGCACAGGGGCAGCTATGTGCTGGTGCACAACCATGAGATCGACGACCCGGATATCGCCCCTATGCTCCAGATGCTCACTGCCGCCAGTGACGCGCGCCTGCACATGGAGAGCTACAACTGCATGGGCGCGTACCGGATCGGTTGAGAGGCCGCCCGCAGCCCTTCACGGGGGTGTATGCGATTCTCAATGCGATTGGACCGCGCATCCAGCGGGAACGCACGCGAGCGGGACTGAGCCAGCAAGCGCTCTCCGGGAGTGGATTGCCCAGGTCCTAACGGTGTCCCCAGTGCGCTGTTCGACTGGCAGATATGAAAGAAGCAGGCCCCGCCGGGGCCTGCTTCTTACACCTCCAGCCGGCGGCTGACGGCCAGCGCGCCGATCAGCACCATCACCGCCGCGCCGCAGCCGATCAGGATGGCCTGCACGGGCGCCAGGTCCGCCAGGGGGCCGAAGAAAACCATGCCCAGGGGCAGGGCGCAGGAGGAGGCGATCTGCATCAGGCTGAACACCCGCCCGTGCATCTCGGGGGCGACCCGCTCCTGAATCAGCACGGTGATGGGCGCATTGTAGCAGGGGGAGGTGATCCCGATGAGCAGGTTGCAGACCAGGTACGCCCAGAAGACCGGGGCCGCGCCCAGGCCGATCATCAGAGCGCCGTAGAGCAGCCCGGCGGCCAGGGTGGTGCGGATACGGCTCTTGAATCCGCCCCAGGCGGCGATGAGCAGCCCGCCGACAACCATCCCCAGGCTGAAGGTCATCTCGCTGGCGGTCAAATACCAGACCTCGGCCCCAAAGGTGCGGCTGACCATCAGCGGGGTTAGGAAGGCGGACGGGCTGATCAGGATCAGCACCGCCACCTGGCTGAGCAGCAGCCGACGCACGAAGAGATGCCCCCGCAGGTAGCCAAAGCCCCGGCCAATCTGCCGGAGGGGGGACTCGGCGCGGTCGGCGGGCTGGAAGGGCACATCCACGGTCAGGGTGATGGCGATGCCGATCGCCGCGGTGACCACGTCGATCAGGAAGATGGCCTCGATGGAGGCCGCCGACAGGATGGCCCCGCTGATGGCGGGGGAGAGCAGCATCGTGATCGAGCTCAGGGTGCTTTGGACGCCGTTGACCCGCATCAGCTGCTCCCGGGGTACGATCTGGGGGATCAGGGCGTTGACCGCCGGGGTCTGCACCCCGGTCCCCGCCGAGCGCACCAGCAGCGCCGCAAAGAGCATCCAGAGACTGCCCAACCCGGTCAAAAACAGGATCGCCAGGGCCAGGGTAGCCGCGGCGATCATTCCGTCGGCCAGCACGATGATGCGCCGCCGGGGATAGCGGTCGATCCACACCCCGGCGAACAGGGAGATCAAAATCTGCGGGGCGAATCCGCACACCGTCGACAGGGTCATCATCGCCCCCGAGGAGGTGGTCAGTGTGATGTACCAGATGATGGCGTACTGCACCAGGGAGGAACCCAGCAGGGAGATGGTCTGGGCGGCGAGGAAACGGATGGTTTTGCCTTTCCAGGCGGATGTCGATGGCGTCATGGCGCACCTCCTTGCGACAAAAAGGGACCGCGGATGTGTCTGCGCGGTCCCTTGGCATTTACACAGGCAGGCGATTGCCCAGGTCCAGCCCGGCGATATCGAACCGATCGAAGGGTTCCCGCGCCGGCGGCGGGGCGATGTAGCGCAGCCGCTCCTCCCGCCGGGTGGGGTGGGTGAAGGACAGGCCCGCCGCCCACAGGGCGATGGGGGTGCCGGGCTTTTGGCGGCCGCCGTAGCGCATGTCCCCCACCAGGGGGTGGCCGCAGTGGGCCATCTGCACGCGGATCTGATGTCCCCGGCCGGTACCCAGCTGGATCATGACCAGGCTGATGGGCTGCCCATCCCGCTCGCCCTGGGCCAGCGCCCAGTAGTGGAGCACCGCCTTTTTGGCTCCGGGCGCGTCGGGGGATACGACCGAGACCATGTTGGTGCGGGTGTTTTTGATCAGGTGGTCCACCAGCTGGCCCTCGGCGGCCGCCATGCGCCCCTGGATCACGGCCAGGTAGGCTCGGCGCATGTCCCGGGTTTGGAGGCTCTTGGACAGGCGGGCGGCGGCCTTGCTGGTGCGGGCGAAGACCAGCGCGCCGCCCACCGGGCGGTCCAGCCGGTGCACCAGGCCCAGGTAGGCCTCGCCGGGCTTGTTGTACTTCACGCGCACATACTCCTTCAGGATGCTGAGCATATCCGGATCCCCCGAGGGGTCGGCCTGCACGGGCATGAAGGGCGGCTTGACCGCCACGAGCACGTGGTTGTCCTCATAGAGGATGTCGATCCCCTGGAGCATCACGCCTCCCACCTTCCGCTGGCCCCGCAGGGCAGCACCAGGGCGCTGTCCTTGACGGGCAGGCCCACCTCGTCGGCCTGCACATGGCCGCCCTTGGCCCGGGCCGCCGTCATCTGCAGCAGGTTCTGCAGCACCGCGGGCTGCAGGCCGGTGGTGTAGCTGTTGATGAGCATGAACAGGGGCTGGTCGCTGAGCAGCTGGCAGCACAGCTCCACCAGGGGGTGGAGGGAGGACTCGATCTTCCACATCTCCCCTGAAGGCCCCCGGCCGTAGCTGGGCGGGTCCATCAGGATGCCCTCGTACTGTCGGCCCCGGCGGATCTCCCGCTGCACGAACTTGACGCAGTCGTCCACGATGTAGCGCACGGGCTTATCCGCCAGGCCGCTCACAGCCAGGTTCTCCTTGGCCTGGGCGACCATGTTCTTGGCCGCGTCCACATGGCAGACCTGGGCCCCGGCCGCGGCGCAGGCTGCGGTGGCCCCGCCGGTGTAGGCAAACAGGTTGAGCACCCGCGCGCCCGGCCGGGCGCGCAGCAGCCCGGCCATCCAGTCCCAGTTGGCGGCCTGCTCGGGGAACAGGCCGGTGTGCTTGAAGCCCATGGGCTTGATCTGGAAGGTCAGCTCCAGCGGTTCATAGCGCACCTGCCACTGCTCAGGCAGCTTGCGGTGCAGCTCCCAGGCGCCGCCGCCGGTCTTGCTGCGCCGGTAGGTCGCGTGGGCCCCGCCCCACAGCTCGGGGTGGCGCGCCGGCCAGATCACCTGGGGGTCGGGCCGACGCAGCAGGTAATTCCCCCAGCGCTCCAGCTTCTCCCCGTCGCCCATGTCCAGCACTTCAAAATCCTTCCATGCCTTGGCGATATACATGTCGTCTCCTTACACCCGGGCGACGCCCAGGGTGGCCTCGTGTCCGTTGATGTTCCAGCTTTTGCGGCTCTCGCCGCCCTCGCCCAGGATCAGCGCCACCGCCAAGGTGTCGCCGCACAGGTCCCGCTCATGGGCCTGGGCGACCTGGGTGAGCGCCTCGTCGGCGGCCAGGTAGATGCGGATGCGGTCGGTGACCTCAAAGCCCGCGTCCTTGCGCATGGTCTGCACCTTGCTGACCAGCTCGCGCACCAGGCCCTCGCGCACCAGCTCCTCGGTCAGGTTGGTGTCGATGACCACGGTGTAATCGGCGTTGCCCTCGGAGATAAAGCCGGGCTTTTGGGTCTTGGTGGAGAGCACGTCGCTCTGGGAGAGGACCACCTCGGTATCCTCAACCATCAGGCGCAGCTGCTCGCCCCGGGCGAAGACGTCCATGACCGCGTTGCCGTCGGCCGCGGCCAGGGCCTGGCCGATCTTGCCCAGCAGCTTGCCGTAGCGGGGGCCGAGGGAGCGCATCTGGGGCTTTAAGGCGTAGGTGGTGAAGGCGCGGGTGTCGTCCACCTGGACCACGGTCTTGACGTTGATCTCGTCGGCGATCAGGGCCTTGAGCTCCCCGGTCAGGGGCTCGGCGCCCTGCACGTACAGGGTGGACAGGGGCTGACGGTTCTTGATGCCCGCGGTGGCCCGGGCGCTGCGCGCCAGGTTGACGATGTTCATCGCCGCGTCCATGCCCGCCTCCAGCTCCCGGTCGATCAGGCGCGCGTCGCTGACGGGATAGTCGCACAGGTGCACGCTGATGGGGGCGTCGGGATCCAGCCCGGCCACCAGGTTGCGGTACATGCTCTCGGCCATGAAGGGCACGAAGGGAGCCGTCAGCTTGGCCAGGGTGACCAGGGCGGTGTACAGGGTCATGTACGCGTTCTGCTTGTCCTGGGTCATCTCCCCGCCCCAGTAGCGCGCGCGGCCCAGGCGCACATACCAGTTGCTCAGCATGTCGGTGAAATCGGTCACCGCGCGGGCGGCCTCGGTGATGTGGTAGGCGGCCAGCTGTTCGTCCACGTAGGAGACCAGGGAGTTGAGCCGGCTGAGCAGGTAGCGGTCCATCTGGCCCAGCTGATCGACCTGGAGGGTGTGCTCCAGGGGGTTGAACTGGTCGATCTCGGCGTAGAGCACGTAGAAGGCGTAGGTGTTCCACAGGGTGCCCATGAACCGGCGCTGGGCGTCGGCCACCGCGTCCTCGTAGAAGCGGCTGGGCAGCCAGGGTGCGCTGGAGGTGTAGAAATACCAGCGCACCGCGTCGGCCCCCTGTTTGTCCAGCACGGTCCAGGGGTCCACGACGTTGCCCTTGTGCTTGCTCATCTTCAGGCCGTCCTTGTCGTTGACATGGCCCAGCACGATGCAGTTTTTGAAGGCCGCCTCGTCAAAGAGTAGGGTGGAGATGGCGATCAGGGTGTAGAACCAGCCGCGGGTTTGGTCGATGGCCTCGCTGATGAAGTCCGCGGGGTAGCGCACCTGCTCGAAGTATTCCTTGTTCTCAAAGGGGTAGTGCAGCTGGGCGAAGGGCATGGAGCCCGAGTCGAACCAGCAGTCGATGACCTCGCTGACCCGGGTCATCAGCCCGCCGCACTCCGGGCAGGTCAGGTGCACCCGGTCGATGTAGGGCTTGTGCAGCTCGATCTCATCGGGGCAGTCGGGGCTCATGGCCTTGAGCTCGGCGATGGAGCCGATGGTGTGGGTGTGGCCGCAGGCGCACTCCCATACCGGCAGCGGCGTGCCCCAGTAGCGCTCCCGGGACAGGCCCCAGTCGATGACGTTCTCCAAAAAGTTGCCCATCCGGCCTTCCTTAATGTTCTCGGGCAGCCAGTTGATGGAGCGGTTGTTGGCCAGCAGCTTGTCGCGCACCGCGGTCATGCGGATGAACCAGGTGCTGCGGGCGTAGTAGAGCAGGGGGGTGTCGCAGCGCCAGCAGAAGGGGTAGCTGTGGGTGAACGCCATGGCCTTGAACAGCAGGCCGCGCTCCTTAAGGTCGGCGATGATGTCCGCGTCGGCGTCCTTGACGAACTTGCCGGCCACCAGGGTGGCCTCGGGCACGAAGCAGCCCTGCTCGTTGACCATCTGCACGAAGGGCAGGTCGTTCTCCCGGCCCACCCGGGCGTCGTCCTCGCCGAAGGCCGGGGCGATGTGCACCACGCCGCTGCCGTCGGTCAGGGTGACGTAGCCGTCGGCCACGACGAAATGGGCCTTCTTCTCGGGCTGAGCCCAGGTGTAGAGCGGCTGGTATTCCAGGCCGCAGAGCTCCCGGCCCTTGAGGCGGCGGGTGATCTGCGCGCCCTCGCCCAGGCAGGCGGGCGCCAGGGCCTCGGCCAGGATGTAGGTGCGCCCGTCCTCGCCCACGGCGTAGCAGTAGGTCTCCTCGGGGTTGACGCACAGGGCGACGTTGCTGGGCAGGGTCCAGGGCGTGGTGGTCCAGGCCAGTAGGAAGGTGTTCTCCTCGCCCTTGACCGCGAAGCGCACGAACACCGAGGTCTCGGTGACGTCCTTATAGCCCTGGGCCACCTCGTGGCTGGACAGGGCGGTGCCGCAGCGGGGGCAGTAGGGCACGACCTTGTGGCCCTTGTAGAGCAGGCCCTTGTCGCTGATCTGCTTGAGCGCCCACCAGACCGACTCGATGTAATCGTTGTGGTAGGTGACGTAGGGGTGCTCCATGTCCATCCAGAAGCCCACCCGGTCGCTCATCTTCTCCCACTCGTGCTGATATTTCCACACGCTCTGCTTGCACTTCTGGATGAAGGGTTCCACGCCGTAGGCCTCGATCTGGGGCTTGCCGTCCAGGCCCAGGAGCTTCTCCACCTCCAGCTCCACGGGCAGGCCGTGGGTGTCCCAGCCAGCCTTGCGGGGCACATGGTAGCCCTTCATGGTGTAGTAGCGGGGCATCAGGTCCTTCATGACCCGGGTGAGCACATGGCCGATGTGGGGCTTGCCGTTGGCGGTGGGCGGGCCGTCGAAGAGCACATACTCCGGGCCGCCCTCGCGGGCCTGGACGCTCTTTTTGAACACGTCGTTCTTCTGCCAGAAGTCCAGCACCTCCAGCTCCCGGGGGACGAAGTTCATATCCGTGGATACCTTCTGATACATCGTTCTTCCTCCTTGTCCGTCTATCCAAAAAAGAAAACCCCCTCATCCTCATAGGACGAAAGGGGGCCTTTCGCGGTACCACCTATGTTGGCATTTGCATGCCCAACTCGTATCCGCACGCGCCGAGAGCGGCAGGTGCTTTCCCGGTAACGGGGGAAAACCGGCGCCAACCTACTGAGCCGAAGCTGTTGGGCGGCCCACTCGGGGGGGATGCAGGTGTCCTGGGCGGCAGCCGGGCTCACACCCTCCCCGGCTCGCTGGGCGGCACGCTTTCGGTCTGACGGGCCCCGTCATCGTGTTTCGTATATTCTACGCCATTTTCACAAAAAAGTAAACCTCCCCGCTGGCAAAAGCGGGCTTTTTTTGTTAAAATGCCGCCCGCTTCGCCCCGGGCGCGCCCCCGGTCAGGCCCCGCCGCGCAAAATTTCGTCCATTCCCCTGAAAAAAATGGTTTTTCCGCGGGGAATTTAACTTTCCCCTAACAAAAGCCCCCTATAATGTAAAGCGTATGTGAAAAAGTAAGGAAGAAACGGCGTGAAGCTGCGCCGCTGGCGCAGCCAGGAAAGGAAGAATCCGATGCAACTGACCGACGCTTTGCTGCTCATGGGCGGGTTGGCCCTGTTCCTCTACGGCATGCACATCATGGGCGAGGGCCTGGAGGTGGCCGCGGGCTCCAAGCTCAAGGGCCTGCTGGAGAAGCTAACCAAGAACCGCTTTTTGGGGATGCTGGTGGGCCTGGTGATCACCGCGGTGATCCAGAGTTCCTCGGCCACCACGGTGATGGTGGTGGGCTTTGTCAACGCCGGGCTGATGAACCTGGCCCAGGCCATCGGCGTGATCATGGGCGCCAATATCGGCACCACGGCCACGGGCCTGCTCATCGCGCTGGATATCGGTATGCTGGCCCCGGCTCTGGCGCTGATCGGCGTCGGCCTGGTGCTCTTTAGCAAAAAACAGAAGGTCAAGGCCATTGGCCAGGTCATCGCCGGGCTGGGCATCCTGTTCATCGGCATGGGCAACATGAGCGACGCCATGAAGCCCCTGCGTGATGTGCCCGCCTTCCAGCAGATGATGACCTCCTTTAGCAACCCGATCATCGGCATCGCGGTGGGCGCGCTGTTCACGGCCGTGATCCAGAGCTCCTCTGCGGCCATCGGCATCCTGCAGGCCCTGGCCTTCCAGGGGCTGATCGGGCTGGACTCGGCGGTGTTCGTGCTCTTTGGCATGAACATCGGCACCTGCATCACCTCGATCCTCTCCTCCATCGGCACCAACCGCAACGCCCGGCGCACCGCCCTGGTGCACCTGCTCTTTAACATCATCGGCACGGCGATCTTTGTGGCGCTCTCGACGCTGCTGCCGTTCACCGATTGGGTCAAGGCCCTGGCGCGGGACAACCCCAAGGCCCAGATCGCCCTGGCCCACACGATCTTCAACGTTGTGACCACCCTGCTGCTGTTGCCCGCGGGGACCTTGCTGGCCAAGATCGCCACCAAGCTCATCCCGGGGGAGGATCGGGTGCCCGAACAGCCCAAGCTGCAGTTCATCGACGATCGCATCTTCGGCGCTTCCTCGATGGGCATCCTGCAGCTGACCCAGGAGGTCGACCGCATGGAGCGCCTGGCCCGGGAAAACCTGCAGTCGGCCATGGAGTCCTTCGTCAACAAGGATGACAAGCGCCTGGCCATCATCGCCGAGAATGAGGAGGTGCTCGACTACCTCAACAAGGAGATCACCAAGTACCTGGTCAAGATCAACGCCATGGAGCTGGACCTGAAGGAGGCCAAGATGGTCAGCGCGCTGTTCCACGTCACCAGCGACCTGGAGCGCATCGGCGACCACGCCCAGAACATCGCCGATTACACCCGGGGCCGCCTGGAGGGAAACGTGCACTTCTCCCAGGACGCCATCGCCGAGCTGACCGATCTGTCCACCAAGGTGTTCCAGATTGTGGACGACGCCTATGTGCTCTTCCACGACAAGGGCGAGGCGCACCTGGAGCAGATCGAGGCCCAGGAGGCGGTCATCGACGCGCTGACCGAGCAGTACCAGGCCCATCACATCGAGCGGCTGCGCGCCAACCGTTGCACGCCCGAGACCGGGCTGATCTTCGTGGAGATCCTCACCGACCTGGAGCGCGTGGCCGACCACGCCACCAACATCGCCGAGGCCCTGAGCAAGTGATCCTGGGCGCGCCGCGCCGATGGAGAGGGAAGGACCGCCCGATCGGGCGGTCCTTCTCTTGTGTGTCGCCGCTGGCCGCGGCCGGTGGATGGCGAGCAGCCGCGGCGGGCTGGAACCGACGGACCGCATCCGTCCGGCCGCTGGCGGCGGGCAGGGCCGCCGCGCTCTTACCGCAGCGGCTTTCTCATGACCCGCTTGCGGTTGGTCTCATGGTACACCTCGAAGCCCTGCCGCAGGTACATCTGGGCGTATCCCACGAAGTCCTCAGCATTGTCCGTGACCTCCCGATCGGGATACGCCTCCACAAAGTCGAACCCCTCCTGGGCGGCGTCCTGGCACACCCGGGCCAACAGCTCGGTCGCGACGCCCTGCCGCCGGGCTTTCGGGGCGATGGTGAAGCAGAAGACCGACTTGACCCGAACCTGCGGTGTGGCTTCCTCGGTGGGGATGAAGCCCTTGCGCTTGCCGTTCATCATCTGCCAGCCCTTGCACTTCAGGCACGCGGACTTGGCGTTGGCGTTGCACCAGCCGACGACCTCATCCCCTCGGTAGGCCAGATAGCCCTGGATGCGGCCGTCCTTCACGGCCTGGATGGCATAGTCCCGCCGGGCGGCTTTGGTGCTGAAGTTCGCCTCCTCGTCGACGCCGCTGCACCAATAGACGCAGTAGCATTTGGCCCCGTTGTATCGATGGTTGTGGGGCGTGACGTCGAAAAAGCCGATATAGTCCTCCACAAGCTCGGGGGTGAGTTTGCGAATGTCGATCATGGAAGGGTCCCTCCCTTTTCGGGCGACGACGCTGCGGACTCGGGGCGCTGGAAGGCGGCGGCGTAGCGGGGATCAGCCCCGCGCACCCGGTCGCCGAAGGGTTCCCGAAGCGCCTGGAAGGCGGCCAGCACCCCCTCGGGGATGTCCACGTGGGCGATGAAATCCTTGCCCCTGGGTCCGTAGCCCGCCGCGTCGTCGCGCAGGCGGGGAATCTCCCCCATCAGCAGGGTGAGGTAGCGCTCGATGTCCCACATGCCCCAGGGCGTCGGCCCGTCGTAGGCCAGGCCCTCGGGCCCGGCGACCACCCGCACCCGCCAGGCGGCGTAGTTGATCAGCTCGAGCTGCGGGGCGTACTTGCGAAAGCCCGCGTCCATGCGCCGCTGCATGGTGCCGTCCTGCACGATGAGCACCCGGCGGGGCGGGGGCGTCATCCGCGCCATCTGCTCCAGGGCCAGGGTGACGTTGTTGCCGCAGTTGGTGGAGTTGCGCTCCAGGGGCAGGTCGGTCAGCCCCCAGCGCTTTTCCAGGTACGCGGCCATGACCTCGCTCTCCCTGCGCCCGGCGGTGTCGATCTGCGGGCAGGCGGCGTGCACCGCCTCGCGCAGGGCGGCAGTGGTGTGCCCCTCGCCGCCCACCAGCATCAGGCGGCGGGCGATCCCGTCCCGGTAGGCCTGGGCGACCAGGTCCATGCCCGCGGGGATGCACGCGCCAAAGAGGATCATCAGGTCGGCCCGCTCCCAGCCCGCCCGCGCCCGCAGCGCCTGAGCCGTCAGGGCGGGCAGGTCCCGCAGGGCGCAGAAGTCCCCCAGGCGGTTGATGCAGTCGGCTATGCGCGCTTGATCCATGGCTCAGCCCTCGTCCGCCGGGAAGCGGATGCCCGTCCGCTCGCGGATGGCGTCGATGGCGGCCATGGTGTCCAGGCTCTTGCGCAGGTCCTCCTCGGGGAAGACGCCCTGCTGGGCGTACTGCATGAAGCGGGTGATCTCATAGCGCATGTTGTGGGGCACCGGCTGGTTGAACACCATCTCGCTGCGCCCGTCGCGGTAGCGGATCTCGACCCGCTCGGGGTTCTGGATGGGGTCGATGAGCATGTTGCCGTCCTCGCCCTGGATCTCGCTGGGGATGGCGGAGTTGGTGATCTTGGAGTAGGCGATCTCCCCCTGCATGCCCGGGTAGTGGAAGATCAGGCTGCCCGCGCCGTCGGCGCCGTTTGACAGCTTGACCACGTCGGCCTGCATCCACTGGGGCGGGCCGAACAGGGAGACCATCGCGTGGATGACGTACACGCCGATATCCATGATCGCCCCGTTGGATAATTCGGGCTTGAAGGCGTTCTCGATAACGCCCTTCTTGAAGTTATCATACCGGCCGGAGTACTGGCAGAAGCGCAGGGTGGCCCGGCGCAGGGTGCCCAGCTTGGCCAGATTGTCCCGCACCGCCGCGAACCCCGGGGTGTACTCGCTGCGCATGGCCTCCAGCAGAACCACATGGTGTTCCCGAGCGGCGGCGATCATGGCCTTGAGCTCCCGCTCGTTGGAGCAGACCGGCTTCTCGCACAGCACATGCTTGCCCGCCCGCAGCATCTGGATGGACTGGGCGGCATGGCAGTAGGTGGGGCTGGCCACGTACACCGCATCCACCGCCGGGTCCGCCGCCAGGGCGTCCAGGTCGGTATAGCGCGCCGGGATGTTCCGCTTGTCGCCGTACTCCCGGGCCCGCGCCTGGGTGCGCGAGTAGAGGGCGTAGGGCTCAAAGCCCGGGCAGAGCGCGCCCGCGTCGAGCATCCAGTCGGAGATATAATTGCTGCCGATGATGGCGAATTTCATGCCGCCGCCCCCTCAGTCCAGCCCCGCCGGCAGCAGCTCCCGCAGGGCGGGCGCCAGGCGGCAGGCGTTTTGATAGTAGATTTTCTTGAGCGCCTCGTCGGGCAGGGAGACGCCGTAGATGTTCCAGCGGCCCTGGCCGTACGTCGGGGCGTAGGGGAAGTACTCGTCGTCGGTCTCCAGGAAGCGGAAGTAGTAGGGGTAGGGCTCCCCGCCGGACATGATGTTGTCGGTGCCAAAGAGGATGCGGTCGGCGTAGTCGATCAGGAAGCGGCGCGCCGCATAGGGCCGGCGGCCCAGCTCGGAGATGCGCGCGGCGATGTCCACATAGAGGTTGGGGTAGGTGTCCAGCAGCCGGCGCACATAGTCCAGGTCCTCGCTGGCCGAGGCCACGTGGGCGATGACGAAGGTGGTGTGGGGGTTGGCGGCGAGCATGCGCTCCTGCACCCGCAGCAGGTGCCGATAGCCCTCGGGGCCGTGCTGAACGAAGGACCAGCCGGGATGGCTGCTCAGCTCCTCATAGCGCTCGTTGCTGCCGTCCAGCGGGTCGAAGAAGGCCGCCGGGTCGGCCACGTGGATGGTCACGGGCATGCCCAGGGACCCCGCCGCCTCGAACATCGGGCGGTAGCGGGGATCGTCGGGCTCAACCAAACGGCCCTGGCGGTCGCGGTAGGAGAGGCCGAACTGCTTGTAGAACTTCAGGCCCCGGCTGCCCATCTGGTAGGCGTCCACCACCTGGGCCACCGAGCGGGCGGCGAAGTCCGGCGCGTCCACCGCCTCCACATCCACGCTGGAGAAGTGCAAAAAGGTGTCCGGCGCGTCGCAGGTCAGCTTCAGGGTATCGGCGTAGGCCTGGTCCCAGGCCCCGGTTTTGCCGCCGTTGGCGGCGCTCATGGCCAGGTTGACGCCGGCCAGGACGCCCGCGGCGCGCATACCCGCGGCCAGCTCCGCCATGCTCATTTGGCCGGGCAGCAGGTGCATGTGGTAGTCCACCACCGGAAACTTGGCCCGGGGCCGGGGATGCTCCGGGGCGACCAGATGGCTGACCGGATGATAGTCTTTCAGCAGCAGATCCATGGGGAGCCCTCGCTTTCTGCAATTGATGCTGACCAAAGTATACCACAGCCCGGAACGCAAAAAAAGAGCCGGTTCACACCGGCTCCTTCTTGGAGGATGGGCAGGCGCGGGCGCACCCCGCGCAGCCGGAGCAGCCGCCGCACCCGCAGCCGCCCTTGCGGCGGCGGATCGAGCGGATGGCCAGCGCCAACAGCGCCGCCACGACGGCGAGAATGACAAAATCCATAGAGCGCCTCCTTATATTAGAGAAGAACAGCCGACCGACCTGGTAGACCAGAAGAGCGACCACGTAGGCCACGCCGGTCTGGGCGATCATGGCCAGGGCGGCGTGTTTTCCGCTGCCCAGCTCGCGCTTGACCGCGGCGGTGGCCGCCACGCAGGGCATGTACAGCAGGGTGAAGATCAAGAAGGACATCGCGGCCAGGGGGGTGAACATCCCGGGCAGCAGGGGCGCCAGGGCGCTGGAATCCCCCGCGCCGGAGAGGATGGCCAGGGTGGAGACCACCGCCTCCTTGGCGGTCAGGCCGGTGACCAGGGCGGTGGAGGCCTGCCAGGTGCCAAAGCCCAGGGGCGCGAACACCGGGGCCAGCACCCGGCCCAGGCCCGCCAGCATGGACTGGGCGCTGTCCTCCACCATGTTGAAGCGGAAGTCGAAGGTCTGCAGGAACCAGATGACCAGCGAGGCCACGAAGATGATCGTGAACGCGCGGGTCAGAAAGTCCTTGGCCTTCTCCCAGATATGCAGGGCCATGCTCTTGGGCGAGGGCAGCCGGTAGGCCGGCAGCTCCATCACGAAGGGCACCGGGTTGCCGCGAAACAGGGTGTTCTTCAGCAGCAGCCCCATCAGCACCGCCACGATCATGCCGATCACATACAGGGCGATCATCACCAGCGCGCCGTTGTCCGGGAAGAAGGCGGCGGTGAACACCGCGTAGATGGGCAGCTTGGCGCTGCAGCTCATGAACGGGGTCAGCAGGATGGTCATCTTGCGGTCCCGCTCGCTGGCCAGGGTGCGCGTGGCCATGATGGCCGGCACCGAGCAGCCAAAGCCGATCAGCATCGGCACGAAGGAGCGGCCCGACAGGCCGATCTTGCGCAGCAGTTTGTCCATCACGAAGGCCACGCGGGCCATGTATCCGCTGTCCTCCAGCAGCGAGAGGAAGAAGAACAGCGTCAGGATGATGGGCAGGAAGGAGAGCACGCTGCCCACCCCGGTGAACACGCCGTCGATAATCAGCGAGTGCAGCGCCGGGCTGACCCCCCAGCCGGTTAAGGCCTGGTCGGTGAGGGCGGTGAGCTGGTCAATGCCCATGCCCAGCCAATCCTGCAGCGTCGCGCCGATCAGGCCGAAGGTCAGGTAGAACACCAGCATCATGATCGCCAGGAAGATCGGGATGGCCAGGTATTTGTGGGTGAGCAGCTTGTCGAGCTTGGCCGAGCGGGCCTGCTCGCGGTTCTCCCCGCCCTTGGTGACGAACTTGGCGCACAGGTCCTCGATGTAGCGGTAGCGCATGTCGGCCAGGGCGGCCTCGCGGTCGGTGCCCAGCTCCTGCTCCATGTCGCTGACCAGGTGCTCGATGGCGTCGAACTCGTCCTCGCTCAGGCCCAGGGCCTGCTTGGTGGGCGGGTCGCCCTCCACCAGCTTGGTGGCCGCAAAGCGCGCCGGCAGGCCCGCGCCCTCGGCCCGGGTGCTGATAATATGGATGATGGCGTGGATGGTATTATGCACCTCGCCGGTGCAAAAATCCAGCCGCTCGGGTTTCTGGCGCGCCTGGGCCACCTGCAGGGCGGTGTCCACCAGCTCGGCCACGCCCTGGTTCTTGCTGGCGGAGATGGGCACCACCTGGATACCCAGGGCCTTCTTCATGCCCTGCACGTCCACCGAGCCGCCGTTGAGGCGCACCTCGTCCATCATGTTCAGCGCCAGGATCATGGGGATGCCCAGCTCCATGGCCTGCAGCGACAAATAGAGGTTGCGCTCGATGTTGGTGGCGTCGACGATGTTGATGATCGCGTCGGGATGCCCCTTGAGCAGGAAATCCCGGGTGACCACCTCCTCGGCGGTGTAGGGGGAGAGGGAGTAGATGCCCGGCAGGTCCACCACCTGGGCCTCGGCGTGCTTGCGGATCGCGCCGCTCTTCTTCTCCACCGTCACCCCCGGAAAATTGCCCACATGCTGGTTGCTGCCCGTCAGCTGGTTGAACAGGGTGGTCTTGCCGCAGTTCTGGTTGCCCAGCAGGGCGAAGGTGATGCTCATGAGGCCACCTCGTCGATCTCGATTTTCTGGGCGTCCTCCAGCCGCAGGGTCAGCTCATACCCCCGCAGCCGGCAGGCGATGGGGTCCCCCATGGGGGCCACCTTGATCACCTTGATGGCGGTGTGGGGCGTCAACCCCATGTCCAGCAGGCGGCGGCGCAGCGCGCCCTGCCCGCCCACGGTGCGGATAATCGCCGAAGCGCCGGTTTTGAGTTGATTCAGGGTCATCCTAACATCCCTCCAACAGTTAGACCGATCTAACATACAAGGCAAAAAAAGAGGCGATTTTTTCTCTTGTTAGCCTACGCTTACAGCATAGTGCTCCGCTCCGTCTTTGTCAAGATGTCGGCGCACATTCTGCCGAAAAAGTTTTGCTCCGGGGGAGCGCAGGCGTTTACCCGGGGCATGGGGGATGCTATAATAGGCGTAACCGCTTACAATGATGGGAGGTACCGTCCATGAAAGCGAACTGGTCTCTGAGCGCGCCGAAGCGCGAGCTGCCCGATCCCTTTGTCGGCCCCGACGGCGCGCGCATCACCGATCCGGCCCAGTGGCCGCGCCTGGCCGCCTACTGGAAGGAACAGCTGGCCGAGCATCTGTACGGCGTCATGCCGCCCAGCCCGGGCAACACCCGGGGCGACGTGTTCACGCGTCAGCGCTGCTACGGGGGCAAGGCCCTGCGCGAGCGGGTGCAGATCACCTGCGGCCCGGGGCGGAGCATCCGTTTCTTCGTGGACGTGGTGCGCCCCAACCGGCCGGGCCGCTTCCCGGTGTTCGTGTGGAACGATTTTGCGCATCGGTGGCCCTGCCCGGTCGAGGAGGAGGCCGTGGTGCGCCGGGGGTACGCCATCGCCAACTTCAACCGGGAGGAGATCGCCCGCGACCGGGAGGACTTTGCCGACTGCGCGGCCTACCGGGCCTACCCGGGCTACAGCTGGCGGGCCATCGCCCTGTGGGCCTGGGGGCAGAACCGGGTGGTGGACTATCTGGAGAAAACCTGCTGGGCCGATCCCGACCGGCTGATCTCCACCGGCCACTCCCGGGGCGGCAAGGTCGCCCTGTGCGCGGCAATCTATGACGCGCGCTACGCCCTGTGCGCGCCCAACGCCTCGGGCTGCGGCGGCGCGGGCAGCTACCGCTTTCTGGGCGGGCGGCTGGGCGAGGGCGTCGGCGAGTGCGAGAGCCTGGGCGAGATGTGCAAGCGGGACCGCTTCTGGTACTGGCTGACCGACGAGGCCGCCGCCTTCGGCGACACGGAGCGCTTCGCCGCCTTGGGCGAGGAGGCGCTGCTGCCCTATGACGGACACATCGTCCGTGCGCTGATCGCCCCGCGCCCGATCATCACCACCGAGGGGCTGGATGACACCTGGAGCAACACCTTCGGCACCCAGGTGAGCTGGCGGGCGGCCGAGGAGGTCTACCGCTTCCTGGGTGCGGCGGGGAAGAACGCCCTGCACTACCGCGAGGGCGGCCACGCCTACAACGCCGAGGATTGGTCGGTGGTGCTGGACTTTGCCGACAACATGCTCTTCGGCGCGGACAAAGATTCCACCTATAAGACCGTCGCGGCGGGGGAGGACCCCCTGGCGCCCGGCCTGCACATGCCCTGGCGCGCGCCGAGGGGCTGACAGCCGCGCACATGCCTTGGCGCGCGCCGAGGGGCTGACGGCCTCCCGCCAATCGCGCACCCGGGCGCCCGCACATGTCCTGGCGCGCGCCGAGGGCGCGTGCGCCAACAGATCGAGAAAAAATCCGGCCGCGCAGGCGCGCCTGCGCGGCCCTTTTGTCGGGGGAAATATCCATGCGCTTGGTTCGAGAAAAGGCGTTCTACCGCACCCTGTTCGTCATCGCCCTGCCCGCGGCCTTCCAGAGCCTGGTGTCGCTCTTGGTGGTGATGCTGGACAACATCATGGTCAGCTCCTTGGGGGAGGTCGCCCTGTCCGCGGTGTCCATGTCCAACCAGATCACCTCGCTGTTCACGGCGCTGATCCTGGGGCTGGCCAGCGGCTCCTCGGTGCTGATCAGCCAGTACTGGGGCAAGCAGGACCTGGGGCATATCAAGCAGGTTTTCGCCGTGGTGTTTCAGATCTGCACGATGGTGTCGGTGCTGGTGACCGCGCTGGTGTACTTCTTCCCGGTGCAGGCGCTGTCCATCGTCACCAACGACGCGGCGGTCATCGAGCAGGCCGTGCCCTACATCCGCATCGTCTGCTTCTCCTACCTGCTCTACGGCCTGTCCAGCGCCATGGTGGCCATGCTGCGCTACATGGAGATCGTGCGGGTGACGCTATACATCAGCATCTTCTCCTTCTTCTGTAACCTGGGGCTCAACTATGTGTTCATCTTCGGCAAACTGGGCGCGCCCGCCCTGGGCGTGCCCGGCGCGGCCATCGCCACCCTGATTACCCGGGCGCTGGAGCTGGCGATCGTGTATGTGTACATGTTCCACGGCCAGCGCAAGCTGGCCATCCGGCCCCGGGACCTGCTGGGCCGCGACGGGTTGATGTGGAAGGATTACGCGCGCTACGGCCTGCCCATCGCCGCCGGGGACACCCAGTGGGCCCTGGTCGGACTGTTCAAGGCCGCCATCATTGGCCGGCTGGGGGTGAGCATGATCGCCGCCTGCAACGTGGCCGACTCGATCATGAGCCTGGGCATGCTCTTCACCCAGTCCCTGGCCGGGGGCGCATGCGTGGTCATCGGCAAGAGCGTCGGTGCCCGGGATTACGACAAAACCCGGGAGTATTCCAAGACCATTCAGCTGCTCTTCGCGTGCATCGGGGTGTTCATGGCGCTGTTGGTGTTCTTCACCCGCTCCTTCACGGTCAGCTGGTACAGCGGCCTGTCCGCCGATGTGCAGTCCCTGGCGGTCAGTCTGGTGGCGGTGGGGGCTTTCACGCTGATGGGCACCTGCTACCACGCCTCGTGCTTTGTGGGCATCAACCGCGGCGCGGGGGATGGCAAGTTCGTCTTCAAGGTGGATATGATCTGCGGCTGGCTGGTGGTGCTGCCCCTGTCGTACTTGGCGGCCTTCGTGTTCAACTGGCCCCTGCCGGTGGTGTTTTTGATGCTGCGCATCGACCAGTGCTTCAAGTGGATCATCGCCTTCTTCCGCCTGCGGGGGAACAAGTGGATCCGCAACGTCACCCGGGAGAGCGAGCCCGCCTGAGGAGGAGCCATGCATTTCGTCCAGGCCAAGGGCATTTTATCCGCCGGCAATGGCATGAACCTCTATCGCGGCTGCACCCACGGCTGCATCTACTGCGACAGCCGCAGCCGCTGCTATCGATTCACCCACGACTTTGAGGATATCCAGGTCAAGGCCAACGCGCCGGAGCTATTGGAGCGGGCGCTGCGCGCCAAGCGCCGCAAGTGCATGATCGGCACCGGGGCGATGTGCGATCCCTACATGCCCTGCGAGCGGGAGCTGGGCCTGACCCGGCGATGCCTGCAGATCATCGAGCGCTACGGCTTCGGCCTTGCCATCCAGACCAAGTCCGCCGATATCCTGCGGGACCTGGCGCTGCTCGAGGGTATCCATCAGAAGGCCAAGTGCGTCGTGCAGATGACCCTGACCACCCATGACGAGGCCCTCTGCCGGGTGATCGAGCCCAACGTCAGCGCCACCCGGGAGCGGGTGGCGGCGCTCAGGGCGCTGCACGAGCGGGGTATCCCCACGGTGGTGTGGCTCAGCCCGCTGCTGCCCTACATCAACGACACCGAGGAGAACCTGCGGGCCATCCTGGCCGACTGCGCCCAGGCCGGGGTGTATGGGGTGATCTGCTTTGGCATCGGCCTGACGCTGCGGGAGGGCAACCGGGAGTACTTCGAGGCTGCCCTGGACGCCCACTTCCCCGGGCTCAAGGCGGTTTATCGGCGCAAGTGGGGCGACGCGTACGAGGTGACCAGCGATCACAATGAGCGTCTGATGCCCCTGTTCCACGACCTGTGCGCCCAGTACGGCATGGTCAGCGACCTGCAGGCGCTCTTTACGTACCTGCGCGCCTTCCCCGAGCGGTCCGAGGGCGAGCAGCTGCGCCTGATCTGAGCGCGTGAAAAAAGCCGCGGCATCCTTCGATGTCGCGGCTTTTCTGTTGGGTCAGCCCCGGGAGGCGGCCACGGGAACCACGGCCTCGGGCGCGCTGTGGGCGGCGTAGGCCTCGGCCATGGCGCTGTAGCAGCAGGCGCGCAGCCGCTCGATCTCCCGGCCCTGGGGCGCTTGAAGATTGGGGTACACCGGGGGCAGGATGTGCAGGTGCAGGGCGGGCTTGCTCTTGAAAAAGCGCTGCCAGCCCTCGGGCTCGTGGTAGGTGATCACCATGGGCACCAGGGGGACGTTGTTGAGGTAGGCGAAGGAGAAGGCCCCCTTCTTGAAGGGACGCAGCCCCTCGCAGTAGGGCGTCAGCCACCCCTCGGGGAACAAATGGATGCTCTTGCCGGCCTGAAGCAGCTCGCTCACCTCGTGGGAGAAGCGCACCATCCCCTGCATGCGGGTGGGGATGGGGACGCCGCCCAGCCGGGCGATCAGCCAGTTGGCCACCGGGATGTCGAAATTGGTGGCCAGGGTGGGGAAGAAGAGCTCCCGGTCCCGCAGGGCGCAGGCCACCATCGTGCAGTCCAGATAGTGCACGTGGTTGCACAGGCTGATCACCGGCCCGCGCACATCGCGCAGGTTGTCCAGTCCATCCACCTGATGCCCTAGAAAAACCCGATTGATCGTGGGCAGCACGGCCAGGGCGAAGCTGCGCAGCCACGGTTTGATGGCATACATTATGCGCTCCTTTTGGGCGGCTCCGCCATGGCCTGGCGGAACATGTCCTCCGCCTTGAGGATGGAGGCGGAGAGCTGGTACTGCTTGCCCCGCTCGGCGTAGGCGCGCTCCATCTGGGCGCGCGGCTCGGGGTGCTCGATCCAGTAGTCGATCTTGTTGGCCAGGTCCTGGCTGTCGCCGGCGGCAAAGAGGCTGCGCTCGTCGATGGCGAACTGGGGCGTGGCGGATTTGGGGCTGTTGGCGATGATCGGCACCAGGCCGCTGGCGAAGGCCTCCATGCAGGAGATGGCCTCGATCTCCGCATCCGAGGCGTGCACATACAGGTCGGTCGCGGCCAGCAGGTCCATTAGGTCGGGCTTGTCGTAGAAGCCGATCTGGATGGGATGGGCCAGCTTGGCCGCCAACTGGCGGTACTTGCCCTCCTTGGGCCCCTGCCCGGCCAGCACCAGCTGGATACGCTCGGCGTGGCGGGATCGGGCCACCGCGTCGATGAGCACGTCCTGCCGTTTCTCGTTGGACAGGCGGCCCACCATCAGGATGACGAATCGGTTGCGCCAGGCGTCGGGCTTGGGGCGCTTGCGGTAGACAAAGGCCGGATCGATGCCGTTGGAGATGACGTGCAGATCGGCGGTGTAGCCGTTTTTGCGCAGCTGGTCGGCGATGAAGGCGCTGGGGCAGTGGATGTGCCCGATGCGGTTGTAAAAATGGTCGCGGAAGTAGCGATAGATCGCGGTGTTGACCCAGTCGTTGTTGCCCAGGCCGATGGTGTAGGTGATGTTCTCGGGCTGGACGTGGAAGGCCGCGGTGTGGGGCACGCCCAGCTCCTCAGCGATGCCCAGCCCTACCTGGGAGAGGGGGAAGGGCATCATGAAGTGCACCACCTCGGCCTGGGAGATCGCCTCGCGCAGCACCTTGCGGTCGGGCCAGCCGAAGCACATGCCCTGCTTGCTGACAATGCCCTTGACGATGGGCAGCAGCCGGATGGTGGGCACCGGATATTTCTCCGGCGCGGCAGGCCCCGTCGCCACCACCTGCACCTGGTTGCCATGGTCGCGCAGGCCCTGGGCAAAGCGCATGCCCGAGATGGTCGTGCCATTGTTGGCGCTATCGTACTGATCCATGACCAGCAAAATCTTCATGGATGGCCACTCCTCTTCCGCATGTGGTTTGCAAAACCACTTCTTGTTATATATATTACTTTTCTACTATACGCCAGGTCGCGGGACAATGCAAGGTTTTCTGGACAACACCGCCCTACCTTCCATAAATGCGCGACAAAGCAAGATATTTCAGTCTTTTGTATCCAAAAAGAGGGAGCGCGTGCGCGCTCCCTCGGCGAAGGGTCAGGCTTCCTTGATCATGGATTTGCAGCCCAGGTAGGTGGCCAGGAAGTACCCGCCGTAGATGCCCACCAGGATCAGCGCCGTGAACAGCGAGCTGGCGCCGATGTCCACATGGCCGAACAGGCCGATCAGCTGGTTGAACAGGGGCAGACTGACCGCGGCGTGGATCACCGCCAGGATCAGCGGCAGGATGAAGTACACGGCGATCTGGAAGAACAGGGCGTGGCTCATCATCCGGGGCTCGACGCCCAGCTTACCCAGCAGGCGGTAGCGGGGCACGTTGTCGCTGGCCTCGGAGAGCTGCTGCAGGGCCAGGACCGCCGCGCTGGCGATGAGAAAGACGATGCCGATGTACAGCCCGACGAAGGACACCGAGGCGCCCAGGCCCGCGCTGGTCTCATAGATGGACTGGTGACTGATGGCCTGGATGTTCAGGTCGTGGCTGCGGCTGAGCCCGGAGAGCTGCTCGGCGTAGCCCTCCAGCCGCGCGTCCATGGCCCGCAGGTCCCGGCTGGTGTAGGTGCAGTTGAGGATGCTGGATACCTCGGGCAGATTCTCGGCCACCGCGTCGGGCACCACCAGCAGGAAGTCCGAGGAGTCGATGACCTGATCCTCAAGCTGATCGTACAGCAGGCCGCAGTCCTGCTTGAGGGTCAACTCCGTGCCGGCCAGGGTGATCGTTTGGGCCCGATCGGTGTAACTGGCCAGCCCGTCGCGCATCATCGAGAGGTTGGAGATGGCGGCGAACTGCTTCGGGCCCATCTCCAGGGGCTGCTCCCCGCGCATCTGGCGCAGGCGGTTGAGGTCGCTCAGGCTGATGACCAGCACCGGGTTCTTCTCATAGGTGGAGGCGGTCAGCCCGGTCATGCTGTTCTCGTCGATCATCGGCCGCAGGTAGTCGCCCAGCATCTCCATGTAGGTGACCTGGCTGCTGCGCATGTAAATCTGCGCGGTGTCGCTGAACAGCTCGGCCATGGGCAGGCCAGCCACCTCCTCGAGGGTTGCGTGCAGGTCGCGCTCCTGGTCGGTCAGGGTGTCGCCGTTGTGCCCGTTGGAGGCGAAGACCGTGAAGGTCACGTCGTAGGGGGCGGTGCGGTCGGCGTTGGTGCGCAGGGCGTTGTTGAACCCCGCGCCGCAGGACAGCGCCCCCAGGGTGATCAGCAGCATCAGGCAGATGATCGTCATGGAGATAAAGTTGGTGTTGATCTTGCTGGAGAGCTGGCGCAGGGTGAACATGTTCAGCCCCCGGTAGTAGATTCGCCGGCTGCTCTTGATGACCCGCAGCAGGAAACCCGACAGCGAGAAGAAGATGCCCAAGGTGCCGATCACGCCGACGAGCAGCATCAGCCAGAAGATCGGGCTGACGATGTTCAGCTGGGTGATATACAGCATTTTGTAGGCCGCCAGCAGCACCGCGACCGACAGGATGAACAGGATCACCGAGGCCAACAGACTCTTCAGGTGGGCTTTCTCGTTGCGCTTGCCGCCGTAGATCAGGTCGATCAGCTTGCAGCGGGAAACCGTGCGGTAGTTGAACACCATCACCAGCAGGAAGATGACGCCGAAGTAGATCAGGGTCTTGATCACCGCGCCCTGGGAGATGACGAAGTGAAAATCGCGGATCGCCACGTCGAAGATCCGCGCGGTGAACACCGCCATGCCCTGGGCCAGGAACAGGCCGATGCTCAGGCCGACCGCCAGGGCGAGCACGCCGATCAGCGCGGTCTCCAGCACCAAGAGGCCGGAGATGCGGCTCTGGGGCATGCCCAGGGTCATGTAGATGCCCAGCTCCTTCTTGCGCCGCTTGATCATGAACTTGTTGGCGTAGAGCACCAGGAAGGCCAGGATGATCGACACGAACACCGACACGACCTCCACCAGCACCGACATGACAACCATGGAGGACTCCATGCTGGAGGTGATCTCCATCATGGTCTGCTGGGCGTCCAGGGAGTTGAACACGTAGAAGATGCACACGCCGAAGGCCAGGGTCATGAAGTAGACCGCGTAGTCGCGCATGCTCTTAAAGACGTTGCGCGCAACCAGTTTAGAAAACATGGTTCATGTCACCTCCCAGCAGCGTGACCACCTCGATGATCCGGTCGAAGAAGGCCTTGCGGCTGTCCTCGCCCCGGAGGATCTCGTTGAAGATACGCCCGTCCTTGATGAACAGGATCCGATGGCAGTAGCTGGCGGCGAAGGCGTCATGGGTAACCATCAGGATGGTGGCGTTCAGGTCCCGGTTGAGGGACTCGAAGCTCTCCAGCAGCATGCGGCTGCTCTTGGAGTCCAGCGCGCCGGTGGGCTCGTCGGCCAGTACCAGCGAGGGGTTGGTGACGATGGCGCGGGCGCAGGCCACCCGCTGCTTCTGGCCGCCCGAGAGCTGGTAGGGATATTTCTTCAGGATGTCGGCCACCTGCAGCTGCGCGGCCACCTGGCGCACCCGGATGTCGATCTGTTTGGGCGGGGTCTTGGTGATCGACAGGGCCAGGGCGATGTTCTCAAAGGCGGTCAGGGTGTCGAGCAGGTTGAAATCCTGGAACACGAAGCCCAGCTGCTCCCGGCGGAAGCGGGCGAGCTGGCGGTTGTTCAGGCCGGTGATGTCCCTCCCGCCGATCAGGATATGCCCGGCGGTGACGCTGTCAATGGTGGAGATGCAGTTGAGCAGGGTGGTTTTGCCGCTGCCCGACGCGCCCATGATGCCGATATACTCCCCCTGGTCCACGGCGAAGCTGATGTCGTCGATCGCCTTGGTCAGGTTACCCTTGTTGCCATAGTATTTTTCGACATGCGCTACTTGCAGAATGTTTTCCATGTCGCACCCTCCTTGTGTTTCGTTGCCCTGAGGATACCATGGCGGGTCGGATGCTGCCATGGATTTTCATGACAGCAAGGTGACAATCCTGTAAGGTTAGTCCTCCCGGCGCAGCAGCAGCCGGTTGGGATCCCGGGGAAACTGGAAGATCACCCGGGTGCCCTCGCCCAGGCGGGAGGTCACCCCAAAGCCCAACCCCAGCCGGTCGCAGAGCTTCCTGCACAGGTACAGGCCCATGCCGGTGCTGCGGCCGTACTTGCGGCCGTTCTCGCCGGTGAAGCCCTTCTCGCACACCCGGGGCAGGTCCTTCGGGTCGATGCCGATGCCGTTGTCGGCGATCACCAAAGTGACAAAGGCCGAGTCCGAGTGGGCCCGGATGGTGATCTTGGGCCGCTCGCCGCGGTATTTGAGCGCGTTCTGCAGCACCTGGCCCAGGATGAAATCCATCCACTTGCCGTCGGTATAGACCATCTCGCCGCTGGGCTGGATGTCCAGGGCCACCTTGCCGGCGATGAAATCCCGGCTCAGCCGCCGCACGGCCGAGCGCACCAGCTCGTCCAGGGAGGCCTCGCGGATGCGGTAGTCCTTCTCCACCGCGTCGGAGCGGGCGTAGAACAGGGCCTGCTCCACAAAACCCTCGATGCGCGATAGGTTTTGGGAGAAGCTCTCGCCCACCTGGCCGGGGTGATTCTCCAGCGCTAGGCGCGCCGAGGCGATGGGGGTCTTGATCTCGTGCACCCAGCTCTCCACGTACTCGCGGTAGTCGGCGCTGGCCTGGCGGTACTGGGCCACGTGGTCGTTCATGGACTTGTCCACCGCCTGCAGGGTGTCATAGAGGAAGGCGCCCTCGAAGAAATCCGGCCGGCGCACCAACTCGCTGAGCAGGTACTTGCGCTCCAGCTGGTCCAGTGCCTGCTGCACCTGGCGGTAGTAGGCTCGGCGCTTGAGGTAGTCCGCGCCGAGGGTGCACGCCCGCACCAGCACCCACAGCCCGATGGCGAACCCCACGGCGTACGACCCCACCCCCGACACCGACAGCACCAGGTAGCTGAAAAACAGGCAGAAGGCTTCCACAAACAGCGAGAATACCCGATCCCGCAGATATTGGTACAGCGTCATATCCGATACCCCTGTCCTCTCTTGGTGATGAGAAAGTTTTCGATGCCGATGCGCTCGAGCTTCTTGCGCAGGCGGTTGATGTTGACCGTCAGGGTGTTGTCGTCGATGAACTGGTCCGACTGCCACAGGTGATTCATGATCTCGTCCCGGGAGAAGATGCGCCCGGGTTGACCCATCATCAGCTGCAGGATGCCCAACTCATTTCTTGTCAGCTCGCACTCGCGCCCCTGGTAGCTCACCCGGCCCTGGCTGACCAGCAAGGTGACGTCCCGATGGACCATGCGGTCGGCGGTGGCCGCCGCGTAGCTGCGCCGCAACAGCGAGGCGATGCGCGCCAGCAGAATCTGGGGGTTGTAGGGTTTGGCGATAAAGTCGTCCGCCCCGAGGTTCATGCCCATCAGCTCGTCGGTCTGGCTGTCCCGGCTGGTGACGATGATGATCGGCACATCCGACCCCTTGCGCACCTGGCGGCACAGGTGATACCCGTCGAAGTAGGGCAGGTTGATATCCAGCAGCACCAGGTGCGGGTCCGCCTGGAGAATGACCTGGTCCAGGCGGGGGTAGTCGTCGCTGGTCTGACAGGTGTAATCATATTTTTCCAGCAGGCAGATCAGCTCCTGCCGGATCGACGGATCATCTTCCACCACGAATATGCGCCACATGGATCAATCCCTCCTTATTCTAGGGGGTATTATACCCGCTCGTCCGCCGAAGCGCAAAATTCTGTGGTATACTATCCCCATCAAGAAGGAGGCGACGCCGATGAAGCTGATCTCATGGAACGTCAACGGCCTGCGGGCCTGCCTGAACAAAGGATTTTTGGAGTTCTTCCACCAGCAGGACGCGGATGTGATCTGCCTGCAGGAGACCAAGGCCCAGCCCGACCAGGTGACCCTGGACCTGCCGGGCTACCGGCAGTACTGGAACAGCGCGATCAAGAAGGGCTACTCGGGCACGGCGGTGTTCTCCCGGATCGAGCCGCTCAGCGTGCGCTACGGCCTGGGGATTGCCGAGCACGACCAGGAGGGCCGGGTCATCACCCTGGAATTCGCGGATTTCTACCTGGTGACGGTTTACACCCCCAACGCCCAGCGGGACCTGGCGCGCATCGATTACCGGGAGCAGTGGGAGGAGGCCTTCCGCGCCTACCTGGTGGCCCTGGATCAGGACAAGCCCGTGGTGGTCTGCGGGGATATGAACGTCGCCCGTTCGCCCATGGACCTGAAGAACGACAAGGCCAACGAGGGCAACGCCGGGTACTCGCCCCAGGAGCGGGAGAAGATGCGCCTGCTGCTGCAGGCCGGTTTCGTGGATACCTTCCGCGCCCTGCACCCGGATACCATCGCCTATACCTGGTGGAGCTACATGTTCCACGCCCGGGAGAAGAACTCCGGGTGGCGCATCGACTATTTCCTGGCCTCGCAGCGGATGATGGATCGGGTGGAGGACAGCCTGATTCTGGGGGATGTGATGGGCAGCGACCACTGCCCGGTGGCGCTGCTGCTGCGCTGAGGGCGGCGCTTGCGCCGCGGACCGGTCAAATCTTTTGTTGACAGGTCGGAGGAAAATGTTATAATGAGCTTGGGATTCCATGAGAAAAAATGGGAGGGAACGGACATGTGGAAAAAGATTCTTGCGGGCGTGCTTTTGGCGGCGATGGCAGTTGTGACGGTCGGTTGCGCAAAGGAGAACGCGGTCTCCTTTGAGCAGCAGACCCTGCCGGGCGGTGAGTTCGATATGTCGGTTTTGTTGACCAAGGAGGACGTCAAGACCGTGACCGGGATCGACGTCAACGACCCGGTTATCAGCTCTCAGGGCGTGGATATGAACCTGAAGGCCGTCGAGGGCAGCGGCTTTATCCGCGTCGGTTCCCGCAAATATGGAAAGGACAGCGTCAAGCAGTATTATGACCGCGAGCTCAAGGTGGCCCAGGGCAACAACCCCGAGGAGCTCACCCTGGATAACAACCAGGAGGCCTTCTATGACCGCGTCAACGGCCTGGTGTTCTACTACGGCGAGCGGCTGATCTCGGTGTCCGCGCTGAACATGAAGGTCGACCAGGACCAGCTGGTTCAGCTGGGCAACTGCGTCATCAAGAACTACACCGCCGCGGGCTTGGAGAACTGACCCGGCGGAAAACTGGAAATGATGAAATTTTTGTGAACATTGCCTTGCCCCGAGCGCGCGGGTCCGTCGGGGCGGGCGACACGGAACGGTCGGAGGGTTTCTCCGGCCGTTCTGTTTTTCAAGAGCTAAACAAAACTGTACAATTTATATAAAGAAAATCGCAAAAAACATACGAACTATACATATCCCAGCGGGCAGCGCGCACGCGCCGAAAAAAGTTCAAAATGTAAGCGCTTTATCGACTACTTGACAGTCCCCCGGCGGGTTATTATAATGATTTCATAAGAACTCCCCCGTCGGGTATGCGGAGGAGAGAGAAAACTGCATAAAGGGGAATTTGACATGAAGAAGATGAAGCGAGTTCTGGGACTGGTTCTGGTTGCCGTTATGGCGATTGCCGCGGTGGGTTGCGCTTCCGAGACGCGCGTGAGCTTTGAGCAGCAGCAGTTGGCCGGCGCTGAGTTCGACCTGACCAAGCTGTTGTCCAAGGAGGACGCCGAGGCGGTGATTGGCAAGCCTTTCCAGGATCCCGTCATCAACACCAACGGCGTGGATATGGTCATCAAGGCCCAGGAGGGCTCCGCGTTCCTGCAGCTGTCCACCCGCAAGAACGGCAACTCCGCCTTGAAGGCTTACTATGACAAGGATTACCAGAGCGCTGACCGTCCTGAGGATGTCACCCTGACCGGCGACGCCGAGGCTTTCGTGTCCCGCACCAGCGGCATCAACTTCTACGCTGGCGAGCGCAACTTCGTGCTGACCTACATTGGCGGCAGCGTCACGACCGATCAGTACGTTGAGTTGGCCAACAAGATCATCGAGAACTACACGGCCGCTGGCCTGGAGGCCGACTCGGCTTCGTAAAGTTCGTTCAACTGCGCATCGGTGGGGGATTGCCAACCCGGCAATCCCCCTGCTTATTTCACGGATTGAGGAGGCGGGATCATGGTGCATCGCGTGCGCGCTGGGGCGCTGGCCCTGGCGCTGTGCCTGTTGCTGACCGGGTGTGATCGCGTGGTCAGCGGCATCAAATCGGCCATGGGGACCGATGGCGCGTTGCCAGCGGCCTCCCCGAGCGCCGCGGCCGCCCAGGTGGACCTAAAAAAATGCCTGCTGGCCGAGGACGTCGCCGCCATGACGCCGCTGCCCTTCTCCGCCGCCGAGGACGAGGCGGGATACGACGCGGTGGTGATGCGCCAAACCGGGGAGCAGGCCCGGGGCGAGATCCGTCTGGAGCGCAGGACCTTTGCCAGCGGTCAGGAGGCGCTAAGGTATCTGGACCTGTACTACGCCCGCAGCGGCGCTCCCATCGGGCTGACGGTCAACGGCTCGCCCTCGGCCTTCCTGGACCAGGACACCGGCACCTGCTATGTGGTCAAGGACCACCTGGTGTTGATCCTGCGGGTGACGGGCGTGCAGGGCGCGACCGCTGAAACCCTAGCCGCCCTGTGCGTGCGCATCCTGGGCAACTATGAGCTTGAGCAGCGATTGCTGCCCACCCCCGCCGCCTGACTTCCCCCGCAAAAAAGCCGCCCCGGATCGGGGCGGCTTTTTTGCGGATAGATTTTCCTGGGGCCCGGCGGCCCCATCTCAAGCTTTGCCGGGAACTCATCGCTCGGTCAGGCCGAAGAAGTCCAGGGCCTCGCAGATGTGCGCATCCCAGAAAGGCCACTCGTGGGCCCCGGGATACTCCCGGTAGGTGTAGTCGAAGGGGTTGCCCGTTTTTCCAGCCAGATAGTCCCGGGTGGCGCGGCAGTTCTCCAGGCCGCCGTCCTCGGTGCCCACGCAGTGGAAGATGCGGGGGACGGGCTGGCCCTTGGCGAGTAGTTGATCGGCCAGGTGGAACAGGTCGTGCTCGCCGCCCATCAAGCTGCCCAGGTCGTCGCCGAAGACGTTGGTCAGCCGCCGATAGTTGGGCGAATTCGGCGCGCCGGCGAAGCGCGTGATGCCCTGGACGAAATTGCCCGCCGAGAAGCAGGCGATGCCGGCATAGTTCTCCGGCCGGGACAGACCGATCTTCATCGATCCATAGCCGCCCATGGAGAGCCCGGCGATAAAATTATCCTCCCGGGCCTCGGACAGGGGGAAGAAGCGCCGGCAGATGCGGGGCAGCTCGTCGGCGATGTGGGTAAAGTAGGCCCCGCCGCGGGCCATGTCGGTGTAGAAGGACAGATGGCCGTTGGGCATGATCACCGCGATACCCCGGGAGGCGACGTAGCGCTCGATACTGGTGCGCCGCTGCCAGGTGGTGTGGTCGTCGCTGGCGCCGTGCAGCAGCCAAAGGGTCTTGAACTTGCCATCGCTGGCCACGCCCTCCATACCCACCTGGCCGTGGGTCTCTTCGGGCAGGATGACGTCCATCTGCATGGACATGCCCAGCGCCTGGGCGAAATAGTTGACGTGCATCAAAGCCATGGGAATCCCATCCTTTCCGCTTTTTATTTGAGTATAAAACGAGCCCACCGTGCCTGTCAAGAAAAAAGGACCGCTCCAATTTGGAGCGGTCCTTTTGCGGCGACGCTTAGAAGGGCACGTACTTGAGCACGTACATGGCGATGAACACCGCCGAGAGCACGTACATCAGCACGGGGATCTCCTTGAACTTGCCGCGCAGCATCTTGATCAGGGTGAAGGAGATGAAGCCGAAGCCGATGCCATCGGAGATGGAGTAGGCGAAGGGCATCATCACGATGGTCAGGAAGCAGGGAATGGCCATCTCGATGTCGTCCCAGGCGATCCGGGCGGCGCTCTTGAGCATCAGCACGCCCACGATGATCAGGGCCGGAGCGGTGGCCGCGCCGGGCACGATGCCGGCGATGGGGGCCAGCACCAGGGCGGCCAGGAACAGCACGCCCACGATCAGGGAGGACAGGCCGGTGCGCGCGCCCTCGCTGATGCCGGTGGAGGACTCCACATAGGTGGTGACGGTGGAGGTGCCCAGGCAGGCGCCCACGCAGGTGGCGATGGCGTCGGCGATCAGGGCGCGATCACCGCCGGGCATGTTGCCGTCCTTGTCGAGCATGCCGTTGTTACCGGCGGTGCCCAGCAGGGTGCCCACGGTGTCAAACATATCCACCACCGCAAAGCTGATGATCGCGGTGATCAAAGGCAGCAGGCCGTGGGTCATCAGGCCCGCGAAGTCGAACTTGAACAGGGTGGGGGCGATGTTGATGTCGCTGATGGTCAGGCTGGTGGGAATCTGGGTCACACCCATGGGGATACCGATGATGGTGGTGACCACGATGCCGATGAAGATCGCGCCCTTGACCTTCCAGGCCATCAGCGCGCCGGTGATGATCAGGCCGATGATGGTCAGCAGGGCGGCCATGTTGAAGGCGCCGTCAATGTTGAAGTTCAGGGCGGTGATGTTGCTCTCGCCGTTGAGCATGATGATGCCCGAGCCGGAGCTGATCAGGCCGACGAAGGCGATGAACAGGCCAATGCCCGCGCCGATGGCGGCCTTCAGGGACATGGGGATCGAGGCGATGATCTTCTTGCGCAGCGGCGAGATGGCCACCAGCAGGAAGAGGATGCCCGAGATCAGCACGATGGAGAGCGCCTGCTCCCAGGTGTAGCCCATGCCGTAGCCCGCGGTGCCCGTGGCGACCGTGAAGGCGAAGAAGGCGTTCAGGCCCATGCCCGGCGCCTGCGCGAAGGGCACGTTGGCCATCAGGGCGGTGAGGACACAGCCGATCGCCGCGGCCACGCAGGTGGCGACGAACACGGCGTTCTGGTCCATCCCCGTGGCGGAGAGATAGGTGGGGTTGACGAAGATGATGTAGGCCATCGCGAAGAAGGTCGTCAAACCGCCGAAAATCTCGGCCCGGATGGTGGAGCCCCGCTCATGGATCTTGAAGAACTTGTCCATTGGGTTTCTTCCCTCCCGTTTTGTCTGTTTTCCAGGCGGGAAGGGGGCCTGCGCCGCGACAAATGTCACACCGCCATCCGCCGTCCAACCCGGAAATGGAAATATAAATCCAAATATATTATATAGCAACGGATGCCAAAAACAAGGTTATATAGGGTGGAAAAGTGAATTTTATTGACTTTTACCGGGGTTCTTGTAAAATGGTGGAGGGTACCATCATGATCAAGCGATAAAGAGGGAATGGGCTATGCATGTTTACAAAATGACCATCGCCGGATACGAGCGGGAGCTGCCGATCTGCAAGGTGACCGATGACCTGTACATCGGCGCGTTTGTGATCTTCGGGGACGCGCCGCTGACGGTGGCCTGCGCCCGGGAGCTGCTCAAGATTGCTCCCGCATACGACTACCTGATCACCGCCGAGGCCAAGGGCATCCCCCTGATCCATGAGATGGCCCGCCAGCACGGGGACGCCAAGTACTTCGTCGCCCGCAAGAACCCCAAGCTGTACATGACCGGGGTGTTCGAGGTGGACGTGCGCTCCATCACCACCGCCAAGGAGCAGCACCTGTATCTGGATACCGCCGACGCCGAGCTGATGCGCGGCAAGCGCATCCTCATTGTGGACGACGTCATCTCCACCGGGGAGTCCATCCGCGCCGTGGAGCAGCTGGTGGCCCAGGCCGGGGGCGAGATCGTCGGCAAGCTGGCCATCCTGGCTGAGGGCGAGGCCCAGGATCGCCCGGACATTCGGTATCTGGAGAAGCTGCCGGTCTTTGACGCCGATGGCGCGGTCAAGGGCTGAGCGGTCGTCCTTATATAGCAAAGCACCCCGGCTGAGCCGGGGTGCTTTTTTTGACGGGATCAGGCGAAGGGATTCTCGGTGGGGTAGCGCACGCCCTTGGGCTGATTGTAGCTGATATGCTCCACGCCCAACAGCTTGAGCACCTCGAAGAGCAGCTTGCCCACATGGGCGAAGGCCACGCCGCCGTGGTGGGGGTAGCGCTCCTGAACGAGCACATGGCGGTAGAAGCGGCCCATCTCCGGGATGGCGAACACGCCGATGCCGCCGAAGGAGCGGGTGGCCACGGGCAGAATCTCGCCCTCGGCGATGTAGGAGCGCAGGGTGCCGTCGGCCGCGCCCTGCAGGCGGAACAGGGTGATCTCCCCGGCGGCCAGGTCGCCCTCCAGGGTGCCGCGGGTGATGTTGGGCTCGCCGTCGGGCTCCAGGGAGCGCTTCATGATGCGCTGGAAGTTCATCTGCCCGTTGTTCAGGTAGCACATGGGGGTGTTGCCGCAGTGGAAGCCCATGAACAGGTCGGTGGGGGCGTAATTGAACTTGCCCTGGATTTCGCTCTCATAGATGCTGGCGGGCACGGTGTTGTTCACGTCCAGGATGGTGGGGGGCAGGGCGGTGATGCAGGAGATGATGTACTCGGTCAGCGCGCCGTAGATGTCCACCTCGCAGGCCGCGGGGATCAAGCTGCTGGCCAGGCGGGAGTTGACGTAGCAGGGCACGAAACCAAACTGGGTCTGGAAAGCCGGCCAGCACTTGGCCGCCACCGCCGCGTAGCTGCTGGCGCCCAGGTTGTTCTCGATCCAGTCCTTCAGGGTCAGCTCATACTGGGCCAGCCGGGGCAGGATGCCGCTCATCTTGTTGCCCGCGCCCAGCTCGGCGGCCATGTCGTCCACCACGGCCTGGATGCGGGGGTCGTCCTTGTGCTCGTTGAAGGCGGCGAACAGGTCCAGCTCGGAGTTCTCCTGGATCTCCACGCCCAGATCGAAGAGCTGCTTGATGGGGGCGTTGCAGGCGATGAAGTCGTAGGGGCGGGGGCCAAAGCCGAAGATCTTCAGGTTCTTGACGCCCACATAGGCCGTGGCGATGGGCAGGAACTCGCCGATCATCGCGGCCACCTCGTCGCTGGTGCCCACGGGGTACTCGGGGATGTACACCGTCAGGTTGCGCAGGCCGATGCTGTAGGAGGCGTTGAGCATGCCGCAGTAGGCGTCGCCCCGGTCGTCGATCATGTCGCTGTCGGGCTCCTCGGCGGCGGCCACGAACATCACCGGGCCGTCGAACTTCTGGGCCATCTTGGTCTCCGGGCCCTCGGGGCCGAAATTGCCCAGGTACACCACCAAGGCGTTGACGCCGGCGGCCTTGGCCTCATCCAGGGCCTTCATGGCGTCCTTCTCGTTTTCCACCGGGGTGGGGATCTCAAAGATGTCGATGCCCGCGGCGTCGCAGGCGGCCTTGACGGCCTGGCGGCGGCGCACCGACAGCGACACCGGGAAGCAGTCGCGGCTGGTGGCGACCAGCCCCATCTTGATAACCGGAATATTCATGTAAGAACCTCCTTTGGGTTTTGGTAGGGCTTCCAATCACCCCGATGATATCATCTTTGCGCATCGACGGCAAGCGCGAAAATCCGCGCCCGGCCGTTCCGCGCGGGGGATGGACGTGCTATAATAAATAAGGATGAAAAGGAGGCGGCGCGATGGATCGGGTGCTCGCGGCCCTGTCGGCGATGCGGGTGGGCTTCGTGGCCCAGGAGGAGGCGCTCCAGCAGCGGGTGGCCGCGGCGCTGTCCGCGGCCGGGGTGCCCTTTGTGCGCGAGGCGCGGCTGGGGCCCCGCTGCCGGATCGATTTTCTCTGCGAGGGGGGTGTGGGCGTGGAGGTCAAGCGTGCCCGGCCCGATCGCGCGCGCACCCTGGCCCAGCTGGGGCGCTACGCGGCTTGGGACCAGGTGACCTCGCTGATCCTGGTCAGTCAGCAATCGGTGTCCCTGCCCCGGAACATCGGGGGTAAACCGGCGGTCAACCTGTCGCTCAACCGCCTGTGGGGCCCGGCGGTTTCAGGAGGCATGGATGGACGAGTTTGAGTGGTGGCAGATGGACGAGCCGGAGCCCTTTGAGGAGGGGCCCGAGGAGGGCCTGCTGCCGGCCTACATGCAGCCGGTGCCCGCCGGCAGCCGCACCTACGGGGAGCTCTCCTTCAACCGGCGGCGCAAGTGCTGGCAGATCACCGGCTCGCCCATGGTGGCCCAGCTGGCCATGCGCCTGTTCCCGGGCAGCGTGGCCGAGGGGCGGGGCAAGTGCCGCTTCGCCGACAGCCGGCGGGCCGTGGGGGACCTGAACTGGCTGATGCAGCGCTACCCCCTGCACATCCGCGAGCGGGACCTGCCCAAGTGGCAAGAGCGCTACGCCCAGGCCGCGGCCCACGCCCGGGCGCGGGAGCTGGCCCTGCGCCTGCCCCCGTCGATGACGCCCCGGCCGGGGGTGTTCACCGGGGAGCTGATGGCCTTCCAGCGGGAGGGCATGGGGCATCTGTGGGCCAACCCGCGCACCCTGCTGGCCGACGAGATGGGCCTGGGCAAGACCGTGCAGGCGCTCTCGGTGGTGGCCGAGGGGGCGCGCTTTCCCTGCCTGGTGGTCGCCCCGCCGCACCTGGTCCTCAACTGGCGCCATGAGATCGAGCGCTTCGTGCGCCTGGAGGGGGAGATTCCCCGGGTGCACATCGTCCGGGGGCTCAAGCCCTATCCCCTGCCCGAGGCGGAGTTTTACCTGATCCATTACCTGCTGCTGCGGGGGTGGAAGGAGGTCTTGCCCAAGCTGACCCTGGGCCAGGTGATCTTCGACGAGGTGCAGGAGCTGCGCCACGGCAAGACCGAGAAATATTCCGCCGCCAGCCTGCTCTCCGACGCCTGCGAGTGCGTCATGGGCCTGTCGGGCACGCCCATCTACAACCGGGGCGGGGAAATCTGGAACGTTATCAACGCCATCGAGTACCACGCCCTGGGGGACTGGGAGAGCTTCACCCGCCAGTGGTGCTACGGCTACAACACCGACGTGGTGGCCGACCCGGAACTGCTGGGCGAGTACCTCAAGCAGGAGGGGCTGCTCTATCGCCGCACCAAGGCCCAGGTGCTCTCCCAGCTGCCGCCCAAGCGCCGCCTGGTCCAGCAGATCGATCAGGACGGCGGGGTGTATCAGACCCTGATGCAAGGCATGGGCGAGCGGCTGCGGACCCTGAAGGATACCCAGGACCCCGGCCAGGCGGCCATCCTGGCCGACGCCATCGCCCAGCAGGAGCGCCAGGCCACCGGCCTGGCCAAGGCCCCCTTCGTGGCGGCCTTCGTCAAGGGCCTGCTCGAGGGCGGGGAGCGGGTGCTGCTCTTTGCCCACCACCACGCGGTGATGGACCTGTACGCCAAGGAGCTGGCCGCCTACCAGCCGGTGTTTATCACCGGCCGGGAGAGCCTGGAGAAGAAGCAGCAGTCGGTGGAGGCCTTCATGCGGGCGGAGACCAACCTGTGCTGCATCTCCCTGCGCAGCGCCGCCGGGCTCAACCTGCAGCGGGCCAGCTGCGTGGTCTTCGGCGAGCTGGACTGGTCGCCCGCGGTGCACGCCCAGGCCGAGGACAGGGCCCACCGCATCGGCCAGCAGGACTCCCTGCTGTGCTACTACCTGGTGTCCCCCGGAGGGAGCGATGAGCAGGTGCAGGAAGCCCTGGGGCTGAAGGTCAGCCAGTTCACCGCCCTGATGGGGGATGCGCCCGAGTCCGAGTTGGAGCGGGCCATGGCCCAGCGCGACGCCCAAGCACACATCCAGCGCCTGGTGGAGCGGCTGAACCAGACCTACGGCATCGGGGAGGGCGCGACATGACGAGGGGGGAGACGCTCAAAATGTGGAAACTGTTCGCGCTGCTCTCGGCGGTGTTCGCCGCGCTGACCAGCATCCTGGCCAAGTTGGGCATGAAGGATGTGGACTCCAACCTGGCCACCGCCCTGCGCACCGGGGTGGTGCTGATCTTGGCCTGGGGCATCGTTCTGGCCAACGGCTCCTTCAAGGGCCTGGGCAGCCTGACCTGGCAGAACTGGCTGTTCATCGCCCTGTCGGGCCTGGCTACCGGGCTGAGCTGGATCTTCTACTTCAAGGCCATCCAGATGGGGGATGTGTCCATCGTCGCACCCATCGACAAGTGCTCCGTGGTGCTGACGATGATCCTCTCCTTCATCATCCTGGGCGAGAAGGTCACCCTCAAGACCCTGGCCGGCGGCCTGCTGATCACCGCGGGCACCCTGGTGCTGATCCTGTGAGTTGCTTCAAAAAGGCCGTCCCTCATGTGGGGGACGGCCTTTTAGGTTGGGCGCCGATCGATGCACAGGCGGTGGGAATGGCCGCTGGGTCGCATGCCGTACGTTGTGTAGAAGCTTTGGGCCCGGGGGTTCCAGTCCACCGCGTAGAGGCGGGCGGCCGGGGCGTCGGTGCGGGCAAAGACCTGCTCCAGCGCGCGGGTCAGGATGGCCGCGCCCCAGCCGCGCCGCTGGCAGGCCGGGTCCATGGCGAGCAGATCGATCTCCGCCCCGGACCGCTCGTACAGGCCGATCAGGGCGTCGCCCCAGTAGGCGGCCTCGAAGCCCTGCTGATCGCAGAGCGCCTGCAGACGGGGCCCGTGGACCTCCGGCTGCGCCGCGAACCGCGGCGGGGGATCGGCGAAGGTCATGGCCCGGTCCAGCAGGGTGAGGTAGGCGTTCAGCATGGACCGCTGGTAGGGCGCAAACCGCAGCGGCTCCGCCGGGATGCGCGGCAGGGGCTGTTCCTTGGGCCAGACGTACTCCGTGGCGGCGTAGAAATGCGCGCCGCAGTCGGGCGCGGGGTGAAAGCGCTCCGTCAGGTAGGCGATCAGTTGCGGGTTGTCCGCCCGCAGCCAAACCGTGCAGCGGCCGCAGCCCGCGCGCGCCATCACCGCCTCGATCAGATCGCCCGCCCGGGGACCGTACTGCGGGGCGTCCTGCGCCAGGGCGATTTGAACCCGCGGCGCGCCGGCAAACCAGCAGGCGTAGCACACGCCGGCGGGTTTGCCGGCCCCGGCGTCCCCCAGCAGTTCCAGGGCCAGCTGATCGCCGGTTCCCTGGGTGTCGGCAAAAACGCTCGCCTCGCCGCTGTCGATGCGGGCGATCTGCTCCAGCGCAAAGGCTCTGTGTTCAGGCAGCATGGCAAACCTCCTGCTGATGCTCAGTCCCGCCGCTCGAAATCCCGATAGAGCAGGCTGGGCTGGATGTCGCGGCTGTTTTGGTATTTGCCGGTCTGCCGGTAGGGGTCGTAGTCGCCCTGGATGGTGTGGTAGTAAATCTGGCAGATGCCCACCCCGGCGTAGATGCGCACCGGCTGCACGCAGAAAATCTCCAGCGTCCAGCAGCCCGCAAAGCCCACGTCGCCAAAGCCCGCGGTGACATGCACGAACAGACCCAGCCGCCCGGTGGAGGAGCGGCCCTCCAACATGGGCACCAAGCCCTCGGTGCGGGTATACTCCTCGGTGCGGCCCAGATAGAGCCGACCGGGCTCGAGCAGCAGGCCCTCGGGCGGGATGACCAGTCGATGGGTGGGGTTGGGCTTTTTCATGTCCAGGGTGTGCTCGGTGTAGACCAGGAGCTCATTGTGCAAGGTGAGATTGTAGCTGTTGGGGTTGAGGTTTTCCGGGCGGTAGGGCTCGATGAAAATTTGCTCGCCCAGCCGCCGCTGGATCTCCTTGCCGGATAGGATCATGCGCGCGCCTCCTTCGGGGGTAGTTGGCATTGAAAGGCCCAGAGCCGCTGTCCGTGGGCCTTGAGATAGGCGATCTGCTCCCGGTACTCGGGCAGCTGCTCGGCCACCAGCGCCCAGAAGGCCGGGGAGTGGTTGAGCTGCGCCAGGTGGCACAGCTCGTGCACCACCACATAGGTGAGCGCCTCGGGCGGGGCCAGCACCAGCCGCCAGTTGAAGTTCAGATGTCCCCGGGCCGAGCAGCTGCCCCAGCGGGTTTTCTGCTCCTTGACGGAAAAGCCCGCGGGGGAAACCCCAATGCGCGGGGCCCACTGGGCGATCCGCTCGGCGATGGCCTGCCGGGCGGTCTGCCGGTAGAAACCGATCAGCGCGCTCTGCTGGCGCGCGGGGTCCTCGGGCAGCAGCAGGACCGGTCGGTCCGCCGCCCGATCCAGGCGCGCCTCCCGCAGCCCGGGGGCGGCCCGCCAAGGCATCTCCGTCCCCCACAGGGGTACCGCGGGCTGGCTCAGGAAGAGCTCCCGGGCGGGCTGGGCGGCCTGGCGGGCGCGGATCCAATCCATCCGCCGCAGGATCAACCGATCCAGGGCGGCCGCGCTCATGGCGGCCGGGGCCAGCACCTCGATCTCGCCCCGATCGTTCAGGCGGATCAGCACGCTCTTGCGGTCCCGCCGCAGGACGCGGTAGCAGACGCCGGCAACCTGGCGGATCACGCGGTGGGGGGCAGGGCGCCGGCCATGGCCGCCACCGCCGCGCCCCGGCGGTTGCCCGCTCGCAGGGCCTCCTCCAGGTCGGCGCCCTGGCAATAGGCCGTCAGGAAGGCGGCGGAGAAGGCGTCGCCCGAGCCGACCGTGTCGATCACCTGCACCTGGATGCCGGGCAGCTCCAGCGCTCGGCCCGGGGCGTAGCCCGCGCAGCCCTTCTCCCCCCGGGTGACGATGATGGCCTCAAAGCCGTATTGCCGCAGCAGAGCCTCGGCCAGCTCGGCCTCGGCCAGCTCCCGGCCGTAGAGCATCGGGCCGAGCAGCCCGGCCTCGATGTCGTTGATCTTGAGCAGGTTGGCCCGCTCGCAGCAGGCGCGGATAACCGCCTCGCCGTAGAAGGGCGCCCGCAGGTTGATGTCCAGGAAGCGGTAGCGGGGCCGCAGCGCGTCGCACAGGGCGGCCAGGCCCTGGCGGCTGTCCCCCCGCAGGCTCAGCGTGCCGAAGCACAGCGCATCCACCGGGCCGAAGTCCGCCAGCGCGGCCACGGCCTGGGGTCCGTCGATGGCGTCCCAGGCGGCGGGCTGGGAGATGGTGAACACCGCCGAGCCGTCGGGCTGCATGTCCGCCACGGCCGTGCCCGTGGGCAGGGCGTCGTCCCACTGGATGGCCGCGCCGCACACCCCATGGGCCCGAACGGTCGCCGCGGCCCGCTCGCCCCGGTCGTCCCGCCCCAGGCGGGTGACGATGGCCGACTGGGCCCCCAGATGCCGGGCGTGCACCGCCAGGTTGAGGGGCGCGCCCCCCAGATGCTCCCCGGTGGGCAGCACGTCGAAAAGAACCTCCCCAAAGGAAACCAAATTCAGCGCCATAGGTGATTCGCTCCTTCTCTTGTTACAGGGTATGGCCCGCGCGGTAGGCCTGGGCCATGAGCTCGGGCATCTGGCTGGCGGGGGTCTTGCCTGCGTGGACGATCAGGGCATGGCGCTGCATGGTGCGAAACTCGAAGTCCCCCATGAAGTGCTCATACACCTGCCGGTAGCCCTCGGGATCGGGCCGTCCCTGGGAGAAGATGCCCACCAGCTTCTTGCCCGGGGTCCAGCGGCTGGTCATGTCGTCGTTGAGGATGCAGTAGTGCCGGTTCATGTAGGTCAGCGCCGGCCCGCAGATCAGGCTGCAGTAGTTGGGCGCGGACACCATCAGCGCCCCGGCCTGCTGCACCTGGTCCCAGTAGGGGGCCAGGTCGTCGGGCACCACGCAGAAACAGCCCTTCTCCCGGCAGACCCGGCACCCCTGGCACCCCTTGACGTTCATCTCGTTGAGCACATACGCCACCACCTCGTGGCCGGCCTCCCGCGCGCCCCGCACGGCCTCGCGCAGCAGGGTGTTGCTGTTGCCCTGCGGCCGGGGACTGCCATACACCGCGACGACCTTCATAGCTGGACCCTCCTCGTCGCCCCGAAGCGGGGCGTTTCTTTTTTTGATTTTATCACGGCGCGCAAGCCGCGACAAGGGAACAAGCCCCAAGGCGCACGCGACCCTCTTGACAGAGCGGCGGGAACCGCATATAATTAGAACATTCGCTAGCTAACAGTTAGCTAACTGATGGTTTGGCCCAGACGAAGGAAAAGGTGATGCCGATGCCCACAAAACTGATGCAGGATACCTACTGGGAGCTATGGTCGCTGCAGCGCGCGCATTTTCGCCGCTGTCTGGAGATGGTGCGCGGCCTGATCGATCACCCCGCCCAGGCCCAGGTGCTGCATGTGATCTCCACACGCCAGGGTTGTACCCAGCGGCAGCTGGCCGACGCGCTGCGCGTGCGTCCCTCGACCATGGCCGTGACCCTGGGCCGCATGGAGAAGAGCGCGCTGATCACGCGCACCCCGGCGCCCTGCGACGCGCGGGCGCTGCGGGTGGAGCTGACCGAGCACGGCGAGCGGGTCTACCTGCAGATCATACAGTGCATGCACCAGCTCATGGACGAGTGCTTCGACCAGATGAGCGAGCGGGAGGTGGCCCAACTGGGTGAGCTGATTCAGAAAGTCCATGAGAATCTCAACCGGCGCCCCGCCGGATCTGAGCAGAAAGCGTAAAGGAGGATCCAACCGTTGAAACTGGTGATGAAGACCCTCAAGCCCTACCGATGGGCGCTGGTGATCACGGTGCTGGCCACGCTGCTCAACACCCTGAGCGAGTTGCTGCTGCCCAACATCATGAGCAACATTGTCGACAAGGGCGTGGTCAACGGCGATATCGCCTACATCTGGGCCCAGGGGGGCCTGATGCTGCTGGTGGCCCTGGGGGCCGCGGGCTGCGCCGTGGCCGGCAGCTATTTCTCCAGCCGCCTGTCCACCGGGTTCGGGCGCGACCTGCGCCGGGAGATCTTCCACAAAGTGGACGGATACTCCCTCACCGAGATGGACCAGATCGGCACCCCCAGCCTGATCACCCGAACCACCAACGACGTCAACCAGGTGCAGATGGCCGTGATGATCTGCACGCGCATGATGCTCATGGCCCCGCTGATGCTGGTGGGCAGCGTCATCATGGCCCTGGGCACCGATCGGGCCCTCTCCTGGGTGATCGTGGTGGTGGTGCCCCTGATCGCCCTGGTGGTGGCGCTGTTGATCACCAAGGCCCTGCCCCTGTTCACCGCCATGCAGAAGAAGATCGACAAGCTCAACCAGGTGGTGCGCGAGAACTTGACGGGCGTGAAGGTCATCCGGGCCTTCATCCGCACCGACTATGAGCACGGGCGCTTCGAGGGGGCCAACAACGACCTGTTCCAGACCGCCCTGAAGAGCCAGCGCATCATGACGGGCATGATGCCCCTGATGATGCTGCTGCTCAATTTCACCACCATCGCCATCGTGTGGTTCGGGGCCAAGCGCATCGACCTGGGCCAGATGCAGGTGGGCGCGCTGATGGCCTTCATCCAGTACGCCACCCAGATCCTCATGAGCGTCATGATGGCCAGCATGCTCTTCGTGCTGATCCCCCGGGCGTCGGTGTCGGTCAAGCGCATCCAGGAGGTGCTGGGCCAGTCCGGCTCCCTGCAGGACCCCGCCGAGCCCGTGTCGCCCGACCCGGCGCGCAAAGGCTACCTCACCTTCGACCATGTCAGCTTCTGCTACCCCGGCAGCGGCGAGCCGGTGCTGCAGGATATTGACTTTGAAGCCGGCCCCGGCGAGGTCACGGCCATCATCGGCTCCACCGGCAGCGGCAAGAGCACCCTGGCCAACCTGATTCCCCGGTTCTACGACGTCAGCCAGGGCGCGGTGCGCATCGACGGGGTGGATGTGCGCGACATGACCCAACAGGATGTGCGCAGCCGGCTGGGCTTCGTGCCCCAGCGGGCCTTCCTCTTTAGCGGCACCGTGGCCACCAACCTGAGGGATGGCCAGCCCGACGCCACCGAGGAGGAGCTCTGGCACGCCCTGGACGTGGCTCAGGCCACCGAGTTTGTCAGCCAGATGCCCGAGGGGCTGGAGCATCCCATCGCCCAGGGCGGCGGCAACGTCTCCGGCGGGCAGAAGCAGCGCCTGGCCATCGCCCGCGCCCTGGTGCGCCGGCCGGAAATCTACGTCTTCGACGACAGCTTCTCGGCCCTGGACTTTAAGACCGACGCCATGCTGCGCGCCGCCCTGAAGCGGGAGACCCAGAACGCCACCGTGGTGCTGATCGCCCAGCGGGTGGGCACCGTCATGGACGCGGACCGCATCCTGGTGCTCGACGAGGGCCGGGTCGCCGGCCTGGGCACCCACCGCGAGCTGATGGCCACCTGCCCGGTGTATCAGGAGATCGTCCGCAGCCAGCTGTCAGAGGAGGAATTGGCATGAGTGAAGCGCGCAAAGCTCCCGTCCGCCGCAGAGGTCCCATGGGGGGCGGCCCTCACGGACACGGCGCCGGGGAAAAACCCAAAAACTTCGGCCGCACGGCCAAACGCCTGCTGGGCTACCTGAAACCCTATCTGTGGCAGATGATCGTGGTGTTCATCATGGCGGCGTCCGCCACGGTGTTCAGCATCCTCTCGCCCCGGATCATGGGCCGGGCCACCACCAGCCTGTTCGCCTCCATCACCGCCCGGCTGGGCGGGGACGCGTCCGCCGCGGTGGATTTCGGCTTTATCGGCTACATTTTGGGCGTCATGATCGCTCTGTATGTGCTCAGCTCGGCCTTCTCCTACTTCCAGCAGTTCCTCATGGCCGGGGTCAGCCAGCGCCTGGTGCGGGATTTGCGCTCGAGCATCGACCAGAAGCTCGGCCGCATGCCCCTGGCCTACTTCGACCGCAACACCACCGGCGATATCTTGAGCCGCATCACCAACGATGTGGACAACATCTCCGGCACCCTGCAGCAGAGCCTGACCCAGCTGATGACCTCGGCGGTCACCCTGATCGGCGTGGTGGTGATGATGCTGCTCATCAGCCCGCTGCTGACGCTGATCTGCCTGGTCACCCTGCCGCTGTGCCTGATCATCACCCTGGTGGTGGCCAGCCGCAGCCAGAAATACTTCCGCAAGCAGTGGGCCTACACCGGCGACATCAACGGCCATATCGAGGAGATGTACACCGGCCACAAGGTCATCAAGGTCTTCGGCCGGGAGCAGGCCTCCCTGGACCGCTTTAATGAGATCAACGAGCAGCTCTACACCGTGGGCTGGAAGGGCCAGTTCATCTCGGGCGTCATCTTCCCGCTCATGGGCCTGGTCAACAACCTGAGCTATGTGTTTATCTGCGTGGTGGGCGGCATCCGCGTCACCAGCGGCAGCATGACCATCGGCGACGTGCAGGCCTTCATCCAGTACGCCCGGCAGTTCACCCAGCCCATCAACCAGACCAGCCAGATCGTCAACACCCTGCAGTCCACCATGGCCTCGGCCGAGCGGGTGTTCGAGCTGCTCGACGAGCCCGAGGAGGTTCCCGAGGCGGAGCACCCCGTGCGGTTGACCGACTGCCAGGGCCATGTCACCCTGGAGCATGTGGACTTCTCCTACGTGCCCGACAAGCCCCTGATCACCGACATGAACCTGGACGTCGCCCCCGGCCAAACCGTGGCCATCGTCGGCCCGACCGGCGCGGGCAAGACCACCATCGTCAACCTGCTGATGCGCTTTTATGAGACCAACAGCGGGACAATCCGCGTCGACGGCGTGGACATCCGCGACATGACCCGCAACAACCTGCGGGACATCTTCGGCATGGTGCTGCAGGATACCTGGCTGTTTGAGGGCACGGTGTACGACAACATCGCCTACGGCAGCGCCACCGGCGCCACGCGCGAGCAGGTCGTCGCCGCGGCCAAGGCCGCCCGGGTGCACCACTTCATCATGACCCTGCCCCAGGGCTACGATACGGTGCTCACCGAGGACGCCTCCAACATCTCCCAGGGCCAGAAACAGCTGCTGACCATCGCCCGGGCCTTCCTGTCCAACCCCATGATGCTGATCCTGGACGAGGCCACCAGCTCGGTGGATACCCGCACCGAGGTGCTCATCCAGAAGGCCATGAACGCCCTGAAGAAGGGGCGCACCTCCTTCGTCATCGCCCACCGCCTGTCCACCATCCGGGACGCGGACATCATTCTGGTGATGAAAGGCGGATCGATCGTCGAGCAGGGCACCCACGAACAGCTGCTGGCGCAGAAGGGCTTCTACGCCGAGCTGTACAACAGCCAGTTCACCCAGGGCGACCAGGAGGAAACCGCCTGATCGCGCCCTGTTCAAACCCCGCGGATGTGCTATAATGGAGGCATCAAGCATCGAGGAGGGCCCCTTATGAAAACCAACGTCCTGCTCATCACCAGCGACCAACAGCATTGGAACACCCTCGGGAGGATCAACCCCGAGATCAAAACCCCCAACCTGGACCGCCTGGCGGCGATGGGCGCGTACTTCGACCGCACCTACACCGTCAACCCCACCTGCACGCCCACCCGGGCCACCCTGATCACCGGCAAGTACCCCAGCCAGCACGGCGCCTGGACCCTGGGCACCAAGCTGCCCGAGAGCGAGCACACCATCGGGGAGGACTTCCAGCAGGCGGGCTACCGCACCGCCCTGATCGGCAAGGCCCACTTCCAGCCCCTCAAGGCCACCGAGAAGTATCCCTCCCTGGAGGCCTACCCGGTGCTGCAGGACCTGGACTTCTGGAAGAATTTCCACGAGGATTTCTACGGCTTTGAGACCGTCAAGCTGGCGCGCAACCACACCAACGAGGCCCATGTGGGCCAGCACTACGCCCTGTGGATGGAGGAACACGGCCTGGCCAACTGGCGGGACTACTTCCTGCCGCCCACGGGCAACATGGACCCCAAGAGCGAGCTGGTGTGGGATATCCCGGAGCAGTATCACTATGACGCCTGGATCGCCCAGGAGAGCATCGAGCAGCTTAAGGGTTATCAGCAGCGGGGGGAGAACTTTTTCCTGTGGAGCAGCTTCTTCGATCCGCACCCGGACTATTTCGTGCCCGAGCCCTGGGCCAGCATGTATGATCCCGACAAGATCACCCTGCCGCAGCTCACCCCCGGCGAGCACGACCACAACTCGCCCTTCCACCAGCTGAGCCAGCAGGAGCATCCGGACGTGAAGCCCTACCAGAAGAGCGGCTTCGGTCTGCACGGGGTGCACAGCCACCTGCACGACGACGCTCATCTGCGCAAACAGATCGCCATCTACTACGGCATGGTCAGCATGATGGATCACTATATTGGAAAGATCCTCGACGCGCTGGATGAGCTGGGCCTGACGGAGAACACCCTGGTGGTGTTCACCACCGACCACGGCCATTTCTACGGTCAGCACGGGCTGATCGCCAAGGGTCCCTTCATGTATGACGACCTGATCAAGGTGCCCCTGATCGCCCGGATGCCCGGGCAGATTCCCGCGGGCCGGGTGGAGCACAGCCTCCAGTCCCTGGTGGATCTGGCGCCCACGATGCTCGACTATGCCCAGGTCCCCGCGCCCGACGGCATGAGCGGCGCCAGCCAGCGCGCGGTGTGGAACGGGCAGCAGGCCCCCTGGCGCACCTACGCCATCTGCGAGCACAACCATGAGCGCGACAGCGTCAACCTGCGCACCTATGTGGACGGTCGGTACAAGATCACCGTCTACCTGGGCATGGACTGCGGCGACCTGTTTGACCTGGAGCAGGACCCGGGGGAGGTGCACAACCTGTGGGACGATCCGGCCTATCAGCAGGTCAAGGCCGAGCTGCTGCTGCGGTTCGTCCAGGCCGAGATGGATCGGGAGCCCCACTTCATGCCCCGCATCGCCTCGGCGTGATCAAAGGGCCGGCCCAGCGCACGCGCTGGACCGGCCTTGTTTTGTCGCGCCCAATAAGGAGCAGAACCATGAGACATGTCATTCACCTGACCGATCTGTATCACCCGCACAATGACCCGGACGATCACTGGGACCTGGCTGTGCAGTACGCGCTGGCCCAGCGGGGGGATATCCACCTGGCCGGGATTGTCTGCGACGCCAAGCGCGAACCGTTCGGCGATCCCGCGGTCGGGTCCATCGCCCAACTCAATCACATCACCGGCCGGTTCGTGCCCGTGGCCGTCGGCTCGCCCGAGGCGATCCGGTCCGCCGCGGACCTGCAGCGCGCCGCGAGCGGCCCCCTGCCCGCGTCGGTGAAAATGATCCTGGAGACCCTCCGGACCCACGAGCAGGTCGCCCTGCACGTCTGCGGTTCCTGCCGGGATGTGGCGACCGCCGCGCAGGTCGATCCGGACCTGTTCCGGCGGCGGTGCTGCGGCGTCTATCTCAACGCCGGCTCGAGCAAACCGGGCACCGAGCTGGAGTGGAACGTGCGGCTGGAGCCGTACTGCTACGCCCGCATCTTCCAGATTCCCTGCCGCGTCTATTGGCTGCCCTGCTTTTATGAGAGCCCGATCTTCACCGAGCACAGGCTCGGCTCCTTTTTCAGCATGCCCCAGCGCGAGGTTTTGCCCGCGCTGCCGGAGGCGATCCAGAAGTACTTTCTGTATATGTTCACGAAGGAGCGGGCGACCGGGTGGCTGGAGTACCTTGAGCGTCCCCTGGATCGGGAGGCTCTGGATCGATTTGCCCAGGACGACCGCGCCCTGTACTGCACGCCCGGTTTTTTCCACGGCGCTGGTCGGGGCGTCACCGCCGAGGGGGAGGAGACCGCTGTGGACGACGCGCAAAGCGTGTTCACCTTCCAGCCCGTGGGCGTGCAGGTGAGCGACGACGGCGTGCTCCAGCGGCTCCAGTGGGGGGCGAGGTCCAACGTCGCCATGCTGGTCAAGCGGGACGAGGCGCGCTTTTCACAGGGGATGCGCGCGGCCATCCGCCGGCTGCTGTCAAGGCTGTGACGCGCGGCGGCAGCTGGTCGCAGCCTCCTCTAGGCCGAACGCTTGTCTTGACAGGGACTATCGGCAATGGTAGACTAACTTTATTTGAAAAAACCGGGGGAGTGGTTTCGACCTTTTTCCCCACCTGTCAAGGAGGACAATGTGAGCGTTTGCATCATCACCGATAGCACAGCCGATCTGAGCCCCCAGGTTGCCCGCGAGCGGCAGATCACCCTGATCCCGCTGAAAATCTACTTTGGGCAGGAGGTTTTCCGCGACGGGGTGGATCTGACCCGCGACCAGTTCTATGACAGGCTGGCGGCCTCGGAGAGCCTGCCCACCACCAGCCAGATTCCGCCGGTGCAGTTCCTCGAGGCGATGCAGCCCATCGTCGCCCGGGGGGATGAGGTGGTGCTGCTGACCATCTCCTCGCAGCTGAGCGGCACCTTCCAGTCGGCCTGCCTGGCCCGGGACATGCTGCCCGCCGACCAGCAGCAGCGGGTCTACATCTGCGACTCCCGGCAGGTGGCATACGCCCTGGGCTCGATGGCGCTCTACGCCGCGCGCCTGCGCGACGAGGGCAAGAGCGGGCGGCGCATCTTTGACGCCCTGGAGAGCGTCAAGAACCGCATGCGCATCTTCTTCATCGCTGGCGACCTGAAATATCTCTACCTGGGCGGGCGGCTGACCCGCACGGGGATGACCGTGGGCAACGCCCTGAACGTGCGCCCGGTGCTGCAGGTCAAGGACGGGCAGATCACCATCGCCACCCTGGTGCGGGGCCAGCGCAAGGGATGCCAGTGGATGGCACAGCAGGTCAAGCGCCTGGGCGTGGACCCCACCATCCCGACCACCCTGATCCACACCCATATTCCCGAGCTGCTGCCCGTCATGCACGCGGCGATGGACGCGCAGTTTGGCCCGGCGCAGTACGACGAGGCTGAGCTGGGTACCGTGGTGGGCACCCACGTCGGGCCGGAGTGCGCGGGCGTCAGCTTTCTGATGGCGCCCTAAGCCAGGCCCAGCAGGCGGCCGCCCTGGTAGATGACGCAGGCGGCCAGGTAGGCCAGGCCGGTCTGATACAGTGCCAGGGCCAGGGCCCATCGGCGCGAGCCCAGCTCCCTGCGCAGGGTGGCCATCGCCGCCGCGCAGGGGGTGTAGAGCAGCACAAAAACCAAAAACGCATAGGCGGACAGGGGCGTCAGGCAGCCGGCTAAGGCCAGGGCTGCGGACGCCCCTGCCTGCGTGAAGCCCAGCAGCAGCCCCAACGTGGAGACCACCGCCTCCTTGGCCACCAGGCCCGAGAGCAGCGCCACGGCCAGCTGCCACGCGCCGCAGCCCAGGGGGATCAGGGCCGGGGCGATCCAGGCGCCCAGCATGCCCAGCAGGCTGGCCTGGGGGTCCTCGGTGTAGGCCAAATGCCCGGTGAAGTGGGTCAGGGCCCAGATCACCACGCTCATCAGGAAGATCACCGTGCCCGCCTTGACCACAAAGTGCTTGACCTGCTCGTACACATGCATCAGCGCGCTGTTCAGGGTGGGTCGGCGGTAGGCGGGCAGCTCCAGCAGGAAGGGGGCGGCCCCTTTCTTGAACAGGGTGGCCCGCAGCAGCCGCGCCGTGGCCAGCGCCAGCGCGAGCCCCAGCAGGTATAGGCTCATCACCGCCAGCACCCGGTGCTCCGGGAAGAAGGCCGAGGCGATCAGCCCGTAGACCGGCAGCTTGGCCGAGCAGCTCATCCCCGGCAGCAGCAGCAGGGTCATGCGGCGGCTGCGGTCGCTGTCCATGGTGCGCGCGGCCAGGGCGGCGGGCACCGTGCACCCATAGCCCATCAGCAGGGGCACGAAGCTCTTGCCCGACAGGCCCAGCTTGGCCAGGCCCCGGTCCATCAGGAAGGCCGCCCGGGCCAGGTAGCCCGAGTCCTCCAGCAACGACAGACAGAAGAACAGCAGGGCGATCTGCGGCAGGAAGGTCAGCACGCTGCCCACCCCGGAGAGCGCCCCGTCGATCACCAGACCCCGCACCGGTTCGCTGGCCCCACAAGCGGCGAGCAGTCCCTCGGCCAGCGGCTGGACCCATCGGGTCAATAGGTACGCCGCCCCGTCGGAGAGAAAGCTGCCCACCGGGCCGAACACCACGAAAAACAGCCCCAGCATCATCGCCGCGAAGAGGGGGATGCCCCAGACCGGATGGGTCAGCACCCGATCGATGCGGTCGGAGGGGGTGGGCCCGGTCTGGGCGGGCACATAGCTGGCGGCCACCGCCGCGTCCACAAAGGCGTAGCGCTCCCGGGCGAGCAGAACCATGGGGTCGTCCTCGCCCAACGCCTCCGCCCAGGCGGCAAGGCAGGCCGCCACCGCCGCCGGGTCGGCGTGCAGCCGGCCGATCAGCGCCTCCCCGCCGTCGGCGATCTGCAGGGCGGCGTCCCGCCGCGTCAAGCCCGCGCCCGCCGCCCCGGTCATCAGCCCGGTCAGCTCGGTCAGCATGGCCTCGGTGCGCGGGCTGTGCAGGGGGGTCTGGGTCCGCGACACCCCGGCCAGGGCGCACGACAGCAGCGCCTCCACCCCCTCGCCGGTGCGCGCGCTGATGGGACAGACCGGCGCGCCCAGCGCGGCCGACAGCGCCTCGGGGTCCAGCCGGTCGCCCCGGGCCCTGGCCTCGTCCATCATGTTCAGCGCCACCACCACCGGCAGGCCCAGCTCCAGCAGCTGGCTGGTCAGGTACAGCCCCCGGGACAGGCTGGCCGCGTCCAGCAGGTTGACGATGACCTCCGGCCCGTCGGAGACCAGGTAGTCCCGGGCGATGCGCTCCTCCAGGGTGAAGGTGGACAGGGCGTAGATGCCCGGCAGGTCCACCACCTGGAGGGTCTGCCCCTGGGCGCGGCAGAGGCCCTGCTTGCGCTCCACGGTGACGCCCGGCCAATTGCCCACCACCTGGTTGCTGCCGGTCAGGCGGTTGAACAGGGTGGTCTTGCCGCAGTTAGGGTTGCCGACCAGGGCGATGCGCATCAGCCGTCCACCTCCTCGATCCAGATATCCTTCGCGTCCCGGGTGCGCAGGGTCAGGCTGTAGCCCCGCAGGCGCACCTGCACCGGATCGCCGAAGGGGGCCTTTTTGAGCATGCGCACCGTGGTGCCCGGCACGAAGCCCATGTCCAGCAGCCGACGCTTGAGCGCGCCCTCGCCCGACAGGGCGCGCACCCGGCCCATCCGCCCCACCTTGAGCAGCGATAGGGGAAAACCCGCCATCCGTCCCATCTCCTTTGCGCCTTGTTGGGACAAGATATGCCTGTCCGCGCCGAGGCATGCCTGGCGGTGACAGGCCGGGCAAATGGGGATATACTAGACAGGTGTGAAGGAGGAGGAGATCATGGACTTGATGGAGACGCCCATCGGGCGGGAAACCCTCTATGCGGGCAAGATTTTGGACCTGGAGCGCATGACCGTGCGCCTGCCCAACGGCCAGACCGCCGCCCGGGAGATCGTGCGCCACCGGGGGGCCTGCGTGGTGGTGGCGGTGGACGAGGCGGGCCGGGTGGCCCTGGTGCGGCAGTACCGCGCGCCCATCGGCCGGCTGACCTGGGAGCTGCCCGCGGGCAAGCTCGAGGCGGGGGAGGACCCGCTCGTGTGCGCCCAGCGCGAGCTAGCCGAGGAGACCGGCTACACCGCCCAGCGCTGGACCAAGCTGACGGCGCTGCTGTCCACCCCGGGTTTCTGCGACGAGGTGCTGCACACCTACCTGGCCACGGACCTGACCCGAGGGCAGGAGCATCCCGACGAGGACGAGTTCGTGCAGCTGGAGATGGCGCCCATGGAGGCGCTGGTCGAGCGCATCCTCGCCGGGGACGTCGCCGACGGCAAGACCATCGCCGGGGTGCTGTTGGCGCGGGAGGCGCTGGCCCGGGGGCGGTGAACCCGCAGGGCGAGCCAGGCGGACGATGGCCCGAGACGGCGGCCGCGTCGGGCGGCGGATCTGCCGGGCGGCGGTTTTCCGCCGCGCGCCCCCTGTGCAGGCGCGCAAAAAAGCAGGACGGGCGAAAGGTTTGCCCGTCCTGCTTTTTTGCGCCCGGCGTCGGTCACATCGGTTTGAGATTTTGGTTGAGCCGGTCGATCATCCAGGCCAGCCGCTTTTCCCGTCCCGCGTCGGTCTTGGCGGCCAGATAGCCCCGCGCGTAGGTCCTCTGAACCGACGGGGACATCGCCTGAAAATTCGTGCGGGCGGGCTCATGCCCCTCCAGGAGGGACGCGATGCGGGCGACCTCCGCCTCGGTCACGGGCGCGGGTCCCGGGGTGTCCCAACGGCCGTTCTGCCGGGCCAGGGCGATCTGCTCCCGACCCCAATCGGTCATGCGGCCCTGGTCCTCGAGGCGTTGGGCCAGGGCTCGATTCTTCGCGGACCAGGGGCTGTTGCGCCTGCGCGGCGAGAAATATTTGCGATAGCTGCCCTCGTCGATGCGCTGCATCTGCCCGTCGATCCATCCAAAGCAGAGGGCCTCCTCCAGCGCTTCGCCGGCCTTGAGGGTTTTCGGTCCGCCCGCCTTGCCAAAGAGCAGCCACACCCCGGCGCTGGACGAAACATGCGCCTCCAGCCAGCGTCGAAAATCCGCTCCCGTGGCGAACTGCAGCATTTCCTCCATGTCCTTCTCCTCTCCGGCGCGCCCGACGCAAGGGGCCTGCGCGGCGTCACGGGTCGTAGTAGAGCGCCCAGCCGATGCCGAATTTATCCACAACCAGCCCCAGGCGCTCGGCCCAGGGGTAGGGTCCCTCGATGGTGTGGCGCTGGGCCTGCTGGCTGATCGCCCTATACGCCCGCTCAAAATCCGCTTCCCGATCAAACCGCAGCTCACAGTTCAAGGCGTTGTCGAACCCCGTGCCCACGGTCTTTCCCGGGCCGAGCAGGATCTCGACGCCGCCGATTTCCATCATGATGTGGATGTCGTTCCCGTTCGGGGGCGTGCTCCGGGAGAGCTCCTTGGCGCCGAAGGCGCGTTGATAGAGGGCGAAGGCCTCCAGCCGCTCCCGGTTGGTGGGTCCGATACTCATAGACAGGGTGAACTGGGGATACTTGCCCATCGCGGCATGCCTCCTTTCGCTTGCCTTAGCCGATGTCGTAGACCGAGCGGACCTTGATCGCGCCGGGGACGCCCGAGAGGATGTCCACCGCCACCTCGCCGCCGTTGATATCGAAGTAGTTGTCCGACAGGATCAGGTCGCTGTCGGGGCTGTCGATCTCCACGCCCCGGGCGTAGGCGTCGGCCGAGACGATGATGCGCCGGCCCTCCACCCGGGCCGTCAGGTGCGGATCCTCGAAGGCGAAGTGCTTGGGCATGGTGAATAGCGCCGTGCTGCCGGAGATGCGCGTCTCGCCCTGGTACAGGTCATAGCTGAAGTAGTGCCGCAGCTCGTCGGCCTGGGGGAAGGACAGGGTGTCCAGCCACAGGCTGGAGAGCGGCGCAACCGTGACCTGCCGCTCGCCCTGCTCGACGACGGCGCCCTTGGGATCGCGCAGCGCCCAGCGCACCGTGCCGGTGAAGGGGGCGCGGGTCTCGTTGGCCACCGACAGGCGGGCGGTCTTCTCGATGTCGAAGGGCTCGGCGTTGACGTTGGTGCGCTGGGTCATCTCGCCCTCCTCCTCAACCGAGAGCATGACCGGCGCGAAGAAGCGCTTGGCCGCATAGTGCAGGGCCTTCCAGCGGCCGAAATAGTCGACGCTGGCCCAGGAGGCCACCGGCCAGATATCGTTGAGCTGCCAATAGATCGCGCCCATGCAGCGGCCGCGGTTGCGCCGCCAGTGCTCCACGCCGTAGCGGATGGCCTCGGCCTGCAGCAGCTGGGAGGCGTAGATCAGGTGGTCGAAGTCCTTGGGGTAGAGGAAGGTCTGGGCCATGTAGTTCATGATCTTGCCGTTGGCCGCGTTGTTGCGCTGATGCTTCTCCATGATGCGCGAGAAGATGTTGCGGTCCTTGGGCTCGGTGAAGCTCTCCACGGTCTTCAGGCTGGGGAAGGACTGGAAGCCGAACTCCGAGGCGTAGCGGAAGAAATAGTTGCGGTAGTCGGAGAAGGGCTTGTTGCCGTGCCACACCTCCCAGTAGTGCACGTCGCCGCGGTTGGGATCGTTGGGCGCGTCGAAGCCGCCGCCGGAGGAGGGGGAGGCGGGCCAGTAGAAGGTCGCAGGGTCGACCTGGCGCAGGGCCTCGGGGATCAGGTACTCGAACATGCGGATATAGTCGGCCTTCTGCTTGGGCGTGGCGCCCCACTCGCCCTGGTCCTGGAACATCTCCATCTCGTTGTTGCCGCACCACAGGCCCAGGCTGGCGTGGTGGCGCAGGCGCACGGCGTTGTCGATGACCTCCTGGCGGATGTTGTCGGCGAAGGCCTTGGTCAGCTCGTAGATGCCGCAGGCGAACATGAAATCCTGCCACACCATCAGGCCCAGCTCATCGCAGATGTCGAAGAAGAAATCGTCGGGGTAGTAGCCGCCGCCCCACACGCGGATGGCGTTAAAATTGGCCGCGGCGCACTGCTCGAGCAGCCTGCGCGTGCGCTCGGGGGTAACTCGGGAGAGCAGGTTGTCCTCCGGGATGTAGTCCGCGCCCATGGCGAAAACGTTGACGCCGTTGACCTGGTGGCAGAAGCTCTCGCCCCACGGGTCCTTCTTGCGCTCCATGGTCATGGTGCGCAGGCCGATGCGCCGCTGCCACACGTCGAGCGCGCGACCGTCCTTGAGCAGCTCGACCGTGACGGTGTACAGGGGCTGATCGCCGTAGCCGTGGGGCCACCACAGGGCGGGGTGATCGATGCCGATGGGGTTGCCGTCCTCGTCCATGGCGTACACCGCGCCGTCCGGGGCGGTGATGCGCGCGCGCACCTCCAGCTCGTCCTCGGCGTAGGCGTCGATGTCGAACGCCAGCGCCACATCCACATGGTCCGGGCTGTGTTCCTGGGTGATCAGCACCGAGTCCAGCCGCGCCGTGTCGATGGCCAGCAGCTCGATGGGCCGCCAGATGCCCGCGTCGGGCAGGCGCGGGCCCCAGTCCCACCCGAACATGCAGTGGGCCTTGCGCAGGTGCACGAAGCCGCGCATCGCGTCGTCCGAGCCGTAGGCCGGGCACTGCTCGTAGGCCTGACGGATGAACTTGAGCGGGGAGGAGAAGCGGATGACCAGCTCGTTCTCCCCAGCCTTGACCAGGTCGGTCACCTCGTACTCCCAGGTGCGATGCATGTTGTCGGCGCTGCCGATGAACACGCCGTTGAGGGTCAGGCTGGCCAGGGTGTCCAGCCCGTCGCAGTGGATGACCAGCGCGTCGCTGGCGAGCAGCGCCTCGTCCACCGAGAAGGTCGTGGCGAAGGTGAAGTCGTTTTCCATCAGCTTCAGGGCCTGGGTCTCGTTGTCGCGCCAGAAGGGATCGGGCATCAGACCCGCGTCCAGCAGCGCGCTGTAGACCGAGCCGGGGACCTGGGCGTCCACCCACTGATGAGCGGGGACGAAGGGATTCTCCCCTTCCACGCACATCCGCCAGGTTCCGTTGAGGGAGATCTTTTGCATGTCGCACCTCCGGGATGCTATAATATAGAATATGGTAATTTTCGCCGGAGACCGGCTGGCTCCTGCATGGGATCGTTGGAGGAATGTCGATGGATTTGCTTTTGTGGTTGCAGCAGCTGCGCACCCCCGCGGGCAACGCTTTTTTCCTGTTCGTCACCCAGTTCGGCGATCAGCTGGCGCTGGGGCTGGCGGTGCTGGTGATCTACTGGTGCGTCAGCCGCCAGGCGGGCTATCGGCTGGGGCTGACGGTGCTGACGGCCAACCTGGTCGGCCAGAGCCTCAAGGTGATCTTTCGGGTGCCCCGGCCCTGGGTGCTCGATCCGAGGGTGCAGCCCGTGCCCGAGGCCGTGGGTTCGGCCACGGGGTATTCCTTCCCCAGCGGGCACACCGGCTCGGCCACCAGTTTCTTCGGCGCGCTTTGCCTGTGGGCGCGGCGGCGCTGGGTCAGCCTGGTCTGCCTGGCGATGGTGGCGCTGGTGATGCTCTCCCGGCTGTATCTGGGGGTGCACACCCCACAGGATGTGCTGGTCAGCCTGGCGGTGGCCGGGGTGATCACCCTCGTGGTGGCCCGGGT
>JBMNTT010000008.1:0-77327 GCA_050945875.1 Christensenellales bacterium
AAAATACAGATTTCCGCTGCGTCTCACGCCCGAGGTACAGCACATGATGAAAGAGGCCATGCCGCACGACAACAGCCAGAGTCAGAATGAGTATATCGAGAAGGCCATCCGCGTTTTTGCCACCGCCAACATCGCCGCGGACCACAATCAGCTGACCATGGAGATGATGAGAAAGGTGGCTGAGCGCCACGGCCTGGTGTGCCTGCTGGCCGAGAAACCCTTCGACGGGGTCAACGGCGGCGGCAAGCACAACAACTGGTCCATCTCCACCGACGCGGGCGTCAACCTGCTCGATCCGGGGGATTCGCCCCGGGAGAACGCGCAGTTCTTGCTGTTCCTGGCGGCAGTCATCCAGGCGGTGGACGACTATCAGGACCTGCTGCGCGTGTCGGTGGCCAGCGCGGGCAACGATCGCCGCCTGGGCGCGAATGAGGCGCCCCCGGCCATTGTCAGCGTGTATCTGGGCGACGAGCTGGCCAAGGTGCTCGAGGCCATCGCGCATGCTGGGCTCGGCCCAGTCGATCTCCGGCCCCAACATGGTGCTCAACACCATCGTGGCCGAGTCCCTGCGCCAGTTCGCCGACCAGCTTGAAGGCGCGGCGGATTTCGACGCCGCGCTGCGCCAGCTGGTGCGCGATACCCTGCGCGCGCATCGCCGGATCATCTTCAACGGCAACAACTACGCCGACGCCTGGGTGGAGGAGGCGGCCCGGCGCGGCCTGCGCAACGACCGCACCACCGTGGACGCCTTGCCGCGCTATATCGACCCGAAGAATGTGGCGCTGTTTCAGACCCACAGGGTGCTCAGCCCCACGGAGCTGCACTCCCGCTACGAGATCAAGCTGGAGACCTACTGCAAGAGCCTGCGCATCGAGGCGCTGACCATGCTGGAGATGGTGCGCCGCAGCATCCTGCCCGCCGCGGTCCGATACACCCGGCGGCTGAGCCAGAGCGCCCTGCTGAAAAAGCAGCTCAATTCCGGCATCGACCGCGCCGTGGAGGAGGAAATCGTCGCAAAGCTGTCGAATTTAAGCGGCATCGCTTACCGCAAGGCCGACGAGATGGAGCGGGCGCTGGGCGAGGTTGCCGCGAGGGGCGACCTGCTGGCCCAGGGCGAGGGATATCGGGACGACATTCTGCCCCTGATGGCCGAGGTCCGCGCCGCGGTCGACCAGATGGAGACCCTGTGCGACGAGGCGCTCTGGCCGCTGCCCTCCTACGGCAAGCTGCTGTTTTCCGTGTGATTATAATATAGACCCTATATTATAAAAAACTTCATAGAGGAGCGATAAAAGATGTCTTATGTGGATCAGGTCCTGGCCAAGCTGAGAGAGAAGAACGCCAACGAGCCCGAGTTCCTGCAGGCCGCCGAGGAGGTCCTCACCAGCCTGAAGCCCGTCATCGAGGCCAACGAGGAGCGCTTTGAGCGCGACAGCTTCCTCGAGCAGCTCACCGAGCCCGACCGCCAGTTCAAGTTCAAGGTCGCTTGGGTGGATGACAGCGGCAAGGTGCAGGTCAACACCGGCTACCGCATCCAGTTCAACAACGCTATCGGCCCCTACAAGGGCGGCCTGCGCTTCCATCCCTCGGTCAACACCGGCATCATCAAGTTTTTGGGCTTTGAGCAGATTTTTAAGAACTCCCTGACCGGCCTGCCCATCGGCGGCGGCAAGGGCGGCTCGGATTTCGACCCCAAGGGCAAGAGCGACCGGGAGATCATGGCCTTCTGTAAGGCCTTCATGACCGAGCTGTACCACTATGTGGGCGCGGATATCGACGTGCCCGCCGGCGACATCGGCGTGGGCGCCCGGGAGATCGGCTACCTGTTCGGCCAGTACAAGCGCCTGACCCACAGCTTTGAGGGCATGCTCACCGGCAAGGGCTTGACCTACGGCGGCTCCCTGGTGCGCACCCAGGCCACGGGCTATGGCCTGCTCTACTTCACCGAGGCCATGCTGGCCGCCAACGGCAAGCAGCTTAACGGCGCGACGGTGGCCATCTCCGGAGCGGGCAACGTGGCCCTCTACGCCTGCGAGAAAGCCCAGCAGCTGGGCGCCAAGGTGGTTACCCTGAGCGATTCCACCGGCTGGGTGTACGATCCGGAGGGCATCGACCTGGCCGCGGCCAAGGAAATCAAGGAGGTCCAGCGCGCTCGCCTGCGCGAGTATACCAAGTACCGCCCGAACGCCGAGTATCACGAGGGCAAGGGCGTGTGGAGCGTTGCCTGCGACGTGGCGCTGCCCTGCGCCACCCAGAACGAGCTGCTGCTCGAGGACGCCCAGATGCTCGTGAAGAACGGCTGCTACGCGGTGGCTGAGGGCGCGAACATGCCCACCACCCTGGAGGCCACCAAGTTCTTGCAGGACAACGGGATCCTCTTTGCCCCCGGCAAGGCGGCCAACGCCGGCGGCGTGGCCACCTCGGCCCTGGAGATGAGCCAGAACAGCGAGCGGCTGAGCTGGTCCTTCGAGGAGGTCGACGCCAAGCTCAAGGACATCATGGTGGGCATCTTCCGCAAGGCGGACGACGCGGCCGCGCGCTACGGCTACAAGGGCAACTATGTGGTCGGCGCGAACATCGCCGGCTTTGAGAAGGTCATGCAGGCCATGCAGGCCCAGGGCTGCTGATCCAGCGAACCATCGAACCGAGAACGGAATCCGTTGGGTTCCGTTCTCTTTTTCACCTGTGGAGAGGAGGTTGCCCATGGACCGCGCACTGTATCGGCAGCTCGAGGCGCGCATGCTCCACATGCGGGAGGACAGCGCCCACGACCGCCACCACATCTACCGGGTGCTCTACAATGCCCTGGATATCGCCGCCACCGAGCCGGCGGTGGACATGGACGTGCTCATCGCCGCCTGCCTGCTGCACGACATCGGCCGGGAGGCCCAGTTTACCGACCCGACCCTGTGCCATGCCCGGGAGGGCGCTCGCATGGCCCGCGCGTTTCTGCTCCAGATCGGCCGGGAGGACCTGGCCGAGCCCGTCGCCCAGGCGGTGCTGACCCATCGCTACCGCAGCGACAACCCGCCCGCCTCCCTCGAGGCCAAGATTCTTTTCGACGCGGACAAGCTCGACGTCACCGGGGCGATCGGCGTCGCCCGCACCCTGCTCTATGATGGGCATGTGGGCAGCCCGCTCTACGGCGTCGGCCCGGACAACCGTCCGCTGCCCGGGGACAAGCGGGAGCCGGAGAGCTTCGTGCGGGAGTACAACCGCAAGCTCAAAGGCATCTATGAACACTTCTACACCCGCCGGGGGGCTGAGCTGGCCCGGCAGCGCCAGCGGCACGCCCAGGCTTTCTACGAAACCCTAATGCTGGAGATCGACGCCGCTCAGGGGCAGTCCCTGTTGGAGGCCTGGCTGGATGGATAAACAAAAGCGCCCGATCCCCTGGGGATCGGGCGCTTTTTGGGCTCAGAGCAGATCGGCCTTGCCAAAATCGATGCTGCCGTCCGGTCGGACCAGCTCGGCGTCGGCGTGGACCTTGAGAATCTTGCCGGCGAACATCTCGTGGGAGCCGGTGGTGATTGAGCCGACCACCTCACACTCGATGTTGACCGGACAATCGGTCAAGAGCGGCGCGTCGATGCAGTCGGCGTCGGCCACCGCCGCGCCGATGGCGGATAGCTTGTCGCCGTCCCGGCCGCTGTGGCTGCCCAGATAGTCGAACAGCTCGCGGTTGGCCTTGCCCGCAAGGTTGACCACGAAAACCCCGCTCTGCTTGATCATCGGATAGGAGAAGCGGGAGGGCACGATGCCCACCATGATCATCGGCGGATCAAAGCTGCAGTTGCAGCAGTAGGCGACCGCCAGCGCGTTGTCCCGGCCGGCGCCGTCCCGGCAGGAGACCAGCACATTGGGCGAGGGGGTCAGGCAGGGCTTGACCGCGGCAGTTTTCTTCAATCGGGGTCCCTTCTTTCTCTTTATTCCGCCTCCACGGGCTTGATCATCAGCGAGCAAGCGCCGCTGGAGGTCGATTTGAAGCGGTAGGAGACTTTTTTGAAGGCGTACTGCTTGGTGTAGTCCTTCATGTAGTTGTCCTCATTCTCGATGCCCAGCTCCTTGACGATCTTGTCGACCTCGGCCTGGGTGTTGTTGTTGTTGGCGGAGGAGACCGCCGCCACCGCGTAGTGGGGGAAGGCGCCCTCCACGGTCTTCACATCGTTGACCACCACGCCGATGGTGTTGACCATGCCGTCGCCCTCGTTGCACACCGCCATCACCGACACCTCGCCGGTCAGGGCGGCCATGTTCTTGGTGCCCCCCATGACCTCCTGGGTCATAAAGGTCTGGATATCATAGTAGGTGTCCTTGTCCACATAATTGTTGAAGGTCTTTTGGAACTCAACGTTGGTCAAGTCCAGGTCGGTGGTGATGCTCTGCTTGCTGGCCTTGGCGCTCTTGGTCGCGCCGCCGGAACAACCCGCCAATAACAGGGCAATCAGCATCAGACAGGTGACCAGGGTGAAGGTGCGTTTCATGCTTGTTGCCTCCTCATTTTGTGATTGGGCCTACCGGCACCTCTTCATCGATTCGTCGCTCGGGACGGAATTCCTGTCCCAGCGGGCGGGGGTTTACAAATCGTTCAGATTTTTCGGTGCATCCGCATCCCCTCCTGGGGACAGGATACACGATTTCTCAGGCGTGGCGCGGATGAGATGCTGGCAAAAAAGCCGCCCGCGTCTGCGGGCGGCTGGGGCCTCAGATCACTTCCAGGTCGTTGCGGCTGCCCAGGGGCGGGAAGGGCGCGGCCGGCAGGGTCTGATACCAGTAGCTGGTGGCGGCCAGGTCGTCCTGGCGCACCTGGTAGCGGCCGTCGCTGCGCCAGCCCAGGTCCTGCAGGGTGACCCGCAGGTCCTGCTGGAAGCGGATGGGGTCGGCCACATGCCAGCGGTACATGGAAAAACGCATCTGGCTGCGGTACATGCCGTTGGGCTTTTCAACGTAGAACATACCCGCGTAGGGGCTGTTGTAGGTGACATACTCGCCATCCACATCCCAGTCGTACGCGCCGAGGAAATAGTCCTCGGTGCCGGTGCCGCAGATGGTGGGGTGCTCGTCCCCGTCCAGGAAGAACTTGATCTCGCCCTCGCCCCACCAGTTGCCCCCGCCGTTGAGACCGACCGACAGGGCGGTGCCGACATAGTGGCCCTGGCCCTTGACCCCGTCGAGGATGACAAAATCCTCGCCCAGGGGCAGGGGGTTGACCCGGCGGAACTGGGCGTGGAAGTAGGCCGCGTTCTCGGGCACCTGGGTCAGGGTGTAGTTGATCTGATAGTAGCAGGTCAGGGCCTGGTCGTCCCGGTTCTCCAGGGTGATGCGGCAGTGCTTGCGAAAGGGCATCAGCCAGAAGCAGCTCATGCCCCGGTTGGGGTTGACGGCGACCATCTGGCTGTTGAGCTGGGAAAAGTGGGGGTTGCCCGAGGGGTTGACGTTGTCATACCACCCGCAGGCGAAGAAATCCGGCAGGGGACACTCCACCGAGGGCTGCTGCTGCCCGTCCCAGTAGATGCGCAGGATCATATCCCGGGTGACCGAGCCGGTGATCCACATGCTCTGGATCGCCCCAGGGCCGTCGATCTGCGCCAGGGTCGCGATGTCCTTGGCGGGGATGCTGATGGAGGGGGAGACCTTCCAGCCCCGGCCCAGCTCCCGGGCGCAGGCCGCGCCGGTGCCCTCGGTGGCCAGGCCGCCGCCGTTTTTCTCGCCGGTGAAGTTCTCCGCGCTGATGGAGCGGGACTGGGCTTGGGAGAGCAGGGGCAGGGTGCTGGGGTTCATGTTCAGGCCGTCGAAAGGGATCATCGGATGAGCCTCCTTCATGCGAAAGGACCGCCGGAGCGGCCCGGTTGCCATCAGTATAATGGGCACTACCAATTTGTGCAAGAGGATTGACTCGGTTTTTCCCGGAAAGCGCTTTGCTTTTTTTGATTGACCCAACGAATCGAACCTAGGCGGACCTAGCGGGCCTAAACACCGATTTTCAGCGGGCTAAAGCCCGGTCAAGCCGGTTTTTTCAGCCATTTGAAGGGATTTGCGAACAAATGGGTTTGACGGCGGGATTATTCCAACGTAAAATATGATAGCTTGCCAAACATACGCCGGCAAAGCAAAAGGGAGGGATCCGATGGAGATATTAAAACGGATTCTGGCACTGGTGAAACCCTACCGCAAACAGACCATTGTCGGGATCGTGCTGCTGTTTGCGGCCATCGGCACGCGGCTGGTGGTGCCCTATTTGACCCGGTCGATCGTGGACGATGTGATCGAGGGCGGACAGATGCAGCTGTTGACGGGGCTGTTGATCGGCATCGCGGCGCTGACCGTCTGCCGGGCCGTGTGCACCTACATCCGGGCGTACCTGTTCGAGGACATGAGCCAGGGCGTCATGCACGACATGCGGCGGGACCTGTTCCGCCACCTCAACGAGATGAGCTTTCGCTTCTACGACCAGCACCGCATCGGCGAGATCATGAGCCGCATGACCGGCGATATCGACGGGGTGCGCAACCTGCTGGCGGGCGGCTCGATCCAGCTGATCGAGAATGCTACCTATTTTATTGGCTCGATCGTGCTGCTGTTCACGCTCAATGTGCCCCTGACGCTGCTGCTGCTGATCGTGGCTCCCTTCCTGGCCTGGATCGGCATCAAGTTCCGCAGAACCATCCACATGGCCTTTCGGGACATCCGCGAGCAGAACGCGGTGCTCAACACCCGGGCGCAGGAGAACATCTCCGGCGTGCGGGTGGTCAAGGCCTTCGCCCGGGAGGAGTACGAGAAGGAGTACTTCCAGCGGGAGAACTTCAAGCAGCGCGACCTGCAGGTGCGCTCCGCCCTGATCTGGGGCAAGTTCTTCCCGATGATGGATGTGCTCTCGGGCCTGACGCCGGCGATCCTGCTGCTGGGCGGCGGCATCATGGTCATCCAGGGCCACATGTCCCTGGGCACCCTGGTGGCCATGACCGGCTACATCTGGATGATCACCGGCCCGATGCGCATGCTCGGCCAGATGATCAACAACGTCGTGCAGGCCATCGCCTCGGCGGAGAAGATCTTCTACTACGTCGACCTGGGCACGGACATCAAGGACGCGCCCGGCGCGGTGGAAGTGACCGATTTCAAGGGCCATGTGCGCTTTGACCACGTGTCCTTCCGCTATGGGGATGAGCAGGTGCTCCGGGATATCAACTTGGACATCCCCGCCGGTTCCACTGTGGCCATCATGGGCGCCACCGGCACCGGCAAGTCCAGCCTGGTCAACCTGCTGGGCCGCTACTACGAGTGCAACGAGGGCGTGGTGTCCATCGACGGGGTGGATGTGAAGGACTACAAGCTCAAGCAGCTGCGCCGCCAGGTCGGCTGCGTGATGCAGGAGACCTTCCTCTTCTCCGAGACGGTCTTTGAGAACATTGCCTTCGGCGACCCGGACGTCTCCATGGAGCAGGTGGTGGCCGCGGCCCGGGCGGCTGAGGCCGCCGAGTTCATCGACACCCTGCCCGAGGGATACGACACCATCGTGGGCGAGCGGGGCACCGGCCTGTCCGGCGGCCAGCGCCAGCGCGTGGCCATCGCCCGGGCGCTGCTGTACAACCCCGGCATCCTGGTGCTCGACGACGCAACCTCCAGCGTCGACATGGAGACCGAGTACGAGATTCAAAAGCACCTGGAGACCATCATGAAGAACCGCACCACTTTCATCATCGCGCACCGTATCTCCTCGGTCAAGGACGCGGACATGATCGTGGTGCTCCAGGACCATGGCATCGCCGAGCAGGGCACCCACCAGCAGTTGCTGGAGAAGCGGGGCCTCTACTACCAGATGTATCAGGATCAGTACCGCGACTTTGAGCAGATCAAACCCGTCGCGGCGGAAGGGCAGGTGGGCTAAATGGCGCGCGGACGCATCATAGACGACGAAGTCATCGAGATGCCCTTTAACAAAAAGCAGTTCGGGCGGGTGCTCACATACCTGAAGCCCTACCGCATGGCGGTGGTGGTGACGCTGCTGCTGTCGGTGGTCTCCTCGCTGTGCAACCTGGCCGGCCCCTTCCTGATGAAGATCGCCATCGACAACTACATCGAGACCAAGATGGTCGCCGGCGTGGTGGGCGTGGCGCTGGCCATGCTGGCCTGCACCTGCGTGTCGGCGCTGTGCCTGTATCTTCGGGTGCGCCTGATGGACGTGGCGGCGCGCAAGGCCATCGCCGCCCTGCGCCAGGACCTGTTCAACCACATCCAGGAGCTCTCCTTCAACTTCTTTGATTCCAGAAGCGCGGGCAAGATCATGGTGCGCGTCATCAACGATGTCAACTCCCTGATGAACCTGCTGACCGACGGCATCATCAACATCATCATCGACATGTTCACCCTGATCGTGCTGATCATCGTGATGCTGTCGATCAACGTCCCGCTCACCGGCCTGGCGCTGTGCACCACGCCGCTGATCCTGCTGATCGTGGTCGGCCTGAAGCGCAAGATGCGCCTGCGCTGGCAGATCGTGCGGCGCAAGAGCTCCACCCTCAACGGCTACCTGCACGAGGCCCTGGCGGGCATGCGGGTCACCCAGTCCTTCGTGCGCGAGGAGAAGAACCAGGAGATCTTCGGCGAGATCAACGACGACATCCATCACACCTGGATGGCGGCGGTGCGCATCAACAACCTGTTCTGGCCCTGCCTGGATAACATCTTTATGATCGGCACGGTGCTGATCTACTGGTTCGGCATCCGCTGGATCAATCTGGGCTCGATCACCATCGGCACCCTGATCGCCATGACCAACTACTCCGGGCGGTTCTGGGAACCCCTGAACAACATGAGCAACTTCTACAACAACATCCTGGTGGCCATGGCCTCCATCGAGCGCATCTTTGAGATCATGGATTACCCCATCCAGATTCAGAGCAAGCCCGAGGCCGTGGAGCTGCCGCCCATCAAGGGGCAGGTCACCTTCGACCATGTCACCTTCAGCTACGACCCGGAGAAGGTTATCCTTAAGGACGTGTCCTTCGACGTCAAGCCCGGCCAGACCATCGCTTTGGTGGGCCCCACCGGCGCGGGCAAGTCCACGGTGGTCAACCTGGTCAGCCGCTTCTACGACACCGACAGCGGCGCCGTGCGCATCGACGGGTACGACGTCAAGGAGGTCAACCTGCACTCCCTGCGCGAGCAGATGGGCATCATGCTCCAGGACAGCTTCATCTTTTCGGGCACCATCATGGATAACATCCGCTACGGCCGGCTGGACGCCACTGACGAGGAGGTCATCGCCGCGGCCAAGGCCGTGCATGTGCACGAGTTTGTCTCTGAGATGGAGAAGGGCTACTATACCGAGGTCAACGAGCGCGGCAGCCGCCTGTCGGTGGGCCAGAAGCAGCTGATCTCCTTCGCCCGGGCGCTGCTGGCCGATCCGGCCATCCTGATCCTGGACGAGGCCACCAGCTCCATCGACACCCACACCGAGATTCTCATCCAGCAGGCGCTGGACCGGCTGCTGACCGGGCGCACCTCCTTTGTCATCGCCCACCGCCTGTCCACCATCCGCAAGGCGGACCGCATCATGGTGGTGCAGGACGGCACCATCGCCGAGTCCGGCACCCACGACGAGCTGATGGCCATCCCCGGCGGCCTGTACGCCGAGCTGGTCCAGGCGCAGTATCGCTTCCTCAAGGTTGGCTGATCCCACGAAAAAACGGCCCGCGCACGCGGGCCGTTTTTTGTTTACCGCCGGGGCGAGTCGGCGTCGGGGATGTGCGCGTAGCGGGCGCGCTCCCCGCCGATCAGCGGCGGGCGGGTGTAGGCCAGGGTGACGATGGCCCCGCCCACCTGGCGGTACGGCGCGCGCACCGGCACGGCCACGGGCCGCAGGTGCATGCCCATGAGCGTGCCGCCCACGTCCATGCCCAGCTCGGCCTGGATCTGCGCTACCAGCACCGGCTCCTCGAAGGCCTCCCAGGCCGCCAGCGCCGCAGCCCCGCCGGCGTGCAGCTGGGGCACGGCGCTCACCCGGGTCCAGCCCCGGGCCTTGGCCACCGCCCGCTCCACCACCAGGGCGCGGTTGAGGTGCTCGCAGCACTGCACCGCCAGCGACAGGCGCCGCCTTTGGCAGAAGGCCAACGCCGTTGCGATCACCGCCTGGCCCGCCCGGCGGCTGGAGTGCCGGCCGATCTGCCCGCCGGTCAGCTCGCTGGTGGAGCAGCCCAGCGCCAGCACATCCCCGGGCTCGATCGGCGCGACCGCGGCCAGCGCCTCCAAGTTTTCCGCCAGTAGCCGCATCTCGGCGGCGAAATTTTCTTCCATGGCTCAAATCCTCCTGTTTGGAACATACTATCTCCACTGACGTTCATTATAACGCGTGGACTGCACCGCTGCAAACGGACGACCCCGTGCGGGCGAGCCTGGGGCCGCCCGAGCGAGCCCCGTAGCCGGGGGCAAACCCCAGCCGCGCCCAGGCGCGCGGGGCTGCCCGGGGACGCTCAGGCCGTTGCTGGCTCGCGTTGCGGGCCGGCGCGCGCGTCTGCTATACTAATGACAATATCCAGAGCGGATGCATCCCAAGTGGATAGCGGCGCAAATATGCGCTATCGTGTATAAAAGGAGGCAATTTGATGAGAAAAGGTGCTTGGATTACCCTGGGTGTGATTGCGGTTGTTTTGATCCTGATCGTGGGGTCCGTGGTGGGCATCTACAACGGCATGGTGAGCGCGCAGGAGAGCGTGGACAACGCCATGAGCGCCATCGACGTGCAGCTCAAGCGGCGCACCGACCTGGTGCCCAATCTGGTCAACACCGTCAAGGGCTTCGCAGCCCATGAGACCGAGATCATCGACTCGGTGACCGAGGCCCGGGCCCAACTGGCCGGCGCTCGGACCGTGGAGGAGAAGGCCCAGGCCGACAACGCCCTGAGCGGCGCTCTGTCCCGATTGCTGGTGGTGGTGGAGAACTACCCCGATCTGAAGAGCAACGCGAACTTCCAGCAACTCTCCGACGAGCTGGCCGGCACGGAGAACCGCATTGCCGTGGCCCGGCAGGATTACAACAACGCGGTCAAGGCCTACAACGCCAACATTCGCCGCTTCCCCAACAAGCTCTTTGCGGGCATGTTCGGCTTTTCCCAGGCGCAGTATTTCGAGGGCTCCGAGGCGGACCAGCAGGCGCCCGAGGTGGATTTCGGCGCGTAACGCGCCCAACATGAAGGAGTATGTCGATGGGTAAAGGTAGGTGGACGGCCCGTTTGTGGGCCCTCATGGCGCTGCTGACGGTGCTGATCGCGCCGCTGGCGGCCGCCGCGGCCCCGAGCATCCCGTCGCCCAGCACCCAGTTTTATGTCTATGACGGCGCGGATGTGCTCAGCGCTGACACCCAGAGGCACATTGTCTCGGTCGCCAGCCAGGTGGCCGAGCAGACCGGGGCCCAGGTGGTGGTCGCCACGGTGCCCACCCTGAACGGCGCGGCGCTGGAGGACTATTCCCTGGCGATGCTGCGGGGATGGGGGATTGGGGATGCCCGGAAGAACAACGGCGTGCTGATCCTGCTGTCCACGGGCGACCGGGTCAGCCGCATCGAGGTGGGCTATGGCCTTGAGGGCGCCCTGCCCGACGGCAAGACCGGCCGCATCCAGGACGATTACATGCTGCCCGCCTTTCGGCAGAACGATTTTGATACCGGTCTGCGGCAGGGGTTTGACGCGGTCGTAGAGCAGGTGTGCCAGGAGTATGAGATCGCCGTGCCCGAGGGCGTGGCCCATCTGCCCGTCGCCCAGGACGGCGGCGGGCGGGCCAATCCCTTCAAGCCCCTGTTGATCGTGCTGGCCATCGTCGGATTCTTTCTGCTCGACGGTCTGGTGTTTCACGGCGCGCTCAGCCGGGTCCTGTTCTACGGCCTGCTGCTGCGCGGAGGCCGGGGCGGCCGGGGCAGCTACGGCGGAGGCGGCGGTTTCGGCGGCTTCTCCGGCGGGGGCGGCAGCGGCGGAGGCGGCGGCAGCAGCCGAGGTTTCTAATTACAGATCAAAAGCGGGACGGCCTGAGGCCGTCCCGCTTTGCGTCAGGGCTGGATGCAGAGAATATCGCCGTAGAGGGCCCGGTGCCGCTCGTCGATGACTTTGTCGACGTGGTAGTGGCCAAAGTACCAGTGGTCGAAGTGCAGCCGCTCCTCCAGATACTGCAGGAAATTGGTCAGCCGGTCCCGCTCAAACCAGGGGGCGATGGCGGCCTGGGCGCGCTCGCTGGCGCAGTGGGTCAGCACCGTGTCCACCCGCCAGCCAGCGGCGTCCAGGTTGGCCAGGGCCTCCTGAAAGTCCGCGTCCGAGGGCAGCTCCTCGGGCCACCAGCTGCGGCCCTCCACCCGGCCGCTCCGGTCGTGGGAGGAGGCGCCGCCCAGGGTGAAGCAGCGCATGCCGGCGATGTCGAACACCTGCCCGCGCATCAGGTGGATCACCGACGGGCGCAGCCGGTGGACGCGCCCGCCCTGCCAGCGCTCCTCAGGATATCGGCTCAGCAGGTCGAAGTTCTCATGGTTGCCATCGACAAACAGGGTGGTGAAGGGTTTGTCCTGCAGCCAGTCCAGCCAGTATGCATCCTGCCGGTCCCCGGCCCACACGCAGCCGAAATCCCCGCAGATGATGACATGATCCTGCTTGGTCAAGGTTTTCTGGGCGGGAAACTGCCGGGTGGCGAGCTTGCCAATATCGTGGGGGCAGTGGATATCCCCGGTGACATAGATCATGCGACGACCTCCTATCCGGCTCAGTTTACCAAATCCGCCCGCCCAAAACAAGCGCTTGCCGGCGGCGGATTCAAAATTTAGGTTCGCACAAATTGCAACCGCTTGCAGCATAAGTGTAAACTTTGGCTATGATTTTTCAGGTAGTTTGTCGACGATCCGTGGGGGGATCATCGAAAAAGCAACCGGCCCGGAGGCAATGAAATCGTTTGCACAAAAGAAGTTCCGAAAAACCGAAAAAAGCCCTTGAAATGTCCATGGGGCTATGGTATAGTGCACTCGAAAAGCCCGGCGGGGGATGCGCGGAAACCAAAAATCTGTTATTCCCAACCGCAGGTTTTTTCGAGAACGAAAATCACTTAAAGGGGCGGTACACCAACATGACGAAGATTGTCATCATCGGCGCTGGCAGCGGCTTTGGTAGCCGGCTGAGCATCGACATCATGAGCCGGGAGTCGCTGCGCGATTCCACGATCTGCCTGTGCGATCTGCACGAGGGTCGTCTGAAGAAGGTCACCGAGTACATCAAGAACACGGTTGCCAAGTACAACCTGCCCACCAAGATCGAGAGCAGCACGGACCGCACCAAGCTGCTGCCCGGGGCTGATTTCGTCATCACCTCGGTTTCCGTTGGCGGCGGCGCCTACTATGGCTTCCCCTACAACATGGAGATCGAGATTCCCCGCAAGTATGGCATTGAGCAGACCGTGGCCGACACCTACTCCGTGGGCGCCGCCTTCCGTCTGATGCGGACCGCTCCCGTGCAGCTGCAGATCTGCCGCGACATGGAGAAGTACTGCCCCAACGCTTACCTGCTCAACCACACCAACCCCATGGTGGGCTTGACCATGGTGCACTCCATGGCCAGCGGCATCAAGAACGTGGGTATCTGCCACGGCGTGCAGGGCACGGCCAGCGAGATCACCAAGTTCATCGGCCTGAAGGATGACGACGTGACCTACAAGGTCGCCGGCATCAACCACCTGGCTTGGTTCCTGGAGTATCAGCGCGCCGATACCGGCGAGTGCCTGTACCCCCTGCTGTACAAGACCCTGGAGAACCCCCAGACCGACGAGCAGAAGGAGTTCTTGAAGAAGGAGGCCGTGCGCATCGAGATCCTGCGCAAGTTCGGCTACTTCCCCACCGAGAGCAACCATCATGACTCCGAGTACATGCCCTACTTCCGCCGCAACAAGGAGCTCATGGACCAGTACTTCCTGGCCCCCAAGGAGCCCGTGCGCGACTCGCTGGGCGACAACGCCCGTGAGTGGCTCAAGGATGGCATGGACGGCGAGGGTCAGCTGACCGGCGAGCTGAAGATGTCCCGCGAGTACACCTCCGGCATCATGGATGGCATCCTGACCGATCGCCCCTTCCGCTTCAACGGCAACGTGATGAACAGGGGCCTGATCACCAACCTGCCCACCAAGCTGTGCGTCGAGGTGCCCTGCTTCGCGGACCGTCATGGCATCAACGCCACCGTGGTCGGCGATCTGCCCACCCATCTGGCCGGCTTCAACCGCATCAACGCCACCAGCGTGCAGCTGACCGTTGAGTCCATCCTGGAGAAGGACAAGGAGAAGGCCTTCTACGCCGTGGCGCTGGATCCCAACGTGTCCTCCACCAACAGCCTGGACAACATCCGCAAGATGTTCGAGGAGATGTGGGAGGCCGAGGGCGACCTGCTCGAGTGGTACTGGAAGGATTCCGTCACCGAGCGCTACGCCAAGGACTAAGACCCGAAACCCAAAGAGGACCCCGCAGGGGTCCTCTTTTTTTGATGGATCAGCTCTGGGCGGCGTGCTGCGCCCGATAACGGCCGGGCGTGATTTGGGTTTGGGCGCGGAACTGGCGGATGAAGTGGTAGACGCTGCGGTAGCCGGTCATCAGCGCCACCTGCTCGACCGACAGAGATTGGTTGCTCAGCAGCAGCTGAGCCTGATGGATGCGCTGACCGATCAAATCCTGCGTGGGGCTGACGCCGAAAAACCGCTGGTAGTGCAAGCTAAAGCGCGATGGACTCAGATGCGCCATCTCCGCCATCTCGCTCACCTGCCAGGGGCGGGCGTAGGTGGACAGGATGTGCAGCCGCAGTGCGCGAAACTGCTCCAGCAGGTGCTGCTGATAGGGGGTGTAATCCGCCCGGGGCGCGGCGGTGAGCTGCTGAGCGACGCGGGCCATCAGGCACTGGGTCTGGCCTCGCAGCAGGTCCAGATAGAAGGGCTCCTGCAGCAGGGCGGTGCGCTCCATCTGGGCCAGTTGCCGGGGGATGAACCCGCTCTGGGGCAGGGCAAAGGGCGCGCCCACAGGGATGCCCCAGCGGGGCAGTTGGGCGAAGAGCGCGTCGTCGACGATGTGGTAGTAGGAGTTGTCGAAGACGCCGCCTCGGGCCTCATACCGGTGCGGCATCCCCGGGGGGTAGAGGATACAGCAATCCGGCTCGGTGTCCACCCCGCCGATGGACAGGTCGAAATGGGCGGCGGTGGTGATATGGATAAAGGTGTAGCAGTCCATGCCATTGGGCCGATACAGCCGAAAATCCGCCGATTCCCGGCGGTTGACCCCGATGCCCAGCAGTTGAAAGGCCATGGCCATCCCCTCCTGGGATGTATTGTACCCAAAACAGGAGGAAAGATCAACCAAACGCGAGGAAGCGTCATGGACTTTTTGGGGGAGCGTGGTAAACTGGGAGACAGCAAAGGAGGTTTTGCCCATGACGACCCTTCCCAGAAGCGAGTATCCCCGGCCTCAGATGGTGCGGCCGGACTGGATCAACCTGAACGGAACCTGGCAGTTCGAGATCGACCACGGCGACAGCGGCCGGGCCCGCGGCCTGGTGGAAAAACCCCAGCTTGACGGCCAGATCACCGTGCCCTTCTGCCCGGAGAGCCCGCTCTCGGGCGTGGGCTACAAGGATTTCATGGCCGCGGTGTGGTACCGGCGGACCTTTACCTTGCCCGATAACTGGCAGGGTAAGCGGGTGCTGCTGCACATTGGCGCGTGCGATTATCGGACCGAGGTGTGGGTCAACGGCCGCAGCGTGGGCGTCCATGTCGGCGGCTATGTGTCCTTCTGCTTCGAGATCACCCAGGCCCTTGCGCCCGGGGAGAACACCCTGGTGATCTGCGCCCAGGATGACACCCGCTCCGGCGCGATCCCCTCGGGCAAACAGAGCAACCGCTATGGCTCCTACGACTGCGTGTACACCCGCACCACCGGCATCTGGCAGACCGTGTGGCTCGAGGCGGCGCCCCAGGCGTATGTGGCCCGCACCCGCATGATTCCCGACATCGATACGGGCGAGCTGAACCTGGAGGTGTTCTGCGAGGGCGCCCACGGTATGACCGTGTCGGCCCAGGCGAGCTACCAGGGCGCGCCCATGGCCCGGGCTGAAGCCCGGATCACCGGCAACGTGGCGCGCATGACCCTCAAGCTTGCCGAGCTGCACCTGTGGCAGCCCGGCGACCCCGCCCTGTACGACCTGGCCCTGAACCTGGGGGAGGATCGGGTGACGAGCTATTTCGGCATGCGATCCATCGCCTGTGTGGATGGCAAGCTGTTGCTCAACGGCAAGCCTCTCTTCCAGCGGCTGGTGCTGGATCAGGGATTCTACCCCGATGGCATCTACACCGCGCCCACCGACGCGGAGCTTCAGGCCGATATCCAGCGCAGCCTGGACATGGGCTTTAACGGCGCGCGCCTGCACGAGAAGATCTTCGAGCCCCGCTTCCTCAGCCATGCCGACCGGATGGGCTACCTGGTCTGGGGTGAGCACGCCAACTGGGGCCTGGACGTGACCGACCCCGGGGCGCTGGCCTGCTTCCTGCCCGAGTGGCTCGAGGCGGTGCAGCGGGATTTCGACCATCCCGCGCTGGTGGGCTGGTGCCCCTTCAACGAGACCCAGCGCAACCAGGACGACCGGGTGATTGAGACGGTCTACCGGGTGACCAAGGCTTTGGACCCCACCCGCCCGGTGATCGACAGCTCGGGCTGGGTGCATGTGGTCAGCGACCTGTACTGCGTGCACGATTATACCCAGGACCCGGAGCAGTTCCGGCAGATCTTTAAGCCCCTGGCCCCGGGAGAGAAAGCCGAGGGCGAGCTGGCCTATAAGCGCGAGAGTCCCTTCGTCAGCGAGTACGGCGGCATCTGGTGGCAGCCCGGCGGGGAGGGTTGGGGCTATGGCGAGCGGCCCAAGGACGAGGCGGAGTTCCTGGCCCGCTACAAGGGCCTGACCGAGGCGCTGCTCTTCCATCCCGGCATGTGCGCCTTCTGCTACACCCAGCTGACCGACGTGGAGCAGGAGGTCAACGGCCTGTACACCTACGACCGCCGGCCCAAGTTCGACCCGGCGATCATCCGCGCCATCAACAGCCAGCGCGCCGCCATCGAGACGGAATAACCAACCGGCGGTCCCGCAAAAAATTTGTCCGATGGGACAACCCGTGGCCTGCGGGCAGATGAAGTCAGAATCCATGACATGAATCTGTCCAGCAGGCCATTATTGTGCAACCACGCCCCCTAGGCAGGAGGGGCGCAAATCGGTATAATGAAGACAAGTGGTGGCCGTCCGATGGCCCCAAATATCCATAAAGGAGTGGGAAACATGTCTTTTAAGGTAGCGTTTATCGGCGCTGGCTCTGTGGGCTTCACCCGCCGCCTGATGACCGATCTGCTGGCTGTGCCCGAGTTTAAGGACATTGAGGTCGCTTTTACCGACATCAATGAGCACAATTTGGATATGGTCTATCAGCTCTGCCAGCGGGATATCGACGCCAATGGTCTGAATATCAAGATTCATAAGACCCTGGATCGCCGCGAGGCCTTCAAGGATGCCAAGTACATCATCAACTGCGTGCGTATCGGTATGCTCGAGGCCTTCACCCAGGACATCGAGGTGCCCCTGAAGTACGGCGTGGACCAGTGCGTGGGCGATACCCTGTGCGCCGGCGGTATCATGTACGGCCAGCGCGATATTCCCCAGATTCTGGCCTTCTGCAAGGACATCCGCGAGGTCGCCGCGCCCGGCGCCATCATGCTCAACTACGCCAACCCCAACGCCATGGTCACCTGGGCCGCCAACACCTTCGGCGGGGTGGAGACCCTGGGCCTGTGCCACGGCGTGCAGGGCGGCCATGCCCAGATCGCCAAGGCCCTGGGCGTAGACGTCAAGGACCTGGATATCATCTGCGCCGGCATCAACCACATGACCTGGTATGTGCAGGTGCGCTACAAGGGCGAGGATATGACCGGCAAGATCCTGGCCGCCTACGAGGCCGATCCCGAGCTGAGCAAGACCGAGAAGGTCCGCATCGATATGCTCAAGCGCTTCGGCTACTACTCCACCGAGTCCAACGGCCATCTGTCCGAGTATGTGCCCTGGTACCGCAAGCGCCCCGGCGAGATCAACGACTGGATCGACCTGGGTACCTGGATCAACGGCGAGACCGGCGGCTATCTGCGCGTGTGCACCGAGGGGCGCAACTGGTTTGAGACCGACTTCCCCAACTGGATGCAGGAGCCCCCGCACAAGTTCGGCCCGGACAACCGCTCCCGCGAGCACGGCTCCTACATCATCGAGGGCCTGGAGACCGGCCGTGTCTACCGCGGCCACTTCAACCGCATCAACAACGGCACCATCACCAACCTGCCCGACGACTGCGTGGTTGAGGCGCCCGGCTATGTGGACTTCAACGGCATCAACACGCCCAAGGTCGGCGATCTGCCCATGGGCTGCGCCGCCTGCTGCATGACCAACATCAACGTCCAGCGCCTGGCGGTGCACGCCGCGGTCAACGGCGACATCAACCTGCTGCGCCAGGCCATGATGCTCGATCCCCTGACCGGCGCGGTGCTCAATCCCCCGGAGATCTGGCAGATGGTCGACGAGCTGTTGATCGCTGAGGAGCAGTGGCTGCCCCAGTACACCGAGGAGATCGCCAAGGCCAAGGAGCGCATCGCCAAGGCCAAGGCCGACGGCACCTTCATCCCCACCAAGGAGGACTACAAGGGCGCGGCCCGCCTGCACACCAAGACCGTCGAGGAGATGGCCCTGGCCAAGGAGGAGGCCCGCAAGAACGCCGCCGAGGCCGACAAGGCTCAGGAGCGTCCTGCCGCCAAGTAAATCGTTCATCCGCGAAAGGTCCGCGCCCGGTTTTCCGGCGCGGGCCTTTTTTGCGCGGGGATTTGCCGCTATAATAGGGGGAGAGGAACAGAAAGGCGGGCGGATCATGACGCCGATGAACCTGGGGATCGTCGCCCATGTGGATGCGGGCAAAACCACCCTGACGGAACAGTTGCTCTACCTGACGGGCAGCATCCGCCAGGCGGGCAGCGTGGACAAGGGAACTACGCAGACCGACTATATGGAGATCGAGCGCCGCCGGGGCATCTCGGTGCGCGCGGTGTCCACCCGGATGACTTACCGCGACCGGGTGATCAACCTGATCGACACCCCCGGCCACCGGGACTTCGCCGGGGAGGTGGAGGGGGTGCTGCGGGTGCTGGACGCGGCGGTGCTGGTGCTCTCGGCGGCTCAGCCCCTGCCCGCCCAGGCCGAGGCCCTCTACGAGGCGCTGCACGCCCTGGGGGTGCCGGTGTTCGTGTTTATCAACAAGGTGGACGTGGTCTCGGCGGATGTGCCCGGGCTGATGGCCAGCCTGCGCGAGCGGCTGGCCGGGGAGCCGGCCCTGCTGCAGGACCCGGAAGCCTGTCTGGAGACCGTGGCCGGGCTGGATGAAGCCCTGCTGGAGGATTATGTGGAGGGGCGGCCCATCGCCCCGGATCGGGCCCGGTCGGCGCTGACGGCCCAGCTGCGCGCCGGATCGACCTACGCGGTGCTCGCCGGCGCGGCCCTGAAGGGGCAGGGGGTGGCGCGGCTGCTGGACGCCATCGTGGCGCTGATCCCTCCGGAGGATGGAGCGGCCGAGGCGCGCCCCTTCGCCGGCCTGGTCTTCAAGGTTGAGCAGGATCGGACCCTGGGCCGCCTGGCCCATGTGCGCCTGTACGGCGGCCGGGTGGCCGCCAGGGACATGGTCTACAACGCCACCCGGGACGTGTCCACCAAGGTCACCCAGCTGCGCCAGATTCAGGCCCGCCGGCTGATCGACATCCCCTTCGCCCAGGCTGGGGACATCGCCGCCCTGGCCGGGCTGACCGGGGTGCGGGTGGGGGATGTGCTGGGCGACGCGGCGCAGGTGCCCCGGGCCATCGACCTGGTGCAGCCCCTGCTGCGGGTTCAGGTGGTCTTTGATCAGCCCGAGAAGCTGCCCGAGCTGGCCGCCGCCCTGGACGAGCTGGCCGCCGAGGACATGCATCTGCAGGTGGATTACATCGCCCAGGCCAAGCAGATTCAGATCGGCGTATCCGGCTTGATGCAGTTAGAAATCCTTCAGAGCGCGCTGCAGGAGCGCTACGGTTTTGAGGTATCCTTCTCGGCCCCCACGGTCATCTACAAGGAGACGCCGCTGAAAGCCGGCACGGGTTTTGTGGCCTACACCATGCCCAAGCCCTGCTGGGCCGTGATCGAGTTCTACCTTGAGCCCGGCCCGCTGGGCAGCGGGGTGCGCTTCGTCAACGCGGTGAAAAATTCCGACGACTTCCGGGTGCGCTATCAGAAGATGGTGGAGCGCACGGTGCCCAAAGCCCTGCGCCAGGGTCCCCTGGGCTGGGAGGTGACCGACCTGACGGTTACCCTGGTGGGCGGGCAGAGCCATATTTTCCATACCCACCCGCTGGATTTCATCGTCGCCACCCCCATGGCCATGATGGACGGCCTGGCCCGGGTGGGCACCGGCCTGCTCGAGCCGATGCTCCAGGCCCGCATCACCCTGCCCGAGGCGCTCTCGGGCAAGCTGCTGAGCGAGTTGATCCGCCTGCGGGGTACCTACGAGGCCCCCATCGCCCGCGATGGCATGGTGACCGTGGACAGCCTGGTGCCCGTGGCCACCACCATGGACCTGCCCACCCGCCTGGCCTCCCTGAGCGGCGGGCGGGCGTCCTACTCCGCGCGCTTTGCGGGCTATCAGCCCTGCGCTCTGGAGCTGGGGGCCACCACGCCCTACCGGGGCGTCAATCCGCTGGACCAGGCCAAGTACATCCTGTCCATCCGGGGCGCTCTCACGGAGAACAGCCTGTGAGGCGAGTACCGCTGCGGCTCGCCCTGGCGACGGGAGCCGCTGAAAGCAGAGTCATGTGGGGATTTGAGCAATCCCTGCGCTGACGCAACGACGCGCGGCTGCCGGATCCCCTGCGCGCTGTATCGGCTGGCGCGCCGTGATCAGACGAACTGGGCGCGGGCCTGCACCGGCCGGGATTGGGGATGCAGGGCCGGTGGATTCCGCCGCTGCCCGTCGATCTGCGCGCCGGCCTACGCCGCTGTGTGCGCGGCGTGCGCCTGGCGTACCCGCCGGCTCAGCCGCGACCTGGCCTGGCGGCAGGATGATCGGCCTACTTCCCACCCACAGCGCATAGACTGGAGCATCATGGGTGGGAGGGATGCCGATGGAACTGAATGGATTGCTCAGCCGGATGGGCCGGCGCTATGCACAGCAGGCCACCGCGCCCCGGGCGGATTTTCCGTACATGCGGGGCGTGTGGCTGTCGTTCTTGGAGTATGGATGGATGCTGACCGGGCAGACCGAGGCGGGCTTCCGGGGCAACGTGGCGGTGGTCATGGATCGGATCGTCTCCCTGGGGCTTAACACCGTGGTGGCCCAGGTGCGGGCTCACGGGGACGCCTTTTACCCCTCAGAGTACTTTCCCTGGGCCCAGGAGGTCAGCGGCCGGGTGGGGCAGGGGGCGGACTATGATCCTCTGGCCATCCTGGTGGAGCAGGCCCACGCCCGGGGGCTGAGCCTGCAGGCCTGGGTCAACCCCTACCGATTGATGACCGACGCGCAGATGGCCCAGATTCCTGAGCGCTACGCGATCCGTCGTTGGTTCAGGGACCCTGCCTTTATGGTGCAGGAGGGGGCCTATTGGTATCTCAACCCCGGCAACGCCCAGGTACAGGCCCTGATCCTGGACGGCGTGCGCGAGCTGGTCGCTCGGTACGACGTGGACGGTGTGCAGATCGACGACTACTTTTATGTGCCCGCCCCCGCTCGCTTCGGCCATAACGAGGCCCAGGCCCGGGGCTATACCTCCGCCATGGTGCGGGCCATGTACCAGACCATCAAATCCGTGCGCCCCGCCGCGCTTTTCGGCGTCAGCCCGGCGGGCAACTTTGGCCAGGTCCCCGACTCGGACCTGACCCAGTTTACCGACCTGGTAACCTGGTGTACCACGCCGGGGTACATGGACTATGTGGCCCCGCAAATCTACTGGTCCTTCGAGGACCCGCAGGCCCCCTTTGAGACGGTGCTGCGCGCGTGGGAGGCGCTGTGCGCCAACGGACCGGTGGCGCTGGTGGTGGGCCTGGCGGCCTACCGGTTCGCGGGCAGTCAAACCCTGCGCGACCAGGTCACCCGGGTGGAGCGCTCACCTGTGGCCCGGGGATACATCTACTTCCGCTATGAGCACCTGGCGCCGCTGTGAGGCGCAAAAAGCCAGCGGACCGAATCGGTCCGCTGGCTTTGCTTTGTCCGATTAGAGGTAGGAGCCCTCCATGTTGAGCACCCGGTCGCCGCCCTGCTTGTATTTGGAGGTAGCGATGCGCTTTTGCAGCTCGCTGTAGAACAGGTCCTCGTCCAGGGGCAGGTCCACCGTGCGGTCCAGCCAGCTGGACAGGTGCATGGCGTTAGAGAGGGTCAAGCCCTTGATGCCCTCGGTTCCGGGGATGGCCAGGGGCGTGCCGTGGAGAATCGCCGCGAAGAAGTTGTTCATCACCCCGGGGTGCTGGGGGAACTCGCCCGACACGTCCAGCGCGAGGGTCTCGAACTCCGGCTCGCCAAAGCCGCCGGTGTAAGACGCATTGAAGGCCCGCTCGCCCATGGCCAGCTTGTAGAGGGTCAGCTTGCCGCCCTCGGCCACCAGCTTGCCCAGATCGCCGATGATCTCGAAACGATTGGTCCCGGGGGTGTCGGCGGTGGAGGTGATGAAGGTGCCGGTGGCGCCGTTGGGATACTCCACATAGGCGGTCACGTCGTCCTCGACCTCGATGTCGTGCCACTTGCCGTTGTGGCAGAAGGCGCGCACGCGGCTGGGCATCATGCCGACGATCCACTGCCACAGGTCCAGGTTATGGGGGCACTGGTTCAGCAGCACGCCGCCGCCCTCGCCGCGCCAGGTCGCCCGCCAGGTACCCGAGTCGTAGTAGGACTGGGACCGATACCAGTCGGTGATCAGCCAGCTGGTGCGCTTGATCGGCCCGAGCGCGCCGCTGGCGACCATCTCGTGCATCTTGGCGTAGACCGGGTTGGTGCGGTTCTGAAACATGATGCCAAAAAGCTTGTCGCTCCGCTCGGCGGCCTGATTCATCTGGCGCACCTGCTTGGTGTAAACGCCGGCGGGCTTCTCGCTCATCACATGCAGCCCTTTCTGGAGCGCCAGGATCACCAGGGGCGGATGGCCGTAGTGGGGCACCGCCACCAACACCGCATCCACCAGGCCGGAGTCCATCATGGCCTCGGCCCGGTCGAAGCAGGCGACGTCCTCGGGCAGATAGGCCTTGGCGGCGGCCAGCTTATCCGGATTGATATCGCAGATGGCGGTCAGTTTGCCCTCGGGCATCTTCCCGTCTACATAGTTGTGGGCATGGCCGCTGCCCATGTTGCCCAAACCGATGATGCCGAAACGTACCTGATCCATTGGGAGACCTCCTCAATTGAATTACCCATATTGTAACCGCTTACATGTCTGGATGCAAGCCCCGACCCACAAAAAAGCGCCCGCAAAACGCGGGCGCGCTGTTGAGGGAGCTAGGCTGGTTCCAACCGGCTGGGCGCGGCCTGTAGCTCGGCGCGGAGGCGGGGGAGAATCAATCCGCTGGGCGCTTGGCGCGCGCCTTGCGGCCGATACCCGCGCAGAGCATCACCAGGATGGAGCCAACCGTGCTGTCAATGATATCCATCATGGTGTCGAACAGGCCGACATCGTAGCCGTTGAGCCACTCCTGGGAGTTGAAGCCAAAGAGGCGGTCGGTGGAGAACTCCCAAATCTCCCACAGGCCGGCGGAGGTCATGGCAAAGCAGAAGCCAAACAGCAGGATAAAGGCGAAGGGCAGGGCGACCTGCCGGCGGGAGAGCACCGTGTTGACGACGATGATGCCCGCGATGCAGAACAGCGCGCCGCTGCAGAAGTGGAGAAAATCATCCCACCAGGGAAAAATCTCGTAGATGTCCAGATAGGTGCCCAGAAAGATACACAAGAACACAAAGACGCTGACCACCAGCTGGTAGAGGTCCTGCCACTGCCAGTTGAACTTCCTGGCCAGAAAGCTGGGCAGCACGGTCAGCGCTAGGGCGCAGAAAAGCTGGCCCACGGGCAGGAAACGGCCCTGGATGGCGCTGAGCACCATGCCCACCAAAAATGCGCACTGCAGCGCGCCCTGAGCGATGAAAAAGGGGAGCCGGCGGCGCTGAGCCGCGTCGAGAGACGGCATGGAAACCCTCCTTGTCTATATCCTCAATTGCTTTAGTCTATCACGGGGGAAGGCGCATTTCAAGGAAAACAAAAACGCACATCCCGGGAAGAGTTATCCTAGGGATGTGCACATCTATACGGGGCGGCGGGTATGATGGATGGAACCGCTCGCTCCAAAGTCTATGGCCGGGGGAAGGGGCGTCCCCCCGCCATGTCTCACGAGGGCTTGTGGGCCTCGCGCGCGTCGCCGTCCAAGCTGCGCCGGGCGGCCCCGGCGACGCAGAGCAGGTTCCTCACCGCAGCTCTGCGCGCCAGCTCTTCGATCTCGCGGGGATCCCACGTGGTCATATCGATGACCGATTTCAGGAACTTCACTGTATATCAACCTCCTATGCAACGGATAGGAAGGAGAGTCGATCGACCTGAATCACAGGTTTTTCCGAGAGGGTGCCTCCTGGCCGCTCTCCTTCGAGGAACCGGTATGCAAGCTCAAATTTTCGCCGACGGCGCGAATCGCCCGGTTGACCAGGGCATTGATCTCACACTGTTGCCAAGTTTTCATGTTCAGAATGTCGTCATGCTTCATCATATCGATACACCTCCTTGTCAGGATCGCGCAGGGATCATCCGAACGGGCTGTTTACAGGGTCTGGTTCTGGGTCTTGGTGCTCTTGGTCGAGACGGGGTTGAGGGTGGTGTGCTTGCCGACATTGCGGATGGCGCGGTGCACCAGCTCGTTGATCTCGGTCTGCTCCCAGCTCTTGATGTTGAGAACCTCATCATGCTTGCTCATGTGAAAACCTCCTTTGGCTCTCTGGCGTTTCTTGCAGGTTGGTTTTTGCTTTCTTTTCCCTTCCTACAATCCGAATTATAGACCACTTCAAGTGCTTTGTCAAGTGTGTTTTTCAAAAAACAATGATTGATTTTAATATTCACGGATTTTATAGCAAAATATCATAAAATCAAAAAACGGAATCGTTGAAAAACAAAACCCGATCAAAACGGATCAAATATAAAGGTTATAATATAAAAGAATGGCGGCATCCAGGTTTTAGGCGGTTTCCGTGGATTTGTCGCCAAAAAACAAGACCGGCGGAGAAAACCCGCCGGTTTGCTCAGCCGCGCTCGCGCGCAGGCTCCGAATCACTGATTCTCAGGGGGAACGATGTCGCCGATGCGCTGGCAGCGTTTGCGCCAGAGCTGCTGATAGTCCGCGGGGGAGCACACCTGCCAGACCAGGTCCCCGACGTTGAGCACCCCCTCCTGGCGGCACCAGGTCAGGGCCTGCTTGAGGGCGGCGTGGTTGATCTGGCCGCGCAGCGGCCGCACCGGTACCCGGTCCCAGCCAGCGGTGTGGGCCAGGGCGGCGCGGATATGCCCGTCGATGAGCAGCCATTGCCCCTGATACTTGTACACCAGCAGCGGGTCCATGCACCGGGGGTCCGCGGGATCAAACCAGCTCTCGGCCAGGTCCATGCGCGCCTGGCTCAGGCACGCGGCGGTGGGCTGCAGCTGGGACAGGGGCAACCGGTCGTAGGCGGTCATGGCCTGGGTCACCCGCCCAAACTGCAGATAGTCCGCCCGGGTCTGGGTCAGGTCCAGCGCCTCGCCGCCCGGAGCGCCGGCGCAGGTATAGCCGTTTTTCTGAAAGACGTGCAGGGTGGCCAGGTCGTCCGCGGGTACGGCCCGGGCGGTCAGCGCGGCGTAGCGGCCGCTCTCAAAGGCGCAGGCGGTCAGCTCCGCCACGGCCCGGGTGCCCACGCCCCGGCCCTGAAACACCTGGGCCACCTGAATCTCCATCCGCCCCTCAGGCCCCGAGCCGATCACATAGGCCAGGCCGGCCCGCTGGTCGCCGATGCGCAGCTCGGTGTAGATGCCCTCGGGCGGGTTCAGCGGCAAGCCGGTATCGGGGTCCTGGGGTCTGAGGGCCTCGTAGGCCTCCTCGGGCAGGGCGCACAGGGTCAGCGGTTCCCCCTTGGGGGTGGTGGCGTACCGGATGGGGTTGTGCATCGAATTCCTCCTATCGGCGTGGCCTCACTGGCCGGCCACGGCCAGGCTGTCCAGCAGCACCGTGGGGCTGCCGCAGCAGGACATGGAGAACTTCAGGTCGCTGCCCACGTCGGTAATGCCCTTGAGCAGGTCGTAGAAGTTGCCCGCCACGGTGATCTGCTCCACGGGCCGGGCGATCTTTCCATCCTCGATCCAGAAGCCCTTGGCCGACAAGGAGAAATCACCCGTGGCCGCGTTGGCCCCGGCGTGGGTGCCCGCCAAATCCGTGATCAGCACGCCCTGGCCCATCTTGGCGTAGAGCGCCTCGGGGCCGAGCTGGCCGGGTTTGAGGTAGAAGTTGAAGGGCGCGGTCTTGACCGGGGCGGCGTATCCGCCTTTGACGGCGTTGCCGGTGGTGGCCGCGCCGTCCTTGGCCGCGGTCTTGAGGTTGTAGAGCAGGGTGGTCAGCACGCCGTTCTCGATGACGGACTTGGTGCGGGTGGCCACGCCCTCGGCGTCGAAGGGGGTGGAGGCGAAACCGCCGGGCAGCAGGGGGTCGTCGATCAGGGTAACGCAGGGCGCGGCGACGGCCTGGCCGACCTTGCCCTTGAAGAGGCTCAAGCCCTTCTGGGCCTGCTCGGCCACGAAGATGCCCGAAAAGACCTCCAGCAGCGTGTACATCACGTCATAGCGCAGGGCGGCCTTGTAGCTGCCCGAGGGGATGCTCGAGGCGTCCACGTAGCCCAGGGCCTCCTGCACGCTCTGTTGGGCCAGTGCGGTCGGGTCGAGCTGGTCGAAATCCCGGGCGATCTTAAAGGCCATGCCGTTGTTCATGCCCTCGCCGTCGCGCACGATGGGGATGGCGTAGCTGACGGCCATGTTGGAGGTGTGGGTCAGGTTCAGGCCCTTGGTGTTCTGGATGGAGACGCTGCTCTTGCCGGTGGAGACCACGGCGCTCTCGCTCCTGAGCACCCGCTCGTCGGCGGCGAGCATGGCTTGCTCGAGCCGCTGGGCCCGGGCGATCTTATCCGCGGCGCTGACCTGCTCCAGGGCGGGGCTGAAGGCGTCGACCTGGGCGTAGGTCTCGCTGCCGGCAAAGATCTCCTGCACGTCGTCGTCCTCGATGACCTGGGCGTTGCCCAGGGCGGCGTCCACCAGCTGGCGGGCGGCCTGCTCGGAGAAGACCTCGGTGGCGGCGTAGCCCATGCGGCCCTGGTACAGGCCCCGGAAGGACAGGCCCGCGACGTTCTCCACGGTGTAGTCCTCGATCTGCCCCTGGCTGATGTTGACGGAGAAGCCGTCGGAGGCGGCGTAGTAGATTTCGCTCTCGGTGAATCCGGCCTCTTTGGCCAGGTCAAAAACCAATGCTTTGAAGGCGTCCAACTGCACGTTGCTTCACTCCTTTTCCTTGCGGTAGGTTTCCATGAGGGATTTGAACAGCTCGGCGCTGGTGGGCGGGGTGTAGGAGATGGCGTTGGCCCCCGCTTGGATGGTCTCGGCGATGGTGGCCTCGGTGGGGCCGCCGGTGGCCAGGATGGCCACGGTGGGAAACTTTTCCCGGATGGCCGCGACGATCCGGGCGGTCTTGCCCGCGCCGGACACGTTGAGGATGCTGGCCCCGGCGTCCAGCCGGGCCTGGATGTCCTCGTTCTCCGATACCACGGTCACCACAATGGGGATGTCCACCGCGCGCCGGAGCAGCTGCAGGGTCTCGTTCTGGGTGGGGGCGTTGACCACCACGCCCATGGCCCCCTGGTATTCCGCCTGGATCGCCAGGCTGACCACCCGGTGGCCGGTGGTGATCCCGCCGCCCACCCCTGCGAACACCGGCTTCTCGCTCAGGGTCATCAGCGCCTGGGTGATGGCCGGCTGGGGGGTGAAGGGATAGACCGCGATCACCGCGTCGGCGTTGATGTTGCGGATGATGGCCGCGTCGGTGGAGAACACCACCGACTTGATCCGATTGCCGAAGATGCGGATGCCGCTGCACTGGGAGATGACCTTGGGCACCTCCAGGGCGTGCTTGCGCAGCTCCCCCTTGATCTCCGGGACGAATTTTTTCTCCATAGCGGGACCCCCTTTGCGCGATCAGCGGCCGCCGACGGTCATCTTCGTGACGCGGATCATGGGCTGACCGACGTTGGTGGGCACGCTGCCGGAGAGCGAGCCGCACATGCCCTGGGCCTGGGACAGGTTGCCGCCCACCCGGTCGATGTTGAAGAGCACCTCGCTGCCCTTGCCGATCAGCGTCGCCCCGCGCACGGGGTGGTCGATCTTGCCGTCCTTGACCAAATACCCCTCCAGCACCGCGAAGTTGAACTCGCCGGTGACCGGGTTGACCGAGCCGCCGCCCATCTTGGCGCAGAACAGGCCGTCGCCCATGGTGGCAATCATCTCCTGGGTGCTGTCCTTGCCGTTGACGATGAAGGTGTTGGTCATGCGGGAGGTGGGGGCGTACTGATAGCTCTCGCGCCGACCCGAGCCGGTCATGGGCAGGTTCAGCCGACGGGAGCCCAGCCGGTCGATCAGATAGCTCTTGAGGATACCGTTCTCGATGAGCACGTTGCGGGCGGTGGGCTGGCCCTCGTCGTCGATGTTCAGGCTGCCCCACTCGCCGGGCAGGGTGCCGTCGTCCACGGCGGTGACCACATCCGAGGCGATCTTCTGCCCGAGCTTGCCGCAGAAAACCGAGTTGCCCCGGCCGACGCTGGTGGCCTCCAGGCTGTGGCCGCAGGCCTCGTGGAAGATGACCCCGCCAAAGCCGTTGTCGATGACCACGGGCATGATGCCCGCCGGGCACTGGGGCGCGTTGAGCATGGTCACGGCGATGCGCGCCGCCTCCTTGCCCTGGGCCGCCGGGTCGATCATCTCCTCAAAGAGCTCCAGGCCGCGCCGCGCGCCCGGGCCCACATAGCCCTGCTGATTCTCGCTGCCGTTGGAGGCGATGGCGGTCAGCGCCAGGCGGGTGCGGATGCGCCGGTCGGTGGTGTAGAGCCCTTCGCTGTTGGCGATGAGCACCTTCTGGTCCACGTCCAGCAGGGTGCTGGACACCTGAACGATGGATGGATCGGCGTCCTTGGCGGCGGCGTAGGCCGCCTTGACGATGGGCACCTTGCGGGCGGTGGAGGCCGAGCTGGGCACCACCCGGCAGGGGTTGATGTTGGGGTTGTAGCGCTCGATCAGGCTGAAGGCCGGCCCTTGGACCTGGGCCGCGCCCATGGCGGCGGCCGCCTGGTCGGCCAGACGAGTCAGGCCGGCCTCGGTCAGGTCGTTGGTGTAGACATAGACGGTCTGGGAGCCTTTGAACACGCGCAGGCCCGCGCCGTAGCGGTGGGCGGACAGGGCGTTCTCCATGCGGTTGTCGGTCATGGTCAGGTTGTTGCTCAGGGTGTCCTCGGCGAAGATCTCGGCGAAGTCGCCGCCGGTTTTCAGCGCCCGGGCGAGCACGGCCTGGGCCAATGCGGGTTGAATCATGGGTACACCTCCATCGTTAAGTTTCATCTAGCTGGTCGGGATGCTTGCGCAGCCATTGCTGGCGCAAATTTCCTTCATAACCCAGCTCCCCCGGCCGATAATAGATATGTCCGGCAACGGACGGGGGCATATACGCCTGGGCCACCCAGTGGCCCGGGTAATCGTGGGGATATTGGTAGCCCTTGCCGGCCCCGAGCTTGTCCGCCCCGCGGTAGCTGGTGTCGCGCAGGTGCGCGGGCACGGGCTCGTCGGTGTAGTGGGTCAGGTCGGCCTCGGCCGCGCCCATGGCCGCCACCACGGCGTTGCTCTTGGGCGACTCGCAGATATAGATGATGGCCTGGGTCAGGTTGAGCTTGGCCTCGGGCAGGCCGATGAACTCCAGGGCATGGGCGGCGGATACCGCCTGCACCAGGGCGTTGGGGTTGGCCAGGCCCACATCCTCGCTGGCGTGGGCGATCAGGCGGCGGCAGATGATGCGCGGGTCCATGCCCGCGTGCAGCATGCGCATGCACCAGGCGATGGCCGCGTCGCTGTCCCCGCCCCGCAGGGACTTGCAGAAGGCCGAGAGCATGTCGTAGAGCAGGGACTCGTCCATGGGCAGCACCCGCTGCTGGATCGACTCCTCCGCGACCTCCAGCGTGACCTGGATGCGCCCCTCGCTGTCGGGCGGGGTGGACAGGGCCGCCAGCTCCAGCCCGTTGAGCGCGCTGCGCACATCCCCGCCCGCCATGCGGGCCAGATGCTCGTAGGCCGCCTCGTCCACCTGCACGTTCAGGTTGCCCAGGCCCCGGTCCTTGTCGGCCACGGCGCGCCGGAGCAACTTGACGATGTCCTGGGTGGACAGGTGCTGAAACTGAAACAGGCGGCAGCGGCTGACCAGCGCCGGGGTCATGGAGATCATGGGGTTCTCGGTGGTCGCGCCGATAAAGCGGATGGTGCCCTGCTCCACCGCGGGGAGAATCGCGTCGGACTGGGCCTTGTTCCACCGGTGGCACTCGTCCAAGAGCAGGTAGGTGCTCCGGCCGTGGAGCTTGAGGCGGTCCTCGGCCTTGGCGATGATCTCCCGCACCTCCTTCACGCCGCTGGTGACGGCGTTGAGCTTCTCGAAGGCGGACTGGGTGTGCTGGGCGATGATGGCCGCCAGGGTGGTCTTGCCGGTGCCGGGCGGGCCGTAGAAGATGCTGCTGGTCAGCCGGTCGGCCTCGATGGCCCGGCGCAGCAGCCGGCCCGGGCCGATGAGCTGCTCCTGGCCGGCGAACTCCTCCAGCGTGGTCGGCCGCATGCGGTCCGCCAGGGGCGCGCGGCTCTTAGCCGACAGGGTAAACAGGTCCATTGCCTCACCGCCTTCGTGCGATCTGCTTCCCTACAGTATACCTCTTTTGCAAACCGAATAAAAGGGGAACGGCCCCGGCCGCGCCGTCGCTCACTGAGGAGAGCCGCAGCCTAAAGGCCCTGGCCGCGCCTTCCCCCGCGCACGGCCGCGCGGGCGGGCGCGAAATTGATTTTGCAGGCCAGATATGGTATGGTGAACGAAGGAAACCGGCGGCGCGCGCCGCGACAGGAGCGTGAAGGATGTCAGAGCAAATGATCGTGATCGATGGGCACAGCCTGATGCATCGGGCTTTCTATGCCCTGCCCGATACCATGACCAACGAGGCGGGGCTGCACACCAACGCCATCTACGGGTTTTTGATGATGCTCCAGCGCATCATCCGCGACGAGGACCCGGCCTACCTGGCGGTGGCCTTCGATCCGCATGGGCCGACCTTCCGCCACGAGGCCTTCGCCCAGTACAAGGGCTCGCGCAAGAAGATGCCCGACGAGCTGCGCGAGCAGTTCGACCCCCTGCAGGAGATTCTGCGGGCCTGGGGTATCCCGGTGATTGTCGTGCCGGGCTACGAGGCCGACGACGTGCTGGGCACCTGCGCGGCTTGGTGTCGTGAACGGGGTCGGCCGATGCTGGTGGTCACCGGGGACAAGGACACCCTGCAGCTGATCAGCCCGAGCACCCAGGTGCTGCTGACGCGGCGGGGCATCACCGACACGGCGCGCATGGACGCCGACGCGCTGATGCAGATGTGGGGCGTCTCCCCGGAGCATGTGCCCGACCTGAAGGGCCTGATGGGCGACAGCTCCGACAACATCCCCGGCGTGCCCGGGGTGGGGGAGAAGACCGCCCGCAAGCTGATGGACCAGTTCGGCGACCTGGAGGGCGTGCTGACCCATGTGGACCAGGTGTCGGGCAAAAAGCTGCAGGCCACCCTGCGGGAATATGCCGACCAGGCCCGCATGAGCCGGGATTTGGCCACCATCCGAACCGACGCGCCCATGGACTTTGCCCAGCTTCAGATTCCCCTGCCCGCGCCCCCGGCGGATAAGCTCGAGCCGCTCTTTGCCCGCCTGGCCTTCAAGGACATGATGGACAAGCTGGCCGCGCGCCCGTCCGCTCCGCCGGCCGAGCCCGACCCCGCGCCCCAGGACGAGGTGCTGGTGGAGGACGCGGCGGGCGCGGCGCATCTGGCGCGGTCCCTGGCGGGCCAGCCCGTGGCCCTCTATGTCGACGACGCCTGGCACATCAGCGACGGGCAAACCCAGTGGCAGGCGCCCCTGTCGGCCACCGAGGCCCTCGCCCCGCTGCTGACCGACCCGAACACCCCCAAAACCGTGCACGACGCCAAGGACGCCAGCCGCCGTCTGTCCGGCGGGGCGACGCTCCAAGGCGTGGCCGAGGACACCCTGCTGTCGGCCTACCTGCTGCACCCCAACGCCGGCAAGCATGAGCTGCCCGCCCTGCTCTCGGCGCAGGGTCTGTCCGGCGCGGCGGGCCTGATGGCCCTGGGGCGGCGCCAGGCCGAGCAGGTGCGCCAGGCCGGCATGGACGCGCTCTACCGCCAGGTGGAGATGCCCCTGTGGCGGGTGCTGCTCTCCATGGAGCGGCTGGGTTTCCTGGTGGACACCGGGATGCTCGCCGAGCTGCAGACGGATTTTGACAAGCACATTTCCGCCCTGGCCGAGGAGATTTACGCCCTGGCGGGCAGCCGGTTCAACATCCTCTCGCCCAAGCAGCTGGGTCAGGTGCTCTTTGTGGACCTGGGGCTGCCCCCGGCCAAGCGCACCAAGACCGGCTTCTCCACCGACGCGGAGGTGCTGGAGAACCTCGCGCCCGCCCACCCGGTGGTGGAGAAGATCCTGCTCTACCGGCAGATGACCAAGCTCAAGGGCACCTACCTGGACGGCCTGCTGGCCGTGGCCGACCCGGACACCCGCCGGGTTCACTCCCTGTTCCACCAGGCGGTCACCGCCACCGGGCGCATCAGCTCCTCGGAGCCCAACCTGCAGAACATCCCGGTGCGCACCGATATGGGCCGGGAGATCCGCAAGGCTTTCGTGGCCGGGCCGGGCAACCTGCTGGTGGATGCGGACTACTCCCAGATCGAGCTGCGGGTGCTGGCCCACATGTCCGGCGACGCACGCATGATCGAGGCCTTCACCCTGGGGCAGGACATCCACCAGCGCACCGCCGCCGAGGTGTTCGGCGTGCCCCTGGACGAGGTCAGCGCGCATCAGCGCTCGGCGGCCAAGGCGGTCAACTTCGGCATCGTCTACGGCATCAGCGATTTCGGCCTGGCCCGCAACATTGGCATCGGCCGGGGCGAGGCGGCGGATTTCATCGCCCGGTATTTCGCCCGCTACCCCGGGGTCAAGGACTTCATGGACCGCATGGTGGAGCAGGGCAAGGCCCTGGGCTACGCCGAAACCCTGCTGGGCCGGCGGCGGCCCCTGCCCGAGCTCAATAGCCGCAACTACAACACCCGCTCCTTCGGCGAGCGGGTGGCCATGAACATGCCCATCCAGGGCACCGCGGCGGACCTGATCAAGATGGCCATGAACGCCGTTTATCAGCGCCTGGAGGCGGGCGGCCTGCGCGCCCGGCTGATGCTGCAGGTGCACGACGAGCTGATCGTTCAGTGCCCCGAGGACGAGGCCGAGCGGGTCAGCGAGCTGCTCAAGCAGACCATGGAGCAGGTGATGATCCTCAAAGCGCCCCTGGTGGCCGAGGTGTCCACCGGGCGCAGCTGGTACGAGGCCAAATAAAAGGGGGGAGCGCGCTTGCTGCGCATTGGCATCACCGGGGGCATCGCCTCGGGCAAATCCGCGGTGGACGCCTACCTGGCCGCCCAGGGCGTGCCGGTGCTCGACGCGGACCAGGTGGCCCGGGAGGTGGTCGCCCCGGGCAGCCCGATCCTGGCGGCCATCGACCGGCGCTTCCCCGGCGTGGTGGTGGACGGGCGGCTGGACCGCCGGGCCCTGGGCGCGATCATCTTCGCCGACCCTGTCGCCCGGCATGACCTGGAGCGCATCGAGCACCCCGAGATTCTGCGGCGCATGGGCGCGTTTTTGGACGCCTGCGCCGCCCGGGGCGACAAGCTGGCGGCCATCGACGCGGCGCTGCTGCTGGAGTCCGGCGGGGACGCCCTGGTGGACGAGGTGTGGGTGGTGCACGCCGAGGAGAGCGTGCGCGTCGCCCGGCTGATGGCCCGGGAGGGGATCGACGCGGCCGAGGCCCATCGCCGCATCGCCGCCCAGATGGACGAGGGCGAGCGCCTGGCCCGGGCGGACCGGACGATCGACAACAGCGGCAGCCTGGCCGACACCCATGGGCAGCTGCGGGGCATTCTCGCCGCCCTGGCCTCAGAAAGGAAGTAGCATGGCGACACATAGAAAGAAAAAGCGGCGCGGCCTGCCCGCCTCGGCGAAGGCGGCCATCGCGCTGATCAGCCTGGCCCTGGTGGTGGGCCTGGTGCTGGGGGGCAGCCGAATCATCAAGGATTTTTCCACCCGCAGAACCTTTCCGCTCAAGTACGACCATATCATCCTGGAGCAGGCCCGGGAAAGGGACCTGGACCCCAGCCTGGTGGCCGGGGTGATCTGGGCCGAAAGCGGATACCGGCCGGCGGTGACCAGCTCCGCCGGGGCGGTGGGTCTGATGCAGATCACCCCCGACACCGCCGCGTGGATCGCCGGCAAGCTGGCGCTCGACCCGGAGAGCCTGGATTTGACCGACCCTCAGACCAATATCACCCTGGGCTGCTGGTATCTGCGCTTTTTGACGGACAAGTTCTCCGGCCAGCTGCCCGAGCTGTTGGCCGCCTACAACGCCGGGCATAACAAGGTGGCCCAGTGGCTGCAGGACCCGGCTTACTCCGCCGACGGGCAACACCTGACCGAGATTCCCTATAAGGAGACGGATGCCTATGTGGACAAGGTGCAGCGGGCCCAGCAGGTCTACCGCGACTTCTACCATCTCGGCCAATCCTGAGCGCCGGGCGCGCCGCGCCCTGGCGGTGGCGCTGGCGGCGCTGCTGCTGGCGGGCTGCCAGCGGCAGGTGCACTTTCAGGAGCTGCCGGATTTTGAGATTCCCGAGTCGGCCACGCCCGCGCCGGTGGTGGAGGAACCCCTCCCCGGGGGCACCCTGCGGGTGGCGCTGGGCCCCACCACCGAGGACCTCAACCCTCTGACCAATCAGGACCGGGACACCCGCAACGTGCTGGAGCTGGTGTATGAACCCCTGGTGGAGCTGGACGAGGCCCAGCAGCCCGCGCCCTGCCTGGCCGAGAGCTGGAGCGCCGACGCGGAGAATCACACGGTCACCTTCGCCCTGCGCCAGGGGGTGACCTTCCACGACGGCAGCGCCCTGTCCGCCCAGGACGTGGTCTACACCGGCCAACAGCTGCTCAACCAGTACGAGATCCAGCGCGAGGAGGGCCAGCCCGTGGCCTCGCTGCCCTTCACCGCCGTGGAGGCCACCGAGGACGGACAGGTGCGCTTTACCATGCGCAACGCCTCCTACGGGCTGCTGTGCGCGATGAACTTCCCCATCCTCAAGGAGGGCGGCGCGGACGCCTCCCCCATGGGCACCGGCCCCTTCCAGCTTGAGCGCGTCGAGCCGGATGAGGGGCTGAGCCTGGTGCGCTTTGACGGCTGGTGGCGCAAGGCCCCGATCCTCGAGCGCGTGCAGGCCACCTGCTTTAAGAGCCCGGAGGCGGCGTTGGAGGCTTACACCCAGGGGGAGCTGGACGTGGTGCTGACCGACTCGATCACCTACGGCCGCTATCAGCGCGACAGCCTCAGCAGCGTGCACAGCGCCATGACCCAGTACTATGAGTGCCTGATGCCCAATCTGAGCAGCGCGATGGTCGGCGACGAGCAGGTGCGCCGGGCAATTCTGGAGGGTATCGACCGCAAGCAGCTCTCGGCCAACGCCTACCTGGGCAACGCCACGGCGGTGGACGCCCCGGTGCCGCCGGATAGCTTTGCCTACCGCGCGCCGGAGAACGCCCCGCCCTACGACCCCGAGGCCGCCGTCGCCCGCCTGGAGCAGGCGGGCTGGCGCGACGAGGATGGCGACGGCATCCGCGAGCGGGTCATCGACGGGCAAACGGTCCCCCTGTCCGTCACTCTGGTGACCAACAAGAACGGCAGCCCCGGTCGGGCCGACGCGGCAAAGGCCATCGAGGACATGCTCGAGAAGATCGGCGTGATGGTGGAGGTGGAGACCCTGGGGGAGAACTCCCTGTCCTACCGCATCGAGCAGAAGAAGTACGACCTGGCCCTGGTGGGTTTCTACCTCAGCCGGGTGCCCGACGTCACCGGCCTGCTGCACAGCCAAGGCCTGCAGAACCCCAACGGCGCCAAGAGCGAGGCTGTGGATGGCATATTGGGGAACCTGGCCCAGGCATCCGACGTCCAAACCTATGTGGACGCCATGGGGGCGCTGCAGGCGCAGGTGGCCCAGGAGCTGCCGCTGATGAGCCTGTATATGCGGTCCTTCTGCCTGGTGGTCCGGGACCCTCTGCGCCTGGGGGAGACCCAGCCCCGGGAGATGGAGGCGTATCGCGGCGTCAGCAGCTGGTACTTTGTGGGGCAGCCCTCGGCGTGATGTAAGGAGGGGGATACGCGATGAAGCGGAACCTGTTGGCGGGATTGTTGATCGCGGCGCTGCTGTTTGCCGGATGCGGCGCCAATAAGAGCGCGACAGACACCGGTACCGCGCCCAGCAACGAGAGCGCGATCTCCGGCGGCGGCGATCTGTATCAGGAGCAGAAGGCCTATGAGGAGGCCGGCGCGCCCCTGCCCACCGCCGCGCCCGCGGGGCAGGCGGACACCCAGCGCAAGTTGATCCGCACCGTCAGCCTGACGGTGGAGACCCAGACCTATGAGGATTATCTGGCCCATGTGCAGCGGCAGACCGCCGCCTTCGGCGGCTATGTGGCCTCCTCGAGCGTGTCGGGCACCAGCTACCGCTCCGACGGCGCGCGCTACGCCAGCTTCTCCCTGCGGGTGCCGGCCGACCGGGCGGACGAGTTCCTCGCCCAGCTGGGCGAGCCGGCCAACGTCACCCACCGGCAGGAGCAGACCGACGACATCACCCTGACCTACTCCGACGTGCAGGCCGAGCGCGAGGCGCTTCAGGTGGAGCAGGAGCGCCTGATGGAGCTGATCGGCCAGGCGCAGAACGTCGACGCCCTGGTGGCGCTCGAGTCCCGGCTGACCGAGGTGCGCACCCGGCTCAATGAGCTCAACAGCCGCCTGAAGCTCTATGACAATCAGGTGGCCTACGCCACGGTGGCGCTGGAGATCGAGGAGGTGGTCTCCTACTCCGAGGTGCTGCCCGGCGCGCATGAGCCCGGTCTGGGCGAGCAGATCAGCCGAACCTTCACCGACAGCCTTCAGTCCCTGGGCCGGGTGGGGCGCGCGCTGACGCTCTTTGTGGTGGCGGCCTCGCCGTACCTGCTGATCCTGGCGGCCATTGCCCTGGCGGTGGTGCTGATCGTGCGCGCCGCGTCGCGCCGGAGCCGCCGCAAGCGCCTGCCTGAGAAAAATGATCCTTGACAAACGCGGGAAACAGCGCTATAGTTGACCCAAGTTTTGAATAGACATGGCTGCGATGAGGAGGAGTAAACGGTCCTCGGACGCATAGAGAGGGAATGACGGTGGAAATTTCCCGGTCCGGCGCGGTTGAAGGTAGCCTCGGAGCTTTGAACCCAAAGGGATATCCCGAGTAGGCTTCAACGGTTTTCCCCCGTTACAGGGAAGTCGGCATCGGCGGGCGCGCCCGTGCCGGGTGAGTGTGCATGGTTGTGATGCAAAATTAGGTGGTACCGCGAAGCAAGCCTTCGTCCTAACAGGACGGGGGCTTTTTATTTTGCCCACTGGGGCCAAAGGAGTGTCAGCGATGAAGGAACGGTTTATGCTGCGGGATCAGTTCGATTCCTATGAGGATTTTAAGGCCAACTATCAGGTGCGGGTGCCCGATCGGTTCAACTACGCCTACGACGTGGTGGACGCCTGGGCCCAGGAGCAGCCCGACCGGCTGGCCCTGATCTGGTGCGACGACGAGGGGACCGAGCTGCGCTATTCGTTCGAGCAGATTCGCCGCCTGAGCAACCAAGCCGCCCGCTTCTTTCTGGCCCACGGCATCGGCAAGGGCGATCGGGTCATGATGATGCTGCGCCGCCGGTGGGAGTTTTGGATCTGCTGCCTGGGGCTGATGAAGATCGGCGCGATCATCATCCCGGCCTCCAACCAGTTGACCACCAAGGACATCGTCTACCGCTGCAACACCGCCCGGGTCAAGATGCTCCTGGCCATCGGTGAGCCGGACCTGATGCGCTATGTCGATGAGGCCATGCCCCAGTGCGCCACGGTGGTCAGCCGCGCCCTGATCGGCCCTGAGACCCCGGGGTGGATCGACCTGGACGGCGAGCTGGCGGCCATGAGCGATCAGTTTACCCGGCCCACGGGCGAGGCCGACACCCGCACCGATGATGTGATGCTGATCTATTTCACCAGCGGCACCACCGGCATGCCCAAGATGGTGGCCCACGAGTACGAGTATCCCCTGGGTCACATGGTCACCGCCGGGTTCTGGCACCAGGTGGTCGACGGCGGGCTGCACTACACCGCCAGCGACTCGGGCTGGGCCAAGTTCGGCTGGGGCTGCTTCTACGGCCAGTGGATCTGCGGCACCGCCTTGCTGGGCTATGACATGGAGAAGTTCCACCCCGACCGGCTGCTGGCGGTGGTGACCAAGTACCGGCCCACCACCTTCTGCGTGCCCCCGACCATCTACCGCTTTATGCTGCGGGAGGACCTGTCCCAGTACGATCTGTCCAGCATCCGGCATTTCTCCACCGCCGGGGAGCCCCTGGCCCCGGAGATCAACGAGCAATGGTTCCGCGCCACCGGGAAACATATCTACGAGGGCATGGGGCAGACCGAGTCCTCTGTGATGATGGGCAATTTCCAGTGGTTCGAGCCCCGACCGGGTTCCATGGGCAAGCCCTCGCCCCTGTACGACATCGCCCTGATCAACGAGAACGGCGAGGTCTGCGGCGTGGGCGAGGAGGGCGAGGTGGTGGTGCGCGGCGTGGCCGAGCATCATCCCGTCGGCCTGTTCCACGGCTACTACACGCAGGACGGGCGGATCGTCACCCCCTGGCGGGACGGCGACTACCACACCGGGGATATGGCCTGGATGGACGAGGACGGGTACTACTGGTTCGTCGGCCGCAACGACGACATGATCAAGTGCTCGGGCTATCGCATCGGCCCCTTCGAGGTGGAGAGCGCCCTGCTCAAGCACCCGGCGGTGCTCGAGTGCGCCATCACCGGCGAGCCCGACCCCCTGCGCGGCCAGGTGGTCAAGGCCACCATCGTGCTGGCCCCGGGCTACACCGGCAGCGACGCGCTGGTCAAGGAGATTCAAACCTTTGTCAAGCACAACACCGCGCCCTACAAGTACCCCCGCCGGGTGGCCTTCGTGGATCGGCTCCCCAAGACCACCAGCGGCAAGATCAGCCGCGTGCAGATCCGAAACGCCCAGCCCCAGTGATTGGCCGCGCCGAGAACGGCGCGGCAAAGCCCTCCCCGTTCAGGGAGGGCTTTTTGATTCTAGCAATCGACGAGGCCTCACGCGGGTTGCGCGTGTCGTTCACTTGAGTTATCTGCGCAGGCCCCATTTTTGCGTTGCATCTCGGGCGCAGTCATATCGCAAAATATGGACTCCACCCTGAACTCAGAGCAGGACTCATCCGTAGGAACTGCATCCATATTGCGCCGCCAGAAATAGTATTGAAGAGAGCAAGCGATACGATCCGCCGCGTGGTTGACGGTGAAGGGCGTAGGGCAACATAAGCCGATCGCCCTGGCGGGTAAACCGACCCATCTCGATCAGCGGGGTGAGGGCATCCTCCGCGTCCTGCAGGTGCATGGCAAGGCTCTCATAGCTGAAGCAGGGCAGCGCCGCGACGACCAAGCGGTTCTCGGGCGGCTCGCCCTTGGCGGTGAAGATGCCTGGTCCTCCCGGCGGGCCTCCAGGTCCGCCAGATACGCGGTAGTCCCCAAAGCGCCGCTCATAGCCGATGCTTGGGCCCCTGCGTCTTGACGGCGCTGACGTCCATCTGCTTGTTGATCGTGTAGCACACGGGCGCGCAGCGGTCGTGATAGTAGTGGTAGGTCGCCCAGCGCGGCCACGCGGCCAGGTCGACGGGCGTGAAGACGGCCTGCATCAGGGGTCTCTTTCAGACAAAAAAGCCGCCCGCGCAGAGCGGGCGGCTTGATGGGTTCGCGCGAGGATTACAGCTCCGCGAAGTACTTGATGGTGCGGACCATCTGGCTGGTGTAGCTGTTCTCGTTGTCGTACCAGGCCACGACCTGCACCTGATAGGTGTCCTCGTCGATCTTGGCGACCATGGTCTGGGTGGCGTCGAACAGGCTGCCAAAGCGCATGCCGATGACGTCGCTGGAGACCAGCTCCTCCTCGGTGTAGCCGAAGCTCTCGCTGGAGGCGGCCTTCATGGCGGCGTTGATGCTCTCCTTGGTCACGTCCTTGCCCTTGACCACAGCGACCAGCAGGGTGGTGCTGCCGGTGGGCACGGGCACGCGCTGGGCGCTGCCGATCAGCTTGCCGTTGAGCTCGGGGATGACCAGGCCGATGGCCTTGGCCGCGCCGGTGCTGTTGGGCACGATGTTCTGGGCGCCGGCGCGGGCGCGGCGCAGGTCACCCTTGCGCTGCGGGCCGTCCAGGATCATCTGGTCGCCCGTGTAAGCGTGCACGGTGGTCATGATACCGCTCACGATGGGGTAGGTGTTGTTCAGGGTGTTGGCCATGGGGGCCAGGCAGTTGGTCGTGCAGGAAGCGGCGGAGATGATCTGATCCTCGGCGGTCAGCTCCTTCTCGTTGACGCTGTACACGATGGTCTTCAGGTCGTTGCCGGCGGGGGCGGAGATGACGACCTTCTTGGCGCCCGCGTCGATATGGGCCTGGCTCTTGGCCTTGCTGGTGTAGAAGCCGGTGCACTCCAGCACCACGTCCACGCCCAGCTCGCCCCAGGGCAGCTCAGCGGCGTTGGCCTTGGCGTAGATGGTGATCTTCTTGCCGTCCACGGTGATGGAGTCCTCACCGGCCTCGACGGTGTGCTTGTTCTCGCCGACGCGGCCCAGGAAGCTGCCCTGAGCGGTGTCGTACTTGAGCAGATGCGCCAGCATCTTGGGGCTGGTCAGATCGTTGATAGCGACAACCTCATAACCGTCAGCCTCGAACATCTGACGGAACGCCAGACGGCCGATGCGGCCGAAGCCATTGATCGCAACTTTAACTGCCATGTGAATCGTCCTCCTCGATAAAATTTACTCGGGAAAGTAGATATTTGCGTACGTATATATCATATACCATGGGCCTTTGAAACTCAAGTACTTGACAATAAATTCACAAAAAAGTCCACGGGCATGCGGCATTTTCCGGCGATCTGCGGCCACGCGCCTTTACAGGCCGGCCGGGTCATCATATACGCCGCACACATAGGCTATGGGCACCCGCTCGGTGCACCATACCTGGTTATCCGACACGCCGAAAACCATACCGTCCTGGGCCATGGCGCGCGCGTCGATGGCCAGCAGCACCGGCGTCTGCCGGCGGTGGCGGGTGGCTGAAGCCCAGGCCTTTTGGGCGTCGGACTGCATGTGCACCCCGTGGCGCTTCATTTTTAGGATGGCGCCAGTGCGGCGGATGCTCTCCCATGCCTGCTGGGTGGTGCCGTGGTAGAGCACATCCGGCGGCGGGCCGTCGGTCAGCTCGGGTTCCACCCAAGGGATGGAATGGCCCTGGCAGCACTTGATGCGCGCGCCGGTCTCGTCGAAGCGGTAGCGGCCCTTTTTATCCGCCTGCACCAGGGCGGTCAAGCGCTGCCGGTCGAGCCGAAATTGGCTGTGCGCGTTGACGCCCGCGATCAGATTGTTCACCGACACCCAGCCGTGCTTGTCCATCTGCAGATGGGCCAACTCGGGCTGATGGCGCAGCAATTTGCACAGGTAGATCGACAACCGTTGCTCCATGGCGCGCGCCTCCTTATTTTTTTATCGATAATAACGGTTTTTGGCGCGCTTGGCAAGGTTGCCGCCGGGCGGGCGCGCAAAAAATACCGTTTGGTTTTTGGGTTTTCGGACATGCTAGCGCTATCAGGTTGCCGCGGGCGATCCATCGGCGCATGAAAGATGACAGCGGCGGCAACACTACTTTCGGAGGAGCGAACACATGCAAGCAAATACCCCGAACGAACAGGAGGATCCGCGTCCCATGAAAGAGAAAATCCGCAGATTTATCGACCGCCAGGGCCTGGTGATGGTGATGCTGGCCGGCTTTGCGGTGATCGGCGGCGTCTCCATCTGGGCGGCGACCCGCGACAACGCCGCGGTGGAAACGCCCCCGGTCGCCCAGGTCCAAGAGAGCCCCCAATCCGAGGGACAGCGCCAGGCGACGCTGACCGTGACGCCGCAGCCCACACCCGCCTTTCCCACCACCGCCCCCACCAAGACCCCCGAGACCTCGGCTAAGCCCAACGCCGGCAGCGCCGATGGGAACACCAACCCCGGCCAGGCTGTCTCGGGCAACAACGGCCAGAATCTCGCCCAGGCCCGCAAGGAGCGCCTGGCCAAGCTGACCATGACCGCCCCGGTAGCGGATGGCACGCTGCTGAAGGCCTACGCCGCTGACGAGCTGCTCTACTCCCAGACCCTCAACCAGTGGGAGACCCACAACGGCCTGGACATCGCCGCCGCCGAGGGCGCCGACGTGGTCGCCGTGCTGGGCGGTAAGGTCCAGCAGGTGTACAAGGACGGCCTGATGGGCAACTGCCTGGTGCTCAGCCATGAGGACAACCTGCGCTCGGTCTACGCCGGCCTGCAGGACGTCTCCAGCCTGAAGGTGGGCGACGAGGTCGCCGCCGGCGAGATCATCGGCAAGGTGGGCAACACCGCCCTGGCCGAGTACAAGGACGGCGCGCACCTGCACTTTGAGCTGTACATGGACGACGAGGCCGTCAACCCCAATGAGCTCTTCAAGCTCGACAAGCCCAGCGCCACCCCGGCGCCCTCCCAGAGCGCCGACCCTTCCGCATCCCCCGACGCGAGCGACAAGCCCGAGTAATGCGCTATCTGCTCCTGTCCCCTTGAGCGTCCCGCGCCGCGGGACGCTTTGCCCGCCAAAAAGGAATCCGCGTCCCGGAAATCCGGGACGCGGATTTTGCTGCGCTGATAGCGTTTGCCGCTGGGCTTGACCCGGGTGACGGGCTTGACTGTCCAGCTCTGTCGCGCCTGGGCGTCCATGGCCCTGCGCTCGCGCTTGGTCATCTGCCGGCGGGTTTTCATCGCCGCATCCCTCCTTTCAGGCTGATGGCTCCATCATACCAGATTGGAGGGGAAAGTTCAAATCCGCCTCAGCCCTGCATGCCGAACAGCTCGCGCTTTAGGTCCAGGTAGTAGAGGTAATCCTCCGGGGGCACGTTGGGCGGGCAGCGGTGGTCGCAGAAGGGAATGTAGCCGCCTTTTTCCACATAGGGTACCAGGGTGTCCAGGTAGCGGCGAATCGCTTCCCGGCCGCTGCCGAGCTGAATCTTGTCCACCCCGCCCATGATGCGCAGCTGGCCCTCGTACTGGTCCAGCAGCTCGCCGGGGTGGGAGCAGCCGTTGACTTCGAAGGGGAACAGGCAGTTGATCCCGCCCTTGATCAGCCCGGGCAGGATGGGGCGCACGTCGCCGTCGCAGTCGGTGTACCACAGGTCCACGCCGTACTGATCGAGCTTTTTGCGGATGCGCTGATACCGAGGCACCACCACATCGTTAAAGAACTTGACCGACACGATGGGCCCGTTCTTAAAGCAGATATCCTCCCAGCCCGCGGCGTAGTCGAACTGGAAATGGGGCAGCAGCTGATCCATGTTGTGCTCGACGATCTGGCAGCAGGTCTCCACCATGTCCTCGACCATCTCGGGGTAGTCGTAGGTGGCGTAGGCCAGGCCCTCGAAGGTCAGCATGTCGCGCACCTTGCCGATCATGCTGCCCACGTCGATGCCCAGGGGATAATCCCGCTCGTCGGGGTGTAACCTTTTGAGCGCCTCCACGTTTATGATACGTGCGGGGTCGTCCACGGCGAAGTGCTCCTTCTTGACCCGATCCCAGTCGTCCGGGGTGACCACCGTGGCCTTGATGTAGTGGGGGATGGTGTCGTGGCCGTCCCTGGGCACCTCGGCCAGCAGGCCGTCGCCGTTCATGATGATGCGGGTGGTCTCATTCTCGCTCACCACGGTGTTCTCAAAGCCGGGGTAGATCCAGTTGCGCCCGCCGATGGTGACGATCCGGTCGAACTGGAAGAACACGTCGGCCTGCTCGTTGGAGGTAACGCCGTTGTCCTTGAACAGCGGCCACAGGTCGAAGTTCTCATCCCAATAGCCAAATTCCATGTTGAAGCAGCGGTCCACGCGCTGGTAGTGCATCTGACGGTTAAAGCGTTCCCGGTCGGTCAGGGTGCCGGGCCATTTGGATCGGATCGGTTGCATGCGCGCACCTCCATTTTTCCGGTTGGTACTCTCATTATAGGCACGGGGCTGGGCTTTGGCAATGCAAATATGGTACAATAATCGCAACGAGAAGAAGGTGGGTGAAGCCATGCGCGCGCTGTTTTTGTCGGTCACGGCCGGCCAGGGACACAACCAGACCGCCAAGGCCATCATGAACCAGATGACCCAGGTCGGCTACGAGTGCAAGTTTTTGGATACCCTGGAGTATATCGCCCCGGTGCTGGGCGAGTCGGTGGACAAGAGCTACCGGATGAGCATCGCCTACGCGCCCTCGGTCTACGGCAAGGTCTTCGACATGGCCGGACGCGCCGAGCGCAAGAACGCCGTGGTCAACGTCACCAAGCTGGTGCGCGCCTCCCTGGGCAAGGAGCTCATCGATGTGTTCTATGAATTCCAGCCCGACGTGGTGGTCAGCTCCCACTGCTTCGCCGCGCAGCTGGCCGGCTATATTCACGACGAGGGCATCTACCGGGTGCCCCGCATCGGCATCCTGACCGATTACACCCTGCACCCCTTCTGGCAGGGCGCGTCCATGGACGCCTTCGTCACCCCTAGCAGCCAGCTGACCTACCAGCTGGTCCAGGCCGGGATCGACCCGGCGATCATCCGGCCCCTGGGCATCCCGGTCAACCCCAAGTTCAGCCAGGTCATCGACCCGGTCCAGGCTCGAACCGTCCTGGGCGTCGAGCAGGTGCCAACGGTGCTGGTCATGGGCGGGAGCATGGGCTTTGGCAACGTGGTGGACGTGATCTGGAAGCTGGACAAGATGCCGCGCAATTTCCAGATTCTGGCGGTGTGCGGCTCCAACGCGCGCCTGAAGCGCAAGATCGACGCCATGGTCACCCGCAAGCGCCTGTACACCTACGGCTTCACCGACCAGGTGGACGTGATGATGAGCGCGGCGGAGCTGATCGTCACCAAGCCCGGCGGGCTGACGGTGTCCGAGGCGCTGACCAAGCGCCTGCCCATGGCCCTGATCAACCCCATCCCCGGCCAGGAGGACCACAATATGGACTTCCTCACCAACCATGGCATGGCGATGCGGGTGACCGACCACTGCACCGTGGACATCGTGGTGGAGCAGCTGCTGGGCAGTCCCGAGCGGCGAGGCATGATGATCCAGGCCCAGGAGACCTTCGGCAACGCCCACGCCACGGCCGACCTGTGCCAGCTGATCGAGCAGATCGCCCAGCGCGGCCTGGTGGATGAAAAAACCGAAAATCCGGGTTGACGACCGCCGGGTTTTTGCATATACTACAGTATAAATTGGATGATGAGCGGAAAAGTAGCCGTCCATCCCCCCTGGAGAGAGAATTGCCGTCACCGGCTGCAAGCGGCAAACAGGGTCGGGCGGTCAAGTGCATCCGGGAGTCCGCCGGCGAATCTGTCGGCCGTGGGCGCGCGTTACAGCGCATTTGAGCGGGGCTTTGTCCCAATCAGAGTGGAACCGCGGAATTCCTCCGTCTCTGGCATAGAGGCGGAGTTTTGTTTTTGGAGAGAGGAGGCGGACCATGAGGGGAGGACTGCGCAGGGACCTGCGCGCGGTGCTGCAGCGGGACCCGGCGGCGCGCAACGCCTTTGAGGTGATTCTGTGTTACCCGGGCTTTCACGCCATCGTGTACCACCGGCTGGCCCACGCGCTCTGGCGGGCGCGGCTGAAGCTGCTGGCCCGGCTGGTGTCCCAATGGAGCCGGTTCTGGACGGGCATTGAGATCCACCCCGGCGCGCAGATCGGCCACGGGGTGTTCATCGACCACGGCATGGGCGTGGTCATCGGCGAGACTGCCCAGGTGGGCGAGGATGTGACCATCTACCAAGGCGCCACCCTGGGCGGCACCGGCAAGGACACCGGCAAGCGCCACCCCACCATCGGCAACAATGTGGTGGTGGCCGCCGGGGCCAAGATTCTCGGGCCCTTCACCGTCGGGGACAACACCAAGGTGGGCGCCGGGGCGGTGCTGCTCAAGCAGGTGCCCGACAACTGCACGGTCGTGGGTGTGCCCGGCAAGATCGTGCGCAAGAACAACGTCAAGGTTCGGGATGTGGACCTGGATCAGGTCCAGCTGCCCGATCCCGTGGAGAAGGAAATCCGGCAGCTGCTGCACCGGGTCTTCGAGCTGGAGCAGCAGGTGGCCGAGCTGACGGCCCAGCACACAGAGGAGGAAGCGACATGCAAATCTACAACACCCTGACCCGCAAAAAGGAAGAATTTGTGCCCATCCAGCCCGGTCATGTGGGCATCTACAGCTGCGGCCCGACGGTGTACAACTATTTTCACCTGGGCAACGCCCGGCCCTTCATCATCTTCGACACCCTGCGCCGGTATCTGTCCTGGCGGGGCTACGAGGTGACCTTCGTGCAGAACTTTACCGACGTGGACGACAAGATGATCAAGCGCGCCCAGGAGGAGGACACCACCGTGGCGGAGCTGGCCGAGCGGTACATCCAGGCCTATTTCCAGGACGCCGACGGCCTGGGCGTGCAGCGGGCCACGGTCCATCCTCGGGCCACCGAGCACATCCCCGAGATCATCGCCACCATCCAAAAGCTCATCGACAAGGGCCTGGCCTATGAGCACGAGGGCGATGTGTACTACGCGACCAACAAATTCCATGGCTACGGCAAGCTCTCCGGCCAGGACCTGGAGCAGCTGGAGATGGGCGCGCGCATCGAGGTCAACGAGGGCAAGCGCGACCCCATGGATTTCGCCCTGTGGAAGGCCCAGAAGCCCGGCGAGCCCGCCTGGGAGAGCCCCTGGGGCCTGGGGCGGCCGGGCTGGCACATCGAGTGCTCGGCCATGAGCAGCAAATATCTGGGCGAGACCTTTGACATCCACTGCGGCGGGCAGGACCTGATCTTCCCCCACCATGAGAACGAGATCGCCCAGAGCGAGGGGGCCTCGGGCAAACCCTTCGTGCACTACTGGATGCACAACGGCCACATCAACGTGGACAACCGCAAGATGAGCAAGTCCCTGGGCAACTTCTTCACCGTCCGGGACATCGCCCAGAAGTTCGACCTGGAGGCGGTGCGCCTGTTCATGCTCTCGGCTCACTACCGCAGCCCCATCAACTACTCCGAGGAGCTGATCGCCAGCGCCCAGGCCGGCCTGGAGCGGCTCTACAACGCCCGGGGCAACCTGCTGTTCCTCAGGGACAAGGCGGCCGAGGGCCCGGCTGATCCGGCCCTGATCGAGAGCCTCGCCGCCCTGCGCGGGCGCTTCATCGCCGCCATGGACGACGACCTGAACACCGCCGACGCGGTGGGCGTGCTCTTCGAGCTGGTGCGCCAGGCAAACACCCAGGTGACCGAGCAGAGCAGCTTGGGCAGCGTCAAGGCCGCGCTTGCCGCCCTGGTGGAGCTCACCGGCGTGCTGGGGCTGCTGCTCAAGGCCCCCGAGGACGACGGGGTGGACAGCGAGATCGAGGCCCTGGTGGCCGAGCGGCAGCAGGCCCGCAAGGACAAGAACTGGAAGCGGGCCGACGAGATCCGCGACCTGCTCAAGGAAAAGGGCGTGGCGGTGGAGGACACCCCCCAGGGTGTGAAGATCAAGCGCCTGTGAGTCCCGCGCCGGCATCCACGGATGCCGGCGTTTTTTTGCGCCGGGGGACGGCCGGTTGTGCTATAATGGGGGCAGCAACTTGTAAAGGAGCATTGCCATGAGCACGGTTACCGATCTGTTCCTGGACCTGGTCCAATACGACACCCAGTCTTGCAGCACCTCCGCCACCTTCCCCACCACCCCGGGGCAGAAGGTCATGGCCGAGCATATCGCCCAGACCCTGCGGCAGATGGGCCTTGCCGACGCCCATATGGACGAGTTCGGCTATGTCTACGCCTCGCTGCCCTCCAACCTGGACCATCCCGCCCCGACGGTCGGCCTGATCGCCCACATGGACACCGCCGAGGAGATTTCGGGTAAGGATGTCAGGGCGCGCGTCGTGCGCTATGAGGGCGGGGACGTGGTGCTCAACGCCGAGCAGGGGATCGTCATGCGGGCCGAGGCGTTCGAGAACCTGGCGAACTATGTCGGCCAGGACCTGATCGTCACCGACGGCACCACCCTGCTGGGCGCGGACGACAAGGCCGGCGTGGCCGAGATCATGGCCATCGCCCAGCGGTTGGTGGAGCACCCCGAGATTCCCCATGGCGCGGTCAAGATCGCCTTCACCCCGGATGAGGAGGTGGGCGGCGGCGTGGACCATTTCGACGTGGCGGCCTTCGGGGCGGACTTCGCCTACACCCTGGACGGCGGCGCGCCGGGCAGCGTGGACTATGAGAGCTTCAACGCCTGCACCGCCACGGTGGACGTGTTCGGCGTGAGCATCCACCCCGGCGGCGCCAAGGGCAAGATGAAAAACGCCAGCCTAATGGCCATGGAGTTTCACAGCATGCTGCCGGTCAACGAGAACCCCGCTTACACCGAGGGGTACGACGGCTTCAGCCACCTGACCAAGATGAGCGGCGAGGTCGAGCGCGCCCAGATGCAGTACATCATCCGCGACCACGACCGGACGCTCTTCGAGCAGCGCAAGGCCCGCTTCACCAAGATCGCCGACTACCTCAACGACAAGTACGGCGCGGGCACCATTGCGCTAGGCCTGGTGGACACCTACTACAACATGAAGGAAATGATCGCGCCCCATCCCGAGATCATCCAGGCGGCCCAGGCGGCCATGCGCGCCGTGGGCCTGGAGCCGGTCAGCCATGCCATCCGCGGCGGCACCGACGGCAGCCGCCTGTCCTTCATGGGGCTGCCCTGTCCCAACCTGTGCGCGGGCGGGGAGAACGGCCATGGGCGGTATGAGTTCACCTCCATTCAGTCCCTGGAGAAGATCGTGGATATCCTCGAGCAGCTGCTGCGCGTCATCGCGGGCTGACGGGCGGCGCATCTGGTCTTCGTTTGACGGGCTGCGCAGCGCGGCGCTCGCCGCTTGACCGATGCCCCGCCCGCCCTTGACGGCGCGGGAGCCCCTGTGCTATGCTCGCCTTATCGCCAAACAGAAAGGTGGTTTTATCATGGCGCATGAGAACGAGATGATCTGCAAGTGCAAGCAGGTCTCCCTGGCGGATATCGAGCGTGCCCTGCACGACCTGCCGACCCTGCCGGACGTGGAGGCGGCTTTCCACGACGTGCAGCTGGAAACCGGCTGTTCCACCGGCTGCGGCCGCTGTCATGATCGGATCATGGATATCATCTCCCAGATGATGTACGGGATGATTTCGTGACGCAAGGATCCCTTCGGCCCATGCCGGGGGGATTCTTTCCATATTTGAGAGGAGAGAGGCACCATGCAACCCTTTTCGCAGATTCCTTACGTGAGGCCGGATTTCGACGCGGCTGAGGCCGCCCTGCGCCGGGCGGCGGACCGGGTGCGCGCCGCGGGCGGCTATGCAGACCTGCGGGCGGCCTACATGGACCAGGAGGAGCTGCTGCGCCAGATCAGCACCCAGGAGTCCATCGCCAGCATCCGCAACACCGTGGACACCACCGATCCCTACTATGAGGAGGAGATGCGGGTCCTCAACAGCCGCATGCCCGCCATTGACCTGCTCAGTCGGCAGGTGGACGCGGCGGTATTGGCCTCGCCTTACCTGGCCGATTTTACCGCCGAGTTCGGCGACACCCTGGTCAAGGATATGCAGTTCGGACAGCGCTTCGCCGATGAGCGCCTGATCCCCGACCTGGTGCGCGAGTCGGAGCTCTGCCAGGCGTATTCCAAGCTCTCGGCCACCTGCCAGATCGCCTTCCAGGGCGAGATGTGCAACTTTTACGGCCTGCTCAAGTACATGCAGTCCACCGACCGGGCGGTGCGCAAGGGGGCCTTTGAGGCCTGGGCCGCGCTGTACGCCCAGGCCGCGCCCGAGCTGGATCGCATCTATGACGACCTGGTGGCCCTGCGGGTGTCCATGGCCGAGAAGCTGGGCTTCTCCAGCTACATCGAGATGGCCTACCTCAAGCGCCGCCGCTACGACTACAAACCCGAGGACGTGGTCTCCTTCCGCCAGCAGGTCAAGGAGGTCATCGTGCCGGTGGTGGCCGAGCTGTTTGAGCGGCAGCGCCAGCGCCTGGGCGTGGACAAGCTGCGCTACTACGACGAGGCCCTGGTCTATCCCGAGGGCAACCCCGTTCCCCAGGGCGACCAGCAGACCCTGGTGGCCAAGGCCCAGCGTATGTACCGCGAGCTCTCGCCCGAGACCGGCGAGTTCTTCGACTTCATGGTGAAGGGCGAGCTGTTCGACCTTCAGACCAAGCCGGGCAAGCGGCCGGGCGGCTACTGCACCAGCCTGCCCGCCTACAAGGCGCCCTTCATCTTCTCCAACTTCAACGGCACCAGCGCCGATGTGGACGTGCTCACCCATGAGGCGGGTCACGCTTTTGCGGGCTTCACATCCTCGCGCCGCATCCCGCTGATGGCCATGAGCCACTCCACCAGCGAGATCAACGAGATCCACTCCATGAGCATGGAGACCTTTACCTATCCCTGGATGGAGCTGTTCTTCGGCGACCAGGCCGACGCCTACCGCTACGCCCACCTGGCCGATTCGCTCTCGGTGGTGCCCTACATGGTCTGCGTGGACGAGTACCAGCATCGGGTCTTTGAGAACCCCGGCATGGACGCCATGGCCCGCCGCCAGGTTTGGCATGAGCTCGAGCAGGTCTACCTGCCCTGGCGCGATTACGACGGCAACGAGTTCCTCGAGCAGGGCGGCTTCTGGATGCAGAAGCAGCACATCTTCCTGTTCCCCTTCTACTATGTGGACTATGCCCTGGCGCAGATGGGGGCCTTCGAGTTCTACACCCGCATGCGCCAGGATCGGCGGCAGGCCTGGAAGGATTACTACCGCCTGTGCTGCGCCGGGGGCAGCAAGGGCTACTTCGAGCTGCTGGAGCTTGCCGGGCTGAGCAACCCCTTCCACGCGGGCAGCGTGGCCAAGGCGGTCTGCGGTGTGGTGGAGGAGCTCTTGGACTGACGCGCATAGACGAAAAGGGCTGGGTTCATACCCGGCCCTTTTGCGTTGCCCGAAACTTGACAGAAGCTCAGGAATCGTGGTATTTTAGTCTCTGTTCGGACTAAAAGGGGAGGGCTTCCATGGCAAGCTTGATGGAGGAACAGATGGAGAGCTGGTATCGCCAGTGGACGCGGGTGGATCGGCTCTATGAGGAATTCGCCCAGCGCCGGGGCATCACCATGACGGCGCTGTCGGTGCTGCGCTGGCTTGAGCAGCAGGGACCCAGCACCCAGCGGGCCCTCAGCCAGGGCCTGGGCTACCCCAAGCAGACCCTGTCCAGCCTGGTGCAGGGCCTGGAGAACCAGGGGTACATCCTGCGGCAGACCTGCCAGGAGGACCGGCGCAGCAGCCGCATCGAGCTGACGGAAAGCGGCCGAGCCCTGGCCCGGCAGGTGCTGGGGGCGCTGCGGGCGGCCGAGCGCGCGGCCTTCGACGCTTTGGGGGAGCAGGGGCGCGCGGCCTTCACCCACTACAACGAGGCGCTGACCCAGGCGCTGGAGCGCGCCATGGACCGGAAGGAGGGGACCTCATGAGCGAGCGCATCAAGGACATGACCCAGGGCAAGCCCGCCCGGCTGATCCTGAGCTTTGCCCTGCCGCTGATGCTGGGCAATATCTGCCAGCAGTTCTACACCCTGGTGGACACCGCGGTGGTGGGGCAGTTCGTGGGCGTGGAGGCCCTGGCCTCCCTGGGCGCGGCGGACTGGCTCAACTGGCTGGTGCTGGGGGTGATGACCGGCTTCACCCAGGGCTGCGGCATCCTGATGGCCCAGCGCTTTGGCGCGGGGGATCACCAGGGTTTGCGCCGGAGCGTGGCCATGTCCGTCGGGCTCAGCGCGGTCATCGCCGTGGCCATGACGCTGCTGAGCCAGCTGGCCTGCCTGCCGGTGCTGCGCCTGCTCAACACCCCGGAGAACATCCTCGGCAACGCCATCTTGTATCTGCGGATCATGTTCGGCGGCATCGCGGTGGTGACTCTCTACAACCTGCTGGCGGCCATCCTGCGGGCCTTGGGGGACAGCCGCACGCCGCTGTACGCGATGCTGGTGGCCTCGGTGGTCAACATCGTGCTGGACCTGATCTTCGTGGTGCCCTTCAAGTGGGGGGTGGCCGGGGCGGCGGCCGCCACGGTCATCGCCCAGGCCTGCGCCAGCCTGTTCTGCCTGCGGGCGGTGCTGCGCATCCGTATCCTGAAGATGCAGCGGGAGGATTTCGCGCCCGACCGTGCGCTGGCCGGTCGCCTGGTGCGCTTGGGCGCGCCCTTGGCCTTCCAGAACGCCATCATCTCCGTGGGCGGCCTGGTGGTGCAGTATGTCATCAACGGATTCGGCTTCATCATGGTGGCCGGGTTCACCGCCACCAACAAGCTCTACGGCATCCTGGAGCTGGCGGCCATCTCCTACGGTTACGCGGTGGCCACCTTTGTGGGGCAGAACCTGGGCGCCGGCAAGATCGACCGTATCCGCCATGGCATGCGCTCGGGGCTGGTCATGGCCCTGGCCACCTCGGCGGTCATCGGCGCGGCCATGCTGCTGGTGGGGCGGGGGGTGCTGTCGATCTTTGTCAGCGGCGAGCCGGACGTGGTGGGGCAGGTGCTCGACGTCGCCTACCACTACCTGTCGTTGATGAGCGTCATGCTGCCGGTCCTGTACCTGCTGCACCTGTACCGCTCGGCCCTGCAGGGCATGGGCGACACGGTGATGCCCATGCTCTCGGGCATCGCCGAGCTGGTGATGCGCATCGCCGCGGCCCTGGCCCTGCCCCTGCTGATGGGCGCGGAGGGCATCTATTATGCGGAGGTGCTGGCCTGGCTGGGGGCGGCGGTGCTGCTGGCGGCGGCCTACTACCGGCGCATGCGCGACCCCACGGACCTGATGGGCCGGGGCATGCCGGCTCCGCCCGAGGGCTGACGGTCCGCCTCAGAGCCCGCTCAGGTAGTCCAGCTGCCGGAGGGCTTGCCCGCGCCAGAAAGCGGCGGCGGGGGCGCCGGCCTTTTTGCCCAGGAAGCGGACGATTTGAAAGAGCCCCATGCACGCGGCGGCGTAGCGGTCGTCCCGGCGGAGGGGATGGACCTGGCTGTATCCGGTCAGTAGATGTTCATAGGCGATCCGCCCCGGCGTGGCGTCCGCGAAGCAGAAGGTGCCCAGGTCGAACAGCGGGGAGCAGCCGCGGATCTCCCCCAGGTCGATAAACCCGGTGAGGCGGCCGTTCTGATGGAAGATATGGGAGATATCGAAGTCCCCGTGCGCCAGCGCCGCCCGGGGCGTGTCCAGCAGGGGGCGCGCCCGCGCCAGGTGCGCGGCGATGTCCGCCCGCTGCCGGGCGGAGAAGGGGTAGCCATCCAGGGCCTCCAGGTCCGCCGCCAGGTGCGCGTCCCAAAAGCTGCCAAAGTCGGGATACTCTCCCCGCAGCGCGTCCCCATGGGCGCGGTCGATAAACCCGAAGCCCGCGACGGGAACCTGGTGCAGGCGCGCCAGCTGCCGACCGGCCTGCATCAGCACCGGGCCGGTTCCCCCTGCCGGCGGCTCCTCCTGGACGCTGCGGCCGGGCATGGCCTTGATGACCATCACCGACAGCCCCGTAGCCTGGTTCCGGGCCTCCCAGCCCAGCACCTCCGGCACCGGCACGCCCAGGGCCAGCAGGATGCGGTGCGCCAGGACCTCGGGGGCAAAGCTGGTTCCCTCGGGCAGCAGGCGGATGTAGCGCACGCCCCCTGAGGTCAGCGTGCGGTACACATAGGTGGAAGCGCCCGTGGCGGTGCGCTCCAGATGGATAAAATCCTTGAAATAGGCCCGGGCGATGCCCTCGACGACCGAGAGCTCCGGGGGTGGATAGGTCATGGCGTTCTCCTTTCAAAACAGCGGCGCTCCCTGGCTCAGGGGGCGCCGCTGTTGCCGGTGGGTCGGTCGCCGCGCGCAAGCGCATGCCGGGGCCGCCCCGCTGTCCTACTGAGTATAGGATAGGCCGAGGGACCTGTCAACCGGCCGCCGCCCTACGCCTTGCGGGCTTTGATGACGAAGGTATGGTGCAGGTAGCGGGCCTTGTGGGGCGAGTAGTATTTCTCGGTGAAGGGGGCCTGGCCCTCGGGCGGGCGAGTCTCCTCCACCAGCCGCTCGATGCGCAGGCCATGACGGATCAGGGTGTTGATGTAGGAGGACAGCTTCCAGTTGATCAGGGCGACCCGCTCGCCGCGCATCCGGTTTTCAAAGCGCGGCTCGTCGGCGTAGGGGTGGGCCAGGACGTACTGACCGTCCCGCGCTTGTATGCAGCGCAGGATGGGGTTGTCCCAGGAGAAGATGAAGGCCCCGCCCGGCTTGAGGTAGCCCGCCGCCAGGGCGATGGTCTTCTCCAGGTCCTGGGTCCAGCCCAGGCCATAGACGGAGTAGACGCAGTCGAAGTACGCCGGCGGGATGCCGGGGTTGACCTCCATGGGCGAGACGAACAGTTGGGCCGCCACGCCATGGTCCGCCAGGCGCGCGCGGGCCTTGACGATCTGCCGGGGCGACATGTCCAGCCCCCAGAGCTCCTGGCAGCCGTGCTGGCTCTGGTAGAGCAGGGAACGCCCGTCGCCGCAGGCGATCTCCAGCACCCGGCGGCAGGGTTCGCCCGCCATCAGGCCCAGCTCCTCCTCGGTGGGGATGTACACCCCCCAGGCGGGCAGGTGGGTGCCGCCCCAGTCGGCGGCGACGATGCCCTCCCACCCGCGCTGGTTCTCGCTCAGGCACCGGTGCACCGGCTCGGGCAGCGCGTCGTTCTCCTCCCGAAACCCGAAAAAGAGGGTCTCCAGGCTGACCTGGAAAAAGCCCGCCAGAAGCGGCAACAGGCTGATATCGGGCTGAGCTTTTTGGTTTTCCCACTTGCTCACCGCCTGGGTCGATACCCCCAGGGCTTGGGCCAGGGTCTCCTGGCGCACGCCCTGGCGGACGCGCAGCTGTTTAACGGTTTGTCCGATTTGCAGATCCATGGTGGGGTTTCCTCCTTGACGCTGGCGCTCTACGTCTATTATACGGCGGCCGGGGCAGGATACAATCGACTGTTCAACCAGCCGCGTCAACCGGCGGTTGATGGCTGTTCTGAAGTTGTCCAGAATGTAGTATTGATTGAATATTCTGGATATTGTATAATGGTATGCGTACAATGCATCGATGGGAGGCGTCCCCATGACCCTGACCAATATCCTCAAGCGCTCTGGACAGAGCGAGCCCTACCGGCCGGAGAAGATCATTCAGGCCATGCGCAAGAGTTTCACCGCCTGCGGCCAGCAGCCCGAGCCGGAGCAGCTGCAGCGGCTGCTTAAGGCCATCGAGGTCAAGCTCGAGCGGGACGGCGTGCGCTCGGTGGAGGGCATCCAGGACCGGGTGGAGGAGACCCTGATGGAGCAGGGCTGTTACCCCGTGGCCAAAGCCTATATCCTCTACCGGCAGCAGCGCACCCAGCTGCGCCAGGCCCGCGAGCAGATCGCCGCGCTGGTGGGCGTGCCCGGGCTGCTCCAGGCGCTCAAGGGCATCGAGCGCGCCTTCCCGCAGGAGCCCTACGCCCTGAGCGCCCTGGCGGGCAAGCTGGTCAGCTTCTCCAAGGCGGACATGAGCGGAGAGGACAAGCTGGCCGCGCTGATCAAGGCCGCGGTGGAGCTGACCAGCCAGCAGGCCCCCCAATGGGAGCGGATCGCCGGTCGGCTGTTGGCCTTTTCGTTCCGCCGCCAGCTGGCGGTGGAGGAGCGGCGCCTGGGCCTGGGCTGTTTCTATGAGAAGCTGCGCTATCTGACCGATCAGGGTCTCTACGGCGCGTACATCCTGGAGGGGTACACCCGGGCGGAGATCGACGCGGCCGAGGGGTTTCTGCGCCCGGAGCGCGACGATCTGTTCACCTACTCGGGGTTGGACCTGCTGCTCAAGCGCTACGTGGTCTGCACCCATCAGCACGCGCCCCTGGAGAGCCCCCAGGAGATGTTTTTGGGCATCGCCCTACACTTGGCCATGGGGGAGCGCGCTGACCGGATGGGCTGGGTGCGCCGCTTCTACGACATGCTCTCCAAGCTGGAGGTCACCATGGCCACGCCCACCCTGTCCAACGCCCGCAAACCCTTCCACCAACTGAGCAGCTGCTTTATCGACGTGGTGCCCGACAGCCTCAAGGGCATCTTCCGCTCGGTGGACAACTTCGCCCAGGTCAGCAAATACGGCGGGGGCATGGGCCTGTATTTTGGCAAAGTGCGAGCGGCGGGCAGCGCCATCCGCGGCTTCGAGGGCGCGGCCGGCGGGGTGATCCGCTGGGTGCGCATCGTCAACGACACCGCCGTGGCGGTGGACCAGCTGGGCGTGCGGGCCGGGGCGGTGGCGGTCTACCTGGACGCCTGGCATCGGGACCTGCCGGAGTTTTTGCAGCTGCGCACCAACAACGGCGACGAGCGCATGAAGGCCCACGACGTCTTCCCCGCCATCTGCTATCCCGACCTGTTCTGGCGCATGGCTGAGCAGGACCTGAATCAGACCTGGTATCTGATGTGCCCTCACGAGATCGAACAGGTCAAGGGCTACCGCCTGGAGGATTGCTACGGGCAGCTGTGGGAGGAGCGCTACTGGGCGTGCGTGCGCGACGCGCGCATCGCCAAGCGCGCGATTGGCCTGAAGGACCTGGTGCGCCTGATCATCAAATCCGCCGTGGAGACCGGCACGCCCTTCGCCTTCAACCGAGACTTGGTCAACCGCATGAACCCCAATCCCCACGCCGGGATGATCTACTGCTCCAACCTGTGCACCGAGATCGCCCAGAACATGGCCCCCATCGCCGAGGAAACCACCCAGGTGGTTTCCTGCCAGGGCGATCCCGTGGTGGTCAGCCGCGCCAAGGCGGGACAGTTCGTGGTCTGTAACCTGGCCTCCCTGTCCCTGGGGCGTCTGCCGGTGGATGACGAGGCCGCCCTGCGCGACACGGTGCGCGCCGCGGTGCGGGCGCTGGACAATGTCATTGACCTGAACTTCTACCCTCTGGCCTACGCTGAAATCACCAACCGCCAGTATCGCTCCATCGGCCTGGGCGTGAGCGGCTATCACCATCTGCTGGCCAAGCGGCGCATCCCCTGGCAGAGCCAGGAACACTTGGACTTTGTGGACGGGCTCTTTGAAAAAATCAATTCTTTCGCCATCGAGGCCAGCAGCGATATTGCCGCCGAGAAGGGGGCCTACGCCCGCTTTGTCGGCTCGGACTGGGACAGCGGCGCGTACTTTGACAAGCGGGGATACACCGACGAGGGTTGGACGGCGCTGCGCGAAAAGGTCCACCGCCAGGGGATGCGCAACGCCTACCTGCTGGCCGTGGCCCCCACCAGCTCCACCTCGATCCTGGCGGGCACCACCGCCGGCATCGACCCGGTGATGAACAAGTACTTCCTCGAGGAGAAGAAGGGCGCGATGCTCCCCCGGGTGGCGCCGGACCTGAGCCCGGAGACCTATTGGTACTACACCAACGCCCACCACATCGATCAGACCTGGTCGGTGCGGGCCTGCGGCGCGCGCCAGCGCCACATCGACCAGGCCCAATCCATGAACTTTTATATCACCAACACATACACCATGCGCCAGGTGCTCGATCTCTACATCTTAGCCTGGACGTGCGGCGTCAAGACCGTGTACTATGTGCGCTCCAAGTCCCTGGAGGTGGCGGACTGCGAGTCCTGCTCATCCTGACGGGCGCAACGGCAAAGAAAGGATGTGCATCGCGATGGATTTTGATATCCGCAACCCCCTGCCCCGCAAGCCCCTGTTCAACCCCGAGGGGGATATCCAGGTGCGGGATCGGCGCATGATCGCCGGTAATCCCACCAACCTGAACGACTACAACAACCTGCGCTATCCCTGGGTGTCCGACTGGTATCGCCAGGCCATGAACAATTTCTGGATCCCGGAGGAGATCAACCTGGCCCAGGACGTCAAGGATTATCCCCGGCTGACCGCCCCGGAGCGCGCCGCCTACGATAAGATCCTGTCCTTCCTCGTGTTTTTGGACTCCATCCAGACCGCCAACCTGCCCTGCGTGGGCGAGTACATCACCGCCAACGAGATCAACCTGTGCCTGAACATCCAGTGCTTCCAGGAGTGCGTACACTCCCAGAGTTACTCCTACATGCTGGACACCATCTGCTCGCCCGAGGAGCGCATGGACATCCTCTACCAGTGGCGCGACGACGCGCACCTGCTGCGGCGCAACACCTTCATCGGCGACTGCTACAACCAGTTCCAGCGGGATAAGGACGCCCGCACCCTGCTGCGGGTGCTGATGGCCAACTACATCTTGGAAGGCGTCTACTTTTACTCGGGCTTTATGTTCTTCTACAACCTGTCCCGAAATGGCAAGATGCCCGGCTCGGCCCAGGAGATCCGCTACATCAACCGGGATGAGAACACCCACCTGTGGCTGTTTCGCAACATCCTCACCGAGCTGCGCGCCGAGCGGCCCGAGCTGTTCGACGAGGCCATGGTGGCCGAGCTGCGGGCGCTGCTTCAGGAGGGGGTGCGCCAGGAGATCGCCTGGGGCCATTATGTCATCGGCGAGGCCATCCCCGGGCTGACGCGCCAGATGATCACCGACTATATCCAGTATCTGGGCAATCTGCGCTGGATCGGCTTGGGCTACGAGCCCCTCTACCCCGAAAACCAGCAGGAGCCCGAGTCCATGCGCTGGGTCTCCCAGTATGCCAACGCCAACCTGGTCAAGACCGATTTCTTCGAGGCCCGTTCCACGGCCTACGCCAAGTCCACCGCTCTGGTGGACGATCTGTAAACGCCGCAAACCCTGGAGGGAGCAAAGATTTTTTTGCTCCCTCTTTTGTTGTTTTGGGCGGGCCTGCGCGCCGAAAAACGGTTTTTACCCATATTTCACGCGGTGCGCTTAGCGCTTTTACCGCCGGTTCCTATGATGGAGATGGCTCGCGGGGGGATACAGAAGAGCGGAAGCGATGACGCCCCCCGCAGCCGAAAATCCGATTTGCCCAACCGAACGAGAAGAAGGAGGCACAACATGAAACGCAACAAGATCACCGCCTGCGTGCTGGCCGCGGTGCTGGCGGCCCTCTCCCTGGTCGGATGCTCCAGCGACGGCCAGCCGGTCGCGTCCCCGGCCCAGGAGAACAACTATGGGCTCGACGAGATCGTGATGGTCATGATTCCCGGTGAGGACACCGAGAAATCCGTCCAGCTGCGCGACAACATGAACCAGGCCATGAGCGACTATCTAGGCATCAAGGTGACCACCTACCGCGCCACCGATTACAGCGCCGCCGTGGAGGCCATGCGCACCGGCCAGGCCCAGCTGGCGTACCTGGGGCCCTTCTCCTATGTGACCGCCCGGGAGCGGTCGGGCGCTGAGGCCCTGGTGGTGCGGGGCACCAAGGACGGGGTGAGCGGCTACAAGTCCTACATCGTGGTGCGCTCAAACAGCGACATCGCCTCTCTGGCGGACCTTCAGGGCAAGACCTTCGCCTTCGTCGACCCCGAGTCCACCAGCGGCAACGTGGTGCCCAGCAACGAGATTCTCAACGCCATGGCCGGCCAGGAGCTGTCCTTTGACGATTTGCATACCGACGGCAAATTTTTCAAATCCGCCATGTTCGCCGGCAGCCACCCCGGAGCCATGCAGGCGGTCATCCAGGGGAACGTGGACGCCGCGGCCGTGGCCTCTTCCACCTATGAGAACCAGATCGAGGCCGGCAACGCCAAGGAAGGCGATCTGAAGATCATCCACGAGTCGCCCACCATCCCCAGCGACCCCATCGCCGTGCAGAAGGACCTGCCCCAGGAGCTCAAGGACAAGATCAAGGCCTTCCTGCTCAGCTATGACGATCCCGAGTACTTCGGCGATGAGGAGGGCGTGGAGCCCAAGCGCTTCATCGAGGCCAAGGACAGCGACTACGACTACCTCAAGGAGCTCAAGGAAAAGTACAACCTCTCGGATTGACCGGACGTGAAAGGAGCGCGATCAAATGGATAGGGTGCTCGAACTGTCGAACCTGAAGAAATATTACGGGCCGACCCGGGCGGTGGAGGATGTCAGCTTCAGCGTGGACGCCGGGGAGGTGGTGGTGATCATCGGCCCCTCGGGCGCGGGCAAATCCACCGTGTTGCGCTGCATCAACCGCATGATTGATCCCACCGCCGGCAGCATCCTCTTCGAGGGGCGCGAGATGACCTCCCTGAAACGGGAGCGGGAGCTCAAGGCCGTGCGCCGGCGCATCGGGATGATCTTCCAATCCTTCAACCTGGTCTACCGCCTGTCAGTTTTCCAGAATGTGCTGCACGGTCGGCTGGGCTACATGTCCACCGCCGACGCGGTGCTGGGCCGCTACACCGAGGCCGACAAGCGCAAGGCCCTGGAGCTGCTCAAGATGATGGGCATGGACGAGATGATCTACAAGAAGGGCGGCGAGCTCTCCGGCGGGCAGAAGCAGCGGGTGGGCATCGCCCGGGCCCTGATGCAGGACCCCGCGCTGCTGCTGTGCGACGAGCCCATCGCCTCCCTGGACCCCAGCAGCTCCAAGGTGATCATGGACCAGATTCAGCAGATGGCCAAAACCCGCAACATCGCCTGCATCGTCAATCTGCACCAGGTGGATGTGGCCCTGGCCTACGCCGACCGCATCGTCGGCATCCACAAGGGCCGGGTGGTCTTCGACGACATCCCCGCCAAGCTGACCACCGCCATGATCGAGACCATCTACGACGCGCCCATCGAGCAGCTGACCGTGGGCATCGAGGAGGGATTGGCGGCCAATGCGTAGCGCGAAGATTGCCCTGATCCCCAAGCGCGAGAAGCGCATCGCCACGGCGGCGGTGGCGCTGATCGCCGTGCTGTTCACCGCGGCTACGGCGCAGACAAAGTACCAGCCCTTCGAGTTTTTGATGAACATGGAGAACTTCTGGCTGTTCATCTTTCAGGACCTGCTGCCGCCCAAGATCATCGACTGGGGGACCATCCTGCAGGGCTTGGTGCAGACCATCAGCATGGCCATCGTCGCCAGCATGATCTCGGCGGTGGTCTCCCTGGTGTTGGCCTTCCTGGGCGCCAATACCACCGCGCCCTTCAAGCCGATGAAGAAGATCATCCGCTTCATCGCCTCCCTGCAGCGCAACATCCCCAGCATGATCTGGACCTTTCTGCTGATCATGGCCTTCGGCATCGGCACGGTGGTGGGCGCGCTGGCGCTGCTGATCACCACCTGCGGCTTCCTGATCCGCTCCTTCATCGAGATCATCGACGAGGTGGGCGGCGAGAGTCTGGAGGCCCTCCAATCCGTGGGCGCGGGCCGGCTGACCACCATCACCCAGGTCATCATCCCAGCCTCGCTGCCGGGCTTCATCTCCTGGCTGCTCTACTCGCTGGAGGTCAACATCCGCTCCTCCACCCTGGTGGGCGCCGTGGGCGGCGGCGGCATCGGCCTGATCATGATGGGCTACATCAAGCAGTTTCGCTACCACTCGGCCATGGGGGTCATCCTGCTGATCGCGGGGATCGTCATCCTGGTGGATATGCTGACCAACTTTTTAAGAAAGAAGGTGCTCGCGTGACCAATCTGACCGATGCCGTGCGCGGCAGGTTTCCGCTGCAGCCGCCGGAGGAGGGGGGGCTGCTGCGCGACCGCAGGGGCCGGATCCGTACCAAGGATCCCGCCCGCGACCGCGCGCTCAAGGGCTTTCTGATCGGTTTTGCGGTTGTCGGCGTGACCGCCATGTTCCTGATGAACATCGACTGGGCGCAGTTTCTCGAGGGCCTGGGGCGCATCCCAGAGGCGGTGAGTAAGCTGGCCAAGATCGATGTGAGCCAAATCGGCATCACCCTCACCTCGCTGCTGGAGTCCATCGGCGTGGCCGTGCTCTCCACGGTGTACAGCATGGTCGGCGGCATGTTTCTGGCGGTGTTCCTGGCCAAGAACCTGACCCCGGCCAGATGGCTGGCCAACCTGCTCTCAGCGGCGCTGACCTTTCTGCGGGCCATCCCCTCGATCATCTGGGTGCTGTTGGTGCTGGTGTGCGTGGGCTTTGGTCCCTCGGCGGGCATCATCGGCATCTGCATCTTCAGCACCTCCTTCTTCGCCCGCTCCTTCGCCCAGTGCTTCGAGGAGGTGCCCGAGGAGACCCTGGAGGCCCTGCGGGCCATGGGCGCCGGGCGGATCAAAATCTTCTTCGGCGCGGTGCTGCCCTCGGCTTTCACGGGCATCCTGGAGATCGACAGCCCCACCAGCGACATGGAGTTCGTGCTGCTGCACGGGGACTGCCTGGAGATGAACGGTTTCATCTCCCATCTGAAGCTGCCCCACTATGTCACCTTCCAGTCCAAGCTGGACAGCCTGCGCAACCGGAAAAGGAGCCTTGAACATGACGCAAACGACTAATGCGAACGGCTATAACTTCGCTTTCCTGGATGAGGGCTCCAAGCGGGAGATCCGTCGGGCCATCCTGCACGCCATCGCTGTGCCCGGATACCAGGTGCCCTTTGGCTCCCGGGAGCTGCCCATCGGCCGGGGCTGGGGCACCGGCGGCATCCAGCTGACCATGTCCCTGATCGGGCCGGAGGACACCCTGAAGGTCATCGACCAGGGCAACGACGACAGCGTCAACGCTGTGAGCATCAAGCGGCTGATCTGCGCCACCACCGGGGTGGAGGTCACCACTGACACCGCCCAGGCCGACATCATCCAGTCTCGTCACCGCATCCCCGAGGAACCCTTGCGGGAGGATCAGGTGCTGGTGCTCCAGGTGCCCACCCCCGAGCCCCTGCGCGGGGTGGACGCCCACGAGGAGGTCACCCGCCAGCTCCACGCCGACGCGGAGTACACCGGCATCTGGGTCAACCTCTTTGAGCAGCTGCTCACCCGGGGCTCCCCCTTCAAGGGCGCGGACCACCCGGTGATGGCCGACGGGCGCTATGTCATGAACCCCAGCCCCATCCCGCGCTACGACAACCCCAAGCTCCACCAGGCCCAGTGCCTGTACCTGTTCGGCGCCGGACGCGAGAAGAAAATCTACGCTGTGCCGCCCCACACCCCGGTGGAATCCCTGGCCTTTGAGGACCATCCCTTCCGGCGGGAGGATATGTCCGGTCGCAGATGCCGCCTGTGCGGGGCCGAGAATGTCTACTTTGACGAGATGTTCGATCCCGAGACCGGGGAGCGCTTCTACCAGTGCTCGGACACGGGCTACTGCCTGAAGCGGCGCAACGCACAGCAGGAGGGGGAAAATCATGGATAAGCGAGCGCCTGTCATGACGGGGGAACATATCACCGTGCGCTTCGGCGACGGGTGCGACTACTGCCGCGCCCACACCGAGCTGGAAAAGGGCCGTTGCCCGGTCTGCCACACCATCTGGGCGGTGCGGGACGTCGGTTTCCAGCTCTATCCCGGGGAGATTTTGGGCATCGTGGGCGAGTCGGGCTCGGGCAAGAGCACCCTGCTCAAAACCCTGTACTTCGACCAGCCCGCCACCTCGGGGGCGGCCTATCTGTCCCTGTATCGGCAGGGGGAGGAGAACATCCTCCGCGTCAGCAGCCAGCAGCGGCGCTATCTGCGCAACCACCTGATGGGCATGGTCTATCAGAACCCCATGCTGGGCCTGCGCATGAAGCTCTCCTCGGGCGCCAACATCGCCGAGAAGCTCATCGCCGCGGGCAACCGCGACGCCGGCAGCATGATCGGCCGCAGCACTGAGCTGCTCGAGCATGTGGAGATTCCCACCGAGCGGCTGCGGGACCAGCCCCGGGTGTTTTCCGGCGGTATGCAGCAGCGGGTGCAGATTTCCAAGGCTATCGCCAACAACCCGCCCATTCTGCTGCTCGACGAGGTCACCACCGGGCTGGACCTGAGCGTGCAGGCCAAGGTGCTGGATTTGATCCGCTCCATCCAGAAGGAGCTGGGCATCGCCATGATGATCGTCAGCCACGACCTGGCGGTCATCCGGATGATGTCCGACCGAACCATGGTCATGCTGGGCGGCCGGGTGGTGGAGGAGGGTCTGACCGATCAGATTCTCGAGGACCCCATCCACGCCTACACCCAGACCTTGGTCAGTTCGCTGTTGTAGGAGGCATCATGCAAGAAACCATCATCACCGGCGCCGTGGCGGTCCTGCGGGACCGGGTGCTGCCGGGCGCATCGGTCCTGATCCAGGGCCAGCTCATCCAGGAAATCTCCCAGGACCCGGACTTTGCCCAGCGGTATCCCGGCGCACAGCGGGTGGACGCCAAGGGCGCATACCTCATCCCTGGGTTCATCGATATCCACTCGGACAACATCGAGTCGGTCATCCAACCCCGGCCCCAGAGCCTGATTGACTTTGAGCTGGCCATGCGCGAGCAGGAGAAGCAGCTGGTCAACCAGGGCATCACCACCATGTACCACTCCCTGACCATCATGGACGTCGGCGCCGGCGGCGGGGAGCGGGCGGCCCGCCGCAATCAGTTGCGCAGCCCCGAGAACCTCAAGCGCCTGATCGGCCTGATCCGCACCTTCCACGAGGGGGATCACCTGATCCGCCACCGGTTCCACTGCCGCTATGAGATCACCAACACCGCTGGGTATCCCATGCTGCTGGATTTCATCCGCAACCGGGATATGCAGCTGCTCTCCTTCATGGACCACACCCCGGGCCAAGGCCAGTATCGGGACCTGGAGTTCTTCAAAACCCATGTCATGGGCGGCGGGCAGAGTGAGCAGGAGAAGGACCGCATCCTGGCCGAGCGCATGCACCGGGCCAAGCTCACCGCCGGGCAGATCGCCCAGGCGGCGGACCTGGCTGACCAAGCGGGCATCCCCATCGCCTCCCACGACGATGACAGCACCGCCAAGCTGGACTATGTCCGCCAGGCCCTGCACGCGCGCATCTGCGAGTTCCCGGTGGAGCTTGAGATCGCCCGGCAGGCCCGCCGCCTGGGTATGCAGGTGGTGGTGGGGGCCGCCAACATCCTCATGGGTCGCTCCCACTCCAACAACCTGTCGGCCTGCGAGGCGGTGCACGCGGGCTGCGCGGACATCCTGGTGTCGGACTATTTCCCGGCGGCCATCCTGCACGCGGTGTTCCACCTCTACGAGCAGGGCCTGCTCAGCCTGCCCGAGGCGGTCAACATGGCCACCTACAACCCCGCCCGCGCGGTGCGCGTCGACGATCGGGTAGGCTCCATCGCCCCGGGCAAGTGCGCCGATCTGCTGCTGGTGAGCAAGAAGGGGCCGGTGCCGGTCATCCTGTCGGTGTTCATCAACGGCGAGGCGGTCACCCGCTTGCACTACCGCAATGATTTCATCGGGGAGAACGGGGTGCGCTATGACTGAGCGGCTGGACGAGCTGACGGCCTTTGGCCGCGCCCTGGTGCGCGCCTGCGGGGATCGGCTGCGCGATATGCGCTGCGCGGGCGGTTTTGCGGTGGAGGAGAAGCACGGCCACAGCGACCTGGTCACCGAGCACGACCGCTGGGCCCAGCGCTTTCTCACCGAGGGCATCCTGACCGCCTACCCGGACCACGGCGTGCTGGGGGAGGAGGGGGAGGGCCGCGCCGGCGCCTCGCCCTTCAGCTGGGTCATTGATCCCATCGACGGCACCACCAACTACTGCCAGTTCGGCCGGGACTATGCCATCTCCCTGGCGCTGCTGTACCGGGGCCGGCCGATCCACGGCTTTGTGCTGGACGTGCAGGGCAATTGCCTGCACGAGGGTCGCAGCGCGGCCCGAAGCGCGCCCGCGGCCGAGTCGCCCCGCCAGGGGGTGCTGCACATGGGCTTTAAGACCATGCAGGAGTTTGCCGCCATGGGGGCCGATCCCTACGCCCTGGCGGCACAGTTCCGCGGGGTGCGCTACCTGGGCTGCGCGTCGCTGGAGATCTGCGCCATCGCCCAGCAGCAGGCCGGGTTCTACGTCAATTCCCACCTGAAATGGTGGGATTTCGCGGCGGCAGAGGCCGTCCTATCCAGCCGGGGCTGCCAGGTGGCGGCGGCGGAGCTCTCCCCGGGGCGCTACTTTGTCTGCGCCTTCCGCTCCCCGGCGCTCTACCGCCAGTGCCAGCCCTTCTTCCCAGCGCGGGCGCGCCGGGCGCTCAATGAGAAAGGAGACCTTCTCCATGTTACAGATTGACCGGTTGAACAAGGAATTTATCATGCACATCCGCGACGACGCCCAGATCGATGGCTTTGGGGATGTCAGCTTCTCCACCGACGCGGGGACCCTGGTGGCCATCACCGGGCCCAGCGGATCGGGCAAATCCTCCCTGCTCAAGTGCATCTACCGCACCTACACCCCCTCGGGCGGCCATGCCCGCTATACCTGCGCCGACGGCAGCACCGTGGACCTGGCCACCGCCGAGCCCTGGGAGATCATCCGTCTGCGCGGCACCGAGATCGGGTACGTCTCCCAGTTTTTCAGCGTCATCCCCCGGGTGTCGGCTCTGGATATCCTGACCAACACCCAGACCGCCCGGGGCGTCGCCGTGAGGACCGCCCGCCAGCGGGCGAAGGAATACCTGGAGAAGGTGGGCATCTCCCACCAACTGTGGGACATGTACCCGGCCACCTTCAGCGGCGGGGAGAAGCAGCGCTTGAACATCGCCAACGCCCTGATCACCCAGCCCCGGCTGCTGCTGCTGGATGAGCCCACTGCGTCCCTGGACCCCCGCAGCAAGCAGTGGGTGATGAACATGATCCTGGAGCTGAAGGCTGAAGGCGCGGCCATGGTCGGGGTTTTCCACGATGAGATCGCCATCCAGACCCTGGCGGACTGGCGCTATGAGATGCGCGAACGCAAGATGGTGCCCATCGACTACAAGATGGAATACGCCGCCGAGGAGCTGGCGGCCTTTGCCTGAGGGGGCGCGGCGATGCTGGATCTGCATGTGCACTCCCACTTCTCCGACGGCGAGCTGTCCCCGCGGGCGCTGGTGCGCGCCGCGAAGGGCGCGGGCCTTGAGGGCCTCGCCCTGACCGACCATGACACCCTCGCGGGCCTGGACGAGCTGGAGGCGGCGGGCCGGGAGTTTGGGCTGACCGTTCACGGGGGCGTGGAGATCAGCTGCGCCCAGGCCGACGGCCGGCAGCTGCACCTATTGGCTTACGACATCCCAGCGGCCGGCCGGCCCGCCATCGAGACCCTCTGTCGGCTCATCCGCCAGGGGCGCAACCGGGCGGTGATGGACAGCGTGCGGGCCCTGGCTCGGGCGGGCTACCCGGTGGACGAGGGGACGGTGCTGGGTATGGCCGGACCCGAGGGCGATCTGTGCAAGCAGTACGTGATGCAGGCGCTCATGGATCAGGGGTTGTGCGGCGAGCTCTACGGCCCTCTCTATCGGCGGCTCTTCAAGCGCCGGATCGACGGCGCGCCGGGCATCGCCGCGCTGCGGTTCGCCTGCGCCGATCCCTTTGAGGCGCTGGCCTGTGTGAAGGCGGCGGGGGCCAAGGCCGTGCTGGCCCACCCCGGCCAGTATGACAACTTCGCCCTGCTGCCCGCCCTGGCGGCGGCCGGGCTGTGGGGCGTCGAGGCCCATCATCCCAAACATGATCCCCAGCAGACGCGCCGCTGCCTGGAACTAGCCGCCCGGTTTGGCCTGGCGGTCACCGGCGGCTCCGACGCCCACGGTCGATTCGGCGAGGGCGAGCGGCTGGGCGAGCGTGGGGTCGATCCCGACCCGCTGGCCGCCCGATAGGGGCCCGGCGCGCCCGCGCTTTTCTTGACAGTGCGGCGCGTTGCCGATATAATGGCCCCAATCTCGTGGATGAAAGGAATCGACGCGCGCGATGGCTGACGCGGATCCGGGCGCTGCCCCGAGACAACCCAGCTGCTGGCGTAGGCGTAGCTCGCCTCCCCCTGTCAGGGAGGCCGGGCTATGCCTTTTTGTCCTCCTGGCGGCCGCGGGAGCGAATCCCAACAGAAAGGATCGCTGATATGCAATTCGTCATTGATCACTTGGTCAAGGGTTTTGAGAAGAAGCAGGTGCTGCGGGACATCGACTTTGCCTTTGACAGCGGAAAAATCTATGGGCTGCTGGGGCGAAACGGTGCGGGGAAGACCACCCTGTTCAACTGCCTCAACCGGGACCTCAAGCCGGATCAGGGCGGCTTTTACCTGCTTGAGGATGGCCAGCGCCGTTGCGTCGCTCCCGAGGATGTCGGCTATGTGCTCTCCACGCCCACGGTGCCGGAGTTTTTGACCGGCCGGGAGTTTCTCAAATTCTTTATGGATATCAATGAGGGGCGCATCGCCCAGCCCCAGCCCCTGGACGCCTATTTCGATCGGATGAGCATTGCCCCCGAGGATCGGGACAAGCTGCTCAAGGATTACTCCCACGGCATGAAGAACAAGATGCAGATGCTCATCAGCATCATCGCCCAGCCCAATATCCTGCTGCTGGACGAGCCGCTGACCTCCCTGGACGTGGTGGTGGCCGAAGAGATGAAGCAGCTGCTGCGTGAATTGAAACCCGGGCGGGTGACCATCTTCTCCACCCACATCCTGGACCTGGCTCTGGACCTGTGCGACGAGATCGTGCTGCTCAGCCACGGCGCGCTGGAGTCCGTGGACAAGCGCAACCTGGACAGCGGGGAGTTCAAGGAAAAGATTCTCTCAGCCCTGCGGGAGGATGACCATGCTTAAGACACTGCGGCTGTCCTTCTCCCTGCGCGATGCCTACCGGGTTAACAGCATCCTCTATGCCCTCAAGCAGATTCCCCTGATTCAGCGCATGCTGCCGGGCGCGCTCTACCAGAGCCGGGGGCTGAAAGCCTTCGCCCATGTGCTCTCCGGGCTGTGGGAGGTGCTCTCGGCCTTCCTGGGCAAGGCGCTGTACTACCTGATCCTGCTGGTGGACGCCGGGTCGCTGTACCCGGGCGCGCCCTCAGGGCCGCTGATGCTGCATATGCTGGTGTTCCTCACGGCCATCGGCGCGTTCCTGAACACCTACCTGTTTAACCCCACCAAGGACAAGTATTATGCGATGATCCTGATGCGCATGGACGCCCGGGCGTACACCCTGGCCAACTATGGCTATGCCTTGGTCAAATGCGCCCTGGGTTTCCTGCCGTTCGCCCTGATCTTTGGCCTAGGGCGGGGGGTGCCCCTGTGGCTGTGTCTGCTGACCCCCCTGTTTGTGGTGGGCATGAAACTGACGGTCACCGCGATCTCCCTGGGACGGTATGAGCGCACCGGCGACCCCATCAATGAGAATCGCCTGACCAAGTGGCTGTGGCTGGGCGTCGCCCTGCTGCTGGGCGCGGCCTACGGCTTGCCCGCCCTGGGCTGGATACTGCCCGAGGCGGCGTCCGCGGCGATCATGGCAGCTGCCGTGGGCTGCGGCGCGCTGTCGCTGCGCAAGGTGCTGGGGTTTGGGCAGTATCGGACGCTGTACCAGGAGGTTCTGACCCAGGCCATGCAGCAGATGGACACCGCTGGGGATCAGGCCCGGCGGCGCAGTCAGCAGTTTATTGCCACGGATGCGGGCATTACCAGCGGGCGCAGGGGTTTTGAGTATCTCAACGAGCTGTTCATCAAACGCCATCGCCGAATTCTGTGGAAGGCGTCGATCCGCATCGCTGCTGTCTGCCTGGCGCTGGTGATGGCGGCGCTGGCGGTTTTTTGGGTTTGGCCCGGGATTGCCCAGCAGGTCAACAGCATGCTGCTGGTGTTTCTGCCCTATTTCGTCTTCATCATGTACGCGGTCAACCGCGGCACCGGCTTCACCCAGGCGCTGTTCATGAACTGCGACCACAGCCTGCTGACCTACTCGTTTTACAAACAGCCCCGGTTCATCCTCAAGCTGTTTCAGATCCGCCTGCGGGAGATCATCAAGATCAACCTGCTGCCCGCCGGCGTCATCGGCGGGGGCCTGGCGCTGCTGCTCTTCGCCTCGGGCGGCACCGACAACCCCGTGGACTATGGGGTGCTGGTGATCTCCATCCTGGCCATGAGCGTCTTTTTCTCGGTGCACTATCTGACCATTTACTACCTGCTGCAGCCCTATAACATCGGCACCGAGATGAAGAGCGGCACCTACCAGATGGTGCTCTCGGGCACCTACCTGGCGTGTTTCATGCTGATGCGCCTGCAGGTGCCGATCTTGACCTTTGGGCTGATGACCATTGCTTTCTGCGTGCTCTACTGTGTTCTGGCAAGCCTGTTGGTCTACCGTCTGGCCCCCAAAACCTTTCGCCTGCGCGCCTGAGCGGACGGTTGAGCCCCCCCATGTCCTGTGATATAGTGGGCTGTAAAGCGAGGTGTCCAGATGGAACTGCGGGTGCTGAATTATTTTTTGATGGTGGCCCGGGAGGAGAATATCACCCGGGCGGCCCAGCTGCTGCATGTCACCCAGCCCACCCTCTCGCGCCAGCTCATGCAGCTGGAGCAGGAGCTGGGCGTGAAGCTGTTTCACCGCAGCAGCCATAGCATTCTGCTGACCGACGAGGGGAGGCTGCTCAAGCGCAGGGCCCAGGAGATTCTCGATTTGACCGAGCGGACCAAACGCGAGTTTGTTCGGACCGAGTCGCTCAGCGGCGAGATCGCCATCGGCAGCGGGGAGTATAAGAGCACCGGCTTCTTTGCCGATCTGCTGGCCTCCTTCCACCGGGAGCATCCCCTGGTGCGCTATGCGCTCTACAGCGGCAACTCGGACAATAACAAGGAGCGCATCGAGTCGGGCGCCCTGGACTTGGGCCTGCTGTTCGAACCGGTGGACAAACGGAGGTACCAGTTCGTCCGCTTCCCGATTCGGGAGAGATGGGGCGTGCTGGCCCGGACGGACTCGCCTCTGGCGGCCCAGGAGGCGGTCGCGCCCCAGGACCTCGTGGGCGCCCCGCTGATCTTCTCCCGGCGCGAGCTGGTCCAAAACGAGCTCAACCACTGGCTGGGCGACTGCGCCGGAAAGATCGAGATCGTCGCCAGCGGCAACCTGTCCTACAACCTGGCGGCCCTGGCCAAGAGCGGCCTGGGGCCGGTGATGGCCATCGACATGGACTGCCGCTATGATGGGCTGACCTTCATCCCACTGCGCCCAGCGCTGCAGTCCACCACCGTCCTGGTCTGGAAGAAGACCCAGACCCTATCCCTGGCCACGCAGGCCTTTCTGGACCATGTTCACAAATGCCTAAAAAGCATTCCAAGGGATGTAAAATAGGCATTAGACATTTCTGCGCTCCTGCCCTACACTGATAGGCGTTCCGAGAGGGACGCCTATTTTTGACCGCGGCGCGCCGCGGGGAGGGGGGAAGCGCGGGTTGTTCTCCAACCGCGATTTGGCCAGGCTGATTCTGCCGCTGTTTGCCGAGCAATTTCTGATCATGCTGGTGGGCATCGCCGACACCTTTATCGTCAGCTACGCCGGCGAGGCGGCGGTGTCCGGCGTGTCGCTGGTCAACGCCTTCAACACCATCTTCATCTATCTGTTCACCGCCCTGGCCTCGGGCGGGGCGGTGGTGATCAGCCAGTACATCGGTCGAAGGGACTTGGACGCCGCCAGCGCGTCCGCCAGCCAGCTATTCACCGCGTCGCTGGCGCTCTCATCGCTGATGATGGGGCTGATTCTGATCGCTCACCGGCCCCTGATGGGGCTGATGTTCGGCCGGGTGGAGCCCGCGGTGATGGACGCCTGCGTGGTCTATCTGAGGATATCGGCCTACTCATACCCCGCCATCGCGGTTTACAGCGCCGGCGCGGCCCTGTACCGCAGCCTGGGCCGGACCAGCACCACCCTATACATCTGCGCGGCGGCCAATGTCCTCAACGTGGCGGGCAACCTGATCGGGGTGTTCGTCCTGCGCGCGGGGGTGGCGGGCGTGGCCTATCCCTCCCTGATCGCCCGGGTGTTCTCGGCCGTGGCCATCACGCTGCTGTGCTTTCGGGCCAAGCGCCCTGTGCGCTATCAGAGGCGGTGGGTGCTGCGCTGGGACCGGGAGCGGATGCGCCGTATGCTGCGCATCGCCATCCCCAACGGCGTGGAGAACGGCGTCTTCCAGCTCGTCAAGGTCGCCCTGAGCAGCGTCGTCGCGCTCTTTGGCACCTACCAAATCGCCGCCAACGGCATCGCACAGAGCATCTGGTCCCTGGCGGCCCTGGCGGGCGTGACCATGGGGCCGGTGTTCATCACGGTGATCGGGCAGTGCATGGGCGCGGGGGACATCGACGCGGCGGAGCGGGCCTTCAAAAAACTGCTCAGGATCACCTTGGTTTTCTCCCTGATCTGGAACGCCCTGGTCTTCGCCCTGACCCCGCTCTTGATGCAGGCCTACGCCCTGGAGGCTGAGACCAAGCGGCTGGTCGTCGAGCTGGTGCTCATCCACAATGTGTTTAACGCCGTCGCCTACCCCCTGTCGGGGCCTTTTTCCGACGGCCTGCGCGCGGCGGGGGATGTGCGCTTCACCATGGCGGTCTGCCTCGCCTCAACCTTGGGGGCGCGCTTGGTCTTCTCGCTGCTGCTGGGCGTGGCGCTCGGCCTGGGCGTGGTGGGCATCGCCTTGGCCATGTGCCTGGACTGGGGGATTCGCGCCGGGGTTTTTCTCTGGCGGTTTGCGTCGCGAAAATGGCAGCGCTTCACGGTGATCTAGTTCCGTCCATAGAAAGGAGAGAAAACCAGATGCAATATACGCGGTTGGGCCGGTCGGACCTGCGGGTGTCGCGCGTCTGCATGGGCTGCATGGGGTTCGGGGACCCCGACAGCGGCCAGCACCGATGGACCGTCGGCCCGGAACAGACCCGGACGATCGTCCGGCGGGGGCTGGAGCTGGGCATCAACTTTTTTGACACGGCCATCGCTTACCAGGGCGGCACCAGCGAGCGGTATCTGGGGGCCGCCCTGCGGGATTGCGCCCGGCGCAGCGAGGTGGTTGTGGCGACCAAATTTATGCCCCGCACCCCTGAGCAGGTCGCATCTGGCGTGACCATCGGGCGGCACATCGAGCGGATGCTCGACCAGAGCCTGACCAACCTTAGGATGGACGCGGTGGATCTGTATATCCTGCACATGTGGGACAATGATTCCCCGCTGGACGAGCTCATGGAGGGGCTCGACCGGATGGTTCGGGCCGGGAAGACCCGGTATATCGGCGTGTCCAACTGCTTTGCTTGGCAGCTGGCCCAGGCCAACGCCCTAGCCGAGCGGGAGGGGTTTGCGCGATTCATCAGCGTGCAGGGCCACTACAACCTGATCTTCCGCGAGGAGGAGCGGGAGATGGCGCCCTACTGTCGGCAGGAGGGCGTCGCCATGACGCCCTACAGCGCCCTGGCCGGCGGTCGGCTGTCCAAGCGTCGGGGGGAGTCCTCCCCGCGGTTGGAGCAGGATCGCTACGCCCAAATGAAGTATGGCGCTACGCAGGCCCAGGACCAGGTCATCATCGATCGGGTGGCGGAGCTGGCCCAGACCCGGGGCGTCAGCATGACCGAGATCGCCCTGGCCTGGCTGCTGGCCAGGAGCGACGCCCCAGTGGTCGGCGCGACACAGCTGGGGCATGTCGAGGGCGCGGCCCGGGCGGTCGATCTGACCCTGTCGCCCGAGGAGATGGCATACCTGGAAGCGCCCTACGCGCCCCATGCGCTGGTCGGCGTCATGGCCGAGAACGCGCCCAGAGCCCGGGGCGGGCAGCGCTGTATACGTGGGTAATGCGTGAAAAAAGAGAGACTGACAGCGAAAGAATGGTTATATTGACAACCTATATATTGGTTGTATAATATGCTTATAAAATGTGGACACTTGACGATCGGGATTTGGCGGAGGGTCTCATGGAAAATATGATGCGAAAACTGCGTCCATTTCAGGGGTTGTCCTTTGCGCTGGCCACCTTGGTCCAGCTCGGCGGCCTGATTCCATTATACTTTATGCCCCGAATCATCGACCAGTGGATCCCGCAGGGCAATCTGCGCCAGGTCTATGGGTCAGTGCTGATCTTCTGTGGAATCCCTCTGCTGTTGGCCTTGATGAACGTGCTTTTTCAGCTTGTCATCATGGTGCGCACCAAGAAGCTGGCGGATGAGCTGAGGATGCGGTGCTTTGAGCGGCTGCTGCACCAACCCATGTCCTTCTTCGATGAGACCCATTCGGCGGAGTTGACCCAAAAATGTTCCCAGGAAGCGATGAATTATATCACCATCGAGACCCTCGATAAACCCAAGGTGTGGTCGAACCTGTGCGTATGCGCCGCGCTGCTATGCCTGCTCTGGCGCATCCATCCATGGTTGGCCGTGGGGCAGCTGTTGTACTTTCCGATCATTTGTCCGCTGATGACGTTTTGCGGGAAGAAGCTGGAGTCCTACATCAACCAGATCCTCCAGGGCAATGCGCTGCGCTCCAAGGTCATGCAGGAGGGATTTCACGCGGTCCGTACCCTGAAGGCCATGCAGCAGGAGCATCTCTGTGTGGACAAGCTCAACGAAACTCAGCGCGCTATCCGAAGAATCTGGACCAAGGACGTCGCTCTGGAGAATTTGGTGGGCGGCCTGTCCTCCACCTTCCTGCCCTCGGCTTTTTATGGTCTGACCTTCGTGCTCTCGGCGGTGTTGGTCATTCACGGACAGATGACGGTGGGCCTGCTTTCAGCCGCGATCGGCTATTCCAGCCGCATCCACGGCCTGTTTCACTCGCTGCTGAACACCTTTATCAATCGAAAAAAGGCCAAGAGCGAGGCCGCCGTCATTGCGCAATACCTGAACCTGCCCGATGAACGGCTCAACTCGGGCGATCGGCCCTGGGCGTTCGACACGGAGATTCGCTTTACAGACGTGTCCTTTCGCTACAAGGAGGATCAGCCGGATATCCTCAAGCGCCTGTCCCTCGTCTTCCCCAAGGGGAAGTGGACGGGCATCCAGGGGGCGAGCGGCGCGGGTAAAACCACGATCCTGGAGCTTCTGCTGCGGTTTTACACCTGTCAGAGCGGATCGATTACGGTGGATGGGGTGGATATTGCGCAAATACGACTGTCCGACGTGCGCGGACAGATCGGTTATGTGCCCCAGGAACCTTTTCTGCTGGATGGATCGGTGGTGGATAATCTGCGTCTGGCCAAGCCTGGAGCCAGCGAGGAGGAGATCCTCTCCGCGCTGCAGATGGTGGGGCTGGACGCGGTGTTCGGCCGGGATCGCCTGCACACCCGCATAGGGGAGAGCGGATTGAACATCTCCGGCGGCGAGCGCCAGCGCATCACCATTGCCCAGTGCCTGATGCGGGGGACCTCGGTGATTTTGCTGGATGAGGCCACCAGTCAGCTGGACGCCGCCAACCAGCGGCAGATTCAGCAACTCTTTCGCAGCCTGTGCGACCGGGGAATCACGATCATCTCGGTGGCGCACCGCGCATCGTTCAACAGCGGCGCGGATGTAACCTACACCCTGACCCGCTGATATCGGAACTGCCCCGATCTGGATTTGGCAAGAGCGGGGTCGCTGTCGTCAAAAATCGCCCCCCAAACACCGTTTGGGGGGCGATTGGCGCAGAGACAGATGCATCAAATCGCTTGGATTTTTGCCTGGGTGGGTGGAGAGCGACGCCACGGCATCGCGACGACCACTTGAGCGAGTGGCGCTTTCTTGCGTATGCTTTTTTCTGCCGAAGACGCACGCGCCCACAATACCTGCGCTGGAGCCCAGGAGCAACAGGCCATAAAGTGCCGGTCTGCTGGCGTCGCCTGTCTGGGGCGTATTGTCCATGGGTGTGGTTGATGGCGAAGGCACAATATCTCCCGGCGTCACATCGCCTGGGCTCTGCAGCAATTCCCGGATACTCTAGCGGAAGAACTGGAGTTGCCCATAGGAAACTTGGATCAGCTGTTGAGCAGAGTTACGGCCGAAGTGGGCATGGGAAATCTCAAAATTGAACGTCGGTTGGAGACGATTCAGCGATCTCGCAATCTTCTCGCTTTGGTTAACGACGCAATTTCAGCGCTGCGTACGAAGCCAGGTGATGGAGCAACGATGTACGATGTGTTGTATTTCACTTTCTTGAGTCTACAAAAGCTTACATTGGTTCAGATCTTGGATGAGCTGAATTTCTCGCAACGTCACTACTATCGACTACGTAAGCAAGCCGTAAATCTTCTGTCTATCCTGCTTTGGGCATCTCCGATTGTTGAGGTTGATTGTTGGATGGAGTTGTGCGACATGCTAAATTTGATGTATCTGTTTGTGAAAATGGTTAAGAAGTTGAGTGAAGACTACGGTAAATAATTTAGTGCATCATTAGGTTGATACTATGTCTGGAGTGGATTCTGATTTACCGGGATCAGAATGGGAAGGAACTCAGACGGGAATCGAAGACAACGAAGGAGGCAAGTAAGAGCAAAGCAACTGAAATACTTGATCATAGGGTCGATGAAGCACGGCGGCGAATTCAATCAGCAACGGAGCAAACGTCCTTGTTCGTTGATTTTATGCGACACTGACTCTATCAAGTGATCGTACATGAGATCGAAAGTACAACCCATAGTGGCTATATTATGAATATTGAAAATCACATCATTCCGTATTTTGAGCCTATGGGTCTGAGGGTAAACGAGGTGACGCCGAAACATATCGTTGACTTCAACAAAGCAATGTGCGATCACGGATCTGTAAAGGGTGGGCCGCTGAAAGGAAAATCGGTGCAGAAATTCTATGCCAATCTGAAAACCGCATTTGATTATGCACAAGACATTGGAATCATTAGGAACAACCCGGCCCGAGCAATCCATGGACCGACAGGTGAGCAGTATGAAGCATCCG
>JBMNTT010000009.1:0-69682 GCA_050945875.1 Christensenellales bacterium
CCCGGCTCCAGCGGCCGAGCGTCAGGGGACGCTTCCTCATTTTGGTTATGATTATAGTGCGCTTTGGGCCATTTGGCAAGCGGACCCACAAAAAAGCGCAGTCCGTACGGACTGCGCTTTTCGCAGGGCGCTTACTTGCCCTCCTCGATAAACTTGGCGCCGCGGGCCAGGGCCTCACGGTTGATGGGAATCAGTTTGGCCTTGCTCTCGCCGAGCACCTTGGGCAGGGCCTTGAGCACATCCTCGGGATGCACCGCGTCGGTCAGCTTCAGGTACGCCCCGAGCATGATGATGTTGGCTACGCGGGTGTTGCCCATCTCCAAGGCCATCTCGTTGGCGGGGATATAGTAGCAGTCCACATCCTCCCGGCTGCAGGGAATGTCGATCAGCGAGGAGTTGACGATGACGATACCGCCGGGCACCACCATGGGCTCATACTTCTCCAGGCTGGGCCGGTTCAGGGCCATCAGGCAGGTGGCCTCGGTGATCACCGGGCTGCCCACGGGCTGATCGGAGATGATGACGTTGCAGTTGGCGGTACCGCCGCGCATCTCAGGCCCGTAGCTGGGCAGGTAGGAAACCTGCTTATCCTCCACCATGCCGGCGTAGGTCATCAGCTGGCCCATGCTCATGACGCCCTGGCCGCCGAACCCGGCGATGACGATCTGATGCTCCATTACGCCTCAGCCTCCTTATCCTTGTACACGCCCAGGGGATAGGCGGGAATCATGCTGTCCTTGACGAACTGGATCGCCTCCTGGGGCGAGAGGCCCCAGTTGGTCGGGCAGGTGGAGATGACCTCGATCATTGAGAAGCCCAGGCCCTTCTTCTGCGCCATGAACGCCTTCTCGATGGCCTTCTTGGCGGCGATGACATGCTTGACGTCGTGCACCGACACGCGCTCAATGTAGGCGGGGCCCTCCAGGGTGGAGAGCATCTCGCTCATCTTGACCGGGAAGCCGCAGTGGTCGGTGTCGCGGCCGTAGGGCGAGGTGGTGGTCACCTGGCCGGGCAGGGTCGTGGGGGCCATCTGGCCGCCGGTCATGCCATAGATGGCGTTGTTGATGAAGATCGCGGTGATCTTCTCGCCGCGGGTGGCGGCGTGGACGATCTCCGCCGCGCCGATGGAGGCCAAGTCGCCGTCCCCCTGGTAGGTGAAGACCATCCTGTCCGGGTGCACGCGCTTGATGCCCGTGGCCACCGCGGGGGCGCGGCCGTGGGCCGCTTCCATCATATCACAGTTGAAATAATCATACGCAAAGACCGCGCAGCCCACCGGCGCCACGCCGATGCAGCTCTGCCCCTCGCCCATCTCCTCGAGCACCTCGGCCACCAGACGGTGCACGATACCGTGGGTGCAGCCAGGGCAATAGTGGAAGGGCTTGTCGGTGAGCATGGAGGTCTTTTTAAATACTTTCTGCATGGGGAAACCTCCTTCTTATCAGTCGCGGCCAGCGATGGCGCGGATGTGGGCCAGGATATCCCGGGGCTCGGGCACGACGCCGCCGGTGCGGCCATAGAAATCGACGGGCTTGCCGCCGTCCACAGCCAGGCGCACATCCTCGACCATCTGCCCGGCGCTCATCTCCACGGTCAGCACGCCCTTGACCTGCTCGCGGCAGGCCGCGTCGTGCATAACCTTGCTGGGGAAGGGCCACACGGTGATGGGCCGGACCATGCCCGCCTTGATGCCCTCGGCGCGGGCCAGGGCGATGGCGCTGCGCACGATGCGCGCCGTGGAGCCATAGGCCGTGACGATGACCTCGGCGTCCTCAACCTGCTCGCAGGAGACGCGGGTCTCATGCTCGGCGATGACTTTGTAGCGGGCCTGCAGGCGGTTGTTGACCGCCTCCAGGTCGTTGGGCTCGATGTAGAGGGAGTTGATGATGGCGCGCTCACGCTTGCCGTCCCAGCCGGTCGCCGCCCAATCCTTCTTGGAGAGGGATTCCATGGGATCGATCTGCTTGTCGGGGAAGGTCACCGGCTCCATGATCTGACCCAGCATCGCGTCGCCCAGCAGCATGACCGGGTTGCGGTAGCGATCCGCCATGTCGAAGCCGTCGAAGACCAGCTCCACCGCCTCCTGGATCGAGCTGGGGCACAGCACGATCAGGTGGTAATCGCCGTGGCCGCCGCCCTTGGTGGCCTGGAAATAGTCGCCCTGGGCCGCCTGGATGCCGCCCAGGCCCGGACCCCCGCGCACCATGTTCACGATCAGGCAGGGCAGCTCCGCGCCGGCGATGTAGCTGATACCCTCCTGCTTCAGGCTGATGCCCGGGCTGGAGGACGAGGTCATGACCCGGGCGCCAGCGCCCGCCGCGCCATAGACCATGTTGATCGCCGCCACCTCGCTCTCGGCCTGCAGGAAGCAGCCGCCGACCTGGGGCATGCGTTTGCTCATGTACTCGGGAATTTGGTTCTGGGGCGTGATGGGATAGCCGAAGAAATAGCGACATCCGGCCTGGATGGCCGCCTCGGCGATCGCCTCATTGCCCTTCATCAAGAGCTTGGCCATGTTTATCTCCTCCAGAAAGGTTATTTCTCCACTTCGATACACACATCCGGGCACATCCGGGCGCAGAAGGCGCAGCCGATGCACTGACTCGGGTCGGTCAGCTCCGCGGGGCGGTAGCCCTTGGAGTTCATCCTATCCTTGGAGATCGCCACAATACCCTTGGGACATGCGTCCACGCACAGCCCGCAGCCCTTGCAGCGCTCTTCGCTAAAGATCGCTCTTGCCATGTTTTCCCCTCCTCCATTCGACATTGGCTTCTATAATATTCAGATTATAGTCTTGGATCGGCTGTCTTGTCAAGGTGTCTGAAAATTTTACCTGTATGATTATACAAAAGAAGCCCAAGCTGCACGATGCCGTGCAGTTGGGGCATGGATTGCAGGGATCCCTTCAATTTTGATTTGTTATCATTGCCCAAGCGCCGCCTGAACGCCTTGCAGATTCTGAACGAACTCCAACGTATCCTTGACCACCGGCCACACCCGCATATCCCGCCCCACCAGCGTGGCAAGGTCATACAGGCTTCCATCCGGCTTGACCCCATAGACGCCTTTATACATCCCGACCGTAGCGTAGACATCTTCTCCGGGAATGCCAGCGTCCTTTTCGACATGGCGGCCGAGAAAGAGCAGTTCCTCCCCAAAAGGCGCGTAGGCCAGTGGGTTGTAGAGCAATCCGCCCTCCGCCATGTACAGGCGCTCCGCCTGCGCTTTGGCCTGTTTGGTTGAGATCGGCGGACCCATGGCGACGGTGCGCAGCTGATCCGGCGGATTGCCCTTGAACACCTGATCGACCTGGATCGTCACCTCCGTAGCCGGAATCCCAGAATAGATAAAATATTTTTTCTGGGTAATGCGGCCGGTCACCACCACGTCTGCATGGGTGGACAGCTCCGCGAAAGTATCGCCCTGATCGGGCAGCTGGTAACTGGAAGCGTAGAAATAATTTTCCACCTGTTCGTTCGAGTAACGAGGTAGCTGCGAATCAGAGGTAAATACCTGGCCTTCGACGAGTTTCACCGCCGGATCGTCCTCGGGTTGGCATCCCATCAACAGCAAAACCATTATCGAGCATAACCATATTGCCCTTTTAATCATTTGGAACACCTCTCTGGTTAGCTTCTATATAAATTATATCGTTTTATTTGGATATGTCAATATATAGTTCTAATAAATCCCCCAACTTTATTTCAGCGCGCGGTTGTGGTACACTCGATATCAGAACAGACAGCAATGCGCAAAGGAGGCGCCCCATGCAGAAGGTCGCCGTGTTCCTCAACGACTCAGACAGCATCGATCGGGTCTACGCGCAGCACCGGGAGGCGATCGCCTCGCGGTGCTTCCTCTGCCCCACCGTCATTTCCCGGGCAACGATGCCCGAGCACCGGGCGATGCTCCAGCAGGCTGAGATCGTGTTCTCCACCTGGGGCATGCCCACCCTCACCGAGGATGAGATCGCCTATTTTCTGCCCAACCTCAAGCAGGTCTTCTACTCGGCGGGCAGCGTGCAGGCCTTTGCGCGCCCCTTTCTGCGCCGGGGCGTCGGCGTGATGAGCGCCTGGGCGGCCAACGCCGTGCCGGTAGCCGAGTACACCGTGGCACAGATTCTGCTGGCCTGCAAGGGGTTCTTCCACAGCATGCCGCTGTGCAAGGGCGACCGAGCCGCATCCCAGCGGGCCGCAGCGGCCTTTGAGGGGATCTACGGCGTCAAAGTCGGGATCATCGGCGCGGGTATGATTGGCAAGATGGTCATCGCGCAGCTGGCCCGGCACGACATCCAGGTGCTGATCTGCGACCCTTTCCTGAGCGCCCAGCAGGCCCAGCAGTTGGGCGGGCGCAAGGCCGAGCTGGCGGAGGTCTTCGCCAGCTGCCGGGTGATCAGCAACCATGTGGCCAACCTGCCCGCCACGGTGGGCATGATGCGCTATGAGCACTTCTCGGCAATGCGGCCCTACGCGGTGTTTCTCAACACCGGTAGGGGCGCGCAGGTCGTGGAAGCCGATCTGGCCCGCGCCCTGCGGGAGGACCCCACCCGCCTGGCGATCCTGGATGTCACCGATCCTGAGCCGCCGGAGGCGGACTCGCCCCTGATGGGACTAAGCAACGCGCTGCTCACCCCCCACATCGCCGGCAGCTCCGGCGACGAGGTGCGCCGCATGGCCGCCTACGCCGTGGAGGAGCTGGACCGCTATCTGGCCGGCCAGCCCCTGCGGTACGCGGTGACCCTGCCGATGCTGAGCACCATGGCGTGAACAAGAGAATTGGAGGCGGCAACATGCTCCCTGGCTTGGTATCCGTGACCTTTCGGCGCAAGACGCCCCGGGAAATCCTTGAGCTGATGATCCGGGCGGAACTGTGCGCCATCGAGTGGGGCGCAGATGTCCATGTGCCCCCGGGCGACGTGGCCACCGCCGGGGTGGTGGGGGAGATGACCCGGCAGAGCGGCGTCATCATCGCCAGCTACGGCTCCTATCACCGCATGGGCGGCGTGGACGACGCCTTTCTCCGGGTGTTGGACAGCGCCAGCGCCCTGGGCGCGCCGGTGGTGCGCGTCTGGGCGGGCGACCGCCCCTCCGCGGCGTACACCCCCGCCCAGCTGGAGGATTTCATCGCCTCGGCCCGGCGCATGGGCGACGCCTGCGAGGAGCGGGGGTTGTCCCTGGCGCTGGAGTACCACGGCGGCACGCTGACCGACACGCCGGACGCCGCCCGCGCCCTTTTCGACCGGCTGCGGCATCCGGCGATTCTGAGCCATTGGCAGCCGCCGGTCGGATTGGCCGATGCGGACTGCCTAGACGCTTTGCACCGCATGGCGCCGGACCTGGCCCACTTGCACGTCTTCTCCTGGGACGCGGCGGGTCAGCGCTTACCCCTTTCGGCCCGGGAAACGCTCTGGCGACAGGCCCTGAGCGCCGCCGACATCGCGCCGGATTACATGTCGATCCCCCGCTGCGCGCTGCTGGAGTTCGTGCGCGGGGATGATCCCGATCAGCTCATCGCCGATGCGCACGCGCTGCGCTCCTGGCTGCGCGCCCTGCGCTGATCCCAAATCAAAACGCCCCCTGCTCAACAAGCGGGGGGCGTTATTTCTTGCGGCGGTCTGACGACGAGGCTTTTTTCGAGGTCGGCCGCTCGCAGGCCACGGCCCAGCGTCCGGCGCGCAGATGGTAGGCCCGGCAGGCGGCGCAGTCGCCGCGCCTTGGGCATTTGCGCCCGCAGGGGCACGCGGTCTCCTTCCTCGCCACCGGTTCAGCCGCCCTTCTTCAAATTCACGCCCGCGAGCGCGGATAGGGCTGCCGTTGGTCGGTCAGGCCCAGGATGTAATCCACGCTGGTGTGGTAGTAGTCCGCCAGGCGAATCAGGACGTCCGTCGGGATGTCCCGGGTGCCCAGCTCATAATGGGAATAGCAGACCTGGGTACAGCGCAGCAGCTCCGCCAGGTCCCGCTGCCGCAGATCGTGGTCTTCCCGCAGGTCACGAATGCGACGATATGCCAATAAGATCCCCCACCTCATCTGGAATAACCACAATCCAGTATAGAAATAACATTTTGTTATATTGCGATTTATAACAAAATGTTCTATACTGATCCCAGATAGTGTGTCCGAATTTGGCGAAATCATCCGCAGGAGGTCTGTCGATGCCCAGGAGATACCGCTTGTTGGCGGCATTGGCCGCGCTTTTCTGGGGACTGGGCTGCGGTTGCTCAGCGCCCGCAGCCCAGCCGAATCCGCAGCCTACGACGAGCCCATCGGCGGTCCACCCGCTGGCCACCGCCCAGCCCTATCGCGTGGCGGGCTACGGCCGTTTCACCCTGTCCCGGATCGAAACCGCCACCCGCATCCGCACCGGCCAGAGCGGGCTCATGCTCCAGGCTGGCGATGGGCAGGTTTTCGTGGACATCGTGCTGGTCTACACCAACCAGAGCGCCCAGACGCTGTTGTGCGGACAACTGCTCACCGTCCAAGCGGTGGTTCCCGACGGCACGGTCCACGCCGAGGCGCTCTACTGCGTGGAGAACGACGCTCACACCCGGCTGATATCGGGTGCCAAAGTGCCGCACCTGGCCACCGTTCAGCTGCACTGCATCCTGACCATGCCCAAGACCGAGCAGCCGCTGACGCTGCTGCTCTGCGTGCAGGATCAGGTGTTCAGCCGCGCCTACCAACTGGGTGAAACCGTGGGCATCCCGACGGCAGAGAGAAAACAGGAGGCCGGCGCGCAAGCGCCGGCCTCCCCTTCTCAGAGCACAACCTGGAGGATCAGCAGCAGCGCCACCCCCGGAACCCCGAAGAAACCTGTCACCAGCGCGGTGATCGGGTTGATGGCGATGCCCAGCCCCCAAAAACCACCTACCAGGTTGAACAGCCAGAGCAGCACCCCGCCCAGGATGCCGTTGCCGATCAACCGAATCAGCCACTTGAGCGGCACCAGCAGCAGCCAGCCCACCACATAGAGCAGCACCAGCCCTAACATGTAGGCCAACACCACTTCCCATTGCATCCGCCCCGCCTCCTTTGTCGTCCGCTAGGCGATTGTATGCAGCGGGACGGGCCGGTATGTCCGCCCTACATCTCGCGCCGGCCGTTCATGGCCATGGACAGGGTGACCTCGTCGGTGTACTCGAGGTCCCCGCCCATGGGCACGCCGTGGGCGATGCGGGTCACTTTGACGCCCAGGGGTTTGAGCAATTTGGCGATGTAGGCCGCAGTGGCCTCCCCCTCGATGTCCGGATTGGTGGCCAGGATGACCTCGCCGATCTGTTCCTCCTGCACCCGGGTGAGCAGCTCGCCAATGCGGATATCCTCAGGGCCGCGGCCCTCCATGGGCGATATCGTGCCGCCCAGCACATGATAGGTGCCCAAAAAGTCGCGGATGCGCTCCATGGCCACCACGTCCTTGGCCTCCTTGACCACGCAGATCACCCCGTTGTGGCGCTGGGGATTGTCGCAGATTTCGCAGGTATCTCGGTCGGTCAGCGCGCCGCACACGCGGCAGGGACGAATGTGCTTGCGCCCTTGCCAGATGGCCTCCGCCAGGGCGCGCACCTGATCCTCGGGCTGGTTGACAATAAAATAGGCCAAGCGCTGCGCGCTCTTCGGTCCGATACCCGGCAGCCGGGAGAGATGGGTCACCATCCGCTCCATCCATTCGATCGCCAAGGTTTCCCCTCCTCATTTTGGAAAAAATCCGGCGCATGGCTCCCATGCGCCGGTTTCGGATTAGAACATGCCGCCCATGCGGCCGCCGGTGACCTTGGCCATGTCCTGGTTGGCCATCTCGTCGGCCATGCGCAGCGCCTCGTTGACCGCGGCGATGACCAAGTCCTGGAGCATCTCCACATCGTCCGGGTCCACGGCCTCGGGCTTGATCTCGATGGTTTTGACCACCTTCTTGCCAGTGACGGTGACGGACACCATCCCGCCGCCCGAGGTCGCGGTGACCTCCTTGTTCTCCAGCTCCGCCTGAATGCGCTCCATCTCCTGTTGCATCTTCTGGGCCTGGCGCAGCATCTGCTGCATGTTGCCGCCGCCCATGGGGAATCCGCCTCGTGCCATGTGTATCTCCTCCATTATGCTTGTCAGTTTATTCGTCGTCATCCCACGGAGGGCGCTCCTCCAGGGGGATGGGGGTCACTTCCACCGCCTCCTCGCCAAAGAGCTCCTTGGCTTTGGCGACCAAGGGTTCCTCCGGGGGCAGGTTGTCCGATACTGGGGCGGCCGCGCCGGTCGCAGGCGTGCCGGACGCGGCCCTCGCCGCCGGGGCCACAGCCGGGCGCGACACCTGGGCTGGCTGCGTCGCGGTCGGCGCGCTGGACGCGGGCCTCGCCGCCGCGGGCCGAGGCGCGCCCTTCCTGGCCGACCGGCCCATCACCCGCATGGGTCGCCCGGCGGCCTGGGTCGCCGCCTCGGCCAGGTAAGCGCGGTTGCTCTCGCGCTCCATCTGCCCGATCGAGACCCCGCCGTTGTCCGGCATCTGCACGGTCAGCAGGTCGCCTTCCACGCCCAGGGCGACGCCGCCGTCGATCATGAAAAACAGACTGGGCCGCTCCCGCTGGGTGCGAGCCAAGATGCGCTGCCAGATTTCCTGGGCGTCCGAGGAGGGAGCCTGCGCCGGCTCGGGTTCGGATTCCATCCGAGGCCGCTCCCCCCTGCGGGATCGCGAGGGGAGCCTGGCGGGCACCGGCGGCATCTGATCGGGCGCATGGGGCCTGACGGGCGCGGCAGCGCGGGGCGTCGCCGCCTCCCACGGTGGCGCGCTCGACTCCGGGGGCGCGCTCTCCAGCCAGGGCGGCGGCGCATCCTCGAAGGGATCGCTGGGCGCGGCGGGATCGCTGAGCGCCGAGGCGCCGGGCGCGGCCTGGGGGATCTCCTCTGAGCTTACCGGAGCGCTGGGCGCCGCTGGGGGCGCATCCGCCAAGTCTTCCGCAGTCTCATCCGCGGCCCGCGATGGCTTCTGGACGGCGACCGCGGGCAAGCCCTGGGCCAGCTGCCGCTCAAGCCGCTCCACCCGGGCGATCAGCCCTTCCAAGGTGCGCTCGCGCTCGGCATGGCAGCCGCGCACCGTCGCCATCTCCAGCAGGATGCGCGGTTCGGTGGACCACTTTAGGTCGTTCTCCAGCCGGGTGAACAGGTCCAGGGCAAAGAGCAGGGCATCCACGCTCGCCCCCCGCGCCTGGTCCACATAGCTCTGAGCGGTCTCGGCCGTCATGTCCAAAGCCTGAGGAGCGTCCCGGCTGATCTTGGCCAGCAGCAGGTTGCGCAGGTGCTCGCTCATCTCCCGGGCGAGCACCGCGTAATCGTGCCCCTGGCGGAGCATCGTATCCACCCGATCCAGGGCGGCGGCTGCGTCCGCGGCCATCATGGCCTCGGACAGGGCAAAGAGCTGGGTGCCATCCACCACGCCCAGAACGCTCGCCGCGTCCTGGCCGGAGACATGCCCGCCGCAGAAGGCCAGGCACTGATCCGCCATGTTCCACGCGTCGCGCACGCTGCCCTGAGCCGCCCGGGCAATCAGGGCGATGGCCTCGGGGGAGATATCGGTCCCCTCCCGGGTGAATACGTCCGTCAAGCGGGTGGCGATATCCCCAGCGCTGACCCGCTCGAAATCGAACCGTTGGCAGCGCGAGAGGATGGTGGCGGGCAGTCGGTGCGGCTCGGTGGTGGCCAGGATGAACACGCCGTGGGGCGGCGGCTCCTCCAGGGTCTTGAGCAGAGCGTTGAAGGCTCCGCTGGAGAGCATGTGCACCTCGTCGATGATGTATACCCGGTAGCGGCCCACCGAAGGGGGATAGTTGATCTTCTCCCGCAGGTCGCGGATCTCCTCCACGCCGTTGTTGCTGGCCGCGTCGATTTCTAGGATATCCAGGGTTTCGCTCTGAGCCAGGCGCGTGCACGCGTCGCAGACGCCGCAGGGGTTGCCCTGCTGAGGGTCCAGGCAGTTGATCGCCCGGGCCATGATTTTAGCGGTGGTGGTTTTGCCGGTGCCCCGGGGGCCGCAGAACAGATAGGCATGGGAGATGCGCCCCGAGGCCACCTGGTTCTTCAGGGTGCGCACGATGGCCTGCTGACCGACCATCTCGTCGAAGCTTTGGGGGCGCCATTTCCGATAGAGCGCCTGGTATGCCAAGCAATCACCTCCCCAGAAATCCTGATCGTTTCATTATACCGAATCGGGCGGGGCTTTTCAACCGAACAGGGCGCGCCAGCTTCAGCGCGCGCGGGGCCTGCATGCGCGACCGCCTGCCGCCAAGGACTGCACGCGCGACCGCCTGCCGCCAAGGACTGCACGCGCGACCGTCTGCCGCCACAAGGCCTGCATGCCCGGCGGCGATCCGCGCCCGGCATGGGGCTCACGCCATCGCCATCAGCGCGCGCAGGGCCCGCTCGTACCGGCCGATCAGCCCATCGGCATGGCCGCCCTTGTTCCAGACCATCCGCACCCAGCCCGGCTGGGCCAGTTGGCTGGCCAGCAGGTCCGCCATGGCCTGGGCGTCCTCCCCCACATGGGCCATAACCGGGTTGCGGGTGCGGGGCTCCTCCCGCCCCAGGGAGAGATATACCCGCGCGTCCAACCGGCGTGGCTGGTGAGTTCGGGCATAATCCATCCAGCCCTCAAACCACAAGGAGCCGGACAGGCAGCCGACGCCCCCGAAAGCGTCGGTGGCATACAGGGTGGATAGCGCTGCCAGCCCTGCCAGGGAGTAGCCCACCAGGGTGCGATCCCCCGCCGCCAGGCCAAAGCGCGCCTCGGCCTCGGGCAGCACCGATCCGAGCAACCAGGCCAGGGTCTTCGGATACCCGCCGGTAAAGACGCCGGTGCCCGGCAGGGCCGGGGCGGGCCAGGGCGAGTAATCGTCCCACCAGTCGGTCCCCGGCACGCTCACCAGCGCGAAAGGCTGCACCGAGACGCCAAAATCCTTCTCCAGCATGCCCATCACCTGGGCCAGCAGCGGTCCCTCCCCGCCAAACACATACACCGCCGGGCAAGGCGCCGACCGCAGAGCCCTGGGCGGCAGATACACCCATCCCTCCCGCCCGGCCAGGGTCTGCCGGGTCAGTTGGCCGCGCACCCGGTCACACCCGGGCGATGCCCAATTGCTTGGAGACCGCCATGAGATGGTCGATGTCCGCCTGCACCAAACGCCCGTGAATATCCGGGGGCATGTTGATCACCAACAGGTTATCCGCCGCCACAAGGGTGCGGTAGTTGGCGACGATCTCCGCCACGTCGATGAAGGGCTCATTGTCATAGTGGTTGGAGTAGAACCAGCTGAAGCCCTGGCGCGAGCAGATGGTCATCTCAAAGGGCATATAGTAGACCTCGCCGCCAAAGGTGTAGAGCTTGGGATCGTCCGCCCGGCACATGTGGGGGTCCCACAGACGAAAATCCGACGGGAAGACCCGCAGAGGATCCATCTGCTGATAGTTCTTGGGCAGATAGCGCTCCTCGGGCTGGCGGGCCAGATCGTCATACACGCCGACGGTGTGGTTGACGCCGATCTGGCAGTCAGGCTGCAAGCGCTTGACCAGGTCGTACACCCGATCCAGGCCCCACTGGCTGGGCTTCTTGTCCCATACGCCGTCGAGCCACAGCTCCACCACCTCGCCGTAACGGCCGTCCATCAGCTCGGTGAGCTGGCCCAGCATGTACTGCACATAGGCCTCATGGTCGGCATAGCAGGGCTCGTGCCGGTCCCAAAGGGAATAGTACAGGCCGAGTTTGACGCCGTACTTTTGGCAGGCGCGGCTGACCTCGGCCACCACATCCACCGGCATGGACGAGCGCATCACGCCGTAGTCGGTGAACTTGGTGTCGAACATGGAGAATCCGTCGTGGTGCTTGGTGATCACCACCACATAGTTCATGCCCGCCTCCCAGGCCGTGCGCACCCACTGGTCCGCGTCGATGCCCGAGGGGGCGTACAGGCTGACCGGGAAGGTTCCGTCGCTCCACTCGACGTTACCGAAGGTGTTGATGCCAAAATGCAGAAACATGCCGAACTTGCGCGCGATCTGGGCCTGTTGGGCGGGGGTGGGCGCGCGGCCGGGCTGTTGGGTGATCATCACAAATCCATCCTTTCTCGCAGACAATTTGTCCACTCCATTGTACCTGATCCCGCGGGGTTTGCAAAGCGCCCTCCCTGAAAAAGAATCCTTGACAAATCTCCAAGCCCGGCCTATACTGACCCCAATATTTCATCCCGTGATGGGGAAGAGTAGCCCTGATGCCTCAGGCAGAGAGAGCGGCGCCACCGGCTGAAAGCCCGCTCATGTAGGTTCAGGCGTGAAGACCACCCCCGGAGGATGTCGGCTGGGCCCGATACCGCCCTCAAGAGACAAGCAATTTGGGTGGAACCGTGGGTTGAGAGACCCGCCCCTTACTGGGGCGGGTCTTTTTGCTTTCACGAGATGGAAGGAAAAGGAGGAAAAGACCATGATCGTAACCCTGAACAACGGAAAACAGCATCCCTTTGAGGAAAAGGCCCTGACTTGCGGGGACATGGTGCGCACCCTCTATCCCCGCCTCGCGGGCAAAACCGTGGCTGCCAAGGTCGACGGCCAGGCAACCGACCTGCGTCAGAGCATCGACCGGGATTGCGCCCTGGAGCCAATCATCCTGGCCGACCCCGAGGGGCTCGCCTGCCTGCGTCACAGCGCCAGCCATGTGCTGGCCCAGGCGGTTAAGCGGCTCCATCCCCAGGCGCGGCTGGCCATCGGCCCGGCGATCGACAGCGGATTCTACTACGACTTCGACGCGGTGCGCTTCACCGAGGCGGATTTTCCCGCCTTAGAGGCCGAGATGGCCAAGATCATTGCCGAGGATCTGCCCATCGAGCGCTTCGAGTTGCCCCGGCGGGAGGCGTTGGCCTTGATGGCCGGGGAGCCCTATAAGCAGCAGCTGATCGCGGACCTGCCCGAGGACGCGCCGCTGTCCTTCTATCGGCAGGGCGAGTTCGTGGACCTGTGCGCCGGGCCGCACCTGATGCGCACCGGGCAGATCAAGGCCTTCAAGCTGCTCAGCCTGGCCGGGGCCTACTGGCGGGGCGACGAGCGCCAGCCGATGCTCCAGCGCCTCTATGCCACGGCCTACCCCTCCCGCCGGGAGCTGGACGCCCATCTGAGGCTGGTCGAGCAGGCCAAGGCCCGGGACCACCGCAAGCTGGGCCTGCAGCTGGACCTGTTCTCGGTGCTGCCCGAGGGGCCGGGCTTTCCCTTCTTCCACCCCAAGGGCATGATCCTGCGCAACGAGCTGGAGGCCTACTGGCGCCAGCTGCACATGGCCCATGGCTATCAGGAGGTCAAGACCCCGGTGATCCTGGACAGAACGCTCTGGGAGCGCTCGGGCCATTGGGACCACTATCGGGAAAACATGTACGCCCTGAAGATCGACGAAAAGGATTACTGCATCAAGCCCATGAGCTGCCCGGGCGGCATGCTGCTCTACGGGCGGCAGATCGTCTCCTACCGGGACCTGCCGATGCGCATGGCGGAGCTGGGACTGGTGCACCGCAACGAGCGCAGCGGCACGCTGCACGGGCTGATGCGGGTGCGCTGCTTCACCCAGGACGACGCGCACATCTTCATGACCCCCGAACAGATCGAGCAGGAGATTCTCGGCGTTATCGACCTGACCTGCGCCCTCTACGATTCCCTGGGCTTCCCCTACCAGGTGGAGCTGTCCACCCGGCCGGAGGACTCCATGGGCAGCGACGAGGACTGGGAGCGGGCCACCGCCGCCCTGGTCGCGGCCCTTGACAAGCGCGGCCTGCCCTACGCCGTCAACGAGGGGGATGGCGCTTTCTACGGGCCCAAGATCGACTTTCACATCCGCGACTGCCTGGACCGTACCTGGCAGTGCGGCACCATCCAGCTGGACTTCCAGCTGCCCGAGCGGTTCGACCTGACCTATATCGGGCCGGACGGGGCCAAGCACCGCCCGGTCATGCTGCACCGGGTGCTCTTCGGCTCCATCGAGCGGTTTATCGCCATCCTGACCGAGCATTTCGCCGGGGCTTTCCCGCCCTGGCTGGCCCCGGTGCAGGCCCGGGTGATGACCATCACCGACGCGGGGGATGAGTTCGCCCAGCAGGTGACAGGCCAGCTTAAGCAGGCCGGCATCCGGGCGGAGAGCGACCTGAGCGCCGAGAAGATCGGCTTTAAAATCCGCCAGGCCCAGCAGCAGAAGATTCCCTATATGCTGGTGATCGGGGCTAAGGAGGCGGCCAGCGGTCAGGTAGCCCTGCGCGTCCGGGGCCAGGGCATGGCCGGGGACTACACACCCGAGCAGATCATCGCCATGATCCGCCGGGCCGTCGAGGAGAAAATCATCTTATAGGGAGGATCGGCCATGGACTTTGAGCAATGCCTGCGCGGCAGCCGCCGCATTCTGATGGAGGGCGCTCTGGGCGAGCGGCTCAAAGGGGCGTTCGGCCTGACGCCCGACCCGGACATCGCCCTGGCGGCGACCATCGACGCCCCCGCCGGTCGGGAGGCCCTGGCCGCGCTGTGGGGCGAGTATATCGCCATCGCCAAAGCCCACGGCCTGCCGCTGCTGACCGCCACCCCCACCCGTCGGGCCAACCGCGAGCGCGTCGCCCGGGCCGGGCGGGACGCCTCGGTACTGCGGGACAACGCGACCTTCCTGCGGGCGATCCAGGCGGCCAGCGGCATCGAGATGTACGCAGGGGGACTGATGGGCTGCAAGGGCGACGCCTACACCGGCCAGGGCGCGCTGTCGGCCGCGCAGGCGCGCGCCTTCCACCGCTGGCAGGCCGAGGCCCTGGCGGGCGCGGGGCTGGACTATCTCTATGCGGGGATCATGCCCACCCTGCCCGAGGCCCTGGGCATGGCCCAGGCCATGGGCGACACCGGCCTGCCCTACATCATCAGCTTCACCATTCAGAAAGACGGGCGGCTGATCGATGGCACGGCGGTGGATGCCGCCATCGGCGCCATCGACGAGGGGACCGCCCGGCCGCCGGTTTGCTACATGACCAACTGCGTCCACCCGGACATCGCCCTGCAGGCGCTGGAGCAGCCCTTCAACCGGACGGAGCGGGTGCGGGCGCGCTTCTGGGGCATCCAGGCCAATGCCTCCCCCCTGCCCTACGACCAGCTCGACGGCGCGGCGAACCCGCGAAACGCCCCGCCCGGGCAGCTGGCCGAGGCCATGATCCGCCTGCGGGACGCGGCGGGGCTGCGCATCCTGGGCGGCTGCTGCGGCACCGACGGAACGTATATGGAAGCCATCGCCCGGAGGATGTAAGAAAGCAAGAGGCAGCCGCACGGCTGCCTCTTTTGCTGTGCGCGGCACCGACCATCTAAATTGGGCCGCCGCCCTTGACAGATGGGTTGTTTGAACCTATAATTGTTTGAGTTTCAAACTATTAGAACTTCAAACGAGGAGGATGCGCCATGCAGCGGGATCCCCGGCAACTCAATGAGTTCTTTGTGCATGTCTTCAACAAAATTCTGATCTTTGAGGAACAAGCGCTCAGCCGCACAGGATGCCCCGATCTATCGGTGCGGGAACTGCACGTCATCGAGGCGGTATCCGATCTGGCCCGGCTGGGGCGAAACACCATGTCCGCCATCGCCGAGATGCTGGCGATCTCGGTCAGCTCCCTGACCACGGCGGTCAACGTGCTGGTACGCAAGGCCTATCTGCGCCGGGAAGGCAGCCAGCAGGATCGGCGCATGGTTTACGTCTGCCTGACCGAGAAGGGCGCCCAGGCCGAGGCGCAGCACCGCGCCTTCCACGAGCGCATGATCGCCAGCGTCAGCGAACAGCTCACCGATGCGCAGTGGCAGACCCTGCTCAAATCCTTGGATGTGCTGGGCCGATTCTTTGCGGGGGGTGACGCCGATGCGGCGCATTGAGCGGGCGGTGAACACCGTAGTGCTGGCGGCGCTGCTGCGGGCGCTGCGGGCCCTCATGCGGCGGGATAGCCGGGTGCGCTGGGCGATGTTGGCCTATCCCGAGGGCTACAGCTTTCGCCTGGCCGCGGGCATGGACGCGCAGGACCCGGTGCTGGCCTTCTCGCGTCGGGGGCAAACCCTGGCGCGCCGCGCACCCGAGCAGGCGGCGGAGCTGAGCATCTGCTTTAAGAGCGCCGAGGACGCCTTTCGGGTGCTGACTGGTCAGCTGGGCATCGGCGCGGCCTACGCACAGCATCGCTTTTTCCTGCGGGGCAACCCCAACGAGGCCATGGGCTTGGTGGGCGCGCTGGAGTTGACGGAGGCGTATCTGTTTCCCGGGTTTTGGGCGCGTCGTCTGATGCGCCGCCTGCCCGAAAAGCAGTGCTCCGCGCTGATAATTTACGGGGGCTTGTTCAGCCCCGGAAAGGAGTAAACCCCATGGCGGCGTATTATGAATTCCAGAACCCGGTGAAAATCTGTTCCGGCGACCAGGCCTTGGAGCACATCCCCTACGAGCTGCGCAGCCTGGGCGTGTCCCGCCCGCTGCTGCTGTCGGACGCCACCCTCAGCCGGTTGGGCCTGTGCGACCTGGTGGAGCGGGCGTCGGGGCTCCGCCCGCCCCGGTTTGACGACATCGCCCCGGACAGCAGCCTGGACACCGTGCGCCGCGCGGCGGCGCGCTACCGCCAGGAGGGCTGCGACTGCATCATCGCCCTGGGCGGCGGCAGCGTGCTGGACACCGGAAAAGGCGTGGCCATGGTCGAGGCCCACGGCGGGATCGACCCGATGGAGCTGATCGGCTGCGAGGAGCTGACCGCCGGGGCCGCGGTTCCGCTGCTGGCCATCCCCACCACCGCGGGTACCGGCAGCGAAGCCACCTCCGTGGCGGTCATCGCCCACCCGGAGAAGGATGTCAAATTGGAGTTCATCTCCGCCCACATTCAGCCCCAGGTGGCCTTTCTCGACCCTCGGCTGACGGTTAAGCTGCCCCCGGCCATCACCGCCGCCACGGCCATGGACGCCCTGTGCCATGCCGTCGAGGCCTTCACCTGCCTGCAGAAGAACCCGGTCAGCGATGGCTACGCCATCGCCGCCCTGCGGCTGATTGTTCGTCGGCTGCCCGAGGTGGTCGCCCACCCTGGCAGCGCGCAGGTCCGGCTGGACCTGGCCAACGCCAGCCTGATCGCCGGAGCGGCCTTTAGCAACAGCATGGTCGGCGGGGTGCACGCTATCGGCCACGCCCTGGGCGGGGTGTGCCACGTGCCCCACGGCCAGGCCATGGCCATCCTGCTGCCCCATGTGATGCGCTACAACCTGGACGCCTGCGCCCAGACCTATGCCGAGCTGCTGCTCCATCTGGCCGGGCCGGACCGCTACGCCGCCACCCCGGCGGATCAGCGCGCCGCCCAGGCCGTCGAAGCTGTCGAAGCGCTGCGCGACTTTCTGCACGCCACCTGCCAGCTGCCTTTGCGGCTGAGCCAAGTCGGCGTGGCGCAGGCCGATCTGCCCAGGGTGGCGGAAAAGGCCCTATCCGACGGGGCGATGCTCTTCAACCCCGTGGCCATGGACCAAAACGACGTCGTCGCCCTGCTGAACCGGGCGATGTAGGAGGCATGAAGATGGACACACAGACCCTGCTGACGCGCCAGCGCGACTATTTCCAGACCGATGTCACCCTACCGCTTTCCTGGCGGCTGCAAATGTTGGCCCGGCTCAAGGAGGCGGTGCTCGCCTATGAGGAGCGCATCTACGAGGCCCTGGCCCAGGACCTGGGCAAGAGCCGCACCGAGAGCTACATGGCTGAGGTGGGCATGGTGCTCTCGGAGATCAGCTACATGCAGCGCCATGTGCGCCGCTTCATGCGGGCCCGCCGGGCGCCCACGCCCCTGGCCCAGTTTCCCGCGCACAGCTTTACTGTACCGGTGCCCTACGGCTGCGTGCTGGTGATGAGCCCATGGAACTATCCCTTCATGCTCTCGGTGGACCCAGTGGCGGACGCCCTGGCTGCGGGCAACACGGTGCTGCTCAAGCCCAGCGCCTACTCCCCGGCCACCAGCGAGGTGCTCCGGGCGATGTTCGCGGAGTTTTTCCCGCCCGAGGTGGTCGCCGTGGTCACCGGCGGGCGCGCCGTCAACGCCGATCTGCTGGAGCAGCGCTTTGACAACATTTTCTTCACCGGCGGCAAGACCGTCGGCCGCTTGGTCATGGAGAAAGCCGCGCGTCACCTGACCCCGGTCACCCTGGAGCTGGGCGGCAAGAGCCCCTGCATCGTCGACAGCTCCGCCGATATCCCCATGGCCGCCCGGCGCATTGTCTTTGGCAAGTTCTTGAACGCCGGGCAGACCTGCGTCGCGCCGGATTATATCCTGGTGGAGCGCTCGGTGCGGCAGGCCCTCACCGACGCCCTGACCCGGGAGATCGCCGCCCAGTTCGGCCCCGATTCCTTGAGCAATCCCGACTACGGCCGCATCGTCAACCGCAAGCATTTCGACCGGTTGATGGGCCTGATGGCGGATCAGCCCCTGATCTGCGGCGGCCAGGCCGATCCTGAGCGCTTGATGATCGCCCCGACGGTGCTGCTGGCCGACGGCGACAGCCCCGCCATGCAGGAGGAGATCTTCGGGCCCATCCTGCCGGTGCTGAGCTTCGAGCGCTTCGAGCAGGTGCGCCCGATCATCGCCCGCAACCCCACCCCCCTGGCCCTGTACCTCTTCTCCAAGGACAAGGGGCATCAGCGCGAAGCCCTGCGGGCCATCCGGTTCGGAGGCGGCTGCATCAACGACACCATCATCCACCTGGCCACCAGCGCCATGCCCTTCGGCGGCACCGGCGAGAGCGGCATGGGCGGCTACCACGGCCGGGCGGGCTTCGACGCATTCTCCCACCGCAAGAGCATCGTGCACAAGGGCGTCTGGCTGGACCTGCCCATGCGCTACCAGCCCTACACCCCCGGCAAGGAGAAGACCATCCGGGCCTTTCTGAAATAGGCGCGCCCGCACATCGAAACGAGACCGGCAGCAATGCTGCCGGTCTCGCGCTGGTTTTGGGGCTACTCCGCCCGGGCCGCCGCGTCCAGGGCGCCCAGGAACTGCCGGGTGCGCTCGCTGGCCGTCTCGCCAAAGACCTGCCCGGGCGCGCCCTCCTCGATGATGACCCCGTCGGCCATGAAGATGACATGGTCGGCCACCTCCTGGGCGAACTTCATCTCGTGGGTGACCACCACCATGGTCATGTGCTCCTCGGCCAGCTCCCGGATGACCTTGAGGATTTCGCCGGTCAGCTGGGGATCCAAGGCGCTGGTGGGCTCGTCGAAGAACAGCATCTCGGGGTTGAGGGCCAGGGCCCGGGCGATGCTGACCCGCTGGGCCTGCCCGCCTGAGAGCTGGTAGGGGTATGCGTCCGCCTTGTCCGCCAGGTTCATCTTTTCCAGCAGGCGCAGGGCGTTCTGCCGGGCGGCCGCCTTCCCCTGCCGCATCACCCGCACCGGGGCCTGGGTGATGTTGTCCAGCACCGACAGATGGGGAAACAGGTTGAAGGACTGGAACACCAGACCGATCTTTAGCCGAATCTGGCGCAGGACCTCCTTGGGCGCGTAGGCGCTCCTGCCGCCGATATCCTCCACCATGGCCTGCCCGCATACACGGATAGTCCCGCTGTCCACCTGCTCGAGCTGGGTAACGCAGCGCAGCAGGGTGCTCTTGCCCGAGCCCGAGGGCCCAATGACGGCCACCACCTGCCCCTTACCCACGGAGAAGGAGATATCCTTGAGCACCTGGGTGCCGCCAAAGCCCTTGGTCAGGTGTTCCACCCGAATCATCTCGTCCATACCGCGCACCCCCTATCGGTAGTAGTCCAGCCTGCGCTCCATATAGGTGAAAAAGCGCGAGACCAGCCAGTTGAGCACAAAGTAGAACACGCCGGCCACGAAGATGGGCATGGTGGAGAACTCCCGAGCCGAGGCGGTCTGGGCGATGCGAAACAGCTCCGAAACGCCCAGGGTCATGGCCAGGGCGGTATCCTTGACCAGGGTCATGAACTCGTTGCCCATGGTGGGCAGAATACGCTTGACCACCTGGGGCAGGATGATCTGGAAAAAGGTCTGCCCCTTGGAGAAACCCAACACGTGGGCGGCCTCATACTGCCCCTGAGGGATGGACTCGATGCCGCCGCGGTAGATTTCCGCAAAATAGGCCGCGTAGTTGAGCGTGAAGGTCAGAATCGCCGCGGCGAACCGATCGTAGCTGAGCTTGAACAGGTAGTAGGGCGCGAAGTAAAAGAAGATCAGCTGCAGGATCAGCGGCGTTCCCCGCATGACCAACAAATACGCCGACACCGGCCGACGGATCCACTTGTGGCGGCTCATGCGGCCCTTGGCCAGCAGCAGCCCCAGGGGCAGGGAGAAGATCAGGGTGAGCGCGAAGATTTGGATGGAGACCCAGGTTCCCTCGCACATTTGGGGGATGAGCTTGGCCAGCTTGGCCCACAGCTCCGCCAGGTCCGCCAGGAGCATGGAGAGGAAGGACAAATCCGTTCACATCCCTTCGATGTCAAAGGGGCGGACCCCGAGGGATCCGCCCGCGAGAAACCCGACGGGGGTCACTTGCCGATCTTGCTGATGTCGCTGCCGAACCACTTGGTGGAGATTTCGGCCAATTTGCCGTTCTTCGCCAGGGTGTTGAGCGCCTCGTTGACCTTATCGGTCAGGGCGATATCGGTCTTGCGAAATCCGATGGCGTACTGCTCGGTGAGCATCGCGTCAAGGATGGTGAAATCCCGGTCGTTCTGGGCGATATAGTACTTGGCGACCACGTCGTCCACCAACACCGCGTCCACGCCCTTGGCCTCCAGGTCCATCAGGGCGGTCAGATTGTCCTTGAACTCCACGACCTCGGCCAGGGAATCGTTGAAGTCCGTATTCTGCTCCAGCACGTCCGCCGCGCTGGAGCCGCCCTGGATGCCCAGCTTCTTGCCGGCCATGTCCGCCGGGGAGGCGATACCCTCGCCGGTGCGCACCACCAGGGCCATGTGGTTATCCAGGTAGGGCTGGGACAGGTTCATCTGCGCCTTGCGCTCCTCGTTGATGCTCATGCCGTTCCAGATACAATCGATCTTGCCGGTGTTGAGCTCTTGCTCCTTGCTGTTCCAGTCGATGGGCTGGCACTCCAGCTCCACGCCCAGCTCATCGCACACCGCCTGCGCCAGGTCGATGTCGAAGCCGACAATGCTGTTGTCCTCATCGCGGAAGCCCATCGGGGGGAACGCGTCGTCCAGGCCCAGCACCAGCTTGCCCGCCTGCTGGACCTTGACAAAGGAATCGTCCGCGCCGCCGTTCTGGGCGGTGGCGGACGCGGGCTGATCGGCGCAGCCAGCCAATCCGGCGCACAATAGCAGCGCCGCCAACAAAATCGCAATTTTTCTCATGAAACACTCTCTCCTGTTCTTCCGCCCAGGGCGGGCGGTTGCATAAGTCGAGTAGTATTGTACCGCACTATTGCGCTAAAGTAAAGTGGTTTTTGCGCTTCCCCGGATACTTGTCGAGATTGACCAGTTTTGGGCGGCGTTTTTGGGTGGCCAGGGGTGGACGGTTTGCTATCTTTTGGCCAAAAAATTTGCTATACTGAGGGTAATCTGCGATGAGGAGGCAACGAGCGATGCAGGTACCCCAAGTGGACGGCTACGCGCCCTTGAGCCTGAATACCTATACCAACCCCTTGCCCATTGAGATCGACGGAAAGGCGTCTAAAACCCCGCCTCCGGGGGCTGATCCCTTTGTGCTGCGCTACCGGGGCCGGTACTACTGCTACCCCACCGGCGGGGATGGCGTGCTGGCGCTTCAGAGCCGCGATTTGGTGCACTGGCGTCTATGCGGCATGGCCATGACCGCCGCGGACCAGTACAGCTATTGGGCGCCCTCGGTGATCTACCACAACGGCAAGTTCTACATGTACTACTCCAGCGCCGAGGCCGGCAAGATCGACGACCATAGCCAGTACATGAAGGTCGCCGTGGCCGACTGCCCCACCGGCCCTTTCACGCACGTGAAGACCTTTTTCCAGAACTTCTCCATCGACACCCACGCCGTGCAGGACGCCGACGGCAAGCTCTATCTGTTCTATTCGCCCAACAACTACGCCGGCACCCATCCCACCCGCCCGGGCACGGTGATCGTGGTGGACGAGCTACTCGACCCCTTCACCCTCAAAGGGGAGCCGCGGCCGGTCATCCTGCCCACCCTGGACCAGGAAATTTTCGCGCGCAACCGCTTCGGCGACGGGCGGCACTGGCACACCATCGAGGGCGCGCTGCATTTTACCCGGGGCAACCGGCAGTATGTGACCTACTCGGGCAACGCCTTCACCCATGAGCATTATTTCGTGGGCTACGCCACGGCCCCCAAAGGGCCCATCGGCCAGGCTCAGTGGCGCAAGTGGCCCGACGAGAGCACCTGGGGCCCGATCATGCGCAAAAACGAGCGGGTGGAGGGCACGGGGCATAACTCCGTCACCAAGGCGCCCAACGGTGTGGATGACTTTTTGGTCTATCACGGGCGGGAGGTCGATCCTGACGCGGGCGAAGGCGAGCGCCGCTTGATGCGCATCGATCCCATCCGCTACATGGGCGACGCGCTGTGGGTCTCGGGCCCCAGCTATGCCCCCCAGGACGCGCCGGCCAAGGCCTCCTTCGCTGACGACTTTGAGGACGGCCCCTGCGCGTGGACCTTTGACCAGGGCGAGTGGACCCGGGGCGAGGGCGCGCTGCGTCAAGGCCAGCCCGTTGGCGTGGCCACGGCGGTCATCCCTCAGGGCGGCCGCGCCCATTTTGTCAGCGCCTACGCCCGCTGGCTGCATCACCACATGGGCGGGCGCTATGGCCTGGCCGTGGTGTACAGCGACAAGGATAATCAGGTCACCCTGACCCTGGACGAGGGGCTGCGCCTGGCGGTGGTCACCGCCACGGTGGGCGGTATCCGTCGCCAGGTCTCGACCCATCCCCTGCCCAAGGATTTTGACTGCGCCGCGTGGCACCTGCTGCGCGCCCAAGTGCTGCCGGGCAGCCTAACCGCCCACGTGGACGGCATCCGGGTCTACGAGGGACCCATCCCCTCCCTGTCGGGCCGCGCAGGCCTGGTGACGGCCTACACCAAGGCGGAGTTCTCCGCCTTCGTCTACACCGACCACTTCGAGACCTTCTTCGACGGCAAGGGCGACCTGGGCTGTTTCGAGGTCATCGAGGGCGGCTATGACCTGACCGGCGAGGGGCTGCGGCCCCTGGAGGAGGGGGTCAATATGCTGCGCTACACCCAGATGCTGCCCCAGGACGTGCGCATCCAGGCATCCTACCGCCTGGACCCCACCTGCGGGGACGGGCCGGTGGGCCTGGTGCTGGGCAAGAGCGACCATGGCGCGACCATCTGGATGAACGCCGCGCGCAACCGCTGCGGGGTGCTCAACGCTGTGGACGGGGTGGACACCCAGATCACCGCCTGCGACCACGCGCCCATCTTCGGCGGGCAGGACATCACCTTCGAGGCCACCCGGGTGGGCGATACCTGGCGCATCCTGGTGGACCATGAGGAGATCTACCGTGGTCCCCTGTCGGTGTCCAGCTTTGCCGGGCTGGTCAGCGAGAATGTGCGCGCCACGGTCACCCATTTCGCCGTCACCGAGTACAAGCTGTAATCCACATACGCACAAGGCCCGGGAAGCGCTGCTTCCCGGGCCTTTGGTTTACCGCGCCTTCTCCGCCGCCAGGGCCACGCACTGGGGCAGGGCCGCGTAGGGATATTGCCGCCAGTCGTACAGCCTGCCGCCGTCCGCCCTTCTCTGCTGGGTGTCGCTGTACAGATAATCATAGCTCAGGTGATCCTCCGGGCCGCTGTAAAACTCTTCCATGCGCGTCAGGCGCAGGCCCGAGCCCACCAGGGCGTTGATCAGGTCCTGCATGCGCCAGGCATAGGTGGGCACCTGGCCAAAGGGACCGATATCGTCATAGCGCTTGACGATGCGCACGGTGTCGCCGCTGTCGTCGAAGGGGCGGATCATCGGGTGGGTATCAGGCAAAGGCCGCATAGTTGTCCCCGCTGGAGGGGATGCACACCGTCCGCCCGGCCAGCTCCGGCAGCAGCGGCCGCACGGCCGCTGGGAAAGCCACATAGGGGTCGGCGATCACCTGCTCCAACAGCGCGCGTCGGCACTGGAGGCGCACGCCGTCCTCCTGCTGGGATCGATTCCAATGGTCCACGATGCGCTGATCCACGGGTTACCCTCCTATCACATCGAAGCCGAACACCCGCGTCGGGCCCCCGCCCCAGCTGCCCAGCGGCACCAGGTCGACCGCCAGCGCCTCCCCGCCAATGTCCAGGTTGACCAGCCGCCGCTCATTGTCCCGAACGGGCAGACGGGTTTGCGCGCCGTCCGGGCGGGTGACCACCAGGTCGAAATCCCGCAGCAGGGTGGCGGGCACGCCGTAACCGGGCTGCTTGAGGGGATAGTTGCAGGGCATGTTGTGCTCGGGCCGGTTCAGGTCGCTGTCGAACACCAAGCGCGCGGCGCGCACCCGCTCAGGCTCGTTGAAGGCGTAGCCGACGGGCTGGCCAGCCGGCCCTTGGTAACAGTTCTCCTCCCCCCGCTCCAGGCCATTGCGCAACACCGGGTGGGAGCAGTGCGCCCGCATCGTCAGCTCCGGCAGGCGGCGCGCCACCCCGGGCAGAAAGCAGTCGTCCGCCAGCAAGGTCTGCTGCAGCGCGCCGATGTCCAGCGTCTGAAGGCCCGCACCCCGCACCTGGGCCGCGGCGGTGCCCACCGCCTGACCCAGCAGGGCGCAGGTAGCCATCACCCGGGAGGAGCTCAGGGCGGTGTGGGTGACGCTGATATTCCGCCCGGCGAAGAGCAGATTGGGCACGTTGACCGAGTGCAGGCTGGAGAAGGGAATTCCCCAGGGCGAGGGCGCGGCGTGGTAGATGGTTGGGTGGCTGGCGGTATGGCGGAAACCCGCCGGGAAGTGATCATCCATGGTCCATCCGCCGTAGGCCACCACGTCCGGGAAAGGGCCGCCGGCGCGCACATGGTGTTGGGTGACCACCGTGGGGCCGATATAGCGGCGGCTCTCGCGCTTACCCGGCAGCATGCCGATCCACTCCAGCTCCCAGTTGGCCGCGCCGTGGTCCCCCTGGTTCTTCATGTGGTCCCACACGCCCAGGGCGATCTTGAGCAGCTCGTGGCGCAGGCGCTCGGTGTCGGCGATGCAGTCGTCCTCCCCGCCCAGCTCGATCCACCAAAAATTGTTGTCCCGATCGTGGTCCTTGAAGGGCAGATCGTCGTCGGTCCGATAGGTGTTGGCCCAGTCGGGCTTGACAAAGGTCTGGGGCTCGGGCGTCTCCCGAATCTGGAACAGGCAACTCATGCCCATGGTCTTGCGGTCGGGCTGCTCGGGGGCGATGGACTCTCCATATTGTGCCCGGCCCTCCCGGCCATAGGTGTGCTCGGCCCCGGTCAGGGGGGCCAGCACCGAGTCGCCGCTGCAGTCGGCAAACAGCGCGGCGCGCACCCGATGCATCCGCTGGGTGGTGGTCTGCCAGCCCGTGACGCTGGCGATGCGCCCATCCTCCATGGCCGCGTCCAGGCAGGAGCAGTTGAGCAGCAGGGTGATGTTGGGCTCCTGAGTCACCTTCTCGTAGAGGATCAGGTCCCACAGGGGAAACTTCAGCCCGGGGTTTCGGCGGTAGTTGGCCAGCTCGATCTCCTCGAGGATGCCGGTCTCCCGGTTATCCCGGCCATGCGCGCCGCACACCCACATGCGAATCTCGCTGGAGGCGTTGCCGCCCAGCACCGGCCGGTCCTGCATCAGGGCCACCTTGGCCCCGTGGCGCGCCGCGGCGATGGCGGCGCACACGCCCGACAGGCCGCCGCCCACCACGCAAAAATCCACCTGATGGTTCACCGTCTCCATCGCTCATCCCTCCGGTCGCAGGCATTCCAGGATCAGCACCCAGTCCTGCCCCTTGCCCTGGCTGGGCGGAACGAAGGTGCAGCCGCCCCAGCTGGGGTAGATGCCCAGCGTCTGGCGCGTCCCCTCCCGGGGATCATACCAGCTGGCGCGCACCTCCCCCGGGGCCAACAGGCGCATGCGCACCGTGATGGGCAGGCCCAGGGGCGAGTAGCAGAAGGCGTAGTCGTCGCCCCGGCAGGCCGCCTGATGGGCGTTGACGTCGTTGACCACGGCGATGAGCTCCTGGGCGGGCCGCCGCTGAAAGTATGGATAGGCCTCGATCAGCGCGCGCAGGTGGCGCATATCCTCGGCGCCGTCGTGGCGCGCGGCCTGCTCATAGACATAGGGGAAGTAGTCCGTCGCCTCGCGGTTGAAGCCCCAGACGCAGTGGTTGCCATAGGTGTGGCCGCAGGCCCCGCTGAGCACATCCCACCAGGCGCTCTGGCGCACATCCGCCGCGTCGTAATAGTAGCCGAACCCGGGGTTGAAGCAGGCGGGATGATCCTCATAGCGCGGCTCGCCATCCAGCACCGGGCGCACCGGGGTCAGGGCGTAATCCGCCGCCACCTGCTCGTGGCAGTGCCAGCCGTGGGTGCCGTGGCCGGTCTGGAGCATGTGAAAGTCGATGTAGGGCGCGTCGTGCACGTACTCGCTGGAGGAGTGGTCCCCGTTGGGGTGCAGGGTCATCAGGTGCCGTCCGCCGTCGCCCTGGCGCAGCCCATCGGCCATGGCGTCGATAACGGCGCGGTGCTCGGGGGTGGTCAGGGGCCGATCGCCGCCCAGGACCCAGATCAGGCCGTCCCGCGCGCGCAGGCGCTCCCCCAGCCACAATCCGTACTGCCGAGCGTTCTCGGGCGTGAAGATCACCGGGCCTTGACCCCAGAGCAAATTGAACTTGTCCCCCCAGGTAGGCAGCAGCGCCATGACCAGCCCATGGCGCTCGGCCATGTCCAGCACCCGGTCCACAAAGTCCCAGTAGCCCCCCGCCTCGTCGGGCAAGGCGGGATCGATCTCCCCCCGGCTGTTCTTGCGCAGCGGCAGCTGCCCCAGGCGGTTGGGCACGGTCAGCCCTTCAAACTCCGCCAGCAGCACCGCCTGGATGACCGTGAACCCCTGCCGCGCCCGCAGGGCGAAATGGGCGTCGATCTCGGGCTCGTCCAGCCGGTGGAACAGCTCCCAGCAGGTGTCGGCCAGGTAGAAGAACGGGGTACCATCGGCACGCTGCAAAAAGCGCCGGTTGTCGCTCACGCGGATGGGTTGGTCCATGATGCGTTCCTCCTCACAATCTGCGGCGGCTCAGTCCATCTCCCGCACCGCCACCGGGCTGGTCCAGGCTTTGCGGCCCTGGGCGTCGATGATCTCGCAGCGGACGAAATGGTCCATCGGCGAGAGGGTGTAGGTGAATTCCGTGCCCGCCTGGGCGACCTGGGCCCGGGCGGCGTTGTAGAAAGCGTCGGTGTAGAACACCGCCATGGACGCGGGCGAGCAGGTCACGGTCACCACCCCATCCTCGATCTGAACCTGCTCGATGGCCGGGCCCTGACTGGCGTAGAATCGCCCGGCGAACAGCGCCTCCAGGATGCCCTCCCGGGACAGGGAACGGGCGTTAACCATCGTATAGCCGCGGCACTCCTCGCCGCTGTAGAAATGCGCGTCGTCCGCGGCGATGAAGGGCAGCAGCACCCCCGAGGAGGAGGCCAGCACGTCGAGAAAACCGCTGCTGTCCCCGCGGTCGCCGTTCCAGGGCGTGCGGGAGACCGAGTTGAACACCTCCGCCGCGCCGATGCCCGACAGGCACTCCACCACGTCCACCCGCAGCAGGCTCCAGGCCGGGTGCGCCAGGATGACAAAAGCCCCCGCCTCGCGCAGGATGTCGATCAGGTCCTGGGGATGGCGGGAGGGCTCATAGACATAGTTGGGTTGCCGATCCATACCGATACCCACCAGATGATAGGCCTGGCTGCGGCAGACGCAATCGATCTCCACCCCGCAGAGCAGCAGGAAATCCTCGCCTTCCACGGTCTGGCTGACCCGGCCATGGTCGGTCAGGGCGAGAAAATCATAGCCGCGGCTGCGGTAGAGCGCCGTCGCCTGCTCGGGCGTGAGCTGGCCATCGGATACGGTGGTGTGGGTGTGGGTATTTCCCTTGTACCAGTTGAGCTGGCTGTCAAAGAACTTCAAATCGATCAGTCCCCCCTTCAGGCAAATCATACCACAGTTGTCCCGTGGATGAAAGCGCTTTGGCAAGGACAACAAAAGCGGCAGCGGAATTCTCATCCGCTGCCGCTGGGGATCCGGTCAAACGTCGCCGTCCTCATAGTTGTCGTCGGTGGTCTCAGGGGGCGCCTGGGTGGGTTCGGCGGTTTGGCTGGGCTTAGGCGTCTTGGTGGGCTCGCTGGTGTGCGTCGGCTCCGCGCTCTGGGAAGGCTGGGGCGTCTGGCTGGGCTTGGAGGGGCCCACCCGGTACACGCCCTGGATGGCGGGGTAGACGTCCTTGTGCAGATATTCCCGCTCGATCTCGTTGCCGTCCTTGTCGTAAGTCACCTTGTAGGTGGAGTTGGTCTTGCCCACACGAGCCTGGATCTCGGTCTCCCGAGCGCCGGGGGCCAGGGAATTGTCCACGACCTCCTTGGGGGCCGGCGGGTCGGTGGACACCGCGTCGGTGGACTCCATCTTGATGTACTGGCCGTCCGGCAGGGGCGTGCCGTAGATTTCCACGGTGTACTTGCTCTTGCCGTCGCTGATATAGTAGGCCAGATAGATGGGGTACTCGGTATTGTTGGTAAATTTAAAGTCCGCGTAGGGATAACTCACCGCCGCATCCTGGCCCAGGGGCACGTAGGAGGCCGGGATGGAATGGCGATGGCGCTCATCCACCTGCAGGCCGGCGCGCACCGCCGCGTTGTACAAATTGGTGGACACCTGGCAGACGCCGCCGGCGGTATCGGGCTCATAGTGGGTGCCGTTCTTGATGACCATGGCATCCTGGTATCCCTTGGCCTTGGTGCGCTCGCCGGTGGCCTCGTTGAGGGAGAACTGCTCGCCGGGCTTCAGGCACAGGCCGTGGAAGGTATCCGAGGCCAGGGTGACGTTGGTGGTGCGGCCGCTCAGCAGCGTCAGCGTCGAGGTGAAGCTGACCACCAGCTTGGTGTGCTCCTCCAGCTCGGCCCGGGTGATCTTGGGCTCGAGCACCTCGGGCTCCAGGACAATGCTGGAGAAGGCGCGGGACTCGACCATCTGGGTCAACTGTTCCATCAAAGCGTCGCCGTTTAAGCCCTGGCCCTGTTTCTCATCCTTGTAGATGAACTTCTCACCGGAGGCGGCGTCGGGGTCGAACTTGACGACCTCGGCGTCCTCCGGCTCGAAGGAGACCTCGCTGACCATCTCGTCCACCTTGGCGCGCATGGGCGCGGCGTCCAGGGTCATGGAGGTCGTGAAGGCCTGTCCGTTCTCCTTGAGGTGGTTGATCTGGGCCAGGCGCTCCATAAACTCGCCCTCTCGGGCCACCGCCATGGCCTGGGCGACGATCTGCTCGGTATCGGTGGTGATGGTCAGGTCCTCCTTGGTGAAGGTCCAGGTTTTCTGACCGTCCTCGCCGTTATAGACCACCGGGATGCTAATGGCGTCCAGCTCGGACTGACGCTTTTGGTTGACCGCCTCGATGGCCTGCTGCTCGCTCATGCCCGCCACATCGATGCCATCAATGGTGACGCCGGGATAGAAGCCCGTCTGCGCCAGGGTCTGATAGGCGCCGTAGCCCCAATAGATGCCGAAACCGGCCAGGCCCAGCACGACCACCAGAACCACCGCGACGATCACAATCGCCTTGGTGTTGCGCTTCTTTTTTTTCGTGCTCTTCTTTTTGCCGCCGGGCGCGGGTTTGCGCGTTGCCGATTGTGTCATATGTTTCTATCGCTCCTTCCGCGTATCGCGTTTACAGAACTCATGATTTATGGTACATGTTCCCAGCGCCGATGTAAAGAAGCCCTGGGACAAAGTTAGGAAAGTTTAAGAATCCTGTAATATCTGGTTATCCAGCGATCATCACTGCAAAGCGCGTCCCCTGGCGGTTGACCGCCTCGCCCACGGCATGAAAGCCCAGCTTTTCATAGACATGGCGGGCGCGGCTGTTCCACAGGGCGACGGTCAGCCGGGGCGTGCAGCCGGGATGGCGCGCCTGGCCGAACTGCAGCACCGCCCGGACGAAGGCCGCGCCCCGACCGCCGCCGGTCAGCGCCGGAGCCATGCCCAGGCCCATGTCAAAATAGTCGCCCGAGGCATAGTCTCCCCCGGGGATGCGGGCGCTCTGGCCATAGCAGCAGTAGCCGATCAGCCGATCCTGATCGAACACCGCGAAATAGTTCCCCGCCATCAGTTCCGCCAGGTCGCCCTCGGCGAGGTTATACAGGTCGTAGGGCGGATCGTACCGCCAGCGCAGGACCTGCTGGGCGCAAGCCAAAGTCATCGGTTGAAAATCCATTCTGTCGCCGCCTTTGGGTCATTCTCAACCATTATACTCACCCGCCGCCGCCGGGTCAATGCATCCATTAAAAAGTTCTTGCATGGATTGCGCTTTGGGCGTATAATGTTTCTCCATCATTTTACAAGGAGGTGATCGACCGTGCCCTTGGAGGTGCTCTCCCATCCGGATTATCCCCAAGAAAACGCCTTCCTGGAGGAGATTTTGCGCTTCGTCGCCGAGGAGAAGGACCGGGCGACCGTGCAGGAGAAGGAGCTGCGGGATTGGATCGAGGATTTTCTGCGGCACAACGGCGGTATCTTTAACAACGACCTGTTCATCAATCAGACCCGCCACCGCCACACCCAGCAGGAGCTGATCAACCTGCGCCTGGCCCAGAACACGCCCTACTTCACCCGGGTGGATTTTCAGGAGCGCGGCGCGGATCACCCCTCCCGCTACTATATCGGCAAGTGGGGTATTTACGACCCGACCACCCAAACCCCCAAGGTGGTGGACTGGCGCTCGCCCATCGCAAACCTCTACTACTCCGGCCAGGTTGGTCCCCTCTCCTATCAGGCGCCGGACGGCGCGGTGGAGGGCGAACTGCTGCTCAAGCGGCATCTGGGGATCGAGCGCGGGGTGCTGACCTCGATCTTTGACACCGAGGTGGTCGCCCGGGACGCGTATCTGCAGAGCGTGCTGGGCAGCCATGCGGGCAGCCGCCTAAAGGATATCGTCTCCACCATTCAGCGCGAGCAGAACGATATCATACGCGCCAAGGTGCGCAACCCCGTCGTTGTGCAGGGCGTGGCCGGCTCGGGCAAAACCACCATCGCCCTGCACCGCATCGCCTACCTGCTCTACACCTACCAGGATACCATGCACCCGGAGAATATGATGATCCTGGCGCCCAACCCGCTGTTTCTACATTATATTTCGGCAGTGCTGCCCGAGTTGGGCGTGGAGAACGCCCTGCAGACCACCTTCTACGGCCTGTGCGCCCGGCTGGCGGGCAAGCTGCCCGCCTTAGAGGATCAATCCCTGGCCCAACTGATCGCCCTGGACGAGCCCGGCCGCGCCCAAGTCACCGCCATCGGCCGGTTTAAGGGGTCCCTCGCCTTTGGCCAGTGCGTGCGAAGCTATCTGGACCGAATGGAACGACAGCTGGTGCCCCGCAGACACCTGGCCGTCGGCCCGGTGAAGATCTGCACCTACGAGGAGATGCGCCGCATCTTCCTGGAGGAGCTCAAGCCCTTCCCCTTGGCCCGTCGGCAGAAGGAGCTCAAAAAATACATGAAAACCCGGGTCAAGCGAGCCCAGGCGCAGGTCGCCCAGGTGCTCACCCGGGAGTTTGACAAGCGCCTGGCCATCCTCAAGGCCCGCATGGAGGACAGCCCTGAGCGCCAGAGCAAAATCCGCGCCATGTACCAGTCCCGGGATGAGCGCATCGCCCAGGCCCAGGCCGCGGTGCAGCCCCAGGTGGACGCCTACCTGAAGGCCTGGACTCTGCCTGATCTGATCGCGCTCTATCAGGGCCTGTTCACCTCCCCTCCGCCCTTCGACACGCCCGAGGACTGGAACGAGGGGCTGTGGGAGCAGGTCTGCGCCCACAGCCTGGAGGTGCTCGCGCGTAAGCGCATCGAGCAGGAGGACGTCGCCCCGCTCTTGATGCTCTGCCAACTGCTGACCGGCTACCAGGAGAAGCTCGACATCCACCATGTGGTGGTGGACGAGGCCCAGGACCTCAGTCCGCTGCAGTTCCAGCTGCTCCATCAGCTCACCGGCACCGCCTCCTTCACCATCGTGGGCGACCTGTCCCAGGGCATCCACGCAAACCGGGGCCTGGCCTCCTGGCGGGAGCTCGACGGGGTCTTCCCCCGCAACCCGCCCGAGTACCTGCAGCTGGTCACCAGCTACCGCAACACCGTGGAGATCATGTCCTGCGCCCGCCAGGTGGACGCGGTCTTCCCCACGGGCAACGCCCTGGCCCGGCCGGTGCTGCGCCACGGTCCCCGCCCCAGCTTCCATCAGGTAGCGCCCCGGCAGCTGACCGAGCGCATCGCCGCCGTCACCCGCGGCTGGCTGGCCGACGGGCTTAAAACCGTCGCGGTCATCGCCAAGACCCGCGAGCCCCTCAAGGGACTGCAGGGCAAACTGACCAAGCTGGGCATCCCCTGCCGCATCCTGAGCGACACCGACGCCGACTACACCGACGGGGTGATGCTGGTGCCCGCCACACTGGCCAAGGGTCTGGAGTTTGACGGGGTCATCCTGGCGGATGTAGACGCGGAAACCTTCGGCCTCAGCGCCCTGGACGCCCGCCTGCTCTATGTCTGCATGACCCGTCCGCTGCACCGGTTGGAGGGCTATTACGCCCAGCAGCTCTCCCCGCTGATCAATCCGAACTTTCCCCTCTTCGACGAGAACGCCGACTGAGCGGCGCGCCTTCAGAAATTTGGCCCGCGCAGGTTATATTCAATTGCAATTTGGCCCGCGGCTGCTATAATGAGATCAAACAAGGCATCCGAAGGGAGAAAACACCCATGACGGATCAGATGACGCCGCTGGAGCGCGTGAGCGCAGCGATTGCCCGCCAACCCCTGGACCGTGTTCCCGTTTATCCGCTGCTCAACGGGATCAGCCGCCACGAGGTCGGCGCGAGCTACCCCGATTGGACCCGCGACAGCCGGGTCACCGCCGCGGCCTATGAGGCCATCACCCGCAAGATGGGCGTGGACTGCGTGGTCACCCTGACCGATCTTTCGGTGGAGGCCGGCGACTTTGGTCAGCCCATTGTCTATCCCGAGCGAGAGGCCGCCCACCCTGATTTTCATCACCACCGGATCACCGACGCGGCGGGCTACCGCGCGTTGGAGCCCCTGAATCTGGCCCGGGCGGCTCGCATGAGCAACCATATCGACCTGTGCGCCCGGCTGGTGGAGCGCATGGGACAGGAGTACCCCATCGTCGCCTTCGTGTTCGGACCGTTGGGGATCGTCAGCATGCTGCGAGGGCAGAGCGACCTTTACATGGACCTGATCGACGATCCCGAGGCGGTGACGTCCGCCCTGGAGGCCGTCACCCTCACCCTGCTGGACTATGTGGACCGGCTGATGGACGCCGGGGTGCACGCGGTGATGGTCGATACCCTGTTCTCCAGCCAGTCGATCATGAGCAAGCGCATGTGGGACGCCGTGGAGGGCCCCTATGTCCAACGCCTGGCCGAGCATATCCACGAGAAGGGCTGTATGGTCATGATCCACAACTGCGGCAAGGGCATCTACATGGACGCGCAGATCGCCCGCATGCACCCTGAGGCCATCAGCTACCTGCACCTACCACCGGATTGCGCCGACATGGCCGCCCTGAAAGCCAGCTATGGCCAGCGCACCACCCTGATCGGCCAGGTGGACCCCATCTGGGTTGCCCGGGCCTCCCGGGAGGAGGTCCTCGCCGAGTGCCACCGGGAGCTGGAGGCGCTCAGCCCGGGCGGCGGCTTCATTTTGGCCACAGGCTGCGAGTATCCCTCGGAGGCCAGCTTGGATGGCGCGGCGGCCATGGTCGAGGCGGCGCATGCCTGGGGCCGCCCGCAGGCCTAGACCGCGGCTCAGTCGAAAAGGGACTTGCATTGGCGGCACAAATCCTGTATAATAATGACTGCTATGGACGGAAGGAGGATGGCCGCTTATGAACGTGCTAAGCATTGTGGCCACCGTGGTGCTGCTGTTGGTCGATCTGTTTCTGATCGTGGTGGTGCTGCTGCAAACCAGCAAAGGGGATGGTCTGACACCCCTGACCGGCTCTCAGGATACGTTCTTCGGGAAGAACAAGTCCAAAACCTTTGAGGGCAAGCTCAAGTTGATGACCCGTATCGCCGCCGTTGCCGTTGCCGTACTTTCTTTGGCACTGGTTCTGGTACAGCGCTTTGCTGCGTAAGGTGATCGTGGCTCATCGATCAAAACCGGAAGCATCTCATTGAAAGCGGGCATACGCCCGCTTTTTGGCGTGCGTCCGCGAAATCGGCCCCAAAGACGAAGGGCCGTCGGGCGACCAGGGAATGGCCGCCGCCGCGGGTATTGAGCGGCGGCCCCCTAGGGACACTAAAAAAAGCCCGCTGAAGCGACACGAGAGAGGGAATGAAATGACAACACAACAAGAAACCCCCAACAAGAGTGAATCCCTGGGCAATCTGCAAGATGCCGTGCTCGGGTTTTTCGAGCGCAACCCGCAGCCGGTGCTGTTCTCCACCCTGGCCAAGGAGCTGGATGTGCCCCGCGGCCAGTGGAAACTGCTGGGCAAGACCCTCGAGCAGATGGAGAAACCCGCGCTGATCTACTGCGACAAGCAGAAGCGCTATGGCCCCCCCGCCGCCTTTGGTCTGCACACCGGCCACATCATGGGAAATCCCCGGGGCTTCGGCTTTTTTGTGCCCGAGGACGGCACGGCGGACGCCTTCGTCGGCCCGCGCAACCTGATGGGCGCGATGCACATGGATCGGGTGCTCTGCGAGGTTTTCCCCTCCCAGAAGCCGGATCAGGGGCCCGAGGGCAAGGTGCTGCGCATCCTGGAGCGGGCCAACGTCACCGTGGTGGGCACCTACCTGGCCGGCTCCCTGGTGACCGCCGACAACCCCAAGATCGCCGACGGCATCCTGGTCTCCCCTGACGACGCCCTGGGCGCCACCGCCGGGGATAAGGTGGTCACCGAGATCATCAAATATCCCACCAGCGATGAGGCCGCCCGGGGCCGGGTCATCGAGGTGCTGGGCGCCAAGGGCGACGTGGGTGTGGATGTGCTGAGCATCATCCGCAGCTACTCCCTGCCCGAGGCCTTTCCTCCGCCGGTTAAGAACGCCGCCAGCCGGGTCAAGAAGCAACTGGAGGAGGGCGACGCCGAGGGCCGCGAGGACCTGCGCGACTTGATGCTCTTCACCATCGACGGGGCCGACGCCAAGGATCTGGACGACGCCGTATCCCTGGAGACCACCGAGGACGGTCTATATCGCCTGGGCGTGCACATCGCCGATGTCAGCCATTACGTGCGCACCGGCTCGGTGCTGGACCAGGAGGCCTACAAGCGCGGCACCAGCGTCTACCTGGCGGACCGGGTCATCCCTATGCTGCCCGAGCAGCTGAGCAACGGCATCTGCTCGCTCAACCCCGACGTGGACCGGCTGGCCTTCAGCGCCTTCATGGAGATCAACGATCAGGGCGAGGTGCTCTCCTGTCGCCTGACAGAGAGCGTCATCCACTCCAAGACGCGGCTGACCTACTCGGAGGTCAGCCAGATGCTCAAGGGCGGCGATCCCGAGCTGATCCAGAGACGCCAGGCGGTCTACCCCACCCTGAAAGCCATGGAGCAGCTCTGCCATATCCTGCGCGAGAAGCGCACCCGGCGCGGCAGCGTGGATTTCGAGTTTGACGAGGCCAAGATCATCCTGGACGATCAGGGGCACCCGGTGGACATCCAGCTGCGTGAGAACGACATCGCCAACCAGCTGATCGAGGAGTTCATGCTCTGCGCCAACGAGTCGGTGGCCAAGATGGCGGTGGAGAAGAAAATTCCCATCATGTACCGGGTGCACGAGCTGCCCGATCCGGACAAACTTTCGGCCTTCGGCGCGTTTCTGGCGGGCATCGGCCTGAAACTGCCCGGCGCCAACCTGGGCAAGGTTGATCCCAAGCAGCTGCAGCAGCTGCTCGGCCGCATCTCCGGCACCGACCAGGAGGCCATGATCAGCCGCCTGATGCTGCGCTCGCTGCAGAAGGCGCGCTATTGCGAGGAGAACCTGGGACACTACGCCCTGGCGGCGGACAACTACTGCCACTTTACCTCCCCCATCCGCCGCTATCCCGATCTGGTCACCCACCGGGCCCTGAAGCGGTATCTGCACGGCGGCCTCAAGGGTAAGGGGCGCACTAATTTGGTGCGCATGATGCCTGAGATGGCCCAGCAGTGCTCCCTGCGGGAGAAGCAGGCCATGGAGGCTGAGCGCGCTGTGGACGACCTGAAAAAAGCCGAGTACATGGCGGACCATGTCGGCGAGAGTTTTGACGGCGTGGTGTCCGGGGTGACGGCCTACGGGTACTATGTGGCCCTGCCCAACACGGTCGAGGGCATGGTGCGTCTGCAGTCTTTGGAGCAGCCCTTCCAGTATGACGAGGACCATTACTGTCTGATCGGCGCGAGCACCGGTCGCCGCATTACCCTGGGCGACAAGGTGCGCATCCGGGTGCTGGCGGCGGACCTGATCAACCGGCGGGTGGATTTTGAGCCCGACAACGAACAGGAGCGCGGCACCCCGATGCTGCGGGCCACGGGCGCCCGTCAGCGCCCGCCGATGCGTCGGCCCCAACCCCGGCCGGTTGCGCCGACGCCCGTCACGCAGGCCCCGGTGGCGCAGCCGCAGGCTGAAACGCCCGCCCAGGCGCCCGCCAGCACGCCCCTGTCCCGCACGGCCAAGCGCCGCAACGCGCGCAAGCGGGCGGCGGCGCGCAAGCGCGAGCAGGAAGCCCTGCAGCCCCAGAGCGCGCCGGTCAAGCCCGTCAAAGATCCCATCACCGGCAAGCGCCGCAAGGATGCGCCCGTGGCCAAGACGCCCTCGACCAAAGCGCCCAGCAAATCCGTCGCGAAGGGCAAGACAAAGCCTCAGCCTCGGTCCGCGGCCATGCCGCCGCCCTTCATCCCCACGGCGGGTGGTCTAAAGCTGCCCACCGGTCGGCGGCTCCCCATGCGCCAGGCCCGCTATGAGGAGCAGATGGTCAGCAAATCCCCCACCCGTCCCAACGGCCCCAAGATCCATATCTGACCGCAAGCCAAAGCCCCCTGCCGCACAGGCAGGGGGCTTTTTTGACGGGTAGAGGTTACTTCGCGCTGAACTCCTGGGAACAGATCTCCGATCCATCCTTGTTCAGGTAGCGCACCACGACAACCGGGTTCTCCACATCCACGACCTTTCCAACCGACGCGGCAACACCCTCGAAGGTGGCCGCCTCGCCATTGAGCGCTTCCTTGAGCGAATCGCCCAGGCCTTCGGTATCCACCTGCTGCTGCAGGGTGTAGACGTAGACCAGTTTGTTGCCCTCGGCGACAATGGCGATGTCAAACCCGGAATTTCCCATGGACGCCTTGGCCTTGTCCAGCTCCGCCTTCAGTTCGTCCGATGCGACGAACGCATCCATGGACTTATAGGGTTTGGCGTTACAGGCGGTGGCCATGAGGGCCACCATACAGACCAGCACCAGGGCAAGCGCGCGAGAAACGATCTTTTTCATCTAGATAACCCCTCTTCCTTTTTGATCCGGCGCAATACCGCACCGTTCTTGATTATAAAGAAACGCGCGAAAAAAAGCAATCACCTCTACCGATAGCCGTCCAGTTCGCTCGGGTCTTGTCAGCAGTCCCGCCGGAGGTCGTCGCGCACCGACCCTTTGCGCGGGAACCCGCCCCGCGCGGGCAGCGATCGGGCTTCATCGCTGAGCAGCCTGCCGATCCCGCTCATAGGCCTGGAGTTGTTCCAGCTGGATGCGGTTATACGCCTGAGCAGCCTCCTCGGCGCTCATGCCGTCAATCATCTCCAGGCACAGAATCCGCACCGTATCCCAGTAGGTGAAGTGCAGATTCATGTCCTCGATGGGAATCTGACCGTCCTGCTCCACCAGGTCGATCAAATTCTCAATGTGTTCAGCGTTCGGAGGCATGCCCTTTTGCCCTCTTCGGGAAGGCAAAAAGCAGCTTCCCTCGGTGAGCAGCATGGCGTCCATGTCGTCCGTGAGATACCGAGCCGCGTCCAGGGCCTGCTCCAGATGTTCGCTGTTCGCGTTCACACAGAGACGGTCGGCGATGGAGGGCAGCGTCACCACGCCGTCCGGCATCACCGGGACACCTTGCCCAACATAGTTGAAGGGCGTCGCGTCGTCGAAGCGTTTTTGCACGCTACAATTGAAGAAACCGAAGGCCACCTTCTGATTTTGAAAATCCGTCAGGTCCGTGGTGGCCCCGGGAATGCTATCCACATACGCCCCCGTGAGCCCCTCGCCGTAATACCCCTTGTCCAAAAACTCCTCAAACAACTGAAAGCCTTCGATCATATAGTCCCCGATTTGGATCGTTCCGGCGTTGAGACCCTCCACCAGCTCATCGTAATTTTCCGCCCGGTAGAGCTTGTAGAGCCCGCGCGCCATGACCGGCACCGTCATGCCGTACCACCGGCTGATCGCGCAGGGGGTGATCCCGTTCTCCTTGAGCACCTGGCAGCAGTGTATCCACTCCTGGTAATTCGTCGGGGCGGACAAGCCGTATCGGGCCAGCAAGTCGGTGTTGACATACATGCCGTACACCGCCATGGTCAACGGGATGGTATAGGTTACGCCGTCCATCACGGCCTGCTCCCTGGCGGAGACGAACAGTTTGTCGAAGGTCGGCAGTTCGGACAGATCATACAGGTAGCCGCGGCTGACAAAGCCTTTGACGCTGTCGGCGTTGACGACAAAGATATCGTCGCCCTTCCCGGAGGACAGGCGCTTCTCCAGCACCTCATTGTAGCCGTCTTTGATGGGCAACCCTTCCACCTGAATCTGAACATCGTCGTGGGCAAGGTTATACGCGTCGATCAGTTCCAGGAATACGTTGTCCCCCTCATTGCGCTGCAAACTCATGGGCAGGAAAAAGTTCAGGACCACCGGGTCCGGTTTCCGCTCCACGACCATCTCCTCCCTCGGTCCGCAGCCTTGGATGCCCCCCGCCAGCAGCGCCACACACAGCGCAAGCGCGACAAGCCGTTTTGTCCCCCTCATGTTCCATCTCCCCCTATCGCTCGTCGATCATCTTTTGAAGCAGCGCACAGAGCTGCCTGAAATCCACTGGTTTGGATACATGCGCATCCATCCCGGCGTCGATCGCCTTTTGAATATCCTCGGCGAACGCATCGGCCGTCATGGCGATGATGGGTATTTCCTGTGCGTCCTTCCTCGGCAGCGCGCGGATGGCGCGCGCCGCGTCGTACCCGTTCAGGATCGGCATCTGAATATCCATGAGGATGGCCTGGTAATGGTTGGGCTCCTGGCCGGAGAACAGCGCCACCGCCCGCGCGCCGTTCTCCGCCGTCTCCACCCGGATGCCAAACACGGAGAGCATCTCGACGGCAATCTCCCGATTGAGGCTATTGTCATCCACCAGCAAGAGGGTCCACCCCTCGGCCGACGATCGCCCCTGCGCAGGCAGAGCGCCCGGCGCGCGCTCCCGGGCCCCCGCCGCCTCCGGATTGATCCGCAGGCGGAGCTCCACCACGAAGGTGCTTCCCTGACCCAGGGCGCTGTCCACCGAAATGGTGCCGCCCATGAGGTCCACGAGTTTCTTGGTGATGGCCATACCCAGGCCGCTACCGCCCTGAGTATGGCCCGCGCGACGCTCCTGCTCGAAGGCGTCAAAGAGATGGGGAAGAAACTGCGGCGACATGCCCGCGCCGTTGTCCTGGATTTCGTGGCGCAGGCGCACCCAGCCCGGCTCCTCCGCCAGCTCCGTGATCTGCCAGCGGATCGTTCCGCCCTCCTGGGTAAACTTCACGCTGTTAGCCAGGATGTTGATGAGCACCTGGTTGATCCGCAGCGCGTCTCCATAGAGCGCGTCATGCTCAAGCCTGTTGATCTGGACCGTGAAGGTCTGCCCGCGCTCCTCCGCCTGCCCACGAATGATATCAGAGATTCTCTGAATTTCCTGCGTGACCCACATTGGCTGGGGATTGATGCTCAGCTTGCCGCTCTCGATACGGCTCATGTCCAGGATGTCATTGATGAGGCTGAGCAGATGACCACCGGAGCTGCTGATCTTCAGCAACAGCTCCCGGACCCGCTCGGAGCAATCCGGCTGCAGCAGGGCCAACTCCGTCATGCCCATGATGGCGTTCATGGGGGTGCGGATGTCGTGGCTCATGGCCGAGAGGAACTCGCTCTTGGCCTGGCTGGCCTTTTCCGCCGCCATCAGGGCGTCGTCCAGGTTTTTGCGGGCCTCGCGCTCCGCGGTCTGGTCCTCAACAGCCACGATGTATTGGTTATCGTCCGAGCGTTTGTCCACGCGGAGGATTTTGACCTTGAGCCACAACAAGCGCTGCTCGGTCCCGTGCTGATATCGGCACGGCTCCCCCACGTTCTCCGTCAGGGTTCCGCGAAGCATCTGCGCCGCCGCCCGCTTCAAGGGTTCGCTCTCGCAGCGCTCAAAAAACAGCATTGGGTTATCCCGGCAGCGCTCAGCGTCCACGCCCAGCACCTGTAGGGCGTTGTCGAACACCATCTCCATCTGGCGGCGTCGACCATTGTAGATCATGAAGACCTGCTCCACGTTCTCCGAGATCAGGCCGAAGAGCATGTCGCGGTACTCCCGCTCCTTGGAGATCATCATCGTCCGGCGGCGACTGTTGAGCATCAGCATGAGGCTGATGACACACAGGACAATGAAACAGCAGACGAAAACCACCAGGATCAGGATCGAGTTTCTGGCTTGCTGAATCACCCCCAGGGGTACGATGGCGGTCATATACCAGCCGGGGGTGTTCTCCACGGGCGTGAAGTAAAGGTAATCCCGGCTGTTTTCAGTTTTGAGCACGATGCTGCCGGCCTGCCCGTTTTCGACCAGGTCCCGGACGGTCTGCAGAGACTTCGGGGTGTTCCCGCTCTTGTCCAACATCTCATAGAGCGAGGTGTAAGTCCGCTGGGCAACCGTATTTTTCGTGTACGCCAGGTAATCGCCGCTCTTTCCGTCGATCATATAGGCAAAACTGCGACCGCCGAAAAACTCCATCGCCGCAGGGACATAGTATTTTTCCAGATCGATGTAGGCGTACAGCGTGGCCGAGGGACTCGCGTCCAGGGCAACGGGATACCGCATGACCACCTGCTTGCGGCCGTCCCATCCGAAGAAGGCCTGGCTGATGTCGCTGTCCTCGGGAAACTCCGCCCACTCCATGTCCGTCTCGGGGGTGATCGGAACGCCATCGCTGAAGTAGCCGACGCCGTCGGCATCCACCAGGGCCATGCGGCTGAAGATACCCTCCTGCACATACTCCTGCATCTTCCCCAGCCGCTTTTCCTCCGGCAGCAGCGCAACCGTGCCGGAGATTTCCCGCAGGCAGAGCCGGTCCTGCCCCACCGACTCCTCTATACAATCCGCGCCGATCTTGGTCATGCTCTTGATGCTGTCCTCGGTATCCTCCCGCAGGCTGTTGTTGATCCGGTTGACGAAGCCTAGCACGCCGATGATCAGCAAGAGCATCAGGATCAGCGCGCCCGCTATCCGAAGCAGGCTCCCGACATCCCGATCGAGCGTTTTCTCTCCGCCCTGATTTTTGGGGCCCTTTCGCATCGATCAAATCACCTCGTATCCATGATGTGGCGACGGGAAGAACTGGAGACGCCCGATGCCCTGTCATCCCCATATCCGAAACCCAACCCAAGTCCAGCGCGATGGGATCGCCATACCCTCTGTCAGCGCGGCGCAGCGCTTGTCCACCTCGACGATGGCGGCGGAAACGGTTGGGCGGGCGGCGGCGTTCAGCACGGCAATCCGATCTTTAGGGGTGCTGACCGCCCCTGCTGGTGGCTTTATACAGCTCGTCGAAGAGGTTCTCCACATCGATGGGTTTTGAGATGAAGCCGTTCATCCCGGCCTGTATGGCGGCGTCGACATCCTCCTTGAAGGTGTTGGCGGTCATGGCGATGATCGGAATGGTCCGGGCGTCCGGTCGCTTTAGGGCCCGAATGGCGATGGTCGCATCCAGGCCGTTCATCACGGGCATCTGGATGTCCATGAGGATGACCTGGAAATCATTCGGGGCGCTATTGGCAAACAGCTCCGCCGCCAGCTTGCCGTTTTCCGCCCGCCGGACTGCCGCGCCTTGCATCCGCAGCAGCTCCATGGTGATCTCAGCGTTCAGGTCGTTGTCCTCCGCCAGCAGGATGGACACCCCGGCCAGTGTCCGTCGGCCAAGGGGCATCTCCACCGTCGGCTCGGACAAACGCCCCTTGGGCAGGGTGACGGTGAAATAGAAGACGCTCCCCTTGCCCCGCTCACTCCTGAGCAGCAGCTCGCCACCCATGAGTCGGACGATGCTCCGGCTGATGGCCAGGCCCAGCCCGGTGCCTTGGCTCTTGGCGCTGTTGGAACCCACCTGCTCGAAGCTCATGAAAATGCGCTCCCGGTCCTCCGGGGAGATGCCAATGCCGCTGTCCTCCACCCGCACGGTAAAGGTCCCCTTTGACTCCGTCTGTTCACCGCCCATGAGGGACAGGCGCACCGTGCCGCCCTCCGGGGTGAACTTGAAGGCGTTGGAGAGCAGGTTCAGGATCACCTGACGCAGGCGGATGTTATCCCCCACATAAACCTGATCGCGCTGATCGCTCTCCACCAGGAACTGGAGCCCGCGCCGCTGCGCGTCGGTGGCCAGCATGCTCTCGATGTCGCACAGCAGCACGTCGAGGGAGAACGCGGCCTGCTCCAGCTCCATCCGACCGCTCTCGATGCGGCTCATATCCAGGATGTCGTTGATCAGGCTGAGCAGATAGTGGGAGGAGGATTTGAGTTTGGCCAGATTGCTCAGCGCCTTCTGGGGCAGATCGGGCATCTGCTCTGTCAGGTCCGCCAGGCCCACAATGGCGTTCATGGGGGTACGGATCTCATGGCTCATGCGGGAGAGGAAGGTGCTCTTGGCACGGTTGGCCTGTTCGGCCAGGGCCAGGGCGTTCTCGAGCTCCTGCTTGTTTTTCCGCTCCTCCCGAAGCATCTCGGTCACATCCGCCTGCAGAACGCATACGGTCCGGCGACTCCGATCGCCCCACATGACGTTGACCTTTTTGTACCGCAGGCCGTCCTGCGTGTGGTATGCGCAGACAAAGTCGTAGCCGCCGGGATGCCGCTCGAGCTCATCGAGCAGGGTTTCCAATTTGAGCCGCTCCCGCAGCGCAAGGCACTCCTCCGGGGTACTGCCGTGGGCTCTTGCCACCGACTCGATCCGGGTTTCATACGCCTCCACGACAAAGGCGGGCAGGTCCTCCAGCACCGTCCGCCGGGTGTGTACAACCATCCGGTCGGCGCCCACCCCGATAAAGCCGATGAGCTCGAAGGTATAGGCCAGCATGTTGAGCAAACGCTGCTGCTCTCGGATGGAGTCCGTCACGTCGATCCGGGTCAAACACACCCGACCCAGGCGCATGTCAATGGGGAAAACCGTCATCCGCTTGACCCGAACGCCGCCATCCGCAACGACAGAAAAATCGAAACTGTAAGTTCCGCTGTCCGCCAGCCGCTTTTGGATGTAGTCCGGCGCTAGATACTGCCGATAGCGCTCCCGATCCTTGGGCACAACCCAATGATCCAGCATGTGGGTCATCCAGTCGCGGTGGCTCCCGCTCCCCGGAGGCACGCAGCACGCGCTGGCATTTTGCGTGAACACCACAAGGTGGTCATGGATCAGGTCCAGGATCACGATATGATCATACCCGGTGTCAGAGAGCTGGCGCAACACCTGGTCTGAGATGATCTTCTCCGTGATGTCCGTCACAGTCAGGATGCCGGTGACGTCTCCAGTATCCGGCTCGGCCACCAAATTGATCTTGCACTGGGCGTATCGAGGGACGTCCTCGCCGGGAATCTGGATCATAGCGGTGCAAACCCGCTCGGTTTGCTCGTGCGCATACGCCTCCAGCAGCGGCGCTTTGAGGAGCGTCTGCAAAAACGCTTTCCGATCCTCCGGGTCCACGATCAGCTCGGAGAAGGCGACGAAGAACGCGTCCCGCACCATGCTGAATCCCTGCGTGCATTTGCTGGCGGTGTAGTCGTTGATCTCCAGGACGATGTTTTTGTTCAGGTTGCAGTGGCCGACGATCAGGGTGTTGGGGTCGGGCGTACGGTAGTGCTGCAGGAGCATCTGCCGGTACTGCTCACGGATGCGCTCCTGCTCCTCCCGCTCCCGGGTGACATCGCGGAAAAAGATGTACAGCCGCATTTTGTTGTCCACACTGGGCAGCATGGACAGCGTGTTTTTGACCCAGATGTACCCATCCTGGCCATACCGCAGCCGATAGATGGCCTCAATGTGGCGATCCCCGCGGGCCATCGCCTCATACATCCGCCGCTGCAGCTGCGGAAGGTCTTCCGGGTGGACGCCGGCCATGGAGTCCTCCCTGTAGAGCGCCCAGGCCTCCTCCAGCGTCATCCCGGTCATGGCCGCAAAGCCGCTGGAGAGAAATTCTGGCACGAGACGGCCATTTGACCAGCATCCCACCGCCACGCCGCCGGGCAGGCTCTCCACCAGCGTGTGGAAGTACTGCTCCAGCTGCTCCTTCTCCTTGCGGGTATCCTCCTCCTGCGTCACATCCCGCAGGTATTGGATGTAGGCGGGGATGCCGTTCCAAACCGTTTCTCGGTAGCGGACGCGGTAGGTCCCGCCATTCCACGCGCAGATCAGCTCGCTATCCTCGCCGGGCGCCTTTTGGGAAAAGTTGCAGCCCGGACAGGGCGCCGCATTCCCATGCAGGGCGGCATAGCACTTGTCTCCGATGCGATAGGTCCCGCCGGGAAAGAGCTGCTTCGTCTCGTGAAAATAGAGCAGCTCGTAGTTGCTCCGGTCGATGACATAGATGGCGTCGGCCGCCTCGTTGGCCAGCTCCAGATACATACGACTCTCCTCAGACATACCGGTGTAGGAGGCGTAGAACTTCGCCGATTCGGTGAGCGGGCCGATGCGTCGGCCACTCATATGCACCCAGATCAGGCCGTCGGTCCGGTGATGGGCCCGGAAGGATAGGTTCAGCAGCGCTCCCGTGCAAAACGCCTGATTGACGGCGCTGCGCACCCGGTCCCAGTCCTCCCGATAGATGATGCGGAAGGGGTCCTGCCGGATGATCTGGGAGAACGCCTCCCGGGTGTACCCCACCAGGGCGGGCACGCCGTCCGAGATGAAGCCGGGGATGAACGCGCCGTTTTTGACCCGGTAGCTGGCCACACCGCCGGAAATGGTGTTGACCAGATGGTTCATCTCCTCCTGGGTCTCTTTCAGGTCGGTGATGTTGTGGAACACACAGCGGAACAGCGGCGCGCCATCCTCCTCGCCGATCTGCTTGGCCTGGATGCGAACCCAGACGACGTGCCCATCCCGGTGCAGCTTGCGAAATTCGCCGGCCACCACCGTGTGCTCCTGGATCGCCCGGTGGGCCAGTTCTATCAGCATCTCCCGGTCCTGTGGGTAGACAAACAGGGCGGCATCGTTCTGGATCAGCTCCCTGTACTCCGCCACCGTGTAGCCGGTCAACTCCGGCACGCCATTGGAAAAGAAGACCGTCTCAAACTTGTCCGTCAACTTGTAGATGGCCACGCCGCCGGGGATGGCGTTGACAATGTCCTGCATCTTCTCGTTGGCGTCGATCAGTTCGCTCTCCAGCAGCCGCTCCCCGGAGACGTCGGTATAAACGCCGTAGAAAACCAGCGACCCATCCGGCTGACGCTGCCAGTTTCCCTCCAGGCGGATCCAGCGGTATGCGCCAGCCTGGTCATGGAACATGCGAAAGGTGTAGGTCATCTCTCCGCCGTCGCGCATCGCGGCCTTCGCCCGGGCCATGAACCCGGGCAGGTCGTCCCCGTGCATGCCGATAAAGGTGTCCTGATGCTGGAGCTGCGCGATATGCGCCTGCGAATAACCCAGCACCCGATAAAATGCTGGGTTTAAGTAGACCGGGCAAAAGTGCCCATCCATCAGGCGATAAATGGCCAGGCCGCTGGGCAGGCGATCTAGAATTAGCCGCGTCTCGGGGGCGATCGCGTCGGCGATAGCGCCGCTTTTTCCGTCCATCCCTGTCATCCCTCCTCAAGCTGCCGCCGCAGCCGCGCAACTTTGTCAAACTCGTCCGCAATGGCCTGGCTCATGGCGGGATAATCCGCATCGGGGTCCCGTCTGCGCAGCGGCTCCACAATCTGGCAAATTGCAGCATAAAGGGGCGTCAGGCCCAGATTGCCTGTCACCCCTTTGAGCGTGTGCGCCGCCTGAAAGGCGCCCTCCAAATCCCCAGCGATCAGCGCCGCCTTGAGCTTGCTAAAGCTGTCGTCCTCAAACAGCATGGGCAATAATCTGCGATACAGCGCCTCGTTGCCCATAAAGCGACCCATGGTCGCCTCGTAGTCCCCGCCATAAGCCTCAAATCGTTCTCTAAAGTCAGCCATGCCCTCTCCCCCTCTTTCCCATCCGTGAAGGCCTCCCCCGGCCATCAGGGATGCTACCCCCGCCAAAGTCTGCAGCCCCGCTTCCGCTCGCGTTTTGCCTCGTAGAGGGCCTCGTCCGCCCGGCGGAGAATCTCATCGATCTCGTCGCCCTCGTGCCAGAGAGCGACCCCTGCCGAGCAGTATACGGGAATCCGCTCGCCGCAGCACTCCTGCTCAATGGCGCGGCAGATTTCGTCGCCCTTGTGAACCGCGCTCTGCGCGCAGCCCACGTGCTTGAGGATCACCACGAATTCGTCCCCGCCAAATCGGGCCAGGATATCGGTATCCCGGGTGCGTTCCCGCAGTCGTCGTGCAAAACCCCTTAACAGCTCATCCCCGGCGGTGTGGCCCATGGCGTCGTTGATCTTCTTCATGTCGTCCAGGTCGAACATGCAGACCGCCGCGGGCGCGTCCTTATCCCGGAGCATCGCCACGGACGCGTACATCCCCCGGCGGTTGAGCAGACCGGTGAGATAGTCCTGGTAAGCCGCGTCCTCCAGTCTGCATCCCCGCTCCCACACATCCACATAGCCGACGGCGCGGCGGAACCGATGCCGCAGGTTTTTGGCGGAGTAGGGTTTGTTGATAAAATCGTCCGCCCCGACCTCCAGCGCTTGCTCCTCCAGCCTCAACCCCCAGGGTGCAGTGGCAATCACCGGGACGTTCCAGACCGTTCGCTCCCGCTGTAGGTCCTTCAGGGTGTGAAAGCCGTCGGACCCTGGCAGCGTCAGGCTCAGCAGCACGCCGGCGAGCCGGCGACCGTACGAGGCGACACATTCGCGCACAGCGGCGGCATGCTCTACCTCCACCACTTCATACGCGTCGCCGAACATTTCCCGCGCCATGGCCCGGTACGCCGCGTCCTCGTCGGCCACCAGAAGGGCCCTTTTCGGCTGATGCGTCTGCGGATGGTCGCCGTCCTCCTCCACCTCGCCGGTGCGGAACAGCTCCTCAAACTGGGACATGGGCATGGGCTTAGCAAAGTAAAAGCCTTGCACGTAGGTGCATCCGATTTCCCGCAGGTATTCCAGCTGCTCCCGGGTCTCCACCCCCTCGGCCACCACGCTCAGCCCCATGGTCATGGCCATATCCATGATAAAGCGGAGGATGCCCCGATCCAGGGGCTTAGCCGTCTCGCTCTGGACGAAGCGCATATCCAGCTTCAAGATGTCCACCGGCATGCTGTTGAGCATATTCAGGGAGGAGTACCCGCTGCCAAAGTCGTCCATCTCCACCACAAAGCCCAGATCCCGCAGCCGGCGCACCGTCTCCACGATCTGATGGGGATTCTCCGTGTAGGCGCTCTCGGTGATCTCCAGATGCAGGCGGGACGGGGACAGACCGTACTTGGCAACCACGCCGACCAGAATATCGGCGATATCCGCATTATAGATATCCGCCCGGGATACGTTGACCGAAATCGGGATATGAGGATAGCCCTTCTCATCCCAGCGCTTGAGCATAGCGCAGGATTTCTCCCACACATACTGATCCAGCCGGGTAATAAAACCGTTTTTCTCAAAGAGCGGAATAAAAAGCCCCGGCGACAGGAAGCCACGATTGGGGTGATCCCAGCGGACCAGGGCCTCAGCGCCGGAGAGCTTGGAATTTTTGACGGTATATTTCGGCTGGAGATAGACGGCGAACTGATCTTGCTCCAGCGCGGTCTCCATGCTGTTGGTGATGGCCTGCTCCATCAGCATCTTGCCGCGCAGGGCGTCGTCGTAAAAAGCAACATGCTTGTCAAAATGACCCTTGATGCTGTTGACGGCGAAGAACAACCGGTCGCACATCTGCTCGACGTGCACCGATCGGTCCTCGATGGCGTAAACGCCCCATTTCATCAGAATACTCTTGGAGCCGGAGATTTCGTTGATCCGCGCTTCCAGCGCGGCAAAATATTCCTCCCGGTACTCCTGGCGGCGCTCGATCAGGCAGACAAACTGATCCGCGTTGAATCGCCCGCAGATGCCTTGGCTGCCGATCAGCTTGGCGTACAGCTCGCCGATTGCGATCAGCAGGCTGTCCCCGGCGGCCAGGCCGAACACAGCGTTGATCAGTTTGAAGTTTTCGATATCTGAACAGATCAGGTCATACGCCTTGTCGGGGTTCTGCCGCAGGACCTCCCCGACCCGCTGATAAAAATAGTCCTTGCTGTAGAACCCCGTCAGCCGATCGTACTTAAACTGGTTAATCATCGCGGCGGTCTCCCGCAGGTTGATGATGCTGGCGACCCGATGCAGAATCACCTGAGGCTTATAGGGCTTGGCCACAAAATCGGTGGCGCCCTGAGACAGGGCCGTCACCTCATCCGCTTCGCTGTCGCTCTGGGTGGTGACAATGACGGGGATGGACGCGTAGGCGGGATTGCCCTTCATGACGGACAAAAAAGTATACCCGTCCATCACGGGCATGATCAGGTCCAGCAGAATCAGGGAGATATCGTCCCGCTCTTTTTCGAGAACCGCCAACGCCTCCTGGCCGTTTTCCGCCTCCAGAACCTTGTAGCGCGGCGAGAGAATCGCTGTCAGGGTCGCGCGGTTGATGAAATTGTCCTCCACCACCAGGATCGTCTTTTGACCCACCAATCCTACTTCCCCCATTCTACATCGCCATATCCAAGGTCGATCGTTGGTTGTCGCTCGGAGTCGATGTCGCCCATATATACACGTATTTCTATCATAGCATCCTCGCCTATTTCAGGCAACCTAATTGGTGACTTTTTCTGAAATTTGTCGTTACCGGCAGGCCGCTGCGCGAGATTTTTCGGCCTTCCGGGAATGTCGCCATGCCAGTTCGCTAAGGCAAACGCGGAGCCAGGCGCGCATACGCCTGGCTCCGCTCTTTTGGGCTCCATGTCGGACCAACCGCCGTCGATTGGAAATTCCCTGTCCGGCTAAGAAGCCTCGCCGCCAAGCTGGGATTCGTGCCAAAAGGAGCGCTTCTGAGCAGAGAAACGTTGACAAAAGTAGATACCCGTTCCGGCGCAAGCGCTAAATGAAATCGACAGTGCCGAGCACACTTTTTGGCGGGGACTAATACGGCGCATTTTGCGATATAAAAGGGGTTCGGAAATCAAAGCAAAAGGCTGCCATGCACCACCACTCGGAGTCTGGGCGGGAAATCCGGCCCGCCATGGAAAAGCGCCGGAAACAGAAAAAGCCCGGAAAGCCCACAGATAGCGGGTTTCCCGGACACAAACGAAAAATAGCCTCCCGAAATGGGAAGCTATTTTTCTATCATAAAGTTTATCCTTTGATTTGGTGCGGGTGGAGGGACTCGAACCCTCACGCCTTTGCAGGCTCGGGATTTTAAGTCCCGTGCGTCTGCCGATTCCGCCACACCCGCATGAAAGGAACATCAACATCATAACACTCAACGATGTTTCTGACAAGACTTTCGTCGCGAGCGCTTCACACGCAACAACAAGGCCGACACGCGCTTGGCATGCCGGCCTTTGTATAGATAGGATCAAGAGGTTTGCTTGTTGCGCTTTTTCCGGGTCAAAAGCAGCACCAGCAGCGCGATTGCGGCAGCCAGGCAAATACCGCCGGCCAGCCAGGAAAGGAACGCATCTCCCGTGTGCGGCTGTGGCGTAGTGTCCACCGGCGCGATGCCCTTGATGGGATCGTCGGGGCCAAAGCCTGCCGGATACACTGGATCGGGCAGCTCGATGACAATCGCGCCCTCCCCATCAGGCATGGGATCATCCGGCGCAGACGGATCGGTCGGTTTGCCATCGGGGGTATATCCCCCGGCAACCGCCCGGTTGCCGATCCCGCTCTCCAGCGCCTGGGCGTTGATGACCGCCTCAAAGCGGATATGATAGACCTCGCCGCCATAGATATCGCCGATGCACACCGTCAGCATGCCGGCGGTCAAGGCGTAGGCATCGCGTTGGGGCTGGATGCTCCTCCCCTGGGGATCGATCACCACCAGGGTGTCCAGGTCCGGGGTCAGGCCGGCGGGCAGCAGGTCGCGCACCCGCACATCCGCCCACATGGAGCCGTCCAAGCGGTTGCCCACGGCGATGTCGTAGACGATGCGCTGCCCCACCTCGAGGCGCTCCGCATCCTCGGCAAGCACCGCGCTCTTGTCAACATAGCCATCGGGGCCAAGGGGCTGCACCCCGGGATCGGGATCGCCCGGATCAACGCCGGGGATCACCGCGTCGCTCCACACATCGGGCAAAGGCACGCCGTCAGCGTCCGTGCCTGAGGCCACCGCGAGGTTTTGGATGCTCACACCCCCTGTGGGCGAGACCGCCTTCGAGTTGATCACCGCGTCGAACACCAGGGTGTAAGTCTCGCCGCCCCGGATGGTCCCCACCGGTACGGTGAGTTTCCCGGTCTTTTCATCGAAGGTATATTCGCCCTCGTCCAAGGGTCTGCCGACCGGTTCCGGCCCATAAAGCGTCAAGCTGTCCGGCAGAAGCGTCAGACTGAGGGGAAGTTGGTCGCAGAGGACAACCTGATCCCACTGGGAGTCAGGGGTATGGTTCTGCACCGACAAGCTATAGCGCACCGCATCGCCCACAACGTTAGGCCCGTCGCGATGGGTCAGGTTGAAGGCGGACTTGACCAGCTGGGTATCAATCGGGCGCAGCGGAATCAGGATGATCTGCACATCATGATCGCGGTCCAGGGAGATGAAGCCAGTCTTGGCATCATCGATCAGCTCATTATGGAGCTCACCATCCACATAAATCCGCGCCACATCGTACCGCGGATCAATCTGCCAGCTCACCAGGGCGTCCGCCCCGGCGGGATAATGCCGCGTTGGCGTAATACTACCCAGGCCGCCAGAGATCATGGTACTGACCGTAAAGGGCTCAACAGCGTCCGGATCATCGGGGGGATTCGGGTTGTCCGGATCGTCGGGGGGATTCGGGTTGTCCGGGTCATCATCGGCGGCGAAGAACACTTCCACATGATGGTTGCGCACGATGTCGACGAAGTTCATCTGGCCGCTCTGGGCCACGGCATCGCTCTGGAGCAGGCCATCCACATAGACCTTCTCGATATGCCAGCCATCAGCCGGCACCCAGGTGACCACATGGTCGCTACCCCGAGAGACCGTGGTGCTGGGGGTGATACTGCCCTGACCATGCTGTTCGGTACTGATGAGCAGGATGGTTTGCGGCTTCTGCGGCTCCTCGGGCGCATCCTTCAGGATGACCACCACATGCTGATTCTTCTGGATATCGGTGAAGGCCACTGAGCCGGTGGCGATCAGATCGTCGCGCATCTGCCCGTTGACGATGACCGCCTGCACCTCATAGCCCGCCTGGGTGGACCAGTTGACCAGCTGATCCTCGCCGGGGTAGACGGTGCAGGATGCGGTGATGGTGCCGGGGCCACCGTACAGGTCCGTATCCACCCGCAGCAGCTCATCAGGCTCGGGCGGCGGGTTGTGCGTCGTATCCGAGAAGGTTACCGAGACCTGATGGTGATCCTGGATGTCCGTGAAATCCACGCCGCCGGCGGTCAACAGGTCCGGACGCTCCACGCCATCCACCTCGACGCGCAGGACGGACTCGCCCGGAGCGGGCTCCCAGGTGACGCGATGATGATCGCCGCGATGCACGCGCACCGAGTCGCTGATCGTGCCGTTGCCGATTGCCTCGGTATTCACCCGGACGAACTCCTCATCGGTAGCCGGGGACTGATCGGAGGTGACCACCACAAAGAGCGAGTGATCCTGCTGGATATCTGAGAAGGTATAGCTGCCCGCGGCGAGCAGGTCGTCTCGGGTGACGCCGTCTATCACAACGCTCTGGACGCGATATCCAGGGTCCACCGACCAGGCGACGGTGCGCTCCTGGCCGCGCAGGATATCCCGCTCCGTCGGGGTGATCGCACCGGGGCCGCCGGTCAGGGAGGTGACGATATCGAACAGGTCCTCGGCCTTGGGCGCATCGCTGCTCTCAAGGTAGACCTGTATCAGGCAATCCTCGTCCACGTTGTTGAGCGGCAGCTGGTTCTCCGAAACGGCGACCTCCTGGCGCACACCGCCTTTGGTAAAGACCACCTTGCTAACCCGATAACCCGAGGATGGAGCCCACTGGATGGTCACGTTGCTGTTGGGCGCAATGACCTGGGAGGGCGTGATGGTACCCGGTCCGTTGACGATCTGGGTGTTGACCAGCAGCTGGTCGAGGGCGGGCGCTTTATCGTCGCGGAAGAGGACCTCTACCAGGTGGTTCTCCTGGATATTCATGAAAGACTGGATGGTCGGGGCGCTGGTCGTGTCCGTCCGCACAGAGACAAAGGTTTCTTTTCCGTTGAGCTTAATTCCGCCGGTGTTCTTGCTGTCATTGATAGCCATGATCTCCAGGTCATGGTTGGCATAGTTGAAGGACTTTCCCCCATTGACGTTCGGCAGAGTTCCCTGGCCACCATTGCCGTGATCATAATAGGGGCGGGTGTTGCCCGGATTGAGCCCCAGGCCACTGGTACTGCCATCCTTGAGGATTTGTCCTGTAAAGAAATGGACGGTGGAGCGCAGAGAGGAATAGATAGACTTATAGGTCGTGACCTTGCTCGTATTGTACTGCAGCGACTGCTGAGTACCGCCCGCCGCCGAATCAGGATCCTGCCCATCCAGGGAGAAGATCAATTCGCCGGTGGGATTGTCCTTGATGACCAGGCCATCTCCCTCGATCTTCACGTTCGCCGGCGTCGCCGGCGACACCGAGATACCGCCAAGCTGGAGCTTAACCATGCGCAGGGGCAGGTTGGTATCCTCCTCGACGATGATCAGTTTCCAAGAGGCGAAACAGTCGACGAAATTGTTCCAATCCGCAGCAGTATTTCCATTCATCGCGGTGTAGGGAAGGTTGACGGCCGTATAGGTGCCGTACCCTTGGCCGCGAACCCAAGCCGTCACATCGAAGTAAGCCGAGACACGCGTATTGACATTATCCTGATAGATGGTGCTCGGGTAGAAATGCCGATACTCACCCTTGGGGCCGACCATATAAAACCCATACTGGCCCAAGGGCGCGGTCTTGCTCGTAACACTCCCGCCATACTGCGTGAGCGCCACGACCAGATACGCCTTGGCGATCCCCGATGTGCCGGTGGTCGCGGTCAGGGTTGAGCTGCTGGAGTTGGTATTGGTGGCGTTCTGACCGCCAATGTTGGCCGGCAAGGTGCCGCAGTTCTTCTCATAAGTCGTGTTGGAATGGTTCGGCACGCCCACCACGTTTGTGTTATTGTACTTACCGCTACAGTTGGTGTTGCCGGCAAAATTGAAGCGGTAGGGCCCCGTCATCGAGGACTCTATGAGTTTATCTTTGATATAGTTTTGGGTATTTGGCGAGCCGACCGTGGTGATTGTGGCCAGCGTCATCGCCTGATTAAAGTACTCCGCCAGGGCCACGAGCTTCTCCTGGGCGGCGGGGTCGATGCTCTCGCCCTCGGCCAGCAGGTCCAGGGCGTCGAACACGGCCTGCATCTGGTCGTACACCGCCTGCTTATCGCCCCCGAAGTCGGCGCAGGCGATCTGCTCGGCGGTGGGCAGCTCAGCGATCATGGCTTCGATCTGCTCGGCGGTCATCGCGCCAATGGGCAGCGCGTCGGCGCTGGGCGTGGGGCTCTGGCTGGCCGTCGCGTCGGCGCTGGGCATGGGGCTCTGGCTGGCCGTCGCGTCCTGCGAGGAGACGGGCGCGCTCGGCGAGGAGCTGGGCGCGGGCTTATCCGACGGATCCGCGCTGGCGCTGGGCAACGGCGACGCGCTGTTCAGCTCCGACGCCGTGGGCTGCGCGCTGGCAGAGGCCGAGGGCGGCGATTGCTGGGTGTCTTCGGGCTCGGTGGAGGACGCCGTCTGCGTGGGCAGCGGCGGATCATCTCCATCGGGCAGCGCTACAACCGGCAGGGTCCAACCGGACACCGCCAGCAGAACGCTCATGAACAACGCTCCGATGCGCAGGCGTGCTCTGGGTCGACGTAACCGTTTGTCCATGATCTCTTCCCCCTACATGATGATGTCTTATCCCCGACAACGCGCCTGCATGCCCCGTTCGTCATGGCGTAGCGGCGCGCTTGCCGGGTAATCCATGATAATCCCCGTTACACAAAAGCGGTTTGGACCCCTTGAAGCCCTTTTATAGACATTCAAGTGTCCAAACGTGCAAATTGTGCCTAATCTTGGCACAAATTTAATTGTAGCAGATATGGAGAAAATTGTCTACATATTTACAGATTTTCCCTGTTCTGCGTATTTCCCTCCCGCTCTCGCACCCAGCGAAAGAAAGTGTTGTGCGTCACCATCAGGCATCTGCCCGCCTCGCGGCCGCTGATTCGGCCGGATTTCCAGGTATCATAGATCTCCGGAAAGTTCTCCGGCGGCTGTTTCTCGGGCCGGCCAAAGCGTACCCCCCGCAGCTTGGCCGCGGCGATGCCCTCGGCCTGGCGCTTGCGGATGTTCTCCCGCTCAGTCTGGGCCACATAGCTGAGCAGCTGCAGCACAATGTCGGCAATCAGCGTGCCCGTCAAATCCCGCCCGTTGCGGGTGTCCAGCAGGGGCATATCCAGCACGACGATATCCGCCTGTTTCTCCTTCGTGATGATGCGCCACTGCTCCAAAATCTCCTCATAGTTGCGGCCCAACCGGTCGATGCTGGCCACGACGAGGATATCCTCCTTGCGCAGCCTGCGCACCAGGCGGCGGTACTGGGGCCGATTGAAATCCTTTCCGCTGATTTTGTCCACATAGATATTTCGCTCGGGAATCTCCAGCGACGAGAGCGCAATCAGCTGCCGATCCTCATTTTGATCCCGGGTGCTCACCCGGACATAGCCATAAATCTGCATATTTCGACACCTCCATATGCAATATTTTAGCGGTTTGGAGGGTAAAATTGTGTGGTAATATCTACCAATATTCTGACAATAGATTGGTAGGCGCAGCAAAAAAACCGGCTCAGCCCAATCGGGCCGAACCGGTTTCGAACACGCGCGTCAGTTTTCCTCGGAGACGAAGAGAAGCTCGCTCTGGCGCTTGGCGGAGCTGGCCTGCACCTGGCTGAGCTTGGCGTAGAGGCCGCCCTGAGCCAGCAACGCTTCATGTTTGCCCCGCTCGACGATCTCCCCCTCCTTGAGCACCAGAATCTGGTCCGCCCGCATGACCGTGGAGAGGCGATGGGCGATGACGATGATGGTGCGCCCGCCGGAGAGCTGCTCGATGGCGTCCTGAATCTCGGCCTCGGTCTCGGTGTCCACGGCGGAGGTCGCCTCGTCCAGGATCAGGATGGGCGCATCGCGCAGCACCGCCCGTGCGATGGCGATGCGCTGCTTCTGCCCGCCGGACAGGCGCACGCCCCGCTCCCCCACCAGGGTATCGTAGCCCTGGGGCATCTGACAGATAAAATCGTGGGCATGGGCAATGCGCGCCGCCTGCTCAATCTGCTCCGCGCTGGCGTGGGCCACGCCGTAACCAATGTTCTCGGCGATGCTGCCGTTGAACAGAAAGGTATCCTGCAGCACCATGGAAATCTGCCGCCGCAGGGAGGCTACCTTCAGGGTGCGGATATCCTGTCCGTCCAGCAGGACCCGACCCTTCTGGGGATCATAGAAACGCTCGATCAGCGAGACGATGGTGCTTTTGCCCACACCGGTGGGTCCGACCAGAGCCAGCATCTGCCCCGGGGCCACCGAGAAGGAGATGTCCTTGAGCACCGGTTCGGCCTCGTTGTAGTGGAAAGATACGTGTTCGAAGGCCACCGCGCCCCTGGCCCGCTCCAGCGGCTGGGCGTTCGGCGCATCCTGAATGTCGCTGGTCGCGTCGAGCACCTCGAACACCCGCACCGCGCCGGCGTAGCTCATCTGCACATCCTCCACCAGCCGGGCCAGCACCGCCAATGGCTGGTAGAACAGGCTCAGGTACATCAAAAAGCCCACGATGTCCGAGATGGGCATCGCGCCCTGCATGGCGAAAAGGCCGCCCACGCCGATGACGATCACGGTGCCCAGGCTGGTCAGGAACTCCACGCTGGGATGGAACAGGGCGTTGGCGAAGTTGGCGCGGATGTTGACCCGGGCATACTTCTCGCGGTAGCCGTCCATCTTGGCGTGCTCCCGCTCCTCCTGGCCGAAGGCCTGGATCTCCTTCATGCCCGAGAGATTATCCTGCATGACGCCGTTGAGGTCGCCGAGCACCTCCTGGTTGATGCGAAAGAGTGGAGCCACCTTCTTGGAGAAGAAGCCGCTCACCCACACCACCAGCGGCACGGGCACCAGGGTCAGGATCGCCAGGGTTGGGTTGATGACAAAGAGCATCACCGCCACGCCCAGGATGATGAGCACATTGCTGATCAGGTCGGGCAGGGCGTGGGCCACCAAAACCTCGATCTGCCGGGTGTCGTTGATCATCCGGCTCATCAGCTGGCCGGTCTGTTTGTCCTGATAGTACTTCAGCGACAGGCTCTGCAGCTTGTCATAGATGGTCAGGGTCAGCTCCGGCACAAAACGCCAGGCCGCCAGGTGGCTGATGGACATGCTGATAAACCGGCACACCGCCCGCAGCAGGTACGCCACCACCAGGATCACCACATACCCGATGAGGATCCCGCTGGAAACCCCGTCGCTCTCCAGCGCGCCAGTGAGCCGACGCACCATCTCCGGCGTCACCAGGTTGAGCAGCGCCGCGCCCACCAGACCGACGACGGCGATAGCCAGCGTCCCCCAGTGCTTCCTGGCCATGAGGATCAAACGCTTCGACAGTCCCATTTCCGCACCCCTTCATTTTAACGAAAAATAAACCGTCTCTATTCTGACACCGGCCCGAGCGGTTGTCAATGTTTCCCGGGCAATTTTACCGTATCAAAATTTCTCACCCGGCCATACTAGCGAAAAGTACGTATCGGAGGCGGCCATGGCAAAGAAGAACCTTAAGAGCAGTATCCTCGGCGGCGCCGCCGGGCTGGTCAACGGCCTGCTGGGTTCGGGCGGCGGCACGCTGCTGGTTCCCTTTATGGAGCGCGCGCTGAAGGTGGAGGAGCACAAGGCCCACGCCACCGCCATCGCGGTCATCCTGCCGCTGTGCGCGGTGAGCGCCTTCTTTTACATCCAGAAAGGCGCGGTGGACTGGTCGATTTTCTGGTGGGTCGCGCTGGGCGGCGTCGCGGGCGGATTCATCGGAGCCAAATGGCTCAAAAAAATATCCGGCAAATGGCTGCACCTGATCTTTGGCGGCTTCATGATCGCGGCCGCAGTTAGGATGATTCTCAAATGATTTTTCTCTACATCTTAATTGGTCTGGCGGCGGGCGTTATCTCGGGCATGGGCATTGGCGGCGGGGTCATCCTGATCCCGGCGCTGGTCTTCTTCACCGGCACCGCTCAGCACGCGGCCCAGGGCATTAACCTGCTCTACTTTCTGCCCACGGCGGTCATCGCCCTGTGGGTGCACATCAAAAACCACAACATTCAAAAGGATGTGCTGCCCGCGCTGATCATCAGCGGCCTGGTGGGCGCTATCGGCGGAAGCCTGCTGGCCAACTGGATCAGCGGGGAAACCCTGGGCCATATCTTCGGCTACTTCCTGCTGCTCATGGGCGGGCTGGAGATTTTCAAGGGCATCAAGATGAAGGGCAAGTCAAGTCCGTCAGCGGAAAAATCCGCCTGATCCACCGAGAATTGCCGCACATTCCGGGCGCGTCGGGCGCGCATACTATCCCTGGACACCCTTGGGTGTACCCGCATGAAAGAAGGGATTGCTTTGTTCAAGCATGAAAAGCAGTTGTTCCACCCGGTAGCCGTGGAGAAACCCAACGGCCAGTACGCCGTGTTGCTGCAGGAGCAGCTCGGCGGCGGTAATGGCGAGCTCAAGGCCGCGATGCAGTACATCAGCCAGAGCTTCCGCATCAAAGATCCCACCATCAAAGATCTGTTTTTGGACATCGGCGCGGAGGAGCTGGGCCACATGGAGATGGTGGCCCAGACCATCAACCTGCTCAACGGCCACGACGTGGACTATACCCAGGTCGACGCCGGCAATGTGCAGGCCCATGTCATCACCGGTCTGAACCCCGGCCTCATCAACGCCTCGGGCTATTCCTGGACCGCGGACTATGTCACCGTAACCGGCGACCTGTGCGCCGATCTGATGAGCAACATCGCCTCCGAGCAGCGCGCCAAGGTGGTCTACGAGTACCTCTACCGCCAGATCGAGGACAAGAAGGTCCGGGAGACCATCGACTTCCTGCTCAACCGCGAGGAAGCGCACAACGCCCTGTTCCAGGAGGCCTTCCGCAAGGTGCAGGACACCGGCTCCAACCGCGATTTCGGCGTGACGGGCGACTCGCTCTTTTACGCCAACATGTCCACCCCCTCGCCGGAGGAGCATTTCGATCGCTCCCCGGGCAACGCCCCCCGATTCGAGACCCCCAAGGAGAAGGATCGCGAGTTCTCCCTCCCCCGCCGGTAACCCTTTCATGCCATTGCCAAAAGGCGACGGAACAAAGTTCCGTCGCCTTTTGCGTTTGCATCAGGTGGTGATGACGCCCGCCGTGCGCAGCGCAGCCAACAATTCATTAACCTTGGCCACGGTGGTGGGTTGATCCGCACCGGCGGCCAGGTCCGCAACCGCAGGGCCCGCGGTGACCGTGCCAGTGGGGCCGGTGGCACCCGTCGGACCGGTCGGACCCGTCGCACCCGTGGGACCGGTCGCGCCGGTGGCTCCGGTGGCTCCCGTCGCGCCAGGCGTGCCAGCGTCACCCGTCGCGCCCGTAGCTCCAGTCGGACCGGTCGGACCCGTCGGGCCAGTCGGGCCGGTCGCGCCGGTGGCTCCGGTTGCGCCAGGTGTACCAGCGATGCCCGTGGCGCCGGTGGCTCCCGTTGCGCCAGGCGTGCCAGCGGCTCCGTTAGCTCCGGTGGCGCCCGTCGCGCCGGTCGGGCCCGTCGCGCCCGTCGCTCCGGTGGCTCCGGTCGGACCGGTCGGGCCGGTCGCGCCCGTTGCTCCCGTCGCACCCGTCGCGCCCGTCGGGCCGACTGCGGTGATGAGCTCAAAGTCCGCGGTGGTGCCGGGCGCACCGACAGGGTTGTTGACAGCTGCCCGATACAGCGCGCCGTTGTAGAGCACCAGATCGCCAGCCAGGTAATTGGCTGTGGGCGAGTAAGCCCGCGCCGTGCTCAAACCAGGACCCGGCACCCCGGTGGGGCCGGTGGCTCCGGTCGCGCCCGTCGGACCGGTCGGACCCGTCGGGCCGGTCGGGCCCGTCGCGCCGAAGCCGCCCGTCGCACCCGTCACGCCGCGGGCACCCGTCGCGCCCGTCGGGCCGGCAGGGCCCGCAGGGCCGAAATCACCCGTCGCGCCCGTCGGGCCGGTCGGGCCGGGGATCCCCATGGGACCCTGAGGACCGATCGGGCCCTGTGCACCGGTCGCGCCGGTGGGACCGGTCGGACCCGTCGCACCCGTCACGCCGCCGATGGGACCCGTCGGACACGGACAGGGACAGGGCGGCGTCGGGAAACAAGGCGGCGGACAGGGACAGGGCGGTGTCGGCGGACAAGGCGGCGGACAAGGACGGGGCGGTGTCGGCGGGCAGGGCGGCGCCGGCGGACAAGGCGGCGGACAGGGACAGGGCGACGTCGGCGGGTACACCGGAGGACACGGACGGAAGGCCGCCGGCTGAGGCATCGGCGGGCGCATGCCGTTGGGATAAGGCGCCGTCGCGCACGGCGGCATGACCTGCCGCTGCATGGACGGGTCGTACGGACCCGGGCGGCCTGCCATGGAGACCTCAAAGCTGGGGCCGCCAAAGTAATTACTGGACACGTTCATCCCCTCAACATTTCTTTGAATTTGCCCTAGGGCATGAGCGCCCGATCGGGTGCGCTCTTCTCTATCACATTATGCGTCAGGGGTTGGGTTGGTTCGTTCCCGCGCGCAGGGGGACTTTCTGCATTGCTCGAAATAGGCGCGGTTATAGGCCACGCTGGTGGATTCGGGCCGAATGGCCGCGGCCAGCTCATTGTAGCGCTCGGCCTCCTGTCGGTGCCCCAACCGGTCATGGCAGACACACAATTGTAGGTAGGGGATATAGTCGTGGCAATCAGGCGTGTCAAACCCACCGCCGCTGACCCGGGGGCAGGCGATCGCCAGCTCATACCAAAACACCGCCATCTCCAACTGTCCCTGGTCGAGCCAGTTTTTCCCGAGCTGGCAGCAAACCTCCGCCCGGGGCGGGGCGTAGAGAAAGGTGCGCAGCAGCATCCGCTGCGCCAGGTCGGTCTTGCCATAGTGCTCATAGCAGCCGGCCAGCAGCCGACAGGCCCCGATCTCATCCTCCACATACCCGGCCCCGCCTTCCAGGTATGCCTTCAGCTGCTCCATGGCCTCGGCATAGCGCTGATGGTCCATCAACTCGCGCCCATAGTAATATTGCTCTCGCGGGTTGAGCTGACCGCCCCGCTTGCGGATTCCCTCGAAGATGCGCAGGTTGCGGTCCGGATCGGTCACTCGCTCCTTGCGGTGGGTGATGGCGATATCCCGATAGACCACACGCCCCGACGGGGTGATCGCCTCATGGATCGCCCCCTGCCAGCGGAACCCCCGATGATTCTTGATCAATCGCTCCCGCCAATAGCGCATGCCCGGGCGGCCGTTTTCGTCCACCGCGATGTGGTAGTTCATCATCACCACATCCTCCTGCCCGGTCAGTTCACGTTTCAGGCGGGCCAGGGCCTCCCGGTCCGGCGGCAGCACCACGTCGTCCGCGTCCAGCCACAGGATGTAATCGCACCGCGCCTTGTCAAAGGCCGCGTTGCGCGCGGCGGCGAAGTCGTCGATCCAAGTGAAGTCGTACACCCGCTCGGTGTACTGCCGGGCGATTTGTTTGGTGGCGTCGGTGGAGCCGGTGTCCACGATGACGATCTCATCGACCACGTCCTTGACGCTGTCCAGGCATCGGCCCAGCACCTCGGCCTCATTTTTGACGATCATACACAGACTGATTGACTGCATCTTCCTGCCTCCCCTCCCGACCAGGATATGCAGGCGCGGGCTTGCCCGCAGACAAAAAAGGACGGCGAGATGCGCTCGCCGTCCTTTTCGCGGGGAAATGGGGTCAGGGTGCAAAGGGAGCCATGTCCAACCGGATGAAATATCCCTGGTCGTGCTGGCAGACCGGGCACTTCTGGGGCGCCTGGGGACCCGTATGGATGTGCCCGCAGTTCAGGCACATCCAGGCGCAGCCGCTCTTCTCGGTAAAAAGCGCGCCGGTCTCCACCAAGTCCGCGAAGCGCCCGAAGCGGTCGCCGTGGGTCTTCTCGATGGCCGCGATCTGCGTGAAGGTGTTGGCGATCTGGGTGAAGCCCTCCTGCTGAGCGACCTGAGCAAAGGATGCGTACACATCCTCATACTCCTCGTACTCGTTGTGGCGGGCCATCTTCAACAGGTCCAGCAGGTTTTGGGAGATGTCCACCGGGTACTTGCCGTCCACCAGGATGTTCTCCCCGGCGCACTCGGTGAGCAGGTTGTAGAAGATCTCGGCATGCTCCTTCTCCTGGTTGGCGGTGAAGGTGAAGATGCCCTCGATGACATGGAGTTTCTCCTTCTTGGCCTGGGAGGCGGCGAAGGTGTAGCGGTTGCGCGCCTGGCTCTCGCCGGCAAAAGCGCGCATCAGGTTTTCCCGGGTTTTACTCTGAGCAAAATCCATCGTTGGTCAAGCCTCCTTGCTTATTTCAGTGTTAGTCTTGCCCATTAGGCGCGCACCCATTCATAGCTGCCCATGGCGCCGGGTCGGCTGATCAGGGTATTGCCCCGCTTCTCCACGCACACATCCACGGGGCTGAGCAGGGATTCCTGAATGGGCCGCATCATGCTGCCCCGATAGGGCGCCATCAGCTGCTGACCTTGCCCCTGGGGCAGCCGGACGCGCACCTGATAGCGCCCTTTTTTGACTACGCAACCCTCTGGACCCCACGAGAGTACCCGCGCGCCGTTGTAGGTCGCCAAGCGCCGCAGCTTGCCGCCGATTTTGACCACGCAGATACACCCGGTGAATCGCCTGCCCATGTAGGGAATCTCGGCCACCGACAGGGTGACCATCTCCCCCTCGCCATCCAGCTCGTTGGCCGATAGCCACAGGTACCGCGCCGGGAAGGACTTTCCCCAGTCCTTTTCGATGTAGCCGCAGCCCCCGTCGAAATCGTAGACCTTGCCGTTGAGGGTGATGCTGCCGCTCAGACTGTGTTCCAGGCTGATCAGCCCATGTCGGCACTCCATGCCCGGCAGGAAGCGGAAAGGACCCATGATATCCCCGCCGGCCTTGGTGAAGGGGCCGTAAAACAGCGCGCCCGTGCAGGTCAGCGCGGGGGTGTGGATGTTGAGCTCCAAACCCTGGGCAGAAAATCGATTTTCGCCGATAGTCGCGCCCAAGCTGTGCTCCGGGGCCGAGAACTGATCCGCCGGGTAGGGAATATGGTAGGACGCCTCCGGGGTGACGATCTGCACGAAAGCGCCCTGCTGGCCCAGGGCGTCCACATGATAGCCAAAGATGCACGCAAACGCCTGCCCTGCCCGCTGATGCTTCAGATACCAGCCCTCGAAATAACCCGCGCCCTTGTGTCGTCCGTGAAAGTTTTTCATCTGCCTGCCTCCTCGCCGCGCTGCGGGCGCGCCGTAGAACGCGCCCTTCATGGGTGCTAGGATGGCGGGTTTAGACCGATTTCATACATGTTCAACGGGCGGATACATGATTTTTCCCGGTGCGCGCACACTATCGCCCAGAAGGGAGGGATTGCCATGTCCAAATCCAACCGGCCGGAGCTGACCGGCGTGTTTAGCCAGGACGCGGCGATGTTGGACCGGGCGCTGCGGGTGGAGGACAGCTTCGACGTCATTGGGCGAAACCTGCTCATCGGCGGGCGCCAAGGTCGGCTGTATTTCATCGATGGGTTCGCCAAGGACGAAGTAATGGAGAAAATCCTGGAGTTCCTGCTCAGCGCCGATCCGGCGGTGGTGGCTGATCAGAAGAGCGCCACGGCCTTCATCAACCGCTTCATCCCCTATGTGGAGTGCGACTCGGTCGGCGAGCCGGAGCAGATTGTCTCGTCGGTTCTCTCGGGCACCTTGGCCCTGGTGGTGGAGGGCTACACCCACGCGATCATGATCGACGCGCGGACCTACCCCGCCCGCTCGGTCCAGGAACCCGAGGACGACCGGGTGCTGCGCGGCGCGCACCATGGCTTCGTCGAGACCCTGATCTTCAACACCGCCCTGATCCGGCGCTACATCCGCTCCCCCCAGCTGACCATGGATATCACCCAGGTGGGTAAGGATTCCAAGACCGACGTGGTGCTCTGCTACCTGGCCGATCAGGTGGATCGCAAGCTGCTGCGCAGCGTCAAGGAGAAGCTGGCGGCCATTGACGTGTCCGCCCTGACCATGAGCCAGGAGAGCCTGGCGGAGTGTTTGCTCAAGCCCCAGTGGTACAATCCCTTTCCCCGGGTGCGCTACACTGAGCGGCCCGACGCCGCCGCGGCGACGGTGCTGGAGGGCAATCTGCTGATCATCACCGACAATTCCCCCTCGGTCATCATCCTGCCCGCCAGCCTGCTGGATTTCGTACAGGACACCAACGATTTCTACTTTCCGCCTCTGGTGGGCAGCTATCTGCGCCTGGTGCGCATCCTCATTTTCGCCGCCACGCTGCTGATTACCCCCGTTTGGCTGCTGTTGGTCACCCATCCGGATTGGCTGCCGCCCTGGTTGGCCTTTCTCCAAGTCGAGGAGCCGGGCAGCCTGCCCATCGTCACACAGCTGATTCTCATCGAGCTGATCATCGACGCGCTCAAGCTAGCCTCCCTGAATACCCCCAGTGTGCTGAGCAACTCCTTCAGCGTGGTTGGCGCGCTGATTCTGGGAGATTTCGCCGTCAAGGCGGGCTGGTTCATCCCCGAGGTGGTGCTATACATGGCCTTTGTGGCCATCGCCAACTTCACCCAGTCCAGCTTCGAGCTGGGGTACGCCCTGAAACTTTGTCGGATGCTGCTGATCATCCTGACAGCCTGCCTGGGCGTGTGGGGACTGATCGGTGGGTTGGTGCTGATCCTGCTATGTCTGGCCACCACCCGAACCCTGTCGGGCCGCAGCTATCTCTACCCCCTGATCCCTTTCAACGCCAACGCCCTCAAGTATCTGCTGTTGCGCCCCCGGCTGCATCAACGGCCCTGATGAGAAGAGCCCCCCGTCTTTGACGGAGGGCTCTGGGTTTTCAGAGGATCACCAGCTGAGGGCTTCCCTTCTCCCGGGAGGCTTTCATCGCCCTCTCCAGCTGCTGGAGCATCTGCTGGTCGTCAAGCTGTCCAGTGTGCATGGGCAGCGCGCCGACCCACATGGCCACGGGGATGGACTGGCCCTCGTGGTTGACGCACTGACCGTTTTGCGCCAGGATGGTCTCCCCCAGCGCTCGGACCGCTTCGGGATCGGTCAACCCGGTGGCCAAGGCGAACTCATCCCCGCCGATGCGAAAGAGGGTCATCTCCTCGCTGGCGGCGCTGTCGATGCGGTGCAGGCATTCGCGGATGACGAGATCCCCCGCCTCGCGGCCGAGGTTCAGGTTGACGGCGTGCAGGCCGTGGATGTCAAAGCAGATAACATAGGTCCCATCCATCTGCCGGATGGTATCATAGAGCTTATCAAGTTCGGCTGTTTTGCGCATGATCGGTACACCCTCCTGTGATGGAATTTGTCGGATACGGGGAAAGAGCCCCGCAAACTTCCAGTGATCCTTGAAGACCGAGGGCTTAACGCCCCACAGTTTGACGAACGCCCGGGTGAAGACCTCCGGCGCGCTGTACTGGTAGCGCAGGGCGATCTGGGTCACCGTCAGGTCCGTGTTGAGCAGGTCATGGGCGGCCATGGTCAGCCGCCGCTTGGACAGGTACTCCTTCACGGACACATGGACCGCATAGCGCAGCAGCTTCTGCAGGCTTGAGAGCGAGCAGTAGCACGCCGCGGCGATGTCCTCCTGGGTGATGGGATCGGTCAGGTGGTCTTCCATGAAGTCCAGCGCCTGCACCAGCACATAGAAGTTTTTCATCTCGGGCGTTCACCCCCTCTGTCAGGTCGTAATCGCGAGTACAGCTCCATTCTACAGGATTGCGTCGACGCCCGCTTGATCTTTTGAGCACAAAAAGAGCCGTTCCGCACGGCGAAACGGCTCTTTTGCGCTGATACGCTTACTGCTTGGTGAAGATCAGGGTAGCGCCGCCGGCGTCGATTTTGATCTCGTTGCCGGAGATGGTGCCGGTCATCTCCTGACCGTTCTCGGACATGGTGATGGTGTCGCCATCGATCTTGTAAGAGCCGCTGCCCTGCTCGCCGTTGAAGTTGGCGGTGAACTTGCCGCCCTTGAACTCCATGGTCATGTCGGCGTTAACGCCAAGCTGAGACAGCTGATCCAAGCTCACGGTGATGCCCTGGGCCTCGCCGCTGGTCAGCTTCCAGGTGCCGGTCGCCGCATCGGTGCCACCACCGGCGCAGGCGGTCATCATCATCGCCACGATCAGCAGCACGCTGATCAGCAGGGTCGTCTGGGTCTTCTTCATGATCTTCTCTCCTCTTTCACATGATGTCTGTAGGGACCTTCCCTATCATAACACAAAAAAAGAATTTGGGAAGGGGCAAAATTGCTTTTCCTGGTTCATTTTGAGAAACCCGCAAAAATGCCGCGCTTTTGTGAGCGCGGCGCAGGATCATTTCGTTGCGTAAGCCGGATCCAGTTTCTTCAGTTCGCGGTACGTGTCGATCTCGATGATGTCCTCAAAGGTGCACGGCCGCACCGCCACCTTGTAGGCTTTGACGAAGTACTCCAGGGCAACCTGATCCCAGTAGCGCTCGTGTCCCCCGGGCATGTTGTAGACCTGCTCGATGTGCTGGCCCAGGCGCGCGCCATCCTCCTCGGTCCAGTAGGAGATGCCGAACATATGATAGCAGTTCGTGCCCCCCACGTGCAGCCGGGTGATATAGCCCCCGCTGGTGTCGAAGCACCAGTCGTCGGTCGTTTCCACCGGCACGCCCAGGTAGTTGGAGCTGTACTGATACTTGGTCACCAGCGCGGGGTTGTAGAGCATCAGATCCGCCTCGAACACATAGGCTCCGGGCAGCCGATAGCGGGCGCAGAGCATCGAGGAGATGTTGTTGGACTCGTTGTAGGCGGGGTTCTCGATGAACTTGATCATCGGATACTTGTAGAGCAGCTGATCAAACTGCTCGGCCAGATAGCCGCGAACCAGATAGATCTCATCGATGCCCGCGGCGATCACCGCATCGAGCAAGGTGTCGATGATGCGCACGCCGTTGACCCGCACCAAGGGTTTGGGGGTGTTCAGGGTGATGGGAACCAAGCGGGAGCCAAACCCCGCGGCGATAAAGATCGCCCGCTTGACCCGATAGGGCTCCAGGGCCTTCAGGCCCGCGTCGGTGATGCGGCTCTGGTGCACATAGCCCAGCTGGCCAAGCTCATTGAGGGTTTTGTTGACCGTACCCAAGCTGCGGCCCAGGGAGTCGGCCAGCTCGCGCTGGGTCATGGGATCGCGCTGCCGCTCCAGGCAGCAGAGCAGATCGAATTGATTTCGGGTTATCTGCATGGCTCATCCTTCTCTTTTCACGTAATGTCGTTTGTACAGATACACGCCGCCCTTGATCAACAGGTTGACCGCCAAGATGATCAGCGATACGAACGCCGCGCACTCGAGCATCATCTGGGCCTCAAAGGAGGTGATCATCAGGGCGATGGGCTGAATCGCCGCCGTGGACAGGAAGCTGACCGCCGAGATGGTCATCATCGAGTTGACGAAGAAGTAGGAAAACATCTCCGCCATGGTCATGCGCGACTGGGGCAACAACACGTCCAGCACGATGCGCAGCCGGCTGATGCCCATGGCCGATCCAACCGCCTCGAGGTTGCCGTTGAGCTTGCCCAAGGTATTGTACATCATCAGATAAGGAGATGCAAAAAAATGCATTAGGTTGACCAGAATCAGGATCGCCATCGTCCCGTAGATCCAGGAGCCCTTAAAAAACAGCACATAGGATAGGCCCAGAACCAGGCCCGGGATCGCCAGGGAGGTGATGCTCATCAGGTGCAGCGCCTTGGCGGCCTTGGTGCGGGTGCGGGCGGTCAGGTACGCGGTGACGAAGGCCACGATCACGCCGACCACCGCCACCCCCAGGGAGATCAGCAGGGAGTTGACCAGATAGTCGCCCGCGTGCATCGAGAAAGCGCGGGTGATATTGTCCAGGGTGGGCGTCATGTTCAAAGGATACTTCTTCACGAAGGTCAGCAGCGCAAACGCCGCGATGGGCAGCAGTACAAACAGGCTGACCAGGATACAGATGACATAGCACACTGCATCCCGCCACCCGTTCTTGGCGATTTCAAAGGGCTTGATGACGAAGGAGGCGTTGCCCCGGTCCCGATTCAGGGTATCGACCAGGAACGCCACGAACGCCGGCAGCAACAGCACCAGGCCGATAACGCTGCCCTTGCCAAAGTCCAGCAGGCCGATGACGTCCTGATACATGACCACGGGCAGGGTGGTATACTGCCCACCCACCAGCAGCGGCACGCCATAATCGGTGACGATCATCGTGAAGGTCGCGAAGATCACCGAAATCATGGGCTTGCGCAGATAGGGCAGGGTGATAGCCCCGAACTGGCGCAATTTGCCTATCCCCAGCACGGACGCCGCCTCATAGGGCGTACTGTCCTCGTACTTGAGCACGTCCTGGATCATCAAAAACGCTACCGGAAAGGCGTACATAACCGATCCAGTCACGATGCCCCAAAAGCCATAGATATTCCCACCCCATCCCACCAGGTTGGTGATGACGCCGTTGGCACCGAAGAGCACCACCAAACCCATGCCATGGGAGATGGACGGGATCAGCATCGGCAGGCAGAACAGGATGTTCCAAACGCCTTTCAGCCGCACGCGGCTGCGCGCCAGGCACCAAGCCAACAGCGTGGCCAGCGCCACGGCGAAGACCGTCGAGAGCGCCGAGACCGTCAGGGAGTTAATCAGCGCTTGGCGAAAACCATCGGAGAGCAGGATCGCGCCCACATCCACACTGCCCAAATTCATCAGCATGCGGATCAGCGGCAGGATCACCGCCACCAGGAAAAACGCCCCTAGGAGCAGCTGGACGGCCGACAGGCCCTTACGCTTCTCATGCATGGCGATCCCCCGCATAGGGCAGCAGCGAGTCGATCTTCAGCCGGATGTTGTGCAGCACGAAGCGCTCCACATAGGCGCTGGCGGGGTGATCCACCAGGTTGCGCGGGGTGTCCAGCTGTTCGATGGCGCCGCTGTTCATCACCATGATCCGGTCGGACATGGCGAAGGCCTCCTCCTGATCGTGGGTGATATACACCATGGTCGAGCCAAACTGCTTCTGGATGGCTTTGAGCTCCTGGCGCAGGGACAGCCGGGTGTCGACATCCAGGGCGCTCATGGGCTCGTCGAAGAGGATGATGTCCGGATTGAGCGCCAGGGTGCGGGCAATGGCCACCCGCTGCTGCTGCCCGCCCGAGAGCTTGTGGGGACGCTTATCCTTGTGCTCAGTCAAGCCGACCTGCTCAATCAGGCGCAGGGCGATCTGCCGGGCCTCGCCGCGGGTCTCGCGGTTGCGTTTCAGGGCGTACTCCACGTTGCCCAGCACGGTCATGTTCTCAAAGAGCGCATAGTTCTGAAAGACGATTCCCATACCCCGCTTGGCCGGGGGCAGATGGGTGATGTCCCGCCCATCCTTGTAGAGAACGCCCCCGTCGGGCGCGGTCAGGCCGATCAGGATGCGCAGGATCGTGGTCTTGCCGCACCCGGACGGGCCAAGGATGGAGAGAAACTCCCCATCCTTGACGGTAAAGCTGATATCCCCCAGCACCTCGTTGGTGCCAAAAGATTTTTTCACATGGTCGACGACCAATTTATCTTGCTGCATCAGTGTGTCCATTTCGCCAGCAGGCGCTCCTTCTCATCGGCAGTATTGTTGCTCATATCCGCATACCGGATGTCCGTGGGGTAGTGCTCAACGGTGTAATCCTCGCT
>JBMNTT010000010.1:0-68711 GCA_050945875.1 Christensenellales bacterium
ATCGCCATGACCGTCGAGTGGGCGGTGGGTGGGATGTGCTTGCCGCCCGAGCGCATGGCCGATCTGCTCATCCAAGCTCTGCCCCCGCCATTGGAAGGACTGCTGTCGGACCTGCGCCCGGGGGAGTAAAACCGTCTCGGTTCAGCTGAAGGCTTATCGCCACGCCCTTTTGTGCGGAAAAGGTGACAAGGGTGGGGTTCTGTCACTTGCATTTTTGGGGTTGGTTTGTTATTCTTATATCAAACTATGGCAACGCGTAAGGAGGTTTTTTCCATGGCAAATCGGATCGTGTTGAACGGCGTATCCTATCACGGCAAGGGCGCTATCGCTGAGATTCCCGGCGTGATCAAGGCCCAGGGTTGCACGAAGGTCTTCGTGTGCTCTGATCCGGACCTGATTCGTTTCGGAGTGACTGCCAAGGTGACCGACCTGCTCGAGGCTGCGTCGATCCCCTATGCGCTGTACAGCGACATCAAGGCCAACCCGACCATTGAGAACGTGCAGCATGGGGTGGAGGCCTTCAAGCAGTCCGGCGCGGACGGCATCGTCTCCATCGGCGGCGGCTCCTCCATGGATACGGCCAAGGCCATCGGCATCATCGCCAACAACCCGGAGTTTGCGGATGTGCGCTCCCTGGAGGGCGTGGCGCCCACGAAGAATAAGTGCGTGTTTACCATCGCGGTGCCCACCACCGCCGGTACCGCCGCGGAAGTCACCATCAACTACGTCATCACCGATGTGGAGAAAAAGCGCAAGTTCGTCTGCGTGGATACCCACGACATCCCCGATGTGGCGGTGGTCGATCCCGACATGATGAGCAGCATGCCCAAGGGCCTGACGGCCGCCACCGGCATGGACGCCTTGACCCACGCCATTGAGGGCTACATCACCCTGGGCGCTTGGGAGATGACCGACATGTTCCACCTCAAGGCCATTGAGATCATCGCCCGCTCCCTGCGCGACGCGGTCGCCAACACCCCCAAGGGCCGGGAGGATATGGCCCTGGCCCAGTACGTGGCGGGCATGGGTTTCTCCAACGTCGGCCTGGGCATCGTGCACTCCATGGCGCACTCCCTGGGCGCGATGTATGACACGCCCCACGGCGTGGCCAACGCCATCTTGCTGCCCACGGTCATGGCCTACAACGCTGAGGCCACTGGCGAGAAGTATCGCTTTATCGCCAAGGCCATGGGCGTGCCCGGCACGGAGAACATGACCGCGGAGCAGTACCGCAAGGCCGCCGTGGACGCGGTCAAGCAGCTCAGCAAGGACGTGGGCATCCCCGAGGACCTCAAGCAGATCGTCAAGCCCGAGGACATTCCTTTCCTGGCGCAGTCGGCTTATGACGACGCCTGCCGCCCCGGCAACCCCCGCGATACCTCGGTGGAGGAGATCGCCGAGCTGTACCGCTCCCTGCTGTAACATTCATCCCCAAAAGGGCCGGCCGAATGCCGGCCTTTTTTTTGACCCGCCGAGGCCCTGCTCCAACCGATGGTTGAGGCTGGCCCTACCGGTGCTCCCTGGCGGCCCGGCGTCGCCTCGGGTATTCTGGAGGCGAAAGGAAGGTGAATCGAATGGATACACAGCGTTTTTCCCGGCATCTGCGCCTGCTGCGCGGCCAACTGGGCTGGAGCCAGGAGGCGGTGGCGGAAAAGCTGGGCGTGACCGGTCAGGCGGTATCCAAGTGGGAGCAGGGGATCAGCTGCCCGGATATCAGCCTGCTGCCCGCGCTGGCGGAGCTCTACGGGGTGACGGTGGACGCGCTGTTGGGCGGGAACGCTTCCCCGGGCCTGGGGGACGCCGCGCTGTTGTTGCGAAGGATCATGAGCGAGCTGCCCCAGCAGGAGCTCTATGACGCGGCTTATCAGCTGGCCTTTGTGCTGCACGAGGGGCTGTGCACCGGCGGCTATCGGGAGCGCGTGCCCTGGCAGGCGCGGGCGGACGCCGCGTGGAAGCGCGTGACCCACTGGGGTTATTCCGCCCGGAGCGAGCCGGAAGGCTTGACGGTTATGCATGGCGGCGCGGTCGCCTTCACCAGCGCCCGACGGCGCAGCAGCCTCCAACCCGGGCCAATTCGCGCTATCTGTCAGCGCATCGGCCCACTGGGCCAGCCCGAGGTGCTTAAGACCCTCTTTGCCCTGACCGAGCTATCGCGCCAGGGAGTTGGATACGCCTCGGCGGAACAGATCGCCCGGCAGAGCGGCCTGCGGGAGGAGGCGGTCGTCGCGGCGCTGGATCAGTTGCCGGTGGAGGAGACCCGCCGGTCCGGGCAGAACCCCGCCTACCGCCTGGCGGGTCCGGCGCAGGGGGGCTGGGCCGAGCTGCTGGGCCTGTTTGGGCCCTGGTAAAAAAGGTCGGTGCGCTGGCCTTTTTCCGTTCCCGGCCCCCGTCAGGCGGTAAACTATGGTATAATGCTTCTTAGGCGTGACCTGACCAAATACGAATGGGGGCGCTCCTTTGAAGAACATGATCCGCAAGCGACTGAGCCTGATTATCATCGCGACGCTGTTGTTCTCCCTCGGACTGAACTATTTTCTTCAGATCCATTCGGTGCGCGCCGATATGGTGCAGGATTCTCTGGAGCGCTTTTGGCAAATCGGTCAGGTGCTCGATCAGAATGAGGCCGAGTCGGAGCAGATTCAGCGGGATTTCAAGAACAATTGCCTGATCCGGGCCAAGGCGGCCGCCTACATCGTGCAATACCGGCCGGAGATCATCGGCGACCAGCGGGAGATGGACAAGATCGCCGAGCTGCTGCAGGTGGATGAGTTCCACCTCTTCGACCAGGAGGGCACGATCTACGCGGGCTCTGAGCCCAAATACTTTGGATACAACTTTAACTCCGGCGATCAGATGCGCTTTTTCTTGCCCATGCTTCAGGACCGCGACCTGGAACTGTGTCAGGATGTCACCCCCAACACCGCCGAGCAGAAGCTGATGCAGTACGCGGCGGTTTGGCGGGAGGACGGCGAGGGGATCGTGCAAATCGGCATGGAGCCCCAGCGGGTGCTCGACGCCATGAAGAAGAATGAGCTGAGCTATATCTTTTCCCTGGTGACCTTCGACAGTGGGACCACGATCTACGCCTTGGACCCGGATTCCTATCAGGTGCTGGGCTCCACCAACCCCCTGCATGTGGATAAAACCGTCCAGCAGCTGGGCATCGACCCCGAGCGGGTGCTGGGCAGCCCCAAGGGATTCCCGACCCAGGTGGATGGGCAGGCCAGCTACTGTGTTTTCTCCTCGATGGGTTCCTTCATCCTGGGCCGCGTGACCACCGACGCGGCGCTCTACGAGAGCATGAACCGCAACAGTCTGCTGCTGGCGGGATACCTGGTGCTCATCGCTATCATTATGATCGTGTCGATCTCGGTGTATCTGGACGGCTATATCATTGAGGGGATCGCAGCGGTCAACCGGAAACTGCTGGCCATCACCCATGGCCACCTGGATGAGCATGTGCAGGTCGACACCACGCCGGAGTTCGCCCAGCTGAGCAGCCACATCAACGCGATGGTGACCAGTATCCTGGATACCACCAACAAGCTCTCGGCCGTCCTGGACACGGCCAAGGTGCCCATCGGCGTGTACGAGTACAATCCGGGGATGAAGCGGGTGATGGCCACCAGCCGGGTACCGGAAATCCTGGGCCTTTCCGCCGAGCAGGCTCAGACCGTGCTGCAGGATTACACCCTGTTTGAGCAGACCCTGGACCAGGTGCGCTGCCAACCGGTGGACGCGGAGCGGGCGATCTACCGTTTGCCCGGGGAGGGGACGCGCTATGTGCGCATCGAGTCGATCCAGCGGGAGCACAGCACCTTGGGCATCCTGCTGGACGTGACCGAGGAGACGCTGGAGAAGCGGCGCATCGAGCACGAGCGCGACGTGGACCAGCTGACCGGCCTGTTCAACCGCCGGGCCTTCTATCAGCGGATGGACGCCCTCTTCGTGCGCCCCGAACTGCTGGGGCTGTCGGTGCTGATCATGATCGACGCGGACAATCTCAAGCAGGTCAATGACCTGCACGGACATGAGAGCGGGGATCGCTACCTCCAGGGCATTGCGGACCTGCTGCGCAGGGTGGGGGATGCGCGCTCGGTGATTGCCCGCCTGAGCGGGGATGAGTTCGTCCTGTTCTCCTACGGGCATGCCGATGCGGGGGCGCGGGAGGCCTTCGTGCGTCGGCTCCAATTGACCATGAACGAAACCTCCGTCGAGCTGACCGACCAGGTGTGTGTGCCGGTGCGCTTTTCCATGGGGTGCGCCCGCCAGCCCGAGGAGGCGCTGGATTATCACTGGCTGCTCAAGTGTGCTGACGAGCGCATGTACCAACAGAAAAAGACCCGCGGCGCGCGCCCGTGAGACGCCAGACGCGCAATTAAACAGCCCCGTGCGTATGCACGGGGCTGTTTTGTCGGATGTGGTCAGCGCTGGTCGGGCATGCGGATGCCCATCGCCTCGCCGACGGGCAGGGAGAAGACGACGGCCGGCTCCTCCTGGGCCGCCGCTACCGCGTCGCAGATGCCCTGCATGATGGCCCGCTTGATCGGCGCGGGCGCGAGGATGAGCACCAGCTCCTTCTCCGGCTGAATGACGATGCCCATGAAGCGCGCGCCCTCGTCGTCGCCGCAAGCGCGGGCGCGCACCACGGTGCCCCCCGTCGCGCCGGCGGCCTTGGCCGCGCGCATTACCAGATCGCTCTGACCGTGGGCGATGACGGACACGATCAGTTCATAGGTTTGGGTGGGTTGTGTTGGCTCAGACATGGGGGCTTGCTCCTTTCGGTCTGTGTCGGTGCGGCGGGCGGCGGCGCTGATGCCCGAGAGCGGCAGGGTGAAGGCGATGCCCTTGCCCAGCTTGGGCAGTTCCATCTGTTCCCGCAGTTGCTCCATGGCCCGGGGGATCCATTGCGTGGGCATCAAACAGAGAAGAATTTCCTTCTCTGGCTCATCCAGTCCCAGGCAGTCCATCATCTCGCTGCTGGCGGTGCCGCGCCCCAGGGCGACCAGGTGCGCGGCGATGGGCAGCGCTTGGAAGATGCGGCTGATGCGCTCGGCCCGGCCCCGGTCCACGATGACGATTACCCACTGGATGGGGGCGTGGATGCGGTTGTGTTCGATCATGAGGATTCCTCCTGGCTGTACTCGACGATCTCATCGGTCTGCACCCGGGTGTCGGGTTATCTGTTGGCGCGCTGGGTCTTGAAGCGGTAGATCAGCCCCAAAATTTGCAGGGTGATCAGCGGCGTCATGGCCACCATGGCGACGATGCCGAAGGCGTCCGTGAGGATGTCGCCGCCCAGAGCGTCGCACGCGCCCATGGCAAAGGGCAGTAGGAAGGTGGCCGTCATGGGTCCGGAGGCCACGCCGCCGGAGTCAAAGGCGATGGCCGTGAAGATTTTCGGGACCGCGAAGGACAGGCCCAGCGCGAGGGCGTATCCCGGCAACAGAACCCACAGGATGGGCAGGCCGGTCAGCACCCGCAGCATCGACAGCCCCAGGGACAACGCCATGCCCGCCGACAGCGCGGTCATCATCGCCCGCTGGGAGATGGTGCCGCCGGTGATCTGCTCGACCTGCTTGTTGAGCACTGCCACGGCGGGCTCGGCCTTGACGATGAAGAAGCCGATCAGCATACCCAGGGGTATCAGGATCCAGTTGTAGGGCAGCCGCGCCAGCTGGCTGCCGATGGCGTAGCCTGCGGGCATAAAGCCCACGTTGACCCCAGTGAGAAAGAGCGTCAGCCCGATGCAGGAGTAGGCCCCGCCGATCAGGATGCGCGCCAGCGCCTTGCGCTTGAGTTTCAGGCTGATGAGCTGAAACAGCCCGAAAAAGACGAAGATCGGCGCCAGCGCCAGGCCGACCTCCTTGACGTAGACCGGCAAGGCCTCGCCGAAAACCCGCCACAGGTCCTGGGTGCTGGTCAGGGAGGGGATGGACAGGGGGGTGTAGCTGCCCCCGGAGGCCTGGTAGAGCATGCCCAGCAGCAACACCGACAGGATCGGCCCGATGGAGCACAGCGCCACCAAGCCGAAGGCGTCGTCATCGGCGTTCTGGTCGCCGCGCACCGCGGTCAGGCCCAGACCCAGCGCCATGATGAAGGGCACGGTGATCGGCCCAGTGGTGACGCCGCCGGAGTCGAAAGCCACCGCCTGGAAAGCCTTGGGCGTAAAGGCTGCCAGAACGAACACCGCCAGGTAAAACAGCATCAGCAGCCGGTTGAGCGGCCAGCGCAGGAAGATGCGCAAAAAGGACAACGCCAGAAAGCAACCCACACCCACCGCCACGGTCAGGATCAGCACCCTGTCCGGCACGCCGGGCGTCTGCCTGGCCAGCACCGCCAAGTCGGGCTCGGCAAGGGTGATGATCACGCCGATGACCAGCAGCGCCGGAACGATCAGCCCCAGCCGACGCGAGCGGGTGAGCTTCTCGCCCAGGGTTTCGCCGATGGGCATCATGGCCATGTCCGCCCCCAGGGTGAAAAAGCCCATGCCCAGGATCAGCAGCGCCGCTCCCGCCAGGAACAGCATCAGCGTCTCCACGGACACGGGTGTGATGCTGACGCACAGCGCCAGCACGATCAGGGTGATCGGCATGACTGAGGCGAGGGACTCCCGTATCTTCGCCGAGAGCATTTTGTTCAATGGGCCAGCCACCTCCTTTTCTAGGTTCATACAGCCTATGCTCTTTATTTTAACGAATCTTTATGAAATAAGCAAATTCTTTATAAATTCTTTATACACTGGATGTAAAGAGCGCCTTTGAATGGCTTCCGCGCCGAGCTCCCCAGCCGGCAGGGGATGGATCATCCCGTTGGCGGGCTCATCCCCATCGCAGCGGCCAAACCGGATCGGAGTGCGCCCGACTTTCCCTGTGAAAACTTTGTCGATTTCGCGCTCAAAGGCGTGAAGGAAGCGCCAAACTATGGTATACTAGTCCGCGAGACTGACGAGGGAGGATGAACAGGAAGATGCTGTCCGAGACAAAAAAAGCGTTTATCGAGTTCATGATGGATGCCGACGTGCTGCGCTTTGGGGATTTCATCACCAAGAGCGGGCGCAGGACCCCCTATTTCATCAATACCGGAAACTATCGCACCGGCAAGCAGATCGACACCCTGGGCGGGTTTTACGCCAAGCTGGTATTCGAGACTTGCGGGGCGGACTTCGACGCGCTGTTCGGCCCGGCCTACAAGGGGATTCCCCTGGTGACCGCCTGCGCGGGCGCGCTCTGGCGCAACCACGGGGTGGATAAGCCCTTCTTTTTCAACCGCAAGGAGGCCAAGGACCATGGCGAGGGCGGCAGCATCGTGGGCTACAAGCCTCACGATGGCGACCGCGTGGTCATCATCGAGGACGTCATCACCGCGGGCACGGCGGTTCGGGAGACCATGCCGCTGCTCAAGGCCTGCGCCGACGTCACAGCCGGGCATATGTTCATCTCCGCCAACCGCTGCGAGGTGGGACAGACCCCGGGCAAGACCGCGATCATGGAGGTGCAGGAGCAGTATGGTCTGCAGGTGCACGCCATGGTGGACGTGTTCGACATCTATGAGTACCTCAAGGCCCATGGCACTTCCCAGGAGCTGACCGACGCCATGGCTCAATATATGCAGACTTACTGTATCCGATAAAAAGAGGAGAGGAAGAGCATTATGAGGAGAGTAGCGGCTTTTCTGGTGGCCTGCCTGCTGCTGATCGGCGGCACAGCCATGGCGGCGGAGCTGACCACGCAGGTGGGGATTTCGGACGCGGGTTTGACCATCAAGGTACCCGGGGATTGGTATGTGCTCACCCGCAAAAGCGATGTGAGCGAGGGTAAGCTGGCGGACCTGGGGCTGACCCAGAGCCAGTGGGAGCAAATCTATTCCAGCCAGGACATCTACATGGACTGTATGTTCTCGGATTTTTCCGGTGAGTTCGTGCTGATGATGCAGGAGACTGCCGCCACCAAACAATTATACGATCTGAACGAGTGCACCGAGGAGATGATCAAGACCATCGAGTCCGTGGATAACATGGACCTGGAGGATCTGCAGAATTTTGACGACTCGGGCAACCTGGACAACGTGGACGACATGAACACCCAGTTCGGTGAGCGCTATCAGCATCCTCAGGCGCTGTTTTTGACCATGGATGGTAACTTTAGCCAGCAGGGTTCCAGCGCCTATTTCACCGCCTACACCACCATCCTCAACGGCAAGCAGTATAATCTTTACTATCGCTCCTATATGGGTGAGATCACCCAGCAGCAGCGCGATGAGATGCGCGCCATCGTTGAGAGCATCGAGTCCTCTCAGGTGCTGCCCAAGCCGACCAAGGCCCCTAGCGCCAGCAGCGCCGGCAAAACCGAGTCGGCCATCAGCGGCGTGGTGAACACCGCGAAGGATAGCGGCGCGCTGCGCAACCTGATCATCGGCGTGCTCATCGGCCTGGCTGTGCTGGTGGTGGCGCTGATCATCATCATCGTCATCGCCGTGTCGGTCAGCCGCAAGCGCGCCAAGAAGAAGGCCGCCCAGCAGCAGATGCCTTTCAGCGGGCAGCCGTATACGGGCGCGACGCCCTATCAGCCGCCGGTGCAGCCTGCGCAGCCGCCGGTACAGCCGGTGAACCCTGCGCAGCCGCCGGTGCAGCCTGCGCAGCCGCCGGTACAGCCGGTGAACCCTGCGCAGCCGCCGGTGCAGCCGATGAACCCTGCGCAGCCACCGGTGCAGCCCAACGCCCCTGAGCAGCCCGGGCAGACCCCGGAGCACGGGCCCGACGACCGGCCTGAGGTCTAATCCGTTCTCTGTAAAAAGCGCGTCCGCTGTGCGGGCGCGCTTTTTTTGTCGGCTGGGGTCAACCCTGGACGACCTCCATGGCGATTCGGACCCACTCGATCAGGTTCTCCGGTCGGCCGGAGACGGTGGTGATGTCTTTTAGGGTCAGCTCACAGTTGGCCCCGGTGCGTCGGCAGGCGTTGACATAGTCGCCGATCTCCTTGCGCACGACCGCCTCGTTCAGCCGAGGCACCGCCAGATGAGCGGGGTTGGGCTTAGCCGCCACCACGTAGCGCCCGGCGATGGCCTCGGTGGCCCGGTTGAGGTCTGCCCAAGGGGTGACGCCCACCTTGCGCAGGTTGGGAATCTTGCTGATGATGTCGATCTTCCGGTCCAAGGGCTCGCAACAGCCGTAGTAGACCAGGCCGAAGGGTTCCATCGCCCGGATCATATAGGGCGTATCGAAGATTTCATGCATCCTGGGCGATACGCTGGCGAAAATCTGCGCCAGGCCGCGCCCCCATAGCTGCTTGGCCTTGGGGTGCACCGGGTCGGGCGCCAGGTCGTTGGTCAGGGCGGAGGTGCTGTGCACCAGGTACTGGTCGCCATCGAAGAGGTTGAGCTGCTCATACTGCCGGATGCGGTCCAGGTAGATGTCCGTCAGTTTGCCCACCAGCTGATGCATGAAATCTTCCCGGTCGATCAGATCGGTGAAGAGGGTTTCCAGGCCGCAGAGCTCCACGATGTCGTCCCAGTTTTTGCAGGCCAGCGCGTAGCCGGTGGATTCACCGACGACGCGCACCGGCAGGATGTCGCCGAAGATGTTGGCCACGAAGTCGAAATGCCGGCGGGTCTGCGCCTCGTCATAGGTGATGAGGTCGTTGTGCAACTTCTCCAGGTCCTGCTCGTTTTGCAGCTGGTTGACGAACTGATGGGCCAGGGCCTGGGTGCCCACCTCGATCTCGGCGTCGAACTGCTTTTTCACGCCGATGCCCTCGGAGCGGATGACCTTGGGCACGGCGAAGTAGGGGCGCAGCGCCATATCCGCCCGGAAGTGCTTCCACTGGAAGAGGATACGGCGGAAATACGCTTCGATCTGTCGGCAGGCGGGATCGGCGCAGCGCAGGGTCAGCTCGCCATCGATATCCATCTCCTGCCAAGGAATCTCATCCACCAGCACAATGGGCCGAGCGGACTGGCGGTCGTTGACCCGCTTGTGCAGCAGAATGGTCTGGCGGTTATGGTCGCTGTTGGCGGCGACAAAATACTGGCCGGCCAAGCCGCGCAGGATGGTCAGGTCTTGTTCAGTCATGTGAAATCCCTCCCTCGGCAAATGATGGTCTCCATGGCTCTCATTATAGAGCAAAATCATCTTGCCGAAAAGTCTGCGGGGAAAGATGCCGCGCGCGATAGCAACCCGCTTCGCCTTGCGGAAAAGGCGGAAAAACAGTATAATAAGAAGATCGAACGCGAGGAGGGATGCGCGCTGAATACCCAGCTGCACACCCGGGATTTTCGGGATATTCAGGGGGAGATCGACCAGGTGGCCGCCCGCAACGAGGGGCTTGGCCTGGCGTACCATATCATCACCTACGGCTGCCAGATGAACGCCCACGACTCCGAGCGGCTGGCGGGCATGCTGGCCATGATGGGCTACCATGCCACCGACGATGTGGATCAGGCGGACCTGGTGCTGATGAACACCTGCTGCGTGCGGGACAACGCCGAGCGCCGGGTGATGGGCAATGTCGGCTTTCTGCGGGAGAAGAAGCAGCGCCGAGAGGGAATGATCGTGGCGGTGTGCGGCTGTATGATGCAGCAGCCCGGCGTGGCCGACGCGCTGGTGAAGAAGTATCCCTTCGTGGACATTGTCTTTGGCACCCACAACCTGCCGGAGTTTCCCCGAATGCTGCGCCGGGCGCTCATCGACGGACAGCCGGTTCGGTCCGTGGCCGAGGGGGACGACGCGGTGGTGGAGGGGGTGCCCGCCCTGCGCCGACAGGGCCCGCTGACCTTTATGAACATCATGTACGGCTGCAACAACTTCTGCGCCTACTGCATCGTGCCCTATGTCCGGGGCCGGGAGCGCAGCCGCCGCCTGGAGGACATCCTGGCTGAGGCCCGGCAGGTCGCCCGGGAGGGCTTTAAGGAGATCACCCTGCTGGGGCAGAACGTCAATAGCTACGCGGATGGGCGGACCGACTTTGCGGCGCTGCTGCGGGCCCTGGACACCGATCCCGGCCTGGCGGGCGTCGAGCGCATCCGCTTCATGACCTCCCACCCCAAGGACCTGTCCGAGGGCGTGATGCGGGTCATGGCCGAGGGCGCGCGCATTTGCCATCAGCTGCACCTGCCGGTGCAGTCGGGCTCCACGGAGATTCTCAAGCGCATGAACCGTCGGTACACCCGCCAGGACTATCTGGACCTGGTGGATCGGCTGCGCGGCTTTGTGCCGGACGTCGGCCTGACGACGGACATCATCGTGGGTTTCCCCGGGGAGACCGACGCGGACTATCAGGATACCCTGTCGCTGGTGGAGCGGGTGGGTTTCCAGGCGGCGTTCACCTTTCAGTATTCCCCGCGCCGGGGCACCCCGGCGGCGGCCATGCCCGACCAGGTGCCCGACGCGGTGGCCAAGGAGCGCCTCAACCAGCTGATCGCCTTGCAGGAGCGCAAGACCCAGCAGGTCTACCAACAGATGGTGGGCCGGCGGGAGACCGTGCTGGTGGAGGGCGTCAGCGCCCGCAACAGCGCCATGGTCTCCGGCAAGACCGACGGCGGCGTCACGGTCAATTTCCCCGGCGGGGTCGAGCGGATCGGGCGGATGGTGCCTGTGAAGATCGTTCAAGCCAAACAACACACCCTGCTGGGTGAAGCCATCGCGCAAGAAGGAGGACGATAAAAATGTCTGAGCATGTACAGCAGCCCATGGAGGATGATACCCTGATCGTCATGGAGAAGGCGCGGGACCTGGCCCTGACCCTGATCGCCAGCGCGCCCTACCGCCAGATGAAGCAGGCCGAGGCCGAGGTCGCCCTGGACCCCGCGGCGGCCGCGATCCTCGAGGAGTTTGAGCAGATGCAGGAGGTCGTGCGCAAGGCCATGGCCGGGGAGGGCGACATCGCCCAGGTCAGCAAGGACTTCGCCCAGCTGCAGCTGCGCATGAAGCAGAATCCCAAGATCGTGCGCCTGGATGAGACCCGCCGGGGCTTCCGCGATGAGATGGATCAGGTCAACCGCCTTTTGAGCTACTATGTCGGCGGCGGCGAGCCCGCCTCCTGCTCGGGGGACTGCAGCACCTGCGGGTCCTGCGGATGAAAGGAGCGCCATGGATAAGGCAACCCTGGCCCAGCTGACCCCGATGATGCAGCAGTACATGCAGGTCAAGCAGCAGGTACCCGACTGCATCCTGTTCTATCGGCTGGGCGATTTCTATGAGATGTTCTTCGAGGACGCGGAGTTGGCCTCCCGGGAGCTGGAGCTCACCCTGACCGGGCGGGACTGCGGCCTGGAGACGCGCGCGCCCATGTGCGGCGTGCCCTACCACGCAGCGGACAGCTACCTGGCCCGCCTGGTGGAGAAGGGCTATAAGGTTGCCATCTGCGAACAGTTGACCGATCCGGCTGAGTCCAAGGGCCTGGTGGAGCGGGGGATCGTGCGCATCGTCACCCCGGGCACCATCACCGACGCGAACATGCTCGAGGACAAGAAGAACGCCTACATCGTCTCGCTGTTCATGTGCGAGGACACCGTGGGTATCGCCGTGGCGGACGTGACCACCGGCGAGTTCTCCTTCTGTGAGATCGCCGGCGACGTGGAGAGCCGCATCGCCGACGAGCTGGCCCGCATCCAGCCCGGGGAGATCATCGTCAACGACACGATGTACCTGCTCTCCCAGCAGATGGAATCCCTCAGCCCCTGGCGCAACCGCGCCTTCTCCTGCTATCAGGGGCTTGGGTACGGGCTGATCAACGCCACGGACCTATGCCGCAAGCATTTTCCTGAGCAGATGGCGGAAATCCTGAAAATCCCGGCGGCCATGTGCGCGGCGGGCGGCCTGCTCGAGTACCTGGAGGACACGCAGAAGTGCTCCCTGAGCCACATCAACCGCGCCCTGCTCTACCGGCAGGAGGCCTACCTGATGCTTGACGCCACCGCCCGGCGCAACCTGGAGCTGACCGAGCCCATCCGGGGCAACAGCAAACGGGGCACCCTGATGCATCTGCTGGACAAGACCGGCACCGCCATGGGCGCGCGCATGCTGCGGGGCATGATTGAGCAGCCCCTGCAGGACGTCAAGGCCATCCACGAGCGGCTGGACGCCGTGGAGGAGCTGGTGGGAGACTTTGCCCGGCTGGAGGACCTGCGCGAGGCGCTGGGCGCCATCTATGACATCGAGCGGCTGACCAGCCGCATCGCCTACCAGACCGTCCACGCCCGGGACTGCGTCGCCCTGATGAACTCCCTGGAGCGAGTGCCCCAGGTGATGGATCTGCTGGGCGGCTGCAAGAGTTCATTGCTCTCCCGCCTGCGCGCCCAAATCGACCCCATGGAGGAGATCGTCGGCCTGCTCAAGTGGGCCATCGCCGACGATCCGCCCCTGTCGATCACCGAGGGTGAGATCATCCGCCCCGGGTATAGCCAGCAGCTCGACCGCCTGCGCGAGGCGGCCACCAACGGCAAACAGTGGCTGGCTAAGCTGGAGAACCAGGAGCGCGAGGAGACCGGCATCAAGAACCTCAAGGTGGGCTTCAACAAGGTCTTCGGCTACTATATCGAGGTCACCCGCAGCAACCTGAGCCTGGTGCCCTACCGCTATGTCCGCCGCCAGACCCTGGCCAACTGCGAGCGCTACATCACCCCGGAGCTCAAGGAGATGGAGGAGACCATCCTGGGCTCCCAAGAGAAGAGCGTCCGCCTGGAGTACCAGCTGTTTTTGGATATCCGCGGCAAGCTGCTCGAGCAGGTGCGCCGCCTGCAGGACACCGCCACGGCCCTGGCCATGGTGGACGCCCTGCACTCGCTGGCCAAGGTGGCTTTGGACAACGGCTATGTCAAGCCCCAGGTGCACCGGGGGCATGAGATTGATATCCAGGACGGCCGCCACCCGGTGGTGGAGGCAGCCCTGGGCGGCGGGCGCTTCGTGCCCAACAACACCCTGTTGGATCAGAAGGAGAACCGCCTGCTGATCATCACCGGGCCCAACATGGCGGGCAAGAGCACCTATATGCGCCAGACCGCCCTGATCGTGCTGATGGCGCACATGGGCTCTTTCGTGCCCGCGGCGTCGGCCCGGATCGGCCTGGTGGACCGCATCTTCACCCGGGTGGGCGCCTCCGACGATCTTTCCCAGGGGCAGAGCACCTTTATGGTCGAGATGAGCGAGGTCTCCAACATCCTCAAGCACGCCACTGGGCGCAGCCTGCTGATTCTCGACGAGATCGGGCGGGGAACCAGCACCTTTGACGGCCTATCCATCGCCTGGTCGGTGGTGGAGTATCTGCACGCCCATGCCCTGGGCAAGACCCTTTTCGCCACCCACTATCATGAGCTCTCGGAGCTGGAGGGCCAGCTTGTCGGCGTGAAAAATTACTGCGTCACCGTCAAAGAGTACGGCGACCAGATTATCTTTCTGCGCAAGATCGCCCGGGGCGGTGCGGACAAGAGCTTCGGCATCCAGGTGGCCCAGCTGGCCGGCCTGCCCGAGGAGGTCGTCGCCCGGGCGCATAAAATACTCGCCCGTCTGGAGGCCGCGGATATCAACCGCCCTGCGGTGGGGGAGGTCATCGAGCAGGCCCAGGCCGCGCCCGCGGCCCTGCAGGTCAACCTGTTCCATACCCCGGAACAGGAGGTTATCCAGGAACTCAAACAACTGGATTTGAACGCCATGACGCCCCTGGACGCCATCAACGCCCTGGCGCGGCTGCAAAAGCTCTCAAAGGAGGTGTAAGGGATGATTGCACAGCTGGATTTGCCCACGGCCAACCGCATCGCCGCCGGCGAGGTGGTGGAGCGGCCGGCCTCGGTGATCAAGGAACTGGTGGAGAACGCTATCGACGCCGGGGCCACGGCCATCACCGTGGAGATCGAGAACGGCGGCATCTCCGCCATCCGTGTGACGGACAACGGATCGGGCATGGACCGGGCGGACGCCGAGCTGTGCTTCGCCCGGCACGCCACCAGCAAGATCGCCAGCGGGGACGACCTGATGCGCATCGGTACCCTGGGCTTTCGGGGCGAGGCCCTGGCGGCCATCGCCGCGGTCAGCCGGGTCACCCTAACCACCCGACTCAAGGGCGCTCAGGAGGGCACCCTGGTGCGCATGGAGGGCGGCGAACAGCTGCTCTGCCAGCAGGCCGGCTGCCCCGAGGGCACCAGCATCCAGGTGCTGGACCTGTTCTACAACACCCCGGCCCGCTTGAAGTTCCTCAAGACCCCCGCGGCCGAGGCCGGCGCCATCGGGGACTACCTGCTGCGCCTGTCCCTGGCCCGGCCGGATATCGCCTTGCGCCTGCGCAACCAGGGCAAGGTCACCCTGCACACCCCTGGCGACGGCAAGCTGCTCAGCGCCATCCGTGCGGTCTATGGCAGCCCGCTGGATCGGCAGGTCATACCGGTCTCCGGCCAGAGCGGCTACTGCAAGCTGCGGGGTTTTGTGGGCGTGGGGGAGGCCAGCCGCCGCAATCGCACCGGGCAGACCCTGGTGGTGGACGGCCGCTGGGTGCGCAGCGCCCTGGTCGCCCAGGCGGTGGAGGCCGCCCTTGAAGGGCGGGTGATGATCGGCCGGTTTCCTTTCTATGTGCTGCACCTGCAGCTGCCCCTGGAGGCGGTGGATGTCAACGTGCACCCCGGCAAGCTGGAGATCCGCTTCCGGGAGGAGAACCTGGTACGCCAGGCGGTGGGTGATTTGGTCAAGATCGCCCTGCGCAACCCGGCCCCCGCGCCGGAGCTGTTGGTTCCACCCCAGCGGGCGCAGAATGCGACCGGGCCGACCCGAATGGCGGCGCCTGAGCGGCCGATGACGGCTGATCCCGCGCCAACGCCGAGGGACCGGGTGGCTCCGCCCGCCGCACCCGCGCCGAGCTCTGCGCCAAACACCCCGTCCGCGCCGTGTGGGGCCGACGCGTCGCGCTCGCCGGTTCGCCCGCCCCAACCGCCGCGGTTCCCGATCTTTGACCAGCCGGAGCGCGCGAACCTGCCCGAGGTAGCCGAGAGCGCCTTCTCCCTGGCGGAGGGGCCGCCCGCCGCCGCGTCCCCCCGGGACGGCGCGCCGTCCCCCGTCGTCCCCGAGCCGGGCAAACCCGCGCCCTGGGAGGCCCCGGCGCAGCGGGAGGTGGTCATCTCTGAGCCGCCCGCCGAGCAGATGACCCTGCCCCACGCCCTGCAGGACGCGCCGGTGAAGGTGCTCGGCCAGGTATTTAGGGGGTATGTCGTCGCCCAACAGGGGGACTGCCTGTACATCATCGATCAGCACGCGGCCCACGAGCGGCTGCTCTACGAGCGCTTTTCCAAGCAGTTTGCCCAGGGGCCGGTGGCGACCCAGCCGTTGATGCTGCCGGTGATCCTGCAAGTTGATCCCGCTGAGCAGGCGCTCATCCAGGAAAATCTACCGCTGTTGGTCCAGGCGGGGTTCACCCTGGAGCCCTTTGGCGGGCGCAGCTGGCGGGTTACCGAGGCGCCGATGCTCTTGGGCGAGCCCGAGGTCAAGGATTGTCTGGAGGAGGTGCTCGCCTCCCTGTCCACCCTGGGCCGCCTGCCCCGGCAGGTGGGCGCGGATCGGATCATTCGCATGTCCTGCCGCAAGGCTGTCAAGGCGGGCGACCCCCTGCAAATGCCGGAAATCGAGGCGTTGCTCAGGGAGATGACCGAGAGCGGCGCGCCGCCGACCTGTCCCCACGGTCGGCCGGTGCTCATCGCCATCACCGAGCGCGAGCTGCAAAAGCGCTTTAAGCGCATCGTCTAGGAGGAGAGCTTTTGTCGAAATCCATGATTTTACCCGATCTGGTGGTGGTTGGCCCGACCGCGGCAGGAAAAACCGATCTGGCGGTGGAATTAGCTATCCGAATGGATGGGGAGGTGGTGTCCGCCGACGCGCTGCAGATTTATCGGCAGATGCACATCGGTACCGCCAAACCCGACGCGGGGCAGATGCGAGGCGTGCCCCACCACATGATCGGCTGCGTGGATGTGGACGAGCCCTACTCGGTTGGCCGTTTCCAGCAGGACGCCCGCGCCTGTATGGAGCAGATACACGCCCGGGGCAGGACCGCGCTCCTCTGCGGGGGCACCGGGCTCTACGTTCACGCGCTGCTGCACGAGTTGGACTTTGGCAGCGGCGAGGCCGACCTGGATTTTCGAAGGGAACTGCAGGCTTTTGCGGCTCGGGAGGGCAATCAGGCCCTGCACGACCGCCTGGCCCAGGCGTCGCCCGAGGCGGCGGCCCGCTTACATCCCAACGACACCATGCGGGTGATCCGCGCCCTGGAGCTGCACCGGCAGGGCAAGCCGATAGGCAGCTATGGGCAGCGGGTCCTCGAACCCGCGCCCGCGCCCGTGGTCGGGCTGACGATGGAGCGGCGGGCGCTCTACGCCCGCATCGAGGCGCGGGTGGATCGGATGATGCGGGACGGCCTGCTCCAGGAGGTGCAGGGACTGCTGGCGGCGGGGTATGATCCGTCGCTGACCAGCCTGCAGGCCTTGGGATATAAGGAACTGATCGCTCACCTGCAAGGGGCGTGTACCCTGGCGCAGGCCGTTGAGAAGATCAAACAGCGCACGCGCAACTTTGCCAAGCGGCAGCTGACCTGGTTCCGGCGGGAGAAGGGCATCGTCTGGATCGAGCGCACCGCCGACCAGCGCCCCGCGGAGCTGGCCGATTTGGCCGAGCAGGCGCTGCGCCAAAGGGGGGAAGACCTCCCCACAGAGAAAGGATGATTGTGTTGACAAAAATGAATATGCAGGATCAAATCCTCAGCATCGCCCGCAAAGAGAATGTGCCGGTATTATTGCACCTGGTCAACGGCTTTCAGATTCGAGGCCAGGTCAGCGCTTTTGACAATTTCGTTGTGGTGATCGACAGCATCGAGGGCAAGCAGATGATGATCTATAAGCATGCCATCTCCACCATCTCGCCTCAGCGGCCCATCGCCATCTCGGTGGAGGAAGCGTGATGCAGCGGACGGATTTGCGCACATGTTTGGCGCCCTTCGGGATCTCCAGCCGGGCTGCGCAGCTGGTCAGCGACGCGGAGGCCTCCCTCGGGGAGGTCTTCTCGCGCATGGAGGCGGTCGCCCGGGTCAACCAGTATAAGGTGCTCGCCGCCTTCCAGGCGCACAACGTCGGCCTGCGGCACTTTGCGGGCACCACGGGCTATGGGTACGACGATATCGGGCGGGACACCCTGGAGAAGCTTTACGCCCAGTCCCTGGGCTGCGAGGACGCCCTGGTGCGCCCGCTGATCGCCTCGGGCACCCATGCGCTGGCCATCTGCCTGTTCGGCCTGCTGCGCAAGGGCGGCGCCCTGCTGTCCATCAGCGGTCAGCCCTACGACACCCTGCACGCGGTGATCGGCATCGACGGCCAGGGCCAGGGCCAGGGCTCCCTGGCCGAGTGGGGGGTTGCCTACGACCAGGTCGACCTGCTGGAGGACGGCCGTTTCGACCGGGAGGGCATCGCTCAGAAACTCACATCGCAGGTGCAGGTGGTGGCGATCCAGCGCTCCCGGGGTTACAGCGTCACCCGGCCCACCCTCAGCCCCGAGGCCATCGGCGAGATTGCCCACTTCGTGCACCAGTTACGGCCGGATGTGGTGGTGATGGTGGACAATTGCTACGGCGAGTTCACCCGCCTGGCCGAGCCGGTGGAGCTGGGGGCGGACGTCATCGTCGGCTCGCTGATCAAGAATCCCGGCGGCGGCCTGGCCCCCACCGGCGGTTACATCGCCGGCAAGGCCGAGCTGATTGAGCGCATCTCCTACCGCATGACCTCCCCGGGCTTGGGCCGCGAGGTGGGTTCCAACGCCGCGGGGTATCAGCCCTATTACCAGGGCCTGTACATGGCCCCCCATGTGGTGCTGCAGAGCCTCAAGGGCGCGGCCCTCTTCGCCAAGGTATTTGAAACCCAGGGATATCGCACCCTGCCCGGCGCGGAGGAGACCCGCAACGACATCATTCAGTCCATTATCTTCGGCAAGCGCGAGGGGCTGATCGCTTTCTGCCAGGGCATCCAGAAGGGGTCCCCGGTGGATGCCATGGCCGTGCCTGAGCCCTGGGACATGCCCGGCTATCAGCATCAGGTCATCATGGCCGCGGGCGCTTTCGTCCAGGGCGCTAGCATCGAGCTGAGCGCCGACGCGCCCATGCGCGAGCCCTTCGCCGCCTACCTGCAGGGCGGGCTGTGCTACGACCAGTGCTTCCTGGCGGCAGCCATGGCGCTGGACGCCGTGATGCGCGCGTGACTTTGCAGAAAATGAAGAGCCGCCCGGGAAACCCCGGGCGGCTGTTTTGATGGGCTTATGTGAGCAGGCGGTCCAGTTGAAGGGGGCAGGGCAGGCCGGTTTGGCCCACCGGACTGCCGCTAAAGTCGCCGTGGCAATCGCTCCCGGCGGACATCATCAGCCCGTGACGTTGGCAGTACGCGCTGAAAAAGGCGATCTGTTCGGCGCTGTGCTTGGGATAGCCGCACTCCACGCCATCCAGACCGGCGGTCCGCAGCGCGTCCAGCAGCTCGGTGAGCTCACTGGGTCCGAGCGCGCTGAAGGTCTCCCCGGGGTGCGCGAGAAACACATACCCCCCGCCGGCGTGAATGCGGCGGCACACGCGCGCCGCGTCGGGGAAGGGAAAGCCTGCATAGTCAATGCCATAGCGCCCATACAGCGCCATCCCCTCGGCCAGGGAGGCGGTGACGCCCTGGGCGCGCAGGTAGTGCAGCGCCCGCCAGCCGCCCTCGCCTCGATCCTGCTGATAAGCGAAGTAATCGCTGAGGCTGACCCGATCATCCCCCCGAGTCAGGGCGCGCACCAGCGCCACGCTCATGTCCTCCAGCTGATATTGGGTTTCCTGCGCGAAGGCGCACATTGCCGGGTCATAGGGGTCGAACCCGTAGCCCAACAGATGCATGTGTAGGCCGGCATGGACCGTGTCCAGCTCAATGCCGCTCAGGGCGGTAAGCCCGTCGGGCAGGGGGTGGCTGAGCAGGTCCAGGCATCCGGTGAGCACATTGTGGTCGGTCACGGCCATGAGGGACAGCCCGGCCCGCCCGGCGCGCTCGACCAGGGCTTGAGGCGTCAGGGTGCCGTCGGAGTGGCGGGAGTGCAGGTGCAGATCAACGCGCATGTTCATCCTCCTGTGCGGCGGTTGGATCAAAGTGTGCCAGATAGGCCTTGGGGCGGGTGGCCATGTCCATCATGTGGCCCAGCAGCAGCCAGAACAGCACCGCCGGCAGGCCGATGGCGTAGAGCATCGAGGATTCAAAAAGGAAGAAAACCGCCATACTCACCAGCATGGCCATCGAAACGCTCTGATACCGGAAAGCCATGCGGTTGCTGCCGATCGCCTTGACGCCCCGGATGAACTTGGCGATGCAGCCCACCGCAAAGGAGAGCATGCATAGAAAACCGAGCGCGCCGCTGGCCACCAGCACCTGCAGGTAGGAGTTGTGCAGCCCGCCGTCCTCGATGTTGCCCAAAAAGGCGTCCGGATGGTCGGCGCACACCCGGCGGACCACGTCCCCAGGGGACACGCCCAAAATGGGCCGGGTGAGGAAGGTATCCCATCCAGCCACAAGCACATCCCAACGGATCTGCATCGACTGCGTGCCGGTCTCCTCCCGGCTGAATTTGTCGGGACGAAAGATGTAGTCGTCGATGGAGATGCCGTCGTTGGGATCCATTTTCTTGGGCTCGTCCGCGTCGTCGCCGAGCAATCGGTCGTGCAGGGCGGTGCTGGCGGTGTAGGTCGCCATTTGGGTGATCTTGAAGATACCCGCGGCCAGCGCCACGATGCCCGCCGCGATCATCACCCCAGCCAGCACCTTGAGGATCCATTTTCCTTGCAGGCGGCTGAAGATCAGCAAAACCAGCAGCACGGTAAAAAACACCGCATAGCAGATGAACGCGGAGCGGGAGTTGGAGAGCATCACCACGACAGACTGCAGCAGCAGTTGGACGAGGTAAAAGATTTTGGTCCGTCGGCGCAGACTGGGCCAATCGAACAACAGAAAAAATGTCGCCATCAGGCTGACGTTGGCGGCGAATCCCGACAGGTTCGGGTTGGAGTAGACCCCGCAGTAACGGCCGGCGAAGTGCACAATATGGATGTTAAAAAAATAGAGGATCAACGTTGCCGCGGAGAGGAAGAAGGTGCTGCCCACCAACAGACGCGTCAGCCGCTTGAACAGCTCCAGGTTCTCCCCGACGGACTGCTTTTGTAGACCGTACCCCATATAGAACAGCAGCGCGAGGTTGCCCACCATCTGGAGGTTTCTGAGCAGATTGTTGGGTAGATTGATCAGCGCTGAGAGCAGGTTGAACAGAATAAAGAGGCTCAGCAGCGTGCTGGAGAGCGCCAGAGCCCGCATCGACAGCTCGCCTCGGCGCTGCCCGCGGACCAACAAATATGCCGCCCATCCCAACAGCAGCAGATTCGCGGCGGTCATCATCGCGGACGCGTAGAACATAAATACGCAAAAAACGGCGTTGACCAGCAGCGCCTGCTTGAAGCAGTCTGTCCGGTTGAGGATGGCGACAATCTTTTCGCGCATCGCGTGGATTCCTCCAGCTATCCGCGGGGCCTTGTTGCCCGACGGAACGATAATGGACAGCTCGGCCGCCGAAAAAGGAGGGGCTGATGGCCGAAACTGAGGAACGCCTAAATCAGTGCCTTTATCATACCGCAAAGGGGTTCGTCTGTCCAGTTTCAACCACCAAATAGGCGAACGGAGAGAACGATTTGTGACGAAATAGGGATTAAAAGGGGTACAAATGTGTGAAGCGATTGATTCCCGTGGTGCAGCTATGATAGAATACACACGATATTTTTGTGATTTATGTCAAAACGCTGTATCATCCATTGGCTTGTCCTGTGCCGATGGGCGTGAAAGAAGGACGATAATTTGAAACTGTTGATCACAGGCGGCGCGGGGTTTATCGGCGCCAATTTTATCTATCATCAACTGCAGCACCATCCGGAGGATCGATTGGTCTGCCTAGACGCGCTGACCTACGCGGGCAACCTGGAAAACCTGACCCAAGCCCGCCAGCGGGAGAACTTTTCCTTCGTCCAGGGTGATATCGTCGATCGGGAGCTGCTGGACGCGCTCTTTGCCCGGGAGACGTTCGACGTGGTCGTCAACTTCGCGGCGGAGAGCCATGTAGACAACTCCATCACCAACCCCGAGGTCTTCCTGCGCACCAACGTGATGGGGACCCAGGCGCTGATGGATGCCTGCCGCAAGTACGGCGTGGGCCGCTACCATCAGGTATCCACCGATGAGGTGTACGGCGACCTGCCCCTGGACCGTCCGGACCTGTTTTTCACCGAGCAGACGCCGCTAAATCCCTCCTCGCCCTACTCGGCCTCCAAGGCCTCGGCGGACTTGCTGGTCATGGCGTACCACCGCACCTTTGGCCTGCCGGCGACCATCTCCCGCTGCTCAAACAATTACGGCCCCTACCAGTTCCCGGAGAAGCTCATTCCGCTGATGATCTCCAAGGCGCTGGCGGATCAGCCCCTGCCGGTGTACGGCTCGGGGGAGAACGTGCGCGATTGGCTGCACGTGATGGATCACTGCGAAGCCATCGATCGGATTATCCGGCGGGGTCGGGTGGGGGAGATCTACAATATCGGCGGGCACAACGAGCGCACCAATCTGCAGGTGGTCGACGCGATCCTGCGTCGGCTGGGTAAGCCTGACAGCCTGATCGATCATGTGGCCGACCGCAAGGGACATGACCTGCGCTATGCCATCGATCCGGCCAAAATCCATCGGGAGCTGGGCTGGCTGCCCGCCACGGATTTTGATAGCGGCATCGCGTCGACCATCGACTGGTATGTGACCAACCGCGCCTGGTGGGAGCGCATCCTGGACGGTAGCTACCGCCAGGGACAGTGAGGGGGCGCAGCGATGATTCTGGTTACGGGCAATCGCGGCCAACTGGGCTATGATATCCAGCGGGAGTTGGGTCGCCGCCATGTGCCTTGCGCGGGCGTGGACCTTGCGGACTATGATCTGACCGACGAGGCTCAGGTGCGGGCCTGCTTCGCCCGCTATCAGCCCGATGCGCTGGTGCACTGCGCCGCCTACACCCAGGTGGACCGCGCCGAGGACGAGCGGGAGGCCTGCTATGCGGCCAATGTCACGGCGGTATCCCATCTGGCGTCGGCCTGCAGGCGGGCGGACATCCCCATGATGTTTTTCAGCACCGATTACGTGTTTCCGGGCGACGGGGAGACTCCCTATGAGGTGGACGATCCGCGCGATCCGGTCAACTATTATGGGCTAACCAAGAAGCTTGCCGAGGACTGCGTTCTCTCGCAGCTCAAGAAATATTTTATCCTGCGCATCTCCTGGGTGTTTGGGGAGAACGGGCGCAATTTTGTCAAGACGATGCTGCGTCTAGCGGAGGATCACGATCGGGTGAGCGTGGTCTCCGATCAAATCGGCTCGCCCACCTACACCGGGGACCTGGCCCGTCTGGCGGTCGATATGCTCCAGACCGACCGCTACGGCGTGTACCACGCCACCAACGAGGGGCTGTGCAGCTGGCGCGAATTTGCACAGGAGATTTTTCGCCTGAGCGGGAAAGACGTGCAGGTAGCGCCCGTGCTGACCCGGGATTATCCCAGCCGGGCCAAGCGGCCGCTCAACTCGCGCCTGTCCAAGGCTTCCCTGGACGCGGCGGGATTCGCCCGGTTGCCCTCCTGGCAGCGCGCGCTGGAAACGTATCTGGGAAACCTGGGGCAGTTGAAGATGCAGGGCGCTCTGGGCGTAAAGGAGTAGCGAGATGGCCAAACCGGATTCACCTGTGCAGATAACCGGGTGCATCGTCACCTACAACAACGCGCAGATCATTGGCGATACCATAGAACAGATTCTCCGGGCGACGGCGCATTTAAATTTCATCCTCTATGTGGTGGACAACCGATCCAGCGACGGCACCGTGGAGCTGATCCAGGAGCGCTTCCCGCAGGTGCGGATGATCCGCAGCCCGAAGAACCTTGGCTTTGGCAAGGGCCACAACCTAGCCCTGCCCTATCTGGAAAGCGACTACCATGTCATCATCAACCCCGACATTAAGCTGCCCGAGGGCGCCATCGAGCCGCTCATCTCCTATCTGGAGCGGCACGCGGAGGTGGCCATGGTCACCCCCAAGATCCTCAACCTGGATGGCACGGAGCAGTTCCTGCCCAAGCGTCGGCCGCGCCTGCGCTACCTCATCGGCGGGCGAGTGGGTTTTTTGCGCAAGTACCGCGAGGAGTATACCCGCCAGCACGAACAGCTGGACCGACCGACAGAGATTGACCTGTGCACCGGCTGCTTTATGCTCCTGCGCACGTCAGTGTTCAAGCAGGTCGGCGGCTTCGATCCGAGATACTTCATGTATTTCGAGGATGCGGATTTAACCCGCGAGGTGCAGCGCTTCGGCAAGGTCATCTTCAACCCGGAGGTGTCGGTGTATCATGCCTGGGAGCGGGAGGATACCCGGAGCTTGAAGCTACTGTGGATCCATGTGCTGAGCATGTGCCGATACATCTATAAATGGCACGGCACATCCTGAGCCGCCTGGATTTTTTTCGGAAACTGAAAGCCCCCATCCGCCTAGCGGATGGGGGCTTTGGAAATCGGTCGGTTGACGGGGTATCAACCCCTGAGGGCGGCATCGGCCTGCTTGAGCAGCTCGATGATTGACAGCGACTGCGGGCATGCGCCCTCGCACGCGCCGCAACCCACGCACTGGGAGGCGTCATGCTGCTCGGCGATCAACTTGGCGTATCCGCGCTGACTCTGCTCGAGCTCGTCGAAGACCGACGCGTCGTTGTATTGGGAGAAAATCTGGGGAATCTGGACCCCCTGGGGACAGGGCATGCAGTACTCGCAGCCCGTGCAGCCCACCTTCATCCGGGATTCATAGACCGCCTTGAGCTGGTGCAGGGCGGTATTCTCCGCCTCGGTCAGGATGCCGGGGCGGGCGTCCTGGAAGATGCGCAGGTTGTCCTTGAGCTGATCCATGGTGCTCACGCCGCTGAGGATGACCGTGACCTCGGGGAAGTTGTACACCCACTTGAAGGCCCACTCCGCGCTGGAGCGGCCGGGCGTCACCGCGTCGAGGGCGGCCATGGCCTCGGCGGGCACCTTGCTGGCCAGGCGGCCGCCCTTCAAGGGTTCCATGATGATCACCGGCATGCCCTTGGCGGCGGCGTACTTGAGGCCCTCAACCGTGGCCTGCTCGTTCTCATCCAGGATGTTGAGCTGAATCTGGCAGACGTCGAAGTCGTAATCATCCACGATGCGCTTGAAACAGTCAAAATCGCCGTGGAAGGAGAAGCCTGCGTACTTGATTTTGCCCGCGGCCTTGGCCCGCTGGATGAAGGCCTTGTAATCCATCTTCTGGGCGATGGCGAAGTTCTCCTCGCCCAAGGAGTGCAGCAGGTACACGTCCAGATAGTCGACGCCCAGCTTCTCAAGCTGCTCGTCGAGCAGGCGGTCATAGTCCGCGGGCTCCTTGAGCAGCCAGGTGGGGGACTTGGACACGACGATGGCCTTCTGGCGATAGCCATCCTTCAGGGCCTCGGCCAGCACCAGCTCGCTCTCCCCGCCGTGATAGGGGTAGGCGGTGTCCAGATAGTTGACGCCGTGATCCAGGGCGTAGCGAATCATGGCGATGGCCTCGGCGCGGTCGATCTTGCCGTCCGCCTGGGTGGGTAAGCGCATCAGACCCATGCCGAAGGTGGATACATCAAAGCCCTTGTTTCCGAAAGGACGATAGAACATGTGCAGACCTCCTCGGATGCTTTTAGGATAAAAGAGAACATTTCCAGTATAAACCGCTCTCGCGCCCTTTGGCAAGGGCTTACCCGCGCAATTCGGGAGAAATCTGCGTGATCGTGGGGTAAAATGGCGACAATATGCAGATAACGGGCTGGCAGGTGGAGCCGCTGCGGCGCGTGGGAGCTGGGCGGTTGGCAGGTGGGAGATCGCTGCGGCGTGCCGCTGACCCAGCCCGCCGCGCCGTTGACAAGCCAGGCGGCGAAGGATAGAATAGGAACGGTCTGTAAAAGCTGGGATTGCCGAAGGCTTAGGGTTCGCCCGGGCGGCGGCGAGCTTGTTGAACCGATATAAGGAGGCTATGCGAGTATGTCCTACACCCCCGAGCAAATCGCCGACGAAATTCGCCGCCGGCGCACCTTTGCCATCATCTCCCACCCCGACGCGGGCAAAACCACCCTGACGGAGAAGCTCCTGCTCTACGGCGGGGCCATCCGCCTGGCCGGATCGGTCAAGGCGCGCAAGGCCTCCCGCCATGCCACCTCCGACTGGATGGAGATCGAGAAACAGCGCGGCATCTCGGTGACCAGCTCGGTGATGCAGTTCGACTACGACGGCTACCGCATCAACATCCTGGACACCCCGGGACACCAGGATTTTTCTGAGGATACTTACCGCACCCTGGTGGCGGCCGACTCGGCGGTGATGCTCATCGACGCGGCCAAGGGCGTCGAGGCCCAGACCATCAAGCTCTTCCAGGTCTGTCGGCTGCGGCACATCCCGATTTTCACCTTCGTCAACAAGATGGATCGGGCGGGGCGCAGTCCCTTTGACCTGATGGACGAGCTGGAGCAGGTGCTGGGCATCCGGGCCTGCCCGATCAACTGGCCCATCGGCACCGATGGCGACTTCAAGGGCGTGTACCATCGCCAGGAGGCGGCCATCGAGGTCTACTCCGGGGGGGACCATGGCCAGCGCATGGTCTCGGCCACCCGCGGCTCGGTGGATGATCCCGCCCTGCGCGAGCTGATCGGCGAGAGCTACCATGATCGGCTGATGGAGGAGATCGAGCTGTTGGACATGGCGGGGGACGCCCTGGACATGGAGCAGGTCGCCCAGGGGCAGCTGACCCCGATGTTCTTCGGCTCGGCGATGAACAATTTCGGCGTGCAGTCCTTTCTGGAGAAGTTCTTGGCCTTCACCGCGCCGCCCACGCCCCGCGTGTCTCAGGGCGAGACGGTGGACCCGGCCAACCCCAACTTCTCGGGTTTCATCTTCAAGATTCAGGCCAATATGAATCCCGCGCACCGGGACCGGCTGGCCTTCATGCGGGTGTGTTCCGGCGTGTTTGAGAAGGGGATGCAGGTCGTCCACTCGGCCACGGGCAAACCCATCAAGTTGGCCCAGCCCCAGCAGTTCATGGCCGACGAGCGCCACGCGGTGGAGGAGGCCTTCGCCGGAGATATCATCGGCCTGTTCGATCCGGGCATCTTCGGCCTGGGCGACACGCTCTACCAAAACCCCAAGCAGCCCATCCAATATGAAGGCATCCCGGTGTTCGCGCCGGAGTTCTTCGCCCGGGTCAGCATCCTGGACTCCATGCGGCGCAAACAGTTCGTCAAGGGCATCACCCAGCTGGCCCAGGAGGGCGCGATCCAGACCTTCAAGGAGATCAACCTGGGTTTGGAGGAGGTCATCGTCGGCGTGGTCGGCCAGCTGCAGCTGGACGTGCTGACCTACCGGCTCCAGAGCGAGTACGGCGTGGAGATCAAGGTCCATCCGCTGCCCTTCCGCTTCGTGCGCTGGGTGGTGGCCGCGGATAACGTCGACCGCCTGCAGCTGACCAGCACCACCCGCCACGCCGTGGATCGGTGGGATCGTCGGGTGCTACTGTTTGAGAACGACTGGTCCATCCGCTGGGCGCTGGAGAACAACGACTCCCTCCAGCTCAGCGACGTGGCTGAGCGCCAGAAACTCGCGGCGGAGGATTGAGCGCGCAACCCAAAAATCGACGAAAAGGCTTTCACAACCGGCTTCGGCAATTGACGAAGCCGGTGTTTTTGTTTATACTAATTAGGATATGGACTTGTGTGGAGCGTCGCCTGACGGCGGCGTGTGTACAGAAGAAGGGAAGAGCGGAATTTGAAACGGGAAGACATTCGCAACATTGCCATCATCGCCCACGTTGACCACGGCAAAACCACCCTGGTGGACCAGATGCTGCGCCAGAGCGGCACCTTCCGCGCCAACCAGCAGGTGGCCGAGCGGGTCATGGACTCCAACGATATCGAGCGCGAGCGCGGCATCACCATCCTGGCTAAGAATACGGCCATCGTCTGGAAGGACACCACCATCAACGTCGTGGACACCCCTGGGCACGCGGATTTTGGCGGCGAGGTGGAGCGCATCCTCAACATGGTCGACGGCGTGCTGCTGCTGGTGGACGCCTACGAGGGCCCCATGCCCCAGACCCGCTTCGTGCTGCAGAAAGCGCTGGAGCTGAACCTGAAGGTCATCGTCGTGATCAACAAGGTCGACCGGCCCGACGCCCGCTGCGAGGAAGTGGTCGACGAGGTGCTCGACCTGTTCATCGAGCTGCAGGCCGAGGATCACCAGCTCGAGTCGCCCTTCCTGTACGCCTCGGGCCGCAAGGGCATCGCCTCGCTGGAGCCGGAGATCACCGACGACGATGAGGACCTCTCGCCCCTGTTGGACGCGATCCTGACCTACGTCCCCTGCCCGGAGGGGGATGGCGAGGGGCCGACCCAGCTGTTGGTTTCCTCCATCGACTACAACGATTATGTGGGCCGCATCGGCGTGGGCCGGGTGGACCGCGGCGAGATCCATGTGGGCCAGGAGGTCGTGGTGGCCAACGCCGCCACCGGCGCGGTCTCCGGGCGCACCCGCATCTCCAGCCTGTACGAGTTCATGGGGCTCAACCGGGTCAACACCGAGTCGGCCAAGATGGGCGATATCGTGGCGCTCTCGGGCATTGAGGGGCTGACCATCGGCGACACGGTGTGCGACGCCGCGACCCCCGAGCCCCTGCCCTTCGTGGAAATCTCTCAGCCCACCATCCAGGTGACTTTCTCGGTCAACAACAGCCCCCTGGCGGGCCGGGAGGGGCAGTACGTCACCAGTCGGCATCTGCGCGCCCGGTTGTACCGCGAGCTTAACACCGACGTGGGCCTGCGGGTGGAGGACACCGACAGCCCCGACGCCTTCCTGGTCGCCGGCCGCGGCGAGCTGCACCTGACGGTGCTGATGGAGAACATGCGCCGCCAGGGCTTCGAGTTTCAGGTGTCCAAACCCCTGGTGCTCTTCAAGGAGATCGACGGCGTCAAGTGCGAGCCCATCGAGTTTGTGGTGTGCGACGTGCCCGAGAACATGATGGGCCCGGTGATGGAGAAGCTGGGCTCCCGCAAGGGCGAACTGGTCAACATGGTCAACCAGAAGGGCGGCCGGGTGCGGCTGGAGTTTCGGATTCCCTCCCGCGGCATCTTCGGCTACCGCAACGAGTTCCTGACCGATACCCACGGCGAGGGCATCATGAGCTCGGTATTCGACAGCTACGCCCCCTACAAGGGCGACATTCCCCGCCGCAACCTGGGCTCGCTGATCGCCTTTGAGAGCGGCACGGCCATGCTCTACGGCCTGTACCACTCCCAGGACCGGGGCGAGCTGTTTGTGGAGCCCTCGGACCATGTCTATGGCGGCCAGGTGGTGGGCATCTCCTCCCGCGGCCAGGATATCGCCGTCAACGTGTGCAAGACCAAGGCGGCCACCAACGTGCGCAGCGCGGGCGCGGACGAGGCCATGCGCTTGGCGCCGGTGGTGCCCATGACCCTGGAGCGGGCGCTGGAGTTCATCGACGACGACGAGCTGGTGGAGGTCACGCCCAAGAGCATCCGGATCCGCAAGCGCATCCTGGACGCTACGGAGCGCTATCGGGCCGAGCGCCGCGGCCAGTAAACCGATCCCAAAGGGGCGGAGCCTTCTCCGCTCCTTTTTTGCAGGCGGGCGGATGGATGGGCGCGCGATGTCATATGCTAGTTGGACAAGGAGGCTGGGCCATGCGCAAGGAGAAAAAACGCGATCCCCTGTTGAGAATCTGCATCTACGCCTTCTGCACCCTGGCGGCGCTGATGCTGCTCTCCCGGGTGCTGGACAGCGCGGATAACCTGGTGCTGCAGGTCAAGGGGTTCGTCGGCTGGCTGGCCAACCTGATGATGCCCTTCATCATCGGGGTGCTGCTGGCCTACCTGATGCGCCCGCTGGTCAATGTGCTGGAGCGGCGGGTGTTCCGCCGGTTCAAACGTCGGCGCGGGCTGTCCATCCTGGTGGGGTATACCCTGGTCATCGTCGCCCTAGGCTTGTTCGTGCTGGTGGCGCTGCCCAGCATCGGCCAGTCCATCCGGGACCTGGTGGCCGTGCTGCCCGGCTACGTCAACCAGATGACCGAGTTTGTCCAGACCGAGCTGGCCGACAATCCTTACCTCAATCAGCCCCAGATTCGCGCCATGGTCGAACAGATTGGCCAGAGCCTGCTCAACTTTGCGGGCACCACCTTGCAGCGGATCGCGGGCAACGCCATCAATACCGTGATCTCCACCGTGCAGGGCGTGTTCAGCTTTTTCATCACGATCATCATCTCCATCTATATCCTGTTGGAGCGCAAGGAGCTGCTGCACGGCTTTAAGCGGGTGTTCTTCGCCGTCAACGGCAAGGTCCGGGGCCGCCGATGGGGCGGCTATCTGCGCGAGGCCGACACGGTGCTGGCCCAGTATGTCTCCGCCCGCGTACTCGACGCCATCGTCGTGGGGGTGTTGGCCTACCTGGGGATGCTGGTGCTGAAGGTCAAATATGCCCCGCTGCTAGGGGCGTGGTACGGGCTGAGCAACACCATCCCCTTCCTGGGTCCCTTCCTGGGCGGCATCCCCGCGGTGCTGGTCACCGCCTTTGACAGCCCGCTCAAGGCGCTGTATCTGGGCATCTACATCATCGTCATGCAGCAGATCGACGCCTGGTTCATCGATCCGATGATCACCTCCAATCGGCTGCAGATTTCCCCGCTGTGGGTGCTGCTGGGGGTGACGGTGGGCGGCGGGTTCTTCGGCGTGTGGGGCATGTTTTTGGGCGCGCCGGCCTTTGCGGTTGCGCTGTTGACGGTGCGGCGCTTTGTGCAGCGGCGGGACCGGCAGCAGGCGCAGGACGAGCGGCAGCTTGCCCAGTTGGGTCGCGACGGGGGAGCCGCCTCATCGGAAGCGGCGCAAGCGCCACCCCCGGGCGATGCGCCCGCCCCGGCCGCTGAGGATGGGGCGCCGGCGCGGGAAACAGAGACGGAAAAGACCTGAGAAAAGCGGACGGCGTAAACCGTCCGCTTTTGTGTATTCTCGAGAAAAATGCAGGATTGCGCGCACGAATTTCATGACTTTCCCCGACGGCTCAATGGGTTGCGCTGGGCTCTGAATGAAATGTGACCAGAAACGAAAAAATACTTGCAAGATGCGAATAAAATTTGGGATAATGCCGTCCAAACTGAAGCATTGCAAAATTGATGTTGCATTTATTTGGAAATGATCGTATACTATCCAGTAAACACCATGGGATGATTGCTGGAAAAAGCATGAGGAGGAACAGCTCAGATGCAAATTAGTCAACGCGCCCAATCCGTCGCCGCATCCATGACCTTGGAGATCGACGCCAAAGCCAAGCAGATGAAGGCCCAGGGCCTGGATGTGATCGGGTTTGGAGCGGGGGAGCCGGATTTCAACACCCCGGCCTATATCGTGCAGGCGGCTAAGGATGCGCTGGACGCGGGCTATACGCGCTATACGCCCGCCTCGGGCTTGCCCGCGCTGAAGGAGGCGATCTGCCGCAAGCTGGCCCGGGATAACCAGGTCTGCTACGCGCCCAACCAGATCGTGGTCTCCAACGGCGCGAAGCACTCCCTCTACAATGCCTTCTACGGCATCCTGGAGCCGGGGGATGAGGTCATTATCCCCTCGCCCTACTGGGTCAGCTACCCCGAGATGGTGCGCATGTGCGGCGGCGAGCCGGTCTTCGTCAGGACCCGGGAGGCGGATGGCTTTAAGATGAGCGCCGATCAGCTGCGCGCGGCCATCACGCCCCGCACCCGCGCCCTGGTGCTCAACAGCCCCTCCAACCCCTGCGGCTGCGTCTACAGCCGCCAGGACCTGGAGCAGATCGCCCAGATCGTCATCGACAACGGCAACATCTGGGTGATCTCCGATGAGGTGTACGAGAAACTGGTCTACGACGGGGCGCAGCACATTTCCATCGCCTCGCTGCCGGGGATGCAGGAGCGCACGGTGCTGGTCAACGGCGCGAGCAAGACCTACGCCATGACCGGTTGGCGCCTGGGCTACACCGCCGCCCCCGCCGCCCTGACCAAGGTGATGAGCAATTTTCAGTCCCACGCCACCAGCAACGCCAACGCCATGGCCCAGCAGGCCTTCATCACCGCTCTGGATCACGACCATGACGACGTGGCCCGCATGTTCGCCGCCTTTGCCCAGCGGCGCGAGGAGATGGTCCGCCTGATCGGACAGATTCCCCATGTATCCTGCGTGCCGCCCCGGGGCGCTTTCTACCTGATGGTCAACATCTCTGGCCTGAAGGGCAAGACCTATCGCGCGCAGCCTATCGCGGACTCGATGAGCCTGGCGGCGCTGCTGCTGGAGCATGAGAAAGTGGCGGTGGTGCCCGGCGTGGCCTTCGGCGACGACGACTATGTGCGCCTGAGCTACGCCACCAGCATGGACAACATCCGCAACGGTCTGGCCCGGTTCGAAAATTTCTGCAAGGAGGTACAATAATTGAAGAAGCTCGAATTCGATCCCAAAACCAATCTGCTGGAACAGTCGGCTTATGTATACGAGTTGCAGGATGTCGCCGAGCCCAACTACTACCGCAACCTGTTTGACTACGAGCATGTGCCCAAGATTCCCTTCAACCACCGACTGGTGCCCATCCATATGCCCGACGAAATCTGGATCACCGACACCACCTTCCGCGACGGGCAGCAGTCCACTTCGCCCTTCACGCCCGATCAGATCGTCAGCCTTTATAAGCTGCTCTCCCGCCTGGGCGGGCCCAAGGGCATTGTGCGCCAGAGCGAGTTCTTCGTCTACTCCGACAAGGACCGCAAGGCTGTGGAGGATTGCCTGGCGCTGGGCTATGCGTTCCCCGAGATCACCAGCTGGATTCGCGCCAACGAGAAGGATTTCCAGCTGGTCAAACAGATTGGCCTGAAGGAGACCGGCATCCTGGTCTCCTGCTCGGACTACCACATCTTCAAGAAGATGAATATGACCCGGGGCCAGGCCATGGACAAATACCTGAGCATCGTCAAGGCCGCCCTGGACGCGGGCATCAAGCCCCGCTGTCATTTTGAGGATATCACCCGGGCGGATTTCTACGGCTTCGTGGTGCCCTTCGCCCGGGAGCTGATGAAGCTGTCCAAAGAATCGGGCGTGCCCATCAAGATCCGCGCCTGCGACACCCTGGGCTACGGCGTGTGCTATCCCGGCGTGGCCATCCCTCGCAGCGTGCCGGGCATCATCTACGGCCTGATGCACTATGGCCGGGTGCCCAGCGAGCAGCTGGAGTGGCACGGGCACAACGACTTCTACAAGGTGGTCACCAACGCGGGTACCGCCTGGCTCTACGGCTGCGCGGCGGTCAACTGCGCGCTGCTGGGCATCGGCGAGCGCACCGGCAATTGCCCGCTTGAGGCCATGGCCATCGAGTACGCCGGCCTGCGGGGCACCACCGACGGCATGGACCTGACGGCCATCACCGAGATCGCCGAGTTCTTCGAGCGGGAGCTGGGCTACGATATTCCCCCGCGCACGCCCTTTGTCGGCCGCAACTTCAACGCCACCCGCGCGGGCATCCACGCCGACGGCCTGCTCAAGGACGAGGAGATTTACAACATCTTCGACACCGCCCGCATCCTCAACCGCCCGGCCACCGTGGCAGTGGACTCTCACTCGGGCCTGGCGGGCATCGCCCACTGGATGAACGGCTACTTCAAGCTCAAGCAGGAGGACGTCATCGCCAAGCGCCATGACCTGGTGGCCAAGGTCAAGCAGATGGTGGACGCGGAGTACGCCAAGGGCCGCAATACCGTCATGGGCGACTCGGAGTTGGAGAACATGGTGATGCAGGCGGATTACGACGCCTATGTCGCCCTGACCCACTACCGGCTGCACGGCGAGTTTGATCAGCAGGACCCGGACAACTCGTTCGTCAGCGGACAGAGCGGCGCCAAGAGCTGATCGGAGGGCGGGCATGGGCCCGCCCTTTTTCAGTTCTCCGGGTAAGTGAAACGCGGCGGCCGGGGGCTCGGCCCTGCCCAGCGGGCGCAATCATGGCGCTGCTGTGACGATCGGGCAAAACTACGTGACAATTTATTCATGATTTTGTTATTCCCAAAAGGGAAAAATCGTGTATAATAAAGACATGGACAACAACTTCATCACAAGGGGGAAAGCTAATCATGATTCGTGCGATCTACGGGAAAAAAGGCTCCGGTAAGACCAAGAAGATCATTGATCTGGCCAACACCACCGCTCAAAATAATCCTGGCAATACCGTTTTTATCGATGACGACAACCGCTACATGCTGGACTTGGACCACAAGATCCGCTTTATTAACATCAGCGATTACGGCATCAAGGACGCTCACGAGTTGATGGGCTTCCTGTGCGGCCTGTCCGCCCGGGATTTCGATCTAGACACGGTGTTCATCGACGCGTTTTTGAAAATCTGCGCCACCGATATCGCCGATCTGGAGTGGCTCTTCAACCGCATGGAGGCCCTCGGCCAGGCCAATAACATCAAGTTCGTGCTCTCGGTGAGCGGGAACCTGGAGGATGCGCCGGCCTATGTGCAGCGGTTCATTCAGAACTAAGGGGGATCCAGGATGCAAGTATCCTTCATGAGCACCCGCGGTGGAGCCACATGCTCCGCCGCGGGTGCAATTGCGCAGGGGCTCTCGGACAACGGCGGGCTGTTCGCGCCGCTCTCCTTCCCGCAGATTTCGCTCGACGTCATCGACCGGATGGGTCACATGGACTATGCCCAGCGGGCGGCAGCGGTGCTCACGCCGCTGCTGTCGGGGTATGACGCGGCGTGGCTGGCCCGGACCCTGAGGCAGGTCTATGGAGCCGGCGCGTTCGGGCAATTGGGCCCCGCGCCGCTGAAAAAGCTGCAGCCCGGGACCTACGTGATGGAGCTCTTTCACGGGCCGACCATGGCCTTCAAGGACCTAGCGCTGCAGCTGCTGCCCCGATTGCTGCCCGAAGCCATGCGCATCTGCGGCGACGAGCGGCAGGTGCTGGTGCTGACCGCCACCTCCGGGGATACCGGCAAAGCGGCGCTGGCAGGCTTTGCGGATCAGCCCGGGGTGCACATCGCCGTGTACTACCCCAAGGACGGCGTTTCCGACGCTCAGCAGGCCCAGATGCTCACCCAGACTGGGGAGAACACCTGGGTGGCCTCGGTTGCGGGCAATTTCGATGATGCTCAGAGCGGGGTCAAGGCCATCTTCTCCGACCGGGCGCTGGCCGCGCGCTTGGATGGGATGGGCGTGGCGCTCTCCAGCGCCAATTCCATCAATTTCGGCCGCTTAGCGCCTCAGATTGTCTACTATTTCTCGGCCTACAGCGACCTGGTCAGCCAGGGAGCGGTGCGCCTGGGCGAGGCAGTGGATTTCACCGTGCCCACAGGCAATTTCGGCAACATTTTGGCCGGGTACTATGCCAAGCGCATGGGCCTGCCCGTCGGGAAACTGACCTGCGCCAGCAACGCTAACCGCGTGCTGACCGATTTCTTCACCCAGGGACGCTACGATACCCACCGACCTTTCTACAAGACCGCCTCGCCCTCGATGGACATCCTGATCTCCAGTAACCTGGAGCGACTGCTCTTCGAGATGGTCGACCGCGACTGCGTGCAGGTGTCCGCGTGGATGGCGGCCCTGGCCGGGCAGGGCGGCTACACCGTACCCGAGGGCACCCTGGCGCGCATGGGCGATTGTTTTGAGGCGGGCTGCGCCGACGACGCGCAGACCGCTCAGACCATCGGCCAGGTGTGGCGGGAGCGGGGCTATGTGCTCGATCCCCACACGGCGGTGGGCTATCGGGTGATGCAGCGGCGACGGCCCGAGCGGGTGCAGGTGCTGCTGAGCACCGCCTCGCCCTACAAATTCTGCGCCGATGTGCTGCGCGCCCTGGGCGAGCGGCCTCGGGGCGATTTCCTCGAGCAGGCCGAGGCGCTGCACCGATTGACCGGGCTGGCCGTTCCCCAGCCCCTGGCCCAGCTCAAGGGTTTGCCGGTGCGCCATTTCAACGACTGTACCCGCCAGGACATGGCGGACAAACTGATGGATTGGATCACCGCCCGGGTATAACGGGAGCAAGGGAGCTGCCGGCGATGCCGGCAGCTTTTTGTTGAGAGGAGGGGGCGCGATGCCCACCAAACGCGAACAAGCCCTGGCGCTGTTGGCGGCCCAGCGAGAGCTGGCCTGCCCCAAATGCGGCGCGCCGCTTTCCGTGATCGGCCAGGGGTTGGGTTGCGACGCAGGCCACCGATATGATGTCAGCCGACAGGGCACGGCGCACCTGGTTTTTGGGGCCGCCCACGGGGGCGTGTACGACCGGGAGTTATTCCTGGCCCGCCGCCAAGTTCTTGAGCGGGGGCTGTTTGCCCCGGCGCTGGAGGTCGTCGCCCAAGCCCTTGGACAGGCCCAGGGTCTGATCGTGGACGCGGGCTGCGGGGAGGGCTGGGCGATGGAGCAGCTGCTGGCGCGCATGCCCGGCGCGCGCCTGTTGGGCCTGGACCTGGCGGGGGAGGGCGTGCGCATGGCCGGGGCGCGCATCGGCGGCCGAGCGCTGCTGGCGGTGGCGGACCTGGCGCGCATGCCCCTTCTGGAGCGCAGCGTCGGCGGTATATTAAACTTTCTTTCTCCGGCCAACTATGGCGAGTTTGGCCGGGTGCTGGCCCCGGGGGGCGTGGCGGTCAAGGTGGTTCCCGGGCCGGAGCATTTGATCGAGCTGCGGCGGGCAGCGGGTCTGGCGGACCGGGAGGAGGGCAGCCAGGCCGAGGCGGGCTTTGTCCAGCACTTTGCCAACGCCCAGCGTCAGCGGGTGGCGCGCCGGGTGGCCTTCACCCCCGCGGACGCCCCGGCGCTGGCGGCCATGTCGCCCTTAGCGGCGCACCGGCGCGCCGCCCTGGCCGAGGCCTTGGCGACCCAGAGCGCCCCAACGGTCACGGCGGACCTGGTCGTGCTCTGGGGCCGGGCGGGGGCGTGAGCGCGGCGCTCTTGCCAGCGCCGGCTGGATCGTGGTATAATACGGCAATATATAAAAAACCAGCGGGCGAGAGAAGCGAACCGGGCCTTTGGGCCCAACGATGAGAATCCTGACGTCCTGGGCGGCGGCCGAGGGGCCGCCGACGCGATCTCCTGGCGTGATGGGAGCGGGGTCGACGGTCCGCGGTGGGGAATCCGCGCGCGGCGGCGACCGGGTCTCTCCTGTCCCTGCGGGGCTGCGAGGGACTTTGTTTATTTGTTTATTTGATTGAACGATCGAAAAGGGGGACCTTCCTGTGAGCGAGCAGACAGCCAAAAAACCGGTCATCTTCAGCGGCATCCAGCCTTCGGGCACCTTCACCCTGGGCAACTACCTGGGCGCGCTGCGCAACTGGGTCAAGCTCAAGGACGAGTACGAGTGCTATTACTGCGTGGTGGATCTGCACGCCATCACCGTGCGCCGCGAGCCCGCTGAGTTGCGCCGGCGCACCTATGAGTCCTACGCCATCCTGTTGGCCTGCGGTCTGGACCCGGCGGAGAATACCATCTTCGTGCAGTCCCACGTGCCCGAGCACGCGCAGCTGTCCTGGTTGCTCAATTGCTACACCTACTTTGGCGAACTCTCCCGCATGACCCAGTTCAAGGATAAAAGCCAAAAGCATGCCGATAATATCAACGCGGGCCTGTACGATTATCCGGTGCTCATGGCCGCGGACATCCTGCTCTATCAGAGCGACCTGGTGCCCATTGGCGTGGACCAGAAGCAGCATCTGGAGCTGGCCCGGGATATCGCCCTGCGCTTTAACAACCTCTATGGGCCGACCTTTAAGGTGCCCGACGGCTACATCCCTAAGGTGGGCGCGCGCATCATGAGCCTGCAGGAGCCCGAGCGCAAGATGAGCAAATCCGACGACGAGAGCAGCTACATCGCCATCCTCGACGCGCCCGAGGTCATCGCCCGCAAGTTCAAGCGCGCCGTGACCGACTCGGAGGCCCGGGTGGCTTTTGACCCGGAGAACAAGCCCGGCGTCAGCAACCTGATGAGCATCCTCTCGGCGGTGACCGGGCAGACCCTCGAGCAGATCGAGGACGCCTACGCCGGACAGGGTTACGGCGCTTTTAAGAACGACGTGGCCGACGCGGTCATCGCCTGCCTGGCCCCGGTGCAGCAGCGCTACCAGGAGCTGATTGCGGACAAGAAATACCTCCAGCAGCTCATGGCCCAGCACGCGCAGCAGGCCTCGCGCAGCGCCTCGCGCACCCTGGCCAAGACCCTCAAGCGCATCGGCTTTGTGGAGAAGCCTCGCCTGTAATGTTCGGCTATGTACGACCCCAGCGATCTGAGTTGACCCTGCGGGAGGACGCCGCCTACCGCGGCTATTACTGCGGGGTGTGTCGGGCCCTGGGCAAGCGCTGCGGCGGCATGTGCAAGATGCTGCTGCAGTATGACGCGGCTTCCCTGGCGGTGCTGCTGTCGGCCCTGGAGCAGACTGCGCCCAAGGCCGAGACCTTCCGCTGCGCGCTGCACCCAACGGTTCGCAAGAGCCGCATCGCCTGCCCGGCGGTGGATTACGCGGCCGATGTCAACATGCTGCTGGGCGCGGCCAAGCTGGACGACGCCTGCCAGGACGAGGGCAAGCTCAGCGCCCGGGGCATGCGCCCGCTGGTGCGGCGGGGGGCGCGGCGGGCCGCCCAGCGGCAAGGGGAGCTGGCCGCGCGCATCGATCGCGCCATGGCGGCCCAGCTGGCCCTGGAGCGGCGGGGCTGCCCGGACCTGGACGAGGCCTGTCAACCCTCGGCGGACATGATGGCCGCGGTGTTCACAGGCTTTGAGCCGGCGGCGAATCAGCGCGACGCCCTGAACTATATCGGCCAGCACATCGGCCGGTGGGTGTATCTCATCGACGCGCTGGACGACCTGGAGCGGGACATCAAGGGCGGGGCGTACAATGTGCTTACTCTACGCTACGGGTACGAGCCCGGGCAGCCGCCCGCGCAGTTTCGCCGACAGGCGGCCGAGCAGGTGGGCGTTTTGCTGAACCTAAACCTGGCCTACGCGGCCAAGGGCTTTGATATGCTCTATCTTGAGCGAAACCAGCCCATCTTGGAGAACTTGTTTTTCCTGGGGCTAAAAACCATCACCCAAAACATCATCGATGGACGGAGGCAAACGGATGACCGATCCCTACAAGGTACTGGGGGTATCTGAGAGCGCGAGCGATGAGGAGATCAAGCAGGCTTATCGGAAGCTGGTGCGCAAGTACCATCCCGATCAGTTTACCGACCATCCCTTGAAGGAATTGGCTGAGGAGAAGCTCAAAACCATCAACCTAGCTTACGATGAGGTCCGGAAGATGCGCGCCGGTGGGGGTCATGCGGACAGTCCTTTCGGCGCGGAGGATCCCTTTGGTGGGGGCAACCCCTTCGGCGGCAGCAATCCCTTTGGCGGGGGCGGCGCTTATAACGCGGGCGGCCCCTTTGGCGGGGGCGGCAATCCCTTTTCCGGCGGCGCCCGCACCGGTGGGCAGAGCGCCAACTCCGACCCGCGCTTTAATCAGGTGCGCGACCTCATCAACCGGGGTGATCTGATCTCCGCCGAGGCGGCGCTGATGCAGATTACCGCCCGCGGCGCCGAGTGGCACTATCTCTACGGCGTGATCTGTACCCAGCGCGGCTGGTATGACCGGGCGATCAATGAGCTGACCCAGTCGGTGAACATGGACCCGGGTAACGCCGAGTACGCCCAGTTTCTGCACCGGGTGCAGGCCATCTACACCCAGTACGGCCAGCGGGGTTTCCGCCAGGGGGCGGGGGTGGGCCCCAATGCCTGCGACGTGTGCAACTGTCTACTCTGTTCGGATTGCTGCTGTGAGTGTATGGGCGGCGATCTGATCCCTTGCTGTTGAGGGCGGGCGCGATGGATCACGGCAATCGCTCTGCACAAACCCGCCTGATCGCCCGCTGCGGCCTGCTCTGCGCCCTGGGGGCGCTGTGCCTGATGGCCAGCAACCTGCCCTGGGGCAAGCTGGCCTGCTATGCCCTGGCCAGCCTGATGCTGCTGCCTCCGCTGTGCGTCAACCGGCCGATCTGGGCGCTGGTGACCGCGCTGGCCACCGGCATCTTGGGATTTTTGATCATCGGACCGATTCATATCGTGCCCTACGCGGCCTTCTTTGCGCCCTTCCTGCTGGTCAAGTATGCAATTGAGGACCGGCTGCCGGGCCGAGCTGGGTCGGTTGCGCGGCCGTTGGTCTACGCGCTGTGGAGCGCGGGACTGATCGCCCTGGGGTTGACCCTCGCGCCGGAGACCCTGGGCGAGTTTGGCGGCTGGCTGTTCTGGCTGACCCCGGCGGGGGTGCTGCTCTGCTATCTGTGGAACGCGATCCTGACCAGCCTCATCATGGGCTTTGGGCCCAAGATGAGGCGCTTGATGACCTGAAGGGGGGAGGACGGATGCGCCTGCGCGCGGCGACCCGGCAGGACCAGGATGCCATCCATGGCATCGCCGATCACTATATCAAAAACAGCAACTACAATCTATTGACGCAACCGAGAAGCAGGGGCGAGATGGCGCAGTGGTTCCTCGCCCACGACGCGCAGCATCCCATCTGGGTGGCCGAGGAGCAGGGGCGTATCGTGGGCTGGGCCAGCCTATCGCCCTTTCGCAATACCCAGGGGTATGCGAGCAGCGTGGAATACTCCATCTACCTGCATCCGGGCTATCTGGGCAAGGGGGTGGGCACCCTGTTGACCGCGCGGATGCTCACCCTGGCCAAGGAGCTGGGCTATACCTGCGTGGTCTCGCTGATCACCGCCAGCAACCAGTCCTCGATCCGCCTGCACCAGCGCATGGGCTTTGAGCTGGTGGGGCGGATGCGCCAGGTGGCCAGCAAGTTTGGTCAATCGGTCGATGTGGTGACCTACCAGTATTTCGTGGGCCAGCCCGGGACCGAGCAGATCGCCCGGCTGACCGAGCAAGCCCGCCGCGCTGGGGTGCGCGCCATCCCTCTGGGCCGGGAGCAGCTGCGCTACGACGGTCGCCAGCGGTTGGTGTGCGCCTACAAATGCCCCAACCACGCGGCCTGTGGGCGGGTCGAACCCGAGGCCTTGGCGGGTTATAGCCGGGCGCTGCTATTGTGCGGCGATCCCGAGCAGGTTTGGCCGATTGCCTTGAAACTTGAGCGCAGCGCCGCCGAGGGTGGATGCTCCCTGGCGCTGGCGGTGCGGCCCTGCCTGGGTCCGGCCGAGTCGGAGGAGTCGGCGCGTCCCCGCGCCCAGGGCTTGGGCCTGTGCTGGGAGGCGCTGTGTCAACAGATGGATGTGCAGTTGCGGCCTGAGGCGCAGGCGCTGCTGTTGATCGACTGACAGGAGGGATTCGATGCGGCATTTGACGATGCCCGCCCTGGTGGTGGGCTCCGGCGCGGCGGGGATGGCCGCCGCCCTGCGCCTGGCCCAACAGGGGGTTCAGGTTGCGGTGGTCACCGAGAGCCTGTGCGCTGGGACCTCCCGCAACACCGGCTCGGACAAGCAGACCTACTACAAGCTGACCCTGGCGGGGGAGGGCTTCGATTCTGTGCGCGCCATGGCCCGGGACCTGATGGCCGGCGGCATGCACGGCGACCACGCCCTGAAGGAGGCGGCGCTCTCCAGCCGGGCTTTCGCCACGCTGCTGGACCTGGGCGTGGCTTTCCCCCACAATCCCTACGGCGAGTATGTTGGCTACCGCACCGACCACGATCCCCGGCAGCGAGCAACCAGTGCCGGGCCCCTAACCAGCCAGGACATGGCCGCTTGCCTGCAGCGGGCGGTGCAGCGGGCCGGCGTGCCGATCTACGAGGGCTATCAGGTCATCGAGCTGCTCGCCCAGGCGGGGGAGGTCCGGGGGGTGATGGCCCTGGACCTGGCCTCCTGCGCGGCGGGCGCGCCGGAAATAGCGGTGTTTCTGAGCCCCAGCGTCGTCTGGGCCACCGGAGGCCCGGCGGGCATCTATCGCAATAGCGTCTATCCCGAGAGCCAGTTGGGGGCCAGCGGCATGGTGTTGGCCGCCGGCGCGGCCGCCGAGAACCTGGCCCAGTGGCAGTACGGCATCGCCTCGGTCGCGCCGCGCTGGAACCTGTCGGGCAGCTATCAGCAGGTGCTGCCCCGATACCTGTCGGTGGACGATCAGGGCGGCGAGCACGATTTTTTGGCCGAGGCCTTCGCGGACCCCGTCGAGATGGCCGAGATGATCTTCCGCAAGGGCTACGAGTGGCCCTTTGACAGCCGCAAGGCCGAGGTCGGCTCCTCGCGCATCGACCTGTTGGTGGTGGCCGAGGAGGCTCGAGGCCGCCAGGTCTACCTGGATTTCACCCGCACCGCCGGGAACCTGACCTGGGAACAGCTGCCCGAGCTGGCGCGTCAATATCTGGATAGGAGCGGCGCGACCGCCGCCACGCCCATCGAGCGGCTGGAGCAGATGAACGCCCCCGCCGCCGCCCTGTACCGCAGCCTGGGGGTGGACCTGGCCCGGCAGCGGCTGCGCGTCTCTGTCGCGGCCCAGCACCACAACGGCGGCATCGCCTGCGACGCCCATTGGCAGAGCCCAACCCTGGCGGGGCTCTATCCCGTGGGCGAGGCGGCGGCCACCCACGGGGCCTATCGCCCGGGCGGCGCGGCGCTCAACGCCGGGCAGGTGGGCGCGCTCTGCGCCGCGGAGCATATCGCCCAGAGCGGTCGGGAGCCCGTCGCCCTGACCGACGGCCTGCGGGCGCAGATCGACGCCTGCGCCCAGCAGTGCGCGCGTTTCCTCGAGCCCGGCGCGCCCCTGGACCCGAATCTGGTCGAGGACATTGGGGCGCGCATGGGCAGGGGGTGCGACCTGCTGCGCAGGCTCGACGCCCTGTCCGCGGCCTACGCCGGGGCGTCCGCAGCTCTGAAGGACCTGAAGGAGCGCCACGGCTCAGCCGATCAGCTGCCCCTGTACTGGCGGGGGCGGGACCTGCTGTTCACCCAGCAGTCGGTCTGCCTGGCCATGATGGCGGACTGGCAGCTGGCGGGCAGCTGGGGCGGGGCGATCAAGATGGACCCGGAGGGTGCGTTCACCCTGGGCGAGGGCTTGTTTCTGACCCAGCGCCTTCAGTTCGGCCCCGAGGGATATCAGATCGGCTACGAGATGCCCCGGCCGCTGCCCGAGCCCGACGATTGGTTTGAGGATGTGTGGCGGCGGGCGGCCCGCCGATAACCATGGCCCCACCGGTGGGCCCAGACGGGGAGGGACCTCCCCAACCGGAAAGCGAGGTGTTCGCCCATGAGCGACGCGATGTTTGAAATCCTGTCCCTGTCGGCGCGCTATGTGATGCTGGGGTTTGTGGCCCTGGGCATCTTCCTGCTGCTGCGGGGGATGCTGCGCGAGCGCAAGATGGAGGGCAACCGGCAGCCCAACGAGGCCTGGCTGCGCCTGCCCTACGTGGACGAGGACGGCGAGGACCAGGACGAGATCTATGACCTGGGCAAGGAAAACCTGCTCGGCCGGGATGAGGACTGCGACGTGGTGCTGGCCGGCCGGGGCGTCTCCGCCGAGCACGCCCGGCTGTGGCGCAAGGGCGGGCGCTGGCGCGTGGAGGACCTGGACAGCCGCAACGGCACCTTCGTCGACGGGGTGCGCATCCACAAGAGCTCGCCGGTGCGCGACGGGCAGGTCATCAAGATCGGCGACACCAGCCTGATCTTCGAGCTGGACATGCCCGAGCGAGGCCGGGTGCCCGGCATGGGCATGGTGATCACCCTGGCGGTGATGCTGCTGGCGGTGGGCTACGCGGTGCTGGCTCTGCACAGCGAGACCCTGGATGTGACGGGCATCGTGGTGGGCGCGTCGGTGGCGCTGCTGCTGGTGTTCCAGTATGTCATTATCCGAGCGTTCTTCCCGGGCATGGATCGGCCGCTCATGGCGATCTACGCGCTGCTGATCGCCATCGGCTTCATCGCCCAGTATCGCCTGGGCTCGGCCATGGCCTTAAAGCAGCTGCAGTGGTACGCCATCGGCATGGTGGCCATGGTGCTGGGCCTGGTGCTGATCCGCAACTTTGACTGCTGGAAGAACATCAAGATGCTCTGGCTTTACCTGCCCGCGGGTCTGGCGCTGCTGGCGCTGACGCTGATCTTCGGCAAGGAGCAGTACGGCTCGAAAAACTGGGTGTACATCGGCGGCGTCTCTTTCCAGCCCTCGGAGCTGGTCAAGCTGCTGCTGGTGCTGGCCCTGGCCGCGGGCATGAAGGACCGGAAAAAGTGGGGCCCGATTATCGCCGTGGGCTGTTTCACCGCTGGAGCGATGGTCATCCTGTTGGTACAGAAGGACTTAGGCTCGATGCTGCTGTATTTTCTGACCTTTATCTGCACCTTCTATGTGGCGACCTCCAACTGGCTGCTCACCCTGGCGGGGCTGGGGGCGGGCTCCCTGGGGGCGGTGGCCAGCTACTACCTGTTCGGCCATGTGCGGGTGCGCGTGGCGATCTGGCAGAACCCGTGGGTGGATGTGGAGGTCTCGGGTTACCAGATGGTGCAGTCCCTGACGGCCATCGCCAGCGGGGGCCTGTTGGGCCTGGGCCTGTACATGGGCTCGCCCAAATCCATCCCGGCCTACCGGACGGATTTTATCTTCGCGGCGATCTGCGAGGAGATGGGCCTGCTGATGGGGCTGATGATCATCCTGCTGTTCGGCCTGCTGATCTACCGGGGCATCAAGATCACCCTGCGCTGCCAGGATCGGTTCCTGTCGCTGCTGAGCTTCGGTTCGACGGCGATGCTGGCCTGGCAGAGCTTCATCATCATCGGCGGCGTGGTCAAGATGATCCCGCTCACCGGCATCACCCTGCCCTTTATCTCCTACGGCGGCAATTCCATGCTGGCCAACATGGGCTTTATCGGCATCCTGCAGGCGGTGGCGATCCGCTGCGATGAGGACGAGCGCTGGGGGGTGAAACCTGCGGCATGAACAAATCCGGCAAGCGAGCCCCCAAGAAAAAGGACAAGGGCAGCATGGACCGGCTGCACCTGAACACCCGGGTGTTCCTGTGGGTTTTCCTGGGCATGTTCGTGTTCCTGGGCAGCTACACCTTTTACACCGTCCAGGTCAACGGCAGCACATGGTTTGCCAGCAGCTACAACACCCGCCTGAAATCCGCCCAGAAACGGGTGGTGGTGGGCAACATCCTCGACCGGGACGGCATGGTCCTGGCCGACACCGACGGCGACGGCAACCGATCCTATCCCTTGGAGCGCGGCCAGCGGCTGGCCCTGTGCCATGTGCTGGGCGACCCGGCGGGCGTCGCCCCGGGGGTGGACACCACCTACGCCGGATACCTGCTGGGCTTCAACAATTCGGTCTTTGAGAAGGCCTACCAGGCCATCAACCTGGAGAAGCCCCGGGGCAACGACGTGGCCATCACCTTGGACGCGGACCTGCAGTTCGCCGCGGCCAGCGCCATGGACGGCAAGAAGGGCGCGGTCGCCCTGATCAACTACAAGACCGGCGAGGTGCTCGCGCTGTATTCCTCCCCGGGTTTCGACCCGGCCAACGTGTCCGACTATCTGGAGGGCACCGACTCGGAGCTGGTCAACCGCGCGACCAACGGCAAGTATCCTCCCGGCTCGATCTTCAAGATCGTCACCGTGGCGGCCTACCTGGAGGCGGGCTACAGCATGGACGATACCTACCTGTGCGAGGCTGAGCTGATCGTCAATGGGCAGAAGATCGTCGACCAGGCCGACCACGCCCACGGCGAGCAGACCGTCACTGAGGCGCTGAACAACTCCTGCAACATCGCCTTTGCCCAGATGGCCCAGAAGGTGGGCCAGGAGCAGCTGCTCAAGACCGCCAAGGCCTTTGGCTTCAACGAGGGCGTCCTCTACAGCGACCTGCAGCTGGCCAAGTCCTCGGTCACCTTTGACGAGGGCGACGGGGACGACGCCCTGGCCTGGGCCGCCTGCGGCCAGCACAAGGACCTGATCACCCCGCTGCAGGCGGCGATGATGATCGGCGCCATCGCCAACGACGGCGAGATGATGGAGCCAAAGCTGCTCTACGAGGTCACCAACAGCCGGGGCGACGTGGTCAAGAGCCTGAATAGCTCCGTGGCCCACCGGGCGACCAGCAGCCAGAACGCCCAGATCATCCAGCAGATGCTGATCTCCACCGTCGAGCAGGGCACGGCCTCGGCCGCCCGGATCGACGGATATACCGTCGGCGGCAAGACCGGCACCGCACAGCCCGGCGGCGACCAGGAGAACCACGCCTGGTTCGTGGCCTATGTGCAGGACGACGCCCACCCCCTGGCCGTCGCCGTGGTGGTGGAAAACGGCGGCACCGGCGGCAAGGTGGCCGGCCCGGTGGCGGCACAGATGCTCAAGGCCGCCCTGGGCGAGGACAACTAAACAGCCCCTGAGCGCGGCGCGAGCCGCGCTCTTTTCGCTCTGCCGGGGCGGGAAGGGCATAAACTCCCGTTAATTGTGATAGATTCTGTGGCATTTTTGAATTGACGGCGCTTGCAAAAATGTGCAAAACTGAAACCAGATGAACAGTTAGTCGGCGAACGATCACGATGCGTGAAAGGAGTTCTGTATGATGCAACTGGATCAGGCCATACAAATCCCCCGGAGGCTGCAGGAGAATGTCGCCAAGGTGATCATCGGCAAGGATCGGCAGATCGCCCTGGTGATCGCCGCGCTGCTGGCCAAGGGTCATGTGCTGCTGGAGGATGTGCCCGGCACCGGCAAGACCATGCTGGCCCGCTCCCTGGCGGCGAGCATGGGCGGCGTGTTCCATCGGGTGCAGTTCACGCCGGATATCCTGCCCTCGGACGTGACGGGCATGAGCGTCTACAACCAGAAGGATCAGGTCTTTGAGTTCAAGCCCGGTCCGATCTTTGCCCAGGTGGTGCTGGCTGATGAGATCAACCGCGCCACGCCCCGCAGCCAGTCCAGTCTGCTCGAGTGCATGGAGGAGCGCCAGGTCACCAACGACGGCGTCACCCGGCCGCTGCCTGAGCCCTTTTTCGTCATCGCCACCCAGAACCCGGTGGAGATCCAGGGCACCTTCCCGCTGCCCGAGGCGCAGCTGGACCGTTTCCTGGTCCAGCTCGGATTGGGATACCCCAACCCGGAGGAGACCCTGAGCATGATGGACCGCTTCATCCAGGACAGCCCGGTGGAGTCCCTCCAGCCGGTGACCACCCCGGAGGAGCTCGCCCAGGCGCAGGCCTTTGTGCGCACGATCCATGTCTCCCAGCCGGTGCGCGCCTACATGGCCGCCCTGGTGGAGGCCACCCGGACCCACGAGCGGGTGGCCCTGGGCGTCAGCCCTCGGGGCGCGCTGGCGCTTATGAAGGGCTGCCAGGCCTACGCCCTGGTGCAGGGGAGGGATTATGTCCTGCCCGACGATGTCAAGGCGATGGCTTCGGCGGTGCTGGCTCACCGCATGATGATCAAAAACGCCCTGGGCTCCTCCCGCCAGGCGGCCCAGGCCGTCCTGGAGGAACTGCTGGCCCAGGTGCCCGTGCCCGACGAGGACACGGCGGCCAAAAGGGGATGAGGACATGAACATCCTCTGGCCGCTCTTCGTGGCCCTGGTGATCATCCTGGCGCAGATGCTGATCGTCTATTTCGGCGGGCATCGCCGCCTGGCCTACACCCGGCGCTTCTCCAAGCCCGGTGTGTACGCCGGGGAGACGGTGGAGCTGATGGAAGTGATGACCAACGACAAGTGGATGCCCCTGCCGGTGGTCAAGGTGGAGAGCCGCATCCCGCCTCAGCTTCGCTTCAGCCGTCAGCAGGGGATGGACCTCGGGGAGAACGATCAGTACCACCTGAGCCTGTTCGCCCTGTCGGGCCGCCGGCGCGTCACCCGGCATCATCAGGTGCTCTGCACCCAGCGGGGATACTACAACCTCAACTCGGTCACCCTGACCCTGTCCGACGCGCTGGGCATCCTCAACCGCTTCAAGACCTTCCAGCCCCAGGCGGAGCTGTTGGTCTACCCCCAACTGTTGGAGCTCGGGCAGCTGCCCCAGGCTTTTGCGCGCTATCAGGGGGATTTGACGGTGCGCCGGTACATCCAGCCCGACCCCTTCCTCATCAACGGCATCCGGCCCTACCGGCCCGGGGACAACCTGCGCGACGTCCACTGGGGCGCGACCGCCCGGGTGGGGGAGCTGCAGGTCAAAACCCACGACTATACCGCCCATCCCCAGGTGCTGATCTACCTGAACATCCAGGAGAGCGAGAACCTGTGGGGCGAGATGGACGCCGCCGCCCAGCAGCGCATGGAGCAGGGCATTCGCCTGTGCGCCACCCTGGCGGCGCAACTGCTCAGCCAGGGGTTTGAGGTGGGCTTCTACACCAACGCGGACGTGGTGCCCGAGGGGGACACGGTGCGCGTCGCCCCCGCGGGCGGCGAGCTGCAGCGCGAGCGGATCATGCGGGCCATGGCGCATCTGCGGGTGCGCCGCAAGAACAGCTTCCATATGCAGCTGGACGAGGATATCCGCGCCGGGCTCAAGGGCTTGGACATCGCCTTGGTCAGCTGCTATATGAGCCCCCTGCTGTCCGAGCGGGTGGGGCGGCTGCGGGCGATGGGCAACACGGTAACCTATCTGCCCATCCCTGACGGAGAGGAGGCGCAGGCGCATGGATGAGCGCGTTAACGCCCCCTTGCGGGCGGCCCACTGCCTGTTTGTCTGGATTCTGCTGCTGCCGCTGCTGGCCCTGATCGGCACCCTGCAGTACGGCAACGCCAACGGCACGCTGCTGCTGTTGGCCTGCTGCGCCGGGGGCGGGGCTCTGGCCGCGGCGCTGAGGCTGTTCTTCCGTCGGCTGAGCCTGGTGGCCTGTCTGTTGATCGCCACCCTGGCGGCCCTGGCGGGCAGTATCGCCATTCTACCCATGGACATCCTGGCGGTGGGCGCGATCCTGACGGTGGGCGCGTTCACGGCGCTGTGCGTCAAGGCCGTCTACACCCCCACCGAGGCGTTCTTCCGGCCGGGGATCACCACGCTGAGCTTGGTGGTGTACCTGCCGCTGTATCTGGTGCTGATGATGCAGCCCGAGGCCGTGAGCGACCTGCTGTGGAACGTGCTGCGGGTGGGGGCGGTGGCGGCGGTGCCGGTGCTGTTCTACCTGCGCAACCGCCATGCGATGGTCACCTCGGTGGTGCTGGGCAACCGCCTGCACGACCAGGCCGACGGCATGCGCATCGTGCCGGCGACGGTGCGCCGCTCCAACCGCTGGCTGCTGATCGCCCTGGTGGCGGCCGCGGCGGTGATGGTCTTCTCCACCGGCCTGCAGCAGTTGGTGGGCAAGGGCGTCAGCGCGCTGCTGCTGGGCATCATCAACAGCGGCGAGCTGCTGGATAAGCTGCGCGATGACAGCCCCATCGGCATCGCGGTGGACGAGGGGCCCGACGGCAGCCAGGGGGGGACCGTGCTGGAGATGCCCCCGGCCAACGAGGCGCAGATCGCCCTGGTCAAGGTGCTGGGGTTGATCGCCGGGGTGATCCTGCTGGGGATTATCGTCTGGGGCGTGGCCCGGTTTCTGCGCCGCAGCTTCCCGGAGGTGTACGCCCGCCTGGCGGCGCTCTTTGCCCATCGGGAGGTGGAGCAGGATGAGCAGGGCGGCTATGTGGACGAGGTCGAGGTCCTCGCCCGCAAGCGCCCGCCACGCGCAGCCAAGGTTCGCGGTCCGATCCGGCTGATGCGCGCGGGGGACAACCGCGCCCGCCTGCGGGACCTGTACCGGCAGTTTGCCCAGCGCAGGAAGGAGAACAGGGCGCAAACGCCGAATGAATTCATTGCCCATACCTTGGGCGACTCCACGGACGCGGCCAGCTTTGCCCAGGGGTATGACCGGGCTCGGTACAGCCCCCATGCGGTCAGCGACGAGGAGGTGGCCGCCGCCGCGCGGGCGGTCGCCGCACAGAGCGCGAAATAATCCATTGGGCTGCGCATTCCACGGTGCGCGGCCCTTTTTGCCCAAAGGAGGAGACCATGGCCCCCAATCCCCGCATCCAGGAAAAACTCAAGAACCTGCCTGAGCAGCCCGGCGTCTACCTGATGCACGACGCGGACGGCGCGATCATCTATGTGGGCAAGGCCATCAGCCTGAAAAACCGGGTGCGCCAGTACTTTCAGAGTTCCCGGGGCCACAGCCCCAAGGTGCTGGCCATGGTCGAGAAGATCGACGACCTGGAGTGGATCCTGTGCGACAACGAGCTCGAGGCGCTGATCCTGGAGAACAACCTCATCAAGGAGCACAAGCCCCACTACAACATCCTGCTCAAGGACGACAAGACCTACCCTTATGTGCGCATCGACCCCAACGCGCCTTTTCCCCGGGTGGAGGTGGTGCGCCGCATCGCCGACGACGGGGCCAAATATTTCGGCCCTTTTCTGAGCGCCTCGCGCCTGCGGGACGTGCTGGAGGTGTCCAAGCGGCTGTTTCCCCTGCGCACCTGCCGAAAGGACCTCTCCCGGGTGCCGCTGAAGGAGCGGCCCTGCCTGAATAAGCACATCGGTCGGTGCGTCGGCCCCTGCACCGGACAGGTGGACCCCGAGGTCTACGGGCGGTTGGTGGCCCAGGTGCTGGACTTCTTCTCGGGCAAGCACGAAGCCCTGGTGGCCGATCTGACCGAGCAGATGAACCGCGCCGCCGGGGAGCTGGACTTCGAGAAGGCCGCCCAGATGCGCGACGCCATCGAGGACGTGCGCCGCATCGCCGAGGGGCAGAAGGCGGTCTCCACCGGCATGGAGGATCAGGATATCATCGCCCTGGCCAAGGGGGTGGGCGTGGCGCTGGCCATGGTGTTCTTCGTGCGCGGCGGCAAGATGCTCGGCCGGGAACAGTATACCCTGGATGTGCAGGGCGACGAGTCCATGGGGGAGATCGCCGAGTCCTTCCTGGCGCAGTATTACGCGATGATGCGGGAGATCCCCCGGGAGATTCTGATCAACACCGCCTTGGACACCCAGGCCATCGAGCAGATGCTCACCGACGCCAAGGGCGCCCGGGTTTACATCCGCACCCCCCAGCGGGGCGGCAAGCACCACCTGATGCTGCTGGCCGAGAAGAACGCCGCCGAGGCGGTCAAGATGCACGAGCTCAAGCTGCAGCGCGAGTATGAGCGCACCGGCGGCGCGGTCCGGGCCCTGGGAGAAATCTTGGGCATCGATCCGCCCGAGCGCATCGAGTGCTACGATATCTCCAACACCCAGGGCGCCCAGTCGGTGGCCTCGATGGTGGTCACCCTGGGCGGCAGGGCCGCCCGCAGCGAGTACCGGCGTTTTCGCATCAAGACCGTCGTGGGCGCCAACGACTTCGCCTCCATGCGGGAGGTGGTGGGCCGCCGGTTCGACCATGCCAAGCGGGAGCCCGAGGGCAATTTCGGCCGCCTGCCCAATCTGGTGGTCATCGACGGCGGCCCTGAGCAGCTCAAGAACGCCCATGAGGCCATGATCGACGCGGGCTTCGGGCATATCCCGGTCATCTCCCTGGCCAAGAAGTTCGAGGAGATCTATCGGCCCGACCGGCCCGATCCCATCCGCCTGAAGCATGACAACCCGGCCCTGCACCTGCTGCAGCGCATCCGGGACGAGTCCCACCGCTTCGCCATCACCTACCACCGATCCCTGCGCAGCAAGCGGGGGCTGCACTCCACCCTGGAGGACATCCCGGGCATCGGAAAGGCCCGGCGGCAGGCGCTGCTGAGCCAGTTTCGCACCCTGAAGGCCATCGCCGCGGCCAGCGAGGAGGAGCTGGCCCAAGCGCCCGGCATGAACCAGGCGGCCGCCCGCGCGGTCTATGCCCATTTCCATCCGCTGGGCGAGTCGGATTGATCGACCAGGGTCCGGCCGTCGAAGAAGAAAATCCCCGAGCCCCCTTGTCAAGGGCGGCATCTTCAGTATAATGAAAACTGGATTGGTTTGACGAAAGGAAGCAACCATGGCCATTCGATTGATCGCGCTGGACCTGGACGACACGCTGCTCACCCCCAACCTGACCATCAGCCCGCAGACCGAGCAGACGCTGCGGCGGGCGATGGACCAGGGGGTGCAGGTGGTGATCGCCACCGGGCGCATGCTGCCCTCGGCGCTGCCCTATGCGCGTCAGCTGGGTCTGACCACGCCGGTGATCCTCTGCCAGGGGGCAGTGGTCGCCGATCCGGTCACCGGGCGCACCCTGCGGCATATGCCGGTGCCCGTGGACCGGGCCAAGGCCATCCTGGACGAGCTGCAGAAGATGGGCGTCTACTGCCAGTTCTACCAGGGGGAGGACTATTATTTTTCCAAGTTTGGGGTGCACAGCGAGCTCTACCGGGTGCTGGCGCGCCATGCGGGCAAGGAGGTGGGCTATCCCCTGTCCGACGCGGTGACGATGCCGCCGGATAAGCTGCTGCTCATCGACGAGCCCGAGCGCCTGCCCGGAATCAAGGCGCACCTGGCCGAGGACCTGTGCCGGGACATGACCCTGGCCGAGAGCAAACCCTATTACCTGGAGATCAACCACGCCCAGGCCAACAAGGGGGCTGCGCTGCGCTTCGTGGCCGAGTCCCTGGGGGTGGCCCAGCAGGAGGTCATGGCCATCGGCGACAGCACCAACGACATCCCCATGATCCGCTGGGCGGGACTGGGCGGGTGCATGGGCTCGGGCCGCCAGGCCGCCAAGGACGCCGCGGATTTCGTGACCGAAGACAACGCCCACGACGGCGTGGCCCGCGCGGTGCGCCGCTATCTGTGGGGGGAGGAGAGCTAAATGGTGACGGTTCAACTGGACAAATTCTGCCGGCAGCTGCAGCTGGAGATCATCACGGACGCGGGGGTGGGGGAGTTCGACCTGATCTCCGCCAGCGCCAACCGGCCTGGTCTGCTGCTGAGCGGCTATTTCGACTATTTTTCCAAGGGTCTGATTCAGGTGCTGGGCAAGAGCGAGATCAGCTACCTGAACGGGGGCATGGACCAAAACCGGCGGCGGGAGATTCTCGAGCGCTTTTTTGGCCTGGACTTCCCGGTGCTGATCGTCTGCCGCGACCTGCCGGTGCCCGAGGATATGATCGCCATCGCCGACAAGGCGGGCAAGCCCGTGCTGCGCTCCAAGGAGATGACCGCCCGCTTCCTGCAGCGGGTGATGATGCACTGCGACCATCTGTTAGCCCCGCGCATCACCGAGCATGGCGTGCTGGTGGATGTGTACGGCGTGGGCATCATGCTCATGGGCGACTCGGGCATCGGCAAGAGCGAGACCGCCCTGGAGCTGGTCAAGCGCGGACATCGCCTGGTGGCCGACGACGTGGTGGACATCATGCGGGTGAGCGACAACCGCCTGGTGGGCATGGCCCCGCCGGTCACGCGGCACTTTATGGAGATCCGCGGCATCGGCATCGTCAACATCGAGGCGATGTACGGCATCAGCGCGGTCATCGATTCCAAGAGCATCGACATCGTCATCAGCCTGGAGATGTGGCAGCAGAACAAGAACTATGACCGGCTGGGCCTGGTGGACGACACGGTAAAGATCCTGGATGTGGAGGTGCCCAACCTGCTCATCCCGGTGCATCCCGGTCGGCAGATCGCCATCATTGTGGAGGTCGCCGCCCGCAATTACCGGCTCAAGGCCTCGGGCTATCACGCCGCCCGGGAGATGGTGGAGAGCCGCGTGCCCCAGATGATGAACCTCAACGAGGGGATCGATCATAACTAAAGGAGAGATTTGGCATGAAGTATATCGGTGTGGACCTGGGCGGTACCAACATCGCCGCAGGCCTGGTCAGCGAGGAGGGCAAGATTCTCGCGCAGATGTCCACCCCCACCCTGGTGGGTCGGCACTATTCCGAGGTCATGGCCGACATGGCCGACGTCATTCTGCGGCTGCTGGAGCGCGAGGGCGTCGGCCTGGATGAGATCGCCTACATTGGCATCGGTTCCCCCGGCGCCATCGACGCGGAGAAGGGCGTGGTGGTGTTCGCCAACAACCTGTACTGGCACCATGTGCCGGTGCGCGAGGAGCTGCAAAAGCACATCGACAAGCCCGTGTACATCGACAACGACGCCAACGTCGCGGGCCTGGCCGAGTACAAGGCTGGCGTCAGCCAGGGCGCGGCCAACTCCATCTTCCTGACCCTGGGCACCGGCGTGGGCGGCGGTATCATCATCGGCGGGCGCATCTATGTGGGCAGCCACAATGTCGGCGCCGAGCTGGGTCACATGATCGTCAGCGTCAACGGTCGGGAATGCACCTGCGGCAACAAGGGCTGCTGGGAGACCTACACCTCCGCCACCGCGCTGATCAAGGACGGCGTGGCCGCGGCCAAGGCCCATCCCGACAGCCTGATTGCCACCAGCGTGGGCGGCGACCTGTCCCAGATCACCGCCAAGACCGTACTCGACGCGGTCAAGGCCGAGGACCCTGCGGCGCTGGAGGTGTTCGACAGTTACCTGGAGTACATGGCCATGGGGATCGTCAGCATCATCAACTGCTTCGACCCGGAGATTATCGCCATCGGCGGCGGCGTCAGCAAGGCCGGTCAGTGGCTGATCGATAAGATCGCCGAGCGCGTGGCGATGCGGGTTTTCTACAAGGACCTGCCCTATGCCAAGATCGTGCTGGCGCAGCTGGGCAACGACGCGGGCATCATCGGCGCGGCCATGTTGGGCAAGCAGGGCGTGGACTGACCGCATAACCGGGCGAAAAACCGCATAGCGTGGGAGCAGAGAGTTACCGGTCGGAGGTGGTCGGTTGAAACGCTTTGCTCCCTTTCTTTGTATCCTGCTGGCGGCCTTCTTGGTCGCCGCGCCCTTTTGGCTGCCCGGGCTGCTGCGGCGGACCCCGGAATATGAGACCCTGACCCAGCCCGACCGGGGGCCGGGCGTGGTGCTGGAGCTATGGCAGGTCCACGGCTGGGAGGCCGGCAGCTCCGACCGCTCGCTGTGGCTGCAGCGCCGGGGGGATGAGTACCACGAGCTCACCCCCGGCGTATTTGTGCGGGTGGTATCCATGAGCGTGGAGATGGCCCGGGAGAAGATGGCCGACCCCGCCGCCTGGGCCAAGTGCGACCTGATCAGCTTTCCCAGCGGCCTATTCGACAACCCGGAGCAAATGCTCATGCCCCTGGCTGAGCCTGCGGGGCTGCGGGAGGAGTTGGTGGCCTCGGCCCGTCTGGGGGAGGGCCTCTACGCCTATCCCTATCAGATGGGCGCCTCGGTGATGCTCTACAACAGCGCCAAGGTCACCCCGCCCGAGGACGGCGAGGCGGCGGGCTATCTGGCCCAGGGCGACGTGCTCTGCGCCCAGTTTGCCCACCAGCTGCGCTGGGGCGGGCTGTGCCCGGTGGACGATCCCGGCAGTCTGCCGGAGAGCTCCCTGTCAAAATGGCGGGCCTTGACCAACCGCCTGGCGCTGACGGATTTTCGCGCCGGCAACACGCCGATGATGGTGGGCTCGGTCTGGGAGGTGCAGCGCATGCTCAACCCTCCCGCCAAGGTGGTCACCAACGTCCAGTGGGACATTGCGCCTCTGCGGCGGGAAGGTCAGGTGTTTGTGGACCAGGTCCAGTACATGGGCATCCGCCAGGGGGTGACGGGGGAAGCCCTGACCCACGCCCAGGCTTTTGTGAACAGCCTGATCGGCGAGGAGACCCAGATGCGAAACGCCGCCCTATCGGTGCTGCCCGCTCGAACCGGGCTGACCCTCTACGCCGGGCAGGAGGGCATGGAGGCGGTGGAACAGGCCATGGCCGGAGCCCTCAATGTGCCCAACGCCTACCGATGGACCCAGCAGCGCCAGGACGCGGCCGGGCGCATCGCCCCGCTGATCGACGCGGCCAGCGCCGCCGGGGAGAAAGACGGCTGAGGGGCTGTTGTGTTCCGGGGGTAAATCGTGTAAACTGGTGGATAGAAAGTGGGGGATTGGACCTGATGACCGACAACGCTTTGGAGCGCTTCGAGGGGTTGCTGCGCCGGGAGCTGCCCGGATTGATCTATCTGCGCGGCGAGCCCATGGCCGCCCACACCACCTTCAAGGTGGGTGGGCCCGCGGACTTTTTGGCCCAGGTGGAGGATGCCGGGCAGCTGGCTGGGCTGTTGGCCCTGTGCCGCCGGGAGGGGGTGCCCGCGCTGATGATGGGCAACGGCAGCAACCTGCTGGTGCGCGACGGCGGCATCCGGGGCGTGGTCATCCAGTGCGGCCCGGGGCTGAGCCAGATGAATGTCGCCGGGGAGGTCATCACCGCCGGGGCGGGCTGCATGCTCAGCGCCCTATCCCGCCTGGCGCGGGATCACAGCCTGGCCGGGCTGGCTTTCGCCGCGGGCATCCCGGGTTGCCTGGGGGGCGCGCTGGTGATGAACGCCGGGGCCTACGGCGGGCAGATGGCCGACGTGGTCGAATCGGTCCAGGCGCTGGATGAGGGGCTTGAGCCGGCGGTTCTCTCCGGGGCGGAGCTGGAACTCGGCTACCGCAGGAGCGTGTTTATGCGCCGGGGGCTGTTTATTCTGTCGGCGCGGCTGCGCCTGACCCCCGGCGACCGGGAGGCCATCGCCGCGGACATGGCCGAGTATCAGCGCCGCCGCCGGGAGAAGCAGCCCCTGACCCTGCCCAGCGCGGGCAGCACCTTCAAGCGACCCGAGGGCCATTTTGCCGGGGCGCTGATCCAGCAGGCCGGGCTGATGGGTCTGCGGGTGGGCGGAGCGTCGGTCTCCACCCTGCACGCGGGCTTCGTGGTCAACGACCAGGGCGGCACCGCCCAGGATATTGAGCGGCTCATCGCGTTGATCCGCCAGCGGGTGCACGAGAACAGCGGGGTGTGGCTGACCCCCGAGGTGCGCATCGTCGGCGAAGTGTGAGATAAAAGGAGAAAAACGAAAGATGCGGTTTATCATCGTCACCGGCCTGTCGGGCGCGGGCAAGAGCCAAACCCTGCGGTGCCTGGAGGATTTGGGCTATTTCTGCGTGGACAACATCCCGCCCTCCCTGCTGCCCAGTTTCGCCGCCATGTGCAAGAAGAACGGCGGCATGGACAAGGTCGCGGTGGTGGTGGATATCCGGGGCGGCGCGTTCTTCCAGGACGCCTTTAACGCCCTGTGCGAGCTGAAGGACAACGGCTACAGCTACGAGGTGCTCTACCTGGAGGCGCCGGACGACGTGCTGATCAAGCGCTACAAGGAGACCCGCCGGGCCCACCCCCTGGCCGGAGGCAATCGCTCCCTGCCCGAGTGCATCGCCCAGGAGCGGGATCAGCTGGACTACATGCGCGTCAATGCCCAGCAGGTCATCAACACCGGAACCATGACCCCCAAAAAGCTGGCCGCCACCATCCAAAAGCTCTTCGGCGCCACCGAGCAGAGCGGCGAGGTGCTCGTCAGCGTCCTGTCCTTCGGGTTCAAGCGGGGGATTCCCCTGGACGCGGACATGGTCTTCGACATGCGCTTCATCCCCAACCCGTTCTACGTACAGTCCCTCAAGCAGAAGCCCGGGCTGGAGCCTGAGGTCAGCGACTATGTGTTCAGCCATGAGATAAGCCGCACCTTTTTGGAGCAGTTGATCACCATGATCACCACCCTGCTGCCCGGCTACAAGAACGAGGGCAAGAATCAGCTGGTGGTGGCTATCGGCTGCACCGGGGGCATGCATCGCTCGGTGGCCATGGCCGAGGCGCTCTTCACCCGGCTGCAGCAGTTGGGTCTGCGCACCACCCTGGAGCACCGTGACATCGATCATGAGATGAAGCGCTACAAGGAGGGATGACCCATGGCCAAACCCCAGCGGCGCGGCGGCTGGAATCTGCCGGTGTCCCTGCTGTTCTGGGTGCTCTGCTTTGTGGCGGGCCTGCTGTTTGTTTGGGTGACCAATCGGTTCGCCTACTACCGCAGCCGCCAGGTGCTCTTCGTGGTGGGCATCCTGATGATGATCTTCAGCGCGGTGATCTCGGTCTTCACCCTGATCCGCCACCGCAGCATGCAGCATCTGCTGGATAAGACCCGCCGCCAGCGGGGGCCCAAGGTGGTGGCCATCGGCGGGGGAACCGGGCTGAGCGCCCTGCTGCGGGGCCTGAAGGGCTTTACCGAGAACATCACCGCCGTGGTCACCGTGGCCGACGACGGGGGCAGCTCCGGCCGACTGCGCAAGGAGATGGGCGTCATCCCCCCCGGGGATATCCGAAACTGCATCATGGCCCTGGCCGACGCCGAGCCGGTCATGGACAAACTGATGCAGTACCGCTTCAAGGACGGCGATCTGTCCGGGCAGAGCCTGGGCAATCTGCTCATCGCCGCCCTGAGCGACATGAACGACGGCGGCTTCATGGAGGCCGTGACCAACCTGAGCGAGGTGCTGGCCGTGACCGGGCGGGTGCTGCCCGTGTCGCTGTCCAACATCGTGCTGCACGCCCAGCTGCGCGACGGCACGGTGGTCTCGGGCGAGTCGGCTATCCCCAAGATGAAGCTGGAGAAGGACAGCCAGATCTACCGTACTTTCATCACCCCAGAGGACGCCAAACCCCTGCCCGAGGTACTCCAGGCCATCGCCGAGGCCGACCTGATCGTCATGGGGCCGGGCAGCCTGTACACCAGCATTATCCCCAACCTGCTGGTCAAGGGCGTGGCGGAGGCCATCGGGGCCTCCAAGGCTCTGCGGGTGTATGTGGGCAACATCATGACCCAGCCCGGCGAGACTGACGGCTACACCCTGGCCGACCATGTGCATGCCATCACCAAGCACGGCCAGGGACGCATGGTGGATGTCATCGTGGCCAATCGGGATATGGACGGGGTGCCCGAGGCGGTGCTCTCCCGCTACCGGGAGGACGGCGCCGAGCCGGTTCAGATCGATCGGGAGCGGCTCGAGCGCAAGGGCATCACCATCCTGGAGGTTCCCTTGGTGCGGCTGACGGCCGGCGCGGTGCGCCACAACCCCGAGGCCCTGCAGGAGGTCATCGAGCGGATCTACCGCCAGCGGGCGGATCGGGATTGGCGGTATCTGGGCCTTTGGGAGGAGCTGAACGGGCTATGAGGCAAAAGCAGGTCTCCGGGGACGCGCGCTCCTTCTCGGCCATGGTCAAGGATGAACTGGCGCACGTGGTGTGCACCAAGCGCTGCTGCCGCTTGGCGGAGCTGGCCGGGTTGGTGCATGCCTGCGGCGGCGTGGGGCTGTCGGGCTCGGGCCTATCGCTGCGGCTGCACACGGAGCGCGCTGCGGTGGCCCGGCGGGCCTATCTGATCCTCAAGGAGCTCTACGGCGTCAAGGCGGAGGTGATGGTGTCCCAGGGCAGCAAGCTGGCCCAGCGCAACCGTTACGCCCTGGCGGCCCCGCCCGGGGAGGCCACCGACCGGATGCTCCAGGACACCGGCGCCTTCACCCGGCAGGAGGGCCGGATCGCCCTGCACCAGGTGGCCCCCGCCCGGGTGATCAGCAAGGAGTGCTGTCAGCGGGCCTACCTGCGGGGCGTCTTTCTGGGGGCGGGTTCCCTGGCGGATCCGGCCAAGGCCTACCATCTGGAGTTTGTCGCCGGGGACGATCAGCTGGCCTTCCAAATCCAGAAATCCTTTGCGAAAATCGGCATCAAGGCAAAAACCATTCAGCGAAAAGGTCATGATGTGGTATACTTGAAAGAGGCGGAGAACATCGCGATGTTCCTCAGCCTGGCGGGGGCCAACAACGCCCGACTGGACTTTGAGAACATCCGCGTGGTCAAGGATGTCCGCAACCAGGTCAACCGCACGGTCAACTGCGAGAACGCCAACCTCAACAAGACCGTCGATGCGGCGGGCCGTCAATTAGCCAGCATTCGCTATCTTCAGGAGAAGGTGGGCTTGGATCACCTGCCCGAGGCCTTGGAGGAGATCGCCCGGGCGCGCTTGGAAAACCCCGAGGTCTCCCTCACAGAGCTGGGCGGTCTCCTGTCCCCCCCGGTGGGCAAGAGCGGCGTCAACCACCGCATGCGCAAACTGGAGAAGATGGCGCAGCAGCTGCGAGAAGCGAAGGAGGAGCAACCATGACATCTAGGGAAATCACGATTGGTAAGGGCTGCGTACAGCCCCAGGCGGCGACGCGGCTGGTCAACACCGCCAGTACCTTTTCTTCGCAGATCATGGTGATCATGGGCAACAAACGGGTCAACTGCAAGAGCCTGATGGGGATGATCTCCCTGGGCGTGAGCGAGGGGGATCGGGTGCACCTGTCGGCCGACGGCCCTGATGAGGGCAAGGCTGTGAGCACCATGGCCAAAATGATCGAGGATGGTTTTCCCCGGTACTGATTCGTCGGCGGCGCGGCCCGCGATGGCCGCGCCTGCCCGCTGATCTCATCGAAAAGGAGGACATGCCATGAGCTTTGCCCACCTGCACGTGCATACCATGTACAGCCTGCTTGACGGCGCGGGCCGCATCGATCGGATGCTCGACGCCTGCAAAGCCCAGGGCATGGAGCACATTGCGATCACCGACCACGGCGTGCTCTACGGCGTGGTGGATTTCTACAAGCAGGCCAAGGAGCGGGGGCTGCACCCCATCCTGGGCTGCGAGGTCTATGTGGCCCCGGGCTCGCGCTTTTCCAAGACCAGCCAGGACAAGGAGTACGCCCACCTGGTGCTGCTGGCGGAAAACGAGACCGGCTACCACAACCTGATCAAGCTGTCCAGCTTCGGCTTCCTGGAGGGCTTCTATTATAAGCCCCGCATCGATTATGAGCTGCTCGCCCAGTACGCCGAGGGGCTGATCGGCCTATCGGCCTGCATCGCCGGCGACATCCCCCAACTGCTGCTGCAGGGCAGGCTGCAGGACGCCGAGGAGATGGCCCTGCGCCTGCGGGACATCTTCGGCGAGGGCAACTTCTTCCTCGAGCTGCAGGACCACGGCCTGGCGGAGCAGCGGCAGGTCAACCCGCTTCTGATCCAGCTGTCCAACAAGACCGGCATTCCCCTGGTGGTCACCAACGACGTGCACTACGTCGAGCAGCAGGACGCCGCGGCCCACGAGGTGCTGCTGTGCATCCAGACCGGCAAGACCATGCAGGACGAGAACCGCATGCGCATGCAGACCGAGGAGTTCTACCTCAAGAGCCCCGAGCAGATGGCCGCGCTCTTTCCCCAGATTCCCGAGGCGGCGGCCAACACCGTGCGCATCGCCGAGCGCTGCCAAGTGGAGATGGAATTCGGCAAGCTGCATCTGCCTGAGTTCCAGGTTGAGGGGGATCCCTACGATTATCTGCTCCACCTGTGCCGGCAGGGCCTGGCCGAGCGCTATCCCGAGGCGGACAGCGCGGTGCTCGAGCGCATGGACTACGAGCTGGGCGTCATCCGGCAGATGGGGTATGTGGATTACTTTCTGATCGTGTGGGATTTCATCCGCTTCGCTCGGGAGCAGGGCATCGTGGTCGGCCCGGGCCGGGGCAGCGCCGCGGGCAGCATCGTGGCCTACCTGCTGCACATCACCAACATCGACCCGCTCAAGTACCAGCTGCTCTTTGAGCGCTTCCTCAACCCGGAGCGCATCAGCATGCCCGATATCGACATCGACTTCTGCTACGAGCGGCGGGGCGAGGTCATTGACTATGTCATCGGCAAGTACGGCGCCGACCGGGTGACCCAGATCATTACCTTCGGCACCATGGCGGCCCGGGCGGTCATCCGGGACGTGGGCCGGGCGCTGGCGATCCCTTACGGCGATGTGGATCGGGTCGCCAAGATGATCCCCATGGAGCTGAACATGACCATCGACAAGGCCCTGGCGGTCAACGGCGAGCTGCGCACCCTCATCGAGGACGATGAGCAGGTGGCGCACCTGATCGAGATCGGCAAGCGCCTGGAGGGTCTGCCCCGGCACGCATCCACCCACGCGGCGGGCGTGGTCATCAGCAAGCGCCCGGTGATGGAGTATGTGCCCCTGCAGAAGAACGATGAGGCGGTGACCACCCAGTTCCCCATGACCACCATCGAGGAGCTGGGCCTGCTGAAGATGGACTTTTTGGGCCTGCGCACCCTGACGGTCATCCGGGACGCATTGGCCTTCATCAAGCAGAATCATGGGGTGGAGCTGGACATCGATCACATCGACATGGACGATCCGGAGGTCTATGCCATGATCTCCCGGGCCGAGACCGACGGGGTCTTTCAGCTCGAGTCCGGGGGCATGCGACAGTTCCTCAAGGAGCTGCAGCCCAGCTGCTTTGAGGATATCATCGCCGGTATCAGCCTGTATCGGCCCGGCCCCATGGACGCCATCCCCCGGTATGTGGAGGGAAAAAAGCACCCCGAGCGGGTGACCTACGCCCATCCCATCCTGGAGAGCATCCTCTCGGTCACCTACGGCTGTATGGTCTACCAGGAGCAGGTCATGCAGATCGTGCGGGACATGGCGGGCTACTCCATGGGCCGCAGCGACCTGGTGCGCCGGGCTATGGCCAAGAAGAAGGCCGCGGTGATGAACCAGGAGCGGGCGTATTTCGTCAACGGCCTGGTGGAGGACGGGCAGATCGTGGTGCCCGGCGCGGTGCGCAATGGGATCGACGCCAAGCTGGCGGACCAAATCTTCGATCAGATGATCGACTTCGCCTCCTACGCCTTCAACAAGTCCCACGCCGCTGCCTACGGCGTGGTCGCCTACCAGACCGCCTACCTGAAATACCACTACCCGGTGGAGTTCATGGCCGCGACCATGAACTCGATGATGGGCGACTCGGCCAAGATCGCCGGCTACATCCAGTACTGCAAGAAGCACGACATCGACGTGCTGCCGCCGGACATCAACCGCAGCCAGGTGCGCTTCACCGCCGAGGGCCGGACCATCCGCTTTGGCATGGGCGCGGTGAAAAACGCGGGCGTGCAGGCGGTGGAGGCCATCGTGCAGGCCCGGGGGGATCAGCCCTTCACCGACTTTTTTGAGTTCTTCCGGCGCATCAACCTGGAGCAGGTCAACCGCCGGGTGGTGGAGAGCCTGGTCAAGGCCGGGGCCTTCGACAGCCTGGGGGAGACCCGGCAGACCCTGCTGGGGGCCGTGGAGCAGGCCATGGACTCCATCGCCCAGGACAAGAAGCGCAATGTCGCCGGGCAGGTGTCCCTGTTCGAGCTGGGCGGGGAGGCCGAGAAGGCCCAGCAGCAGCTGGTCAAGCTCAAGCAGCTGCCCGAGTTCCCGCCGGATGTGCTGCTGGCCATGGAGCGGGAGATGACCGGCGTGTACATCAGCGGGCATCCCCTGGACGTGGTGCGGGACCTGCTCGAGCAGCTGCCGGCCAACACCCTGATGATCGCCCAGGCCGCCGAGGAGGAGGTTCCCGGGGGACTGCGCGACGGGGACAAGATCGAGCTGGGCGGTATGATCGCCCACCGCAAGACCAAGACCACCAAGAGCAACACCCTGATGGCCTTCGTGGACGTGGAGGACCTCTACGGCCAGGTCGAGGTCATCGTCTTCCCCCGCATCTTCAGCCAGAGCCGCGCCCTGCTGGAGGAGGCCTCCCTGGTGCGCATCCGGGGTCGGCTGAGCGTGCGCGAGGACGAGGCCCCCAAGGTCGTGGCGGAGGAGGTTCTGCCCCTGGAGGCGGGCTCGGCACCCCGGCGCAGGGTTCCGGCAAACGCGCGGGCGGATTGCGAACCGGCGGAGCCGGCGAGGGGCGAGCCCGGCGGCGCGCCGCATGCGGCGGATGGACCCGCCGCCCCCAAGGGCAAGCTCTTTCTGCGCTACGCCCAGGATGGGGTGCGAGCCTTTGAGAAGGTCAAATCGCTGCTGGAGATGTACCCTGGGGATACGCCGATCGTGGTATACTGCGCGGACGTCAATCAGTCCTTCAAGGTTGACGGCCGCTGGTGGATCACCCCCTCCGACACCCTGATCGAGGAGCTGCAGGTACGCCTGGGCGTGGAAAATGTCAAACTGCGCTGATCGGCGTCTTTTCGAGCAATCGGTTTTATGGTATAATGAACGCTGTTCCGGCTGGGGCCGCGCGGGAGCGTCCCGGCCGGGCGGGAACTTGACGACCGGCGGTAGGCGCCGGAGCTGGAGGAAGAGCGCATATGTGGAAGGTGATTTACATGGCGGCCAGCCGCAAAGCGGCCGACGAGATCGTTGCCTATCTGCAGAGCGAGGGCTTTTTGATCAAAGCCCGGCCGGTTTACAAAAACCGGGAGGACAAGGACAACTATTATGAAATCCTGGCGCCGCAGGCCGAGGCCGCCGACGCCCGCGAGCAGCTGATGGAAAAGGGGTACTGACAGCTGCTAGGGGCGGGGGTCGCCTCGCGCCGATCCTGTAAGCGCTAACACAGGGGCTTCGGCCCGACAGATAGGGGAGTATGTACAGATGAAAAAGATTGCGGTTTTGACCAGCGGGGGCGACGCCCCGGGCATGAACGCCATGATCCGCGCGGTGGTCAAGGGCGGACATGAGCAGGGCATGGAGGTCTATGGCGTGATGCGCGGCTACTCCGGTCTGATCAGCGGCGCGTTCAAGCTGCTGACCGATGAGATGGTCGACGGTGTGGGCGACACCGGCGGCACCATCCTCAAGAGCGCCCGCTGCGTGGAGATGAAGACCCCCGAGGGCCGGGCCCAGGCTGTGGCCAACGCCCAGCGGATGGGCATTGAGGGCCTGGTGGCCATCGGCGGCGACGGCACCTTGGCCGGCGCGACGCTGCTGAGCGAGATGGGGCTGAAGGTCATCGGCCTGCCCGGCACCATCGACAACGACATCGCTTACACCGAGACCGCCATCGGCTTTGACACCGCCTGCAACCAGGCGCTGGGCATGCTGCGTGCGGTGCGGGATACCGCCTACTCCCACGACCGGGTGATGCTCTCGGAGGTCATGGGTCGTGACTGTGGCGCCATCGCCCTGCGGGCGGGCATCGCCCTGGGGGCGGAGGCTATCGTGGTGCCCGAGGGCGGGCTGGACCTGGTTAAGCTGGCCGCCCGACTGAAGCATTGCTGGGAGCACAACGGCCGCAACACCGCCGTGGCGGTGATCTCCGAGGGCATGATGGAGCCTAGGATCATCAACGATGCGGTGCTCGGCCCGGCGGGCGAGTTCATGCGCGGTCGGGAGCAGAAGGCCACCATCAAGGAGTTTGTGCAGGTCATCACCGCCTACACCGGTCTGGACGTGCGCGGCGGGGCCTTCGGCCATACCCAGCGCGGCGGCCTGCCCACGGTTAACGACCTGGCCATCGCCGCGTGCCTGGCTCAGCGGGCGGTGGAGCTGTTGGCCCAGGGCAAGACCAACCTGTGCGTGGGCACCAAGCGCGGCCAGATCTATGAGCTGGACATCCAGGTCGCCCAGGCCTGCCCCAAGAAGCACGACCCGCTGCTGGACCTGGCCCGCACGACCGGCCAGCTGGTGGAGAAATAACCCGGATTTCGGCAAGGGCAAATGCCTGCGGGGGTTTGCCCTTGCTTTGTTTCATCTTGAACAGAAAACAGAGGAGTGGAGCCCATGCAAACGCGACAGCCCGCGGCTAAGCACAAGAACTTTTCCCTGATGCGGCGCTTTCTGCCCTATTTCAAGAAGTATCGCGGAATCCTGGCGCTGGACCTGTTCTGCGCCACGCTGACGACGATCTGTGAGCTGGTCTTTCCCCTGATTGTCCGGTTCATCACCGACAAGGGCATGAACGACATGGCCGCCCTGACCGTGGGGGTCATCCTGCGGGTGGGGCTGATGTACCTGGTGCTGCGGGTCATCGACACCGCCGCCAACTACTACATGGCCTCCATCGGCCACGTGATGGGCGCGCGCATCGAGACCGATATGCGCAAGGACCTCTTTGATCACCTGCAGAAACTACCCTATGCCTACTATGACAACACCAAAATCGGCCAGCTCATGGCGCGCATCACCAGCGACCTGTTCGACGTGACCGAGTTCGCTCATCACGGCCCGGAGGAGTTCTTCATCGCAGGGGTCAAGATCGTCGCCTCCTTTGCGATCCTGGCGGGCATCAACATCTGGCTGACCTTGATCATCTTCTCGATCGTTCCGCTGATGCTGGTGTGCGCGATGTACTTCAACCGGCGCATGCGCGTGGCCTTCAAAAAGAGCCGCGTGCAGGTGGGCGAGATCAACGCTCAGGTGGAGGATAGCTTGCTGGGCGTGCGGGTGGTCAAATCCTTCGCCAACGAGGACATCGAGCGCGGGAAATTCTCCGATGGCAATCAGCGCTTCCTGGATATCAAGCGCGAGATGTACACCTACATGGCGGGCTTCCAGAGCACCACGCGCCTGTTTGACGGCATCATGTACATCGCGGTGGTGGTGGCCGGCGCGCTGTTCATGATTAACGGCCAGGTTTCGCCCGCTGACCTGATGGCCTACCTGCTCTACGTGACCACGCTTTTGGCCTCGGTGCGGCGCATTGTCGAGTTCACCGAGCAGTTCCAGCGGGGCATGACCGGCATCGAGCGCTTCGCCGAGGTTATGGACGCGCCCATTGAGATTCAGGATGCGCCCAACGCCCAACCCCTGAGCCATGTCACCGGGGAGATTCGCTTTGAGGACGTCTCCTTCTCCTACATACTGGACAAGGCGGATGTGCTCAACCACATCGACCTGCACATTTCCGCCGGACAAAACGTTGCCTTGGTCGGCCCCTCGGGCGGCGGCAAGACCACCCTGTGTAACCTGATCCCCCGGTTTTATGACGTGACCGGCGGGCGTATCCTCATCGACGGGCAGGACGTGCGGGACGTCACCCTGCAGTCCCTGCGCACCCAGATTGGCATGGTCCAGCAGGATGTGTACCTCTTCTCCGGCTCGGTGGAGGAGAACATCGCCTATGGCAAGCCTGGGGCAACCCGGGAGGAGGTCGTCGCCGCGGCCAAGCAGGCCGGCGCCCATGAGTTCATCTCCCAGCTCTCCGAGGGGTATGACACCTATGTGGGCGAGCGGGGCGTTAAGCTCTCAGGCGGCCAGAAACAGCGAATCTCCATCGCCCGGGTTTTCCTGAAAAACCCGCCCATCCTGATCCTGGACGAGGCCACCAGCGCCCTGGACAATGAGAGCGAGCACATCGTCCAGCAGTCCCTGGAAAAATTGGCCAGGGGTCGGACCACCTTGACCATTGCGCACCGCCTGTCCACCATCCGCAACGCCTCGGTGATCCTGGTGCTCACCGAGGACGGCATCGCCGAGAAGGGCAGCCACGAGGAGCTGATGGCCCTCAAGGGCGTCTACTACCGCCTCTACACCATGTCCAACACGCTGCTGGCGTGATTTCGCCGCATCCAGCGGGGCCGTCCGGCCCCGCTGTTTTTGCGCCCCGAGGTGTGGTACAATGAATCGAAGATAGGAGCGGGGGATACCGATGCAGAAGAACGAGCAGTTGGACGTTACGATCCAATCCCTGGGCAGCGAGGGACAGGGAATCGGCCGGTGCGATACGGGCATGGCGGTCTTTGTGGAAGGCGCGCTGCCCGGCGAGCGGGTGCGGGTGCAGATCATCAAGCTTGCCCAGCGCTACGCGGTGGGCAAGCTGCTGGAGGTGCTGGAGCCGTCGGCGCAGCGGGTGACGCCGACCTGCGCGGCCTACCCGGCCTGCGGCGGCTGCCAGCTGATGCACTTGGACTATCCCGCTCAGCTGGAAGCCAAGCGCCAACAGGTGGCCGACGCCCTGGCGCGCATCGGCGGAATCGACGCGCCGGTGTTGCCCTGCCTGGGCATGGATGAGCCCTGGCGCTTTCGCAACAAGGGACAGTTCCCGATCGGGTTGTTGGATCAGGGTCCGGCGGTGGGGTTCTACGCCCTGCGCAGCCACCGGCTGATCCCCCTGGCCGATTGCCCGGTGCTGCACCCGGCGGGCGCGGCGGCGCTGGGCGCGGTGCAGGCTTATCTGGATCGGGAGCGCCCGGCGGTGTATGACGAGCGCACCCGCCGCGGCGAGCTGCGCCACCTGATGGTGCGCGTGGGCGCGCAGACCGGGCAGGTGATGGTGGTGCTGGTCACCCGGACCCCGTCGCCGCTGCCGGGCTTTGAGGGCCTGCTGGCGGGCTTGCGCCAGGCGGTGACCGGCCTGACCAGCGTCATCCAGAATGTGCATCCGGAGCCCACCAATGTCGTGCTGGGTCGTCGCAATATCACCCGTTGGGGCGCGGACGTCATCTGCGACCGCATCGACGGGCTGTCCTTCTCCATCGCGCCCAACGCTTTTTTCCAGGTCAACCCCGGGCAGACCCAGGTGCTCTACGGTCAGGCGCTGCGGGCGGCGGAGCTGACCGGCCGCGAGGTGGTTTTTGACGCTTACTGCGGCGTGGGCACCATCTCCCTGATGCTGGCTCGGCGCGCGGCCCAGGTCTATGGGGTGGAGATCGTCGCCCCGGCGGTGGAGAATGCCCGGGAAAACGCCCGGCGCAACGGGATCGCCAACGCGCAGTTCCACGTCGGCGCCTGCGAGGATATCTTTCCCCAGCTGCTGGCCCAGGGGATTCGGCCCGACGTGGTGGTGGTCGATCCGCCGAGAAAGGGCTGCGAGGCCAGCCTGCTGACCGCCATCGCCCAGGCCGCCCCGGCGCGCATCGTCTATGTCTCCTGCAGCCCGGGCACCCTGGCGCGGGACTGCAAACTGCTCGGCGAGCTGGGATACCGGGTGAACTACGCCCAGCCGGTGGACATGTTTGGGCACACCGGGCATGTCGAGACGGTAG